>NZ_JAUSLT010000128.1 GCF_030646015.1 Bradyrhizobium sp.
TCGGCGATCGCGGCAGTACCGAGCCGCTCGTGAACGAACGCGACGCGCTCGGCGAGCTTCTCGTCCGTATCGACGATGGACGCTTGCGAGATGCCAAAGGATCCGTCCTCGCTCAGGCTCTTGACGATCAGCGGCAGCGCAAGGCGCGCGGGCCGTTTGACCTTGCGGCGCATCGGAAACACGGCAAAGGCCGGCACCGCGACCCGGCGATGGTGCACCAACGTCTTGGACAGATCCTTGCCGCGCGCCAGGATCAGGCCGCGCGGGTTGCACCCGGTATACGGGACCTTCATCAGTTCGAGATAGCTCGCGATGTGCTGGTCATACATGGACTGATAGTGGAATTCCTCCAGCAACGTGAACACCACATGCGGCTTGAAACTCTCGATCTGGTCGCGCACCGGCTTGATCTCCTCCTGCACGCCGAGCGGGCGAACGTCATGGCCGGCCGCACGCAAGGTGCTCACGACGTCGAATTCGGTTTTCCACCCATTGATCTCCTGCGCGGTGTATCCGTCGGTCGAGTCCGGCGGCACGCAGTCCGGATGCATCAACACCAGAATGCGCAGGCGTCTCATAGCGCGATCCATTTGCGCCGCGACGGGCCGAACATCATTTGCGTGGTCTTGGCGGTCAACAGAATGGTGAAGTTGGTCGCGAGCTTGCGTTCCGAGCCGGCGGCACGCAGATCGAGTTCGCGGCAGCGCTGGATCATGTCGTCGAGAACGGCATCGAGCGTGAGCTGGTTCTCGCCGGTCCACCGCGCGACCAGCTGCCTGATCTGGGAGCGGTGCCGCCGGATAAAGGCCGAGGCCGCCGGCGCCCGCTGATGCCGTGGATCGGCCGAGAACAGACGGGAGAGATCGCGGTCGTAGGTTTTCGGCGGCGTGAAGGCGTAGAACGCCTGCTTTTTCCGGTAATGCTCGCCCAGCGTCTGGCTGAGCTGATGCAGCGGATCGACGCGCTCCCGCGACAGGCCTGGCGGCCGCGCGCTTCCGATCTCGGCCATCAACTCGTCGACATATTCCAGCTTCTGCAGCGCCGGCCAGCCGGCATAGCGCGTCCGCCAGTTCGAGCGCGGGCGCAGCCACACCGCGAAGGTTTCGGCAAAATCCTCGTCCGGATGGCTCTGCGCGTACCAGAGCCGAAGATGCTGGACGAAACGCCGGCTGGCCGGATTGGGCCGGTAGTGGCGCGGGTAGCGTTTTGAAGACAAGCCGAACAATTGCTGCCAGCGCCGGCGGCGTTGCGGCTGCCAGGCGTGCTGCACGGCATGACCCGCCTCGTGCCGGAGAATGGCCATGCACTCGGACCAGGTGCCGCCCTCGACGTCGAGCATCATTTTCTTCTCGAGCTTCATCAGGCGGGGATGGGCGAGATAGAAGGGAATCGCGATGCCGGGCACATCCGCCGGACTGAACCATTCGCTCGATATCCATGCATGTGGCCGCAGCCGGATGCCCTTCGCCTGCAGCTCTTCATTCAGCGTGCCGAGACAATCCTCGAGCCAGGTGCCTTCGATCTTAACCTTCAGACTACTGAGGCGTTGCTTGAGCAACTCCTCATCCGACAGATCTTCCCAAGGAAATTTCCGGGTTGGCATGGGCATCCAGACGTAACCGAGAACGGTGCCTGGATGGTGTCACAGGATGCTGCCGGCAACAACCGGCGAGTCTTCGCGGTGTTCCATAGCTCGCGTAGGGCGGGTTCTCTTTAAACCGCCATGTCGTAACCGAGCGGCGGGTTAAAGAGAACCCGCCCTACGATCGCCTCCCACCATCGTCATTGCGAGCCAAGAAAAAATCCGCCGGAGAAAAACTCCGGCGGATCGTTATCATCGATGACGCCCTCGCCTCACGCCTTCATGTTCGCCTTCACCGCTTCCGCGGTAATCGGCAGCGCGCGGACCCGGGCGCCGCAGGCGTTGAAGATCGCGTTGCCGAGTGCGGGCGCGACCACGGTCACCGCCGGCTCGCCGACGCCGGTGGCCTTGTCGCCGTTGGCGATGACGTTGATGGCGATTTCCGGCACCTGTGACATCCGCAACGGTTTGTAGGTATCGAAGTTGGTCTGCTCGATGCCGCCGTCCTTCAGCGTCGCCTTCTCGTACATCGCGAGCGACAGCCCCCACAGCGCCGCGCCCTCGACCTGGGCGCGGATGTTGTCGGGGTGCACCTGGGTGCCGACATCGGTGGCCACGGTCAGCTTCTTGACCTTGACCTCGCCCGACGGCGAAACCGCGACATGGGCCACGCAGGCGGTCCAGCTCGCGGTCGCCCGTTCCTGCGACGAGACGCAGGCCACGCCCATGCCCTCGCCCTTCGGCAGTTTGGTGGCGCCATAGCCGGCCATGCCCATCGCGGCGAGCAGGGTGTTGCGCAGGCGTTGCGCGCCACCGTCGTTCTTGCCCTTGCCGTCCAGCAGCGCGATCCGGTACTGCGCCGGATCCTTGCCGGCGGCGTGCGCCAGTTCGTCGATCATGCTTTCGACCGCCCAGAAGGTCCAGCCCGGCGCGACCGAGCGCAACTGGCCCGACGGGGTGGCGTTATGCGCCATCTCGTTGAGGATGGCGCGGACGTTGTGATTGGGCACGGAATAGAAGAAGTCCGCGCCGTTCACGGTGAAGGCATCGAGCGGACCCTTCTTGTCGACCGAGGGCGACAGGAAGTCGGGGATGCCCCAGCGCTTGGTCGGCCACGCCGAGACCACGTCGTGGTTGAGCGCGATCAACTTGCCATCGGCGTCGAGACCCGCCTTGACCTTCTGGAAGGTGAGCGGGCGCGAATAATCCATGGTCATGTCGTTTTCGCGTGAGTAGATCACCTTGACCGGCTTGCCGACGGCTTTCGCCGCCTGCACCGCCGGCACCATCATGTCGGCGTCGAGACGCCGGCCGAAGCCGCCGCCCAGCCACATCTGGTGCATCACGACGAATTTGGGATCGATCCCGGCCGCACCCGCCGCGATGGCGCCGGAGCGCGTCGCGAACTGGTTGCCGGAATAGATGTGCAGGATGTCGCCCTTGAACTCGGCCGTGGCGTTCATCGGCTCCAGCGGCGCATGGATGTTGATGCTGGTGGTGTACTCCGCCTCCAGCACCTTCGCCGCCGTCCCGAAGGCCGCGGCGGTATCGCCGTCCTTGACGAAGAACTGCCCGGAATCGTCGAGGGCCTGCAGCCGCTTGGCCTCGTCGAGCAGCGACTGGCTCGACAGTTTGGCGTTCGGCCCGCCGTCATAGCTGATCTTCAGCGCGGCGGCGGCCTTCGCGGCATTGGCGTAGGTATTGGCCACCGCCACCACCCAGCCGGTGGTCGATCCGGTCTTGTCGTCGAGGGTGACGGCCTTGATGAAGCCCGGCACCTTCTTCGCCGCGGAATCATCGACCGACTTGACCGTGGCGCCGTAGCGCACCGGCGGCGTGATGATCTTGCCATAGGCCATGCCCGGCAGCATGACGTCGATACCGAATTTGGCCGTGCCGTTGGTCTTCGAGGGGATATCGAGCTGCGGCACCGAAACCCCGATCAGGGTGTATTGATCCGGCGTCTTCAGCTTGATCGCCTTGAGTTCGTCCGGCGTAAAGGTCCTGGTGATCTTGCCGCTCTTGACGATCTCGGCGAACGTCATCGACTTCTTCGACTTCGGATGCGAGATCACGGAATCCCTGACAATCAGCTCACCCGCGGGCACGCCCATCGCCTTGGCTGCCGCGTCGGTCAACGCCATGCGCCCCGCGGCTCCCGCGCGGCTCATCGCCTCGAAGTTCATCATCGTGCTCCAGCTGCCGCCGGTGATCTGGGCGCCGAGCACGGGATCGTTGAACTTCGGATCGTTGGACGCGAGCTGGACCCGCATGTCCTTCCAGGACGAGCCGAGTTCTTCGGCCACCATTTGCGCCATGGTGGAGGCAATGTGCTGGCCCATGTCGGCCTTGCCGCAGGTGACCGTGACCAGCCCGTCCGGCGCGATCGAATACCAGACGCTTGGATCGAAACTGGCGGGTGCGGCGAGCGCCTGATCGCCGCCGAGCATTCCGGGCACGGCCGAATAGCCGAGCGCGAGACCGGCGGCGGCCGATCCGACCAGGAAGGAGCGCCGGCTGAGATCGGCGGATGCGGTCGAGGTGACCTTCACGTGCGTATTCATGTTGCCCTCCGCTCGGTTCCGGCGTTGGAGGCGGTGCGCATTTCAGAGGCCGCGCGCATGATCGCCTTCTGGATGCGCGAATAGGTCATGCAGCGGCAGAGATTGCCGTCCATGTGCGCCACCACTTCGTCCTTGCTCGGGTTGGGATTTTTCGCGAGCAGCGAGGCCGCCTGCATGATCTGGCCGGACTGGCAGTAGCCGCATTGCGGAACCTGCTCGGCGATCCATGCCTTCTGCAGCGGATGGTCGCCCTTGGCGCTGAGGCCCTCGATGGTGGTGATCTTCTTGCCGGCGACGTCGCTGAGCAACGTCTGGCAGGATCGCACCGCCTCGCCGTTGACGTGCACGGTGCAGGCGCCGCACAGGCCGGCGCCGCAGCCGAATTTCGTGCCGGTCATCTGCAGTTGTTCGCGGATGGCCCAGAGCAGCGGCGTATCCGCCGGCGCCTCGACGGACATATTCCGTCCGTTGATGTTGAGATTAGGCATGGTCTCTTCCCCGCCGGTGCATGACGCCGCTTACGGCGGCCATTCATATCGTTGGCTCATGGTCTGACACCCACCGGGCCGATGCCGACCTTGGCGAGCAGAATGATCGCGATCCAATCTGGAGGCAATCCAGTTTGGAATTGGTCGAAGGGAAAATTTTTCCGATGCAACCTTTGTGCGTTGCGGCAACGCCTCGCCACAAACTCGCCGAAGGGTTCGATGCCCACGCCAGGCGGAGGGATCGCGGGCGATTGCAGAATTGGGCATTTCCCCTCGGCGAACGGATCGCGCTAGTACTGACCATATGAGATCGGCAGGGCGCTTGCTGCCCATGCTTCGAGACGCTCGCGCATGCTCGCTCCTCAGCATGAGGTTGTTGTGTTTCAACAAGTTATCCTCATCCTGAGGAGGCCACGAAGTGGCCGTCTCGAAGGATGGGCAGCAACACCCGTTTATGATTAGACTAAGGTCACGAGATACATTCAGGACATCGCGATGCCAAAGCTCAACCGTGACGGGGTCGACATCTACTACGAGGTCCACGGCTCCGGTCCGCCGCTGCTGCTGACCCACGGCTATTCATCGACCGGCGAGATGTGGCAGGGCCAGATCGAGGCGCTGTCGAGGCATCACCAACTGGTGTTGTGGGACATGCGCGGCCACGGCCGCTCGGACTATCCCGACGATGCCGCCGCCTACAGCGAGGCGGCAACGGTGGCCGACATGGCCGCGCTGCTCGACAAGGTCGGCGCTGAAAGCGCCATCGTCGGCGGGCTTTCGCTCGGCGGCTACATGTCGCTGGCATTTTACCGCGCGCATCCGGAGCGGGTGCGCGCGCTGCTGATCATCGATACCGGACCGGGATTCAAAAAGGACGAGGCCCGCGAGGCCTGGAACAAGCGCGCGCGCGAGACCGGCGACCGTTTTGAGCGCGAAGGCCTCGCTGTGCTGAAGTCGGCCAGCCGCGAACGCTCCGATGTGAGCCACCGCGATGCCTCAGGACTGGCGCGCGCCGCGCGGGGCATGCTGACCCAGCGCGATGCCCGCGTGATCGAATCGCTGCCGGATATCAAGGTGCCCAGCCTGGTCGTGGTCGGCGCCGATGACGCGCCTTTCCTCGCCGCCTCCGACTATATGGCAGCAAAGATTCCGGGAGCGGCGAAGGTGGTGATCCCCGGCGCCGGCCACGCCGTCAACATCGACCAACCGCAGGCCTTCATCGACGCGGTGCTGCCCTTCCTCGACAGCCTCGACGCCAAAGCAACGCAGAAGGCGGCGTCATGAAGGTATTTTTCGCAGCAGCCTTGTTTGCGGCGCTGAGTGGAACGCCCGCTCCCGTCCATGCGCAAGGCCTGCCGCCATCAGGCGGTCCCTACCCGCCGCCGTTTGTCGCGACCTTGTCGAACAATGTGCCGCTGGCCTTCGGCATGGAGGCCGCGGATGCCGCGCGCGCTCTCGGCGTGCCGCTCAATTACATCAAGGGCCGCCCGGGCAACGAAATCTTCCTGGCGTTCCGCGACATCGGCGGCAGCGGATTGTTTCCGCACCGCCACCGGCTCTATCTGCAATTCCGCGGCGGCCGCCTGGCGGGCTGGAAAGGCGATTGGGGCCATAACTGGATGTGGCAATAGCGGCGGGCGCGCCGTTTCCTTTCTCGAAAAGATCCACTCGCAACCAAGGGATGACCCGTGGGACAACAGATAAAACTGACGGCTTCGGACAATTTTCAACTCGGCGGCTACCGCGCCGAGCCATCAGGCGCGCCGAAGGCGGCGGTGGTGGTGATCCAGGAAATCTTCGGCGTCAATCACCACATCCGATCGGTCTGCGACCGTCTCGCCGGCGAAGGCTATGTCGCGATCGCGCCCGCGATCTTCGATCGCACCGAACCCGATTTCCAGTGCGGCTATTCGCCGGACGAGGTGGCGACAGCGCGCAAGTTCATCGCCAGTCCCGACTGGGAAGCAATGCTGCGCGACACCCAGGCCGCGATCGATGCGGTGAAAAATGTCGGCCCGGTCGGCATCATCGGCTTCTGCCTCGGCGGCAGCATCGCCTATGCCGCCGCGACCAGACTGTCGGGCCTGAAGGCTGCGATCGGCTATTACGGCGGCGCCATCGTCCGCTTCGCCGACGACAAGCCGAAGGCGCCGACGCAACTGCATTTCGGCGAGAAGGACGCGGGGATTCCGCTAGCCGATGTCGAGACCATCAGGACAAAACGGCCCGAGGTCGAGATCCATGTCTATCCCGGCGCGCAGCACGGCTTTCACTGCGACGAGCGGGCCAGCTACGACAAGACCAGCGCCGATATCGCCTGGCCGCGCAGCATGGCTTTCCTGGCGAAGCATTTGAAGTGACGCCAACGAAACCCCGACGTCATTCCGGGATGCGCCCTCGGTCGGCAGTTGCCGACCTGAGGCGCAGGCCTCAGATGCGCAATTGCGCATCGGGGAATCCATACTCACGATCGTGGTTATGGATTCCGGGCTCGTCGCTTCGCTCCGCCCCGGAATGACGGTGTCTAGATAACGCCGGCGCGCCGCTTCACTCGCCCTTGACGCCCGTGGCTTTCACAACATCCGCCCAGCGAGCGTAGTCGCGGCGCAGCGTGGCTTCGAACGTTTCCGCCGATCCGCCGACCGGCATGAGACTGACCGTCTCGAGCCCTGCGACCCCCTCGGGAGAAGCGATGATGCGCGACAGTTCCGCGGAAAGTTTCGCGACGATGTCCTTGGGCGTAGCGGCGGGCACGAAGACGCCGATCCAGCCCTCGGCCTCGAAGCCGGGGAAGCCGAGTTCAGCCATCGTCGGCACGTTCGGCAACTGGGTCCTGCGCTTTTCGCCGCCGACCGCCAGCGCCCTGATCTTGCCGCCCTGGATTTGAGGGTTGGCCGTGGTCAGATCGACGAAGGCTGCGGTCACGGTGTTGTTGAGCAGATCATTCACCAGCGGCGCCGCGCCACGATAGGGAACATGGGTCATGTCGATGCCCGCGTTCTTCTTTAGCAATTCGCCGTAGAGATGCGACGTCGTCGCGTTGCCGAACGAGCCGTAGGGTACCTTGCCGGGGTTGGCCTTGGCGTGGTCGATCAGTTCCTTGACCGACTTGATCGGCTGCGCGTCGGGGACCGTCAGCACGATCGTCGACAATCCGACCTGGGTCACCGGCGCGAGATCCTTGAAGACGTCGTAGGGCAGCTTTGAAATGAGGCTGGGCGCCTGGATGATCTGGGTGATGGCGACCAGCACGGTGTAGCCATCGGGCTGCGCCTTGGCGACGAAATCATTGCCGACCACACCGCCGCCGCCCGACTTGTTTTCGACGACGACGGTTTGCTTCCACGCTTCCGACAGTTTGTTGGCCAACAGGCGGGCCGATACGTCGGTGGCTCCGCCTGCGGGATAGGGCACGACGAAGGTTATTCGCCGTTCCGGATAGGACTGCGCCGCCGCCTGATCTGCCGACACACATACGGCCGTCATGGCGATGCCTGCGATCGTTGCAGCTGAAATTGCGGTGCGCACGACCTTGATTGGCGAACGGATGCTCATCTTTTCCCCTTGGTAGATTTCGATGGATTGAGTTTGTCGGGCATATGCTCCCGGCTGGATCGAAGCAAGTCTCCTGTCGGGCGCATCACGCCGAACGCGCTGATTCACCACAGCCAGCCATGACAATGCCGCCGCACGGAATGATCGTAGCAGCATCGGCGTCTGACTTGTTCAGGGAGAAGGGAATGCTATCGACTAGAACCAGCGTTCGCCGACCAGCACGGTATCGCCGGGGCTGATGGCGGTGCCGAGCGGCACCACTGATCGCATCGATCCCGATGCGTCGGTATGGGTGAGCGTGACGCGGTCGCGGCGGGCGCGCGGCGAGAAGCCGCCGGCAATCGCCACCGCGCTTTCGACCGACATGTTGGGCACGTAGGGATATTGGCCGGGGGCCGCGACTTCGCCGAGGATGAAGAACGGCCTGTAAGCCTCGACCTCCACCGCCACCGACGGCTCGCGGATGAAGCCGTTGCGCAGTTTGGCGGTGATGTCGGCGGCGAGCCGCGCGGGCGTCTTGCCGCGCGCCGGCACCGAGCCGATCAGCGGCATGGTGATGGAGCCGCCGGCATCGATGGCATAGGTGTTGGTGAGACCTTCCTGGCCGTAGACCACGACCCGCAATTTGTCGCCGGCGTCGAGATGATAGGCGGTGTCATACGCTACGGGCACCGGCATCGGCGCGGCGGCGTAGACGACGGGAGGCGGGCCATAGGCCCGGCCGGGTCCGGCAAAGCTGCTGCGAAGCGCTGCGATGGCGCCGCCGCCCGAATCGGCGACGACGACCGGAGGGGGATTGTAAGGCTGGCCGTACGCCATCGAATCGAGATCGGCTTGCGGCTGGGCGATCGCGACGGGACCCGGCGTACGCATGCAGCCCGACAGAGCGAGCGCGGTCATGATGGCAGTGATCGGTATTCGAAACGCGCGCGCAACCCGCACCGGAGCCATCCCTCATCGCGAGACAGCCTAAGTCTTGCACCGGTTATGGTTAACAAACCGTTGGCGCGGGGGTGTGTCTTCACCCTCCCCTGGAGGGGGAGGGTCGGCTCACATTGAGCGCAGCGAAATGTGAGACGGGGTGGGGTGACGGTCTCTCGTATCGAACAGTGCGGGGATGAGAGACTTTCACCCCACCCCGCTCGCTACGGACGATGCTACGCATCGCCGGGCGCGAGCGACCCTCCCCCTTCAGGGGAGGGTGAAGAAATTCACGCGCTGACGCCGGCGCCGATCGGGCAGGACACGCCGGTGCCGCCAAGCCCGCAATAGCCGGCCGGATTCTTGGCGAGATATTGCTGGTGATAGTCCTCGGCGAAATAGAACTCGCCCGCCGGCGCGATCTCGGTGGTGATGGCGCCGAGGCCCTTCGCCGCCAGCGCTTTCTGGTAGGCCGATTTCGACGCGTCGACGGCTTTGCGCTGCGCCTCGCCGAAGGTGTAGATCGCGGAGCGATACTGGGTGCCGACGTCATTGCCCTGCCGCATGCCCTGCGTCGGGTTGTGGCTTTCCCAGAACGTCTTCAGCAACTGCCCATAGGAGATCTTCTTCGGATCGAACACCACCAGCACCGCCTCGGTGTGGCCGGTGCGGCCCGAGCAGGCCTCCTCATAGGTCGGGTTCGGGGTATGACCGCCGGCGTATCCCACGGCTGTCGTGTAGATGCCGTCGCCGAGCTCCCAGAACTTGCGCTCCGCGCCCCAGAAGCAGCCGAGCCCGAACACCGCCTGCTCCAGGCCCGCAGGATAAGGCGGCTGCAACTGACGGCCGTTCACAAAATGGGTTTTGGCGGTGGGGATCGGTGTCGAACGGCCCGGCAGTGCCTCGGCTGCATCAGGCAATGCGGTGGTTTTGCGCATGAAGAACATCGGGATCACCTTTCGATGTCGAAGGCGGGTTCCGGGCAATCCCGGATCCGCCAGTCGAACGCATCATCTGTGGCTCTACTATATGTCTTTACGCTCGCCACCGCAGCCCTGTTACGCCGGTCGCGTTGAACACAAGCGCAGGCTGAGGAGCGGCCCGTTCAGTCCCGGGAATAGCCGATCAGCGGCTTGCGTGGCCGGAACAGCAGCATCAGCAGAATGCCCAGCACGCCCAGCACGGCAAAAACCGGCTGGTCCAGGATCACCCGGACGACGCTGCTCCAGAGCCAGGGCGCGGTGCCCTCGAGCCAGGCCCGGAACGCCTGCTGGCTGGACTGGTGGATATCGTTCCAGAACTGGCCAAACCGGGTAAATTGCAGGGTCTGATCGGCGACCCAGCGGGCACCGTCATAGACCATGAAGATGAATCCGCAGGCCAGCAGCAAGAGGCCCACAAGTCGGAAGAAACCGCGGATCATGCGTCACCTTATGTCTGTCGCGCCCCGAACGCGGTCAGGGATTAACGGGCCCCCTCGAGAAATTCAACCACTTCAGCAGCTTATCCGACCTTTCCAGGCCGGCCTTCCGGCCCCCGGGGGCCCGGAAGGCGTTGACGCTGCAGAGCGCGCCCTCTATAAGACCGGCAATGGCGGCGGGCGCAATCCCGCCGCCGCTGTTCTTTGAACGACGCCGTCATGTCAGCATATTCGCTTGGCCTGCTATGGCATCTCGGGAGCATCCGGAAAACACCAGCTTCGATCAGGCGGTTGAACGGCCGGCGCGCTCAAGCCCGACCACTCAGCGACCGGTCACCGCCGAAGGATATTTGAGAACATGGCCAATACGACTTCCGCCAAGAAGGCGACCCGCAAGATTGCCCGCCGCACCATCATCAACAAGTCGCGCCGCACCCAGATGCGCGGCGCGGTTCGCACCGTCGAGGAAGCGATCAAGAGCGGCGACCGCGAAGCGGCGCTGAAGGCGATGACGCGCGCCGAACCGGAACTGATGCAGGCAGCGCAGCGCAACATCATTCACAAGAACAATGCGAGCCGAAAGGTTTCGCGGCTCGCACATCAGATCGCCAAGCTCGCGAAATAAAACTGATCGAAAAGAATAATCGTCAGGAAAGCCCGGCCACGCCGGGCTTTTTCTTTTTGTATTTGCACCGCACTGCAGTTGGCCCCAAGCGACAAACTGGCGCGCCCGTAATTTTACTGGGCCTATGTAGGAAGCCGGGCTTATGTACTTCGCCAGCGCACGAGCTGCATTGATGCGAGTCAGTGCTCGGCCACACTTTGCAAATAGCAAGCGAGCGCGTCGCAAAACGTTTCAGGGTTACCCTCTTCCGACGATCAAAAAAAATGGCGCTTGCGTAGTCACTTATCGGCATAGTGGCGACCGCTTGTTGGAAAATGGATTTCCACCTCGCCCATTCGTAAACAAATTATGAATTTATTTTGAGCGATTGTCAGAAATGTCACAGCGCTTCCGGGTTTCGAATCTGTGCGCAGATTCAAAACCTTGGCGCTCGCTGCGAAACATGACGGCTGATTTCGCGAGTGCGAAGTGGTTTTTGCCGGTGCTCCCGCTGAATCATTTTCGTTGCGGGAAATAGGGCATGATGTATCTCTTAGGGCGTTCGCGGCGCCCACGGCTCTTCAGACCAGCGCGGTTTAAGAAACGGGGCGGACGTGCAAATCGGCGGCGGTGTGCGCGTTGGCGACGCTTTCCAAGCGATTGTCGGAGTAAACCTCATAGCGATATGGGGAATGTGGGTCTGTGTCGAAATTTCTCGAGGTGGGGCATTCGTGTCCCGCTCGCTTCGAACAAGAGAAATACGAAATGGGCCAACCGGGAAGCGCAAGGCGAAGCACCCGAACGGGTTAAAAAAACGGGCTGAACGAATCGGCATGGGGTCTGAACGATTCCAAGCTTCAGGCACTGCCGGCTGAATTTGAAACATGCGTGGAATGACACCTCGCCGCGAGCAATCGTGGCGGGAGGGGGAGGCTGTATGCTTTACGGGATCATCTCGGTAATCGACCAGGTGCCAGTTTCAACCGATGACGTATTGGACGCCTTAGTCGCCGCCTGCATGCGGCCTCCCGCGCGAACTCCGGGCAGACCGCTGAGTACGCGCTGACCTCGCGAACGCTTCTTTTCCAGCCGACGACGTAGCCAACGGCATCTCGCCGAACGGCCGGTCTATGGCTGGAGACCAAGTCTCGCTTGAGGTCACGACCTGCGGAACATGCGCACGGCGGCATCGCCGGGAACTTTACTCCATCAGAAAAGTCGTCAGAAAATGACAAATATCGAACAGGATCGCTGGTCACGCGTGAAGGGTCGGCTGCGCTCGAGCGTGGGGGAAGACGTCTATACGAGCTGGTTTGCGCGGATGGACCTGGAAGGCGTGCAGGACGAAAGCGTCCGGCTTTCGGTGCCGACGCGGTTTCTCAAGAGCTGGATCCAGGCGCATTATGCCGAGCGCGTTCTCACCTGCTGGCAGGCCGAGATGCCGGAAGTGCACCGCATCGACCTTACCGTGCGCACCGCGATGCGCTGCGCGGCGCCGGCCAAGGAAGCCGCCGCCCCGCTCGATGCCCGCCGCCCCGAGCGGACCGACGGCCGGCCGGCGCCGGAACTGCGCGCCACCGCGATCGCGCCGGTGTCCGCCAGCCATGACGCGCTCGGCGGCTCGCCGCTCGATCCGCGCCTGACCTTCGGAAGTTTTGTCATCGGCCGCTCCAATACGCTGGCCCATGCGGCAGCGCGCCAGGTGGCGGAGGGACGACGCGGCGACAGCGTGATGTTCAACCCGCTCTATATCCATGCCGGCGTCGGCCTCGGCAAAACCCATCTGCTGCAGGCGGTGACCTGGGCCGGCAATTCCGGCAGCGAACGCAAGGTGCTCTACCTCACCGCGGAAAAATTCATGTACGGCTTCGTCGCCGCGCTGAAGACGCAGACCGCTCTCGCCTTCAAGGAAGCGCTGCGCGGCATCGACGTGCTGGTGATCGACGACCTCCAGTTCCTGCAGGGCAAATCGACCCAGGCCGAATTCTGTCACACCCTGAACGCGCTGATCGACGCCGGCCGCCAGGTCGTGATTGCGGCGGATCGTCCGCCCTCCGACCTCGAGAGCCTCGACGACCGCGTGCGTTCGCGCCTTGCCGGCGGCCTGGTAGTCGAGATGGGATCGCTCGGCGAGGAACTGCGGCTCGGTATCCTGAAGTCACGCGTCGCCGCAGCCCGCGCGCATCACGCCACCTTCGACGTGCCGGCGCCGGTGCTGGATTATCTGGCCCGCACCATCACCCATAATGGCCGCGACCTCGAAGGCGCCATCAACCGCCTGCTGGCGCACTCAAAGCTCAACGCCCAGCCGGTGACGCTGGAGATGGCCGAGCGCGAAGTGCGCGACCTGGTCCGCCCGCAGGAACCCAAGCGCATCAAGATCGAGGACATCCAGCGCGTGGTGGCCCGGCAGTACAATGTCAGCCGCTCCGACCTGCTGTCGTCGCGGCGTACCGCGAATGTGGTGCGCCCGCGCCAGGTCGCAATGTACCTGGCGAAAACCCTGACGCTGCGCAGCTTGCCGGAAATCGGCCGCCGGTTCGGCGGACGCGACCACACCACGGTGCTGCACGCCGTGCGCAAGATCGAGGCCCTGGTCTCCAAGGATGTGGCGCTCTCCGAAGAGGTCGAATCGCTCAAGCGCCAACTGCAGGAGTGAAATTTTCTCCGTTCCGTGACGGAGGAGCTTCATTCTGCCGCCCCGGCGCAAGCCGGGGTCGGGGGCCGGCAGTCGCCGGGGCAATGCTACGGATTTTAAGGCAAAACGTGGGGAACGACCCCGCGTTCCGCTTGCGCTGGCGGGCCATCCGAGCCACCTTGCGGTCCCCCCGCGGGTTTGGTCAAATCCAGCTTCGATCAGGCTTTTCGGGTTTCAAATGCCGCGGCGCGCCTTTTGGGCCGCCCGGCTTTTCCATCTTAGGGATCAGGCGGGTATTGCAATGAAGGTCACCGTCGAACGCGCGCAACTGCTGAAATCGCTGGGCCACGTCCATCGCGTGGTCGAGCGCCGCAACACCATTCCGATCCTGGGCAACGTGCTGGTCCGCGCCGAAGGCACCCGGCTGTCGCTGAAGGCCACCGACCTCGACCTCGAGGTGACGGAGACGCTGGCGGCGGAAACCGCCACCGGCGGCTCGACCACCGTGCCGGCGCACATGTTCTACGACATCGTGCGCAAGCTGCCCGACGGCGCGCAGATCGTGCTGGAAGGCGACGGCGACCGCTCGGTGCTGGCGATCCGCGCCGGCCGCTCCCGCTTCACGCTGCAGACCCTGCCCGAAAACGATTTTCCGGATCTCGCCGCCGGCGACATGACCCATTCGTTCACGCTGGCCGCCGCCGATTTGAAGCGGCTGATCGACCGCACCCAATTTGCGATCTCGACCGAGGAGACCCGCTACTACCTCAACGGCATCTACCTGCACGCCGCCGGCAGCGCCAAGGCGGCGACCTTGCGCGCGGTCGCGACCGACGGCCACAGGCTGGCGCAGGTCGATCTGCCCCTGCCCAAGGGCGCGGACGGCATGCCCGGCGTGATCGTGCCGCGCAAGACCGTCGGCGAAGTGCTGCGGCTGATCGACGACAATGAGGGCGAAGTCGGCATCGAACTGTCGCAGGGCAAGATCCGCTTCACCATCGGCCATGTGGTGCTGACCTCGAAACTGATCGACGGCACGTTTCCGGATTACGGCCGCGTCATCCCGCAAAACAACGACAAGGAACTGATCGTCGACAAGAAGGATTTCGAGGCCGCCGTCGACCGCGTCTCGACCATCTCCAGCGAGCGCGGCCGCGCGGTAAAACTGGCGCTGTCCGCCGGCAAGCTCATCCTGTCGGTGACCAACCCGGATTCCGGCAGTGCGACCGAAGAACTCGAGGTCGAATACGCCTCCGACGCGCTCGATATCGGCTTCAACTCGCGCTATTTGCTGGATATCGCCGCCCAGATCGAGGGTGAAGTCGCGGTCCTGAGGCTGGCCGATCCGGGTTCGCCCACGCTGGTGCAGGACAAGGATTCCAAGGGCGCGCTGTATGTGCTGATGCCGATGCGGGTGTGACGAGCGGCAAAAAACACTCAGACCTCCCCTCTCCCCCTGTGGGAGAGGGTGGCGCCTCACGAAGTGAGGCGACGGGTGAGGGGTTCGTGCCGCAGACCCCACACCATCGGCCCACCGCCAAGCGCATCCGCGGTTTCGCGAAAAAGCTACGCCGCGAGCCGACCGACGCTGAAACGGCGATGTGGCGCTTGCTCCGCGGTCGGCGACTGGCGCTCTTCAAGTTTCGCCGCCAAGTCCCCTTTCAGAACTTCATTCTCGACTCTGTGTGTTTCGAAAAGCACTTCATCATCGAAATCGATGGTAGTCAGCATGCTGATTCCGAGCGCGACACGGCGAGAGACGCTGTCTTGATGGCGGAAGGTTTTCGCGTCGCGCGTTACTGGAATAACGATGTGTTGCTGCAACCCTCCGCTGTATTGGAGGACATTTTCGCAAAGCTTGCCGAGCCGTAGGAACCCCTCACCCGTCGCCGAACTTCGTTCGGCGCCACCCTCTCCCACAAGGGGAGAGGGAAGAAAGATCGCCGCTCTTCTGACATGACCGCTTCCCGCATCCACCGCCTGACGCTGACGCACTTCCGCAATTATCGCAGCGCGAGTTTGCAGACCCGTGGCGACGTGGTGGTGCTGGTGGGGCCGAACGGCGCCGGCAAGACCAACTGCATCGAGGCGATCTCGTTTCTCACGCCCGGCCGGGGGCTGCGCCGGGCCACGCTCGACGACGTCGCCGATATCCAGGGCGACGGTTCCTGGGCGGTGTCCGCCGAGGTTGAAGGCGCGCTCGGTCTAGCCACGCTCGGCACCGGCATCGACCCGCCAGGCACTGAGGGTGCCGCCACCAGCCGGCGTTGCCGGATCGACCGCGAGCCGGTCAGCTCCGCCACCGCCTTCGGCGATCATTTGCGCATGGTATGGCTGACGCCGACGATGGACGGGCTGTTTCTCGGCGCAGCATCCGAGCGGCGGCGGTTTTTCGACCGGCTGGTGCTGGCGATCGACTCCGAGCATTCCAGCCGGGTGTCGGCGCTCGACCGCTCCCTGCGCTCGCGCAACCGCCTGCTGGAGGTGCGCAATTACGACGACCATTGGTGTGACGCGATCGAGCGTGAGACGGCCGAGCTTGCCGTTGCCGTGGCGGCGATGCGCGGCCAGACCGTGACACGGCTGGCCGCGATGCTGCGCGCGCGCGGTGACGCGTCGGCGTTTCCTTCCGCAAGGATCATGCTCGACGGCTGGATGGAAAACGCGCTGGTCAACGAACCCGCCACCGCGGTGGAGGATCGCTACCGCGAAATCCTGCGCGCCGGCCGCGCCCGCGACGCCGCCGCCGGCCGCACCCTCGACGGCCCGCATCTCACCGACCTGCAGGTGATCTACGCGCCGAAAAACATGCCGGCGCGCGACGCCTCCACCGGCGAACAGAAGGCGCTGCTGATTGGCCTCGTGCTGGCGCATGCCAGCCTGGTCGCGGACATGACCGGCATCACGCCGCTCTTGCTGCTCGACGAAGTCGTCGCGCATCTCGATCCCGGCCGGCGCAGATCGCTGTTCGAAGAACTCGCCAAGCTCGGTTCACAGGTCTGGATGACCGGCGCCGACCCCGCGGCATTCGCCGACATCGGCGCGTCGGGCGAGGTTTTCGAGGTCGATTCCGGCCAGATCACCCGCCGCGCCTGACGGCAGCGGCGCTCATCGCGCCGGGTGCGCAAGGTGCTGAAAATCCGGGCTCCGGGGATGGAGAATCGGCTGCCGAATCGCGCTTTTGCGAAGCCTCCGAATCGGCTTCCGGCCGCCTTGAAAAACCTTCAAAAAATCCTATTTATTCAATAGCTTGCTGATAGAGACTTTGCGCTAGGCGCAATGCCTCTTTCATGGCACAAATAGACTAATCAGCGCCCCTTTTGCGCCGCTGATTCGGGACATCCTCGAAGGCCTCACATGACAGAACCTGCCCGGCAAACCATCGCCGACACTGAGCATTCCATTCCTATCGAATATGGTGCGGAATCGATCCGGGTGTTGAAGGGCCTCGACGCCGTGCGCAAGCGGCCGGGCATGTATATCGGCGACACCGATGACGGCTCCGGCCTGCATCACATGGTCTACGAAGTCGTCGACAACGCCATCGACGAAGCGCTCGCCGGCCACGCCAGCGCGGTGGAAGTCGTGCTCAACGCCGACGGCTCGGTCACCGTGCGCGACGACGGCCGCGGCATTCCCGTCGACATTCACAAGGGCGAAGGCATTTCCGCCGCCGAGGTCATCATGACCCAGCTGCATGCCGGCGGAAAATTCGACCAGAATTCCTACAAGGTTTCCGGCGGCCTGCACGGCGTCGGCGTATCCGTCGTCAATGCGCTGTCGGAGAAGCTGCAGCTGCGGGTCTGGCGCGACGGCAAGGAGCACTTCGTCGAATTCGCCCATGGCGACGTGGTGGCGCCGCTCGTGGTGGTCGGCGATGCCAATGGCAAGCGCGGCACCGAGGTGACCTTCCTCGCCTCCAAGGAGACCTTCACCAACGTCGAATACGACTTCGCGACGCTGGAACATCGCCTGCGCGAGCTCGCCTTCCTGAATTCCGGCGTCAATATCGTGCTGTCCGACATGCGCCACGCGGTCGAGAAGCGTGAGGAGATGCGCTACGACGGCGGCGTCAACGAGTTCGTGAAATATCTCGACCGCAACAAGAAGCCGATGGTGCCCGCGCCGATCATGATCAATGCCGAGCTCAACGGCATCGGCGTCGAGGCGGCGCTGTGGTGGAACGACAGCTATCATGAGAACGTGCTGTGCTTCACCAACAACATTCCGCAGCGCGACGGCGGCACCCATCTGGCCGGCTTCCGCGGCGCGCTGACGCGCCAGGTCAATGGCTATGCCGACGCCATCGCCAAGCGCGAAAAGATCGCGCTGACCGGCGACGACTGCCGCGAGGGCCTGACCGCGGTGCTCTCGGTCAAGGTGCCCGATCCGAAATTCTCCTCGCAGACCAAGGACAAGCTGGTGTCCTCGGAAGTGCGCCCCGTAGTCGAAAACGTTCTCAACGAGGCGCTGGCGGCGTGGTTCGAGGAACATCCCTCCGAAGCCAAGGTCATCGTCGGCAAGGTGGTGGAAGCCGCAGCCGCCCGCGAAGCCGCGCGAAAAGCGCGCGAGCTGACGCGGCGCAAGGGCGCGCTCGATATCGCCTCGCTTCCCGGCAAGCTCGCCGACTGCCAGGAGAAAGACCCGGCCAAGTCGGAACTGTTCATCGTCGAGGGCGATTCCGCCGGCGGCTCCGCCAAGCAGGGCCGCAACCGCGAATTCCAGGCGGTGCTGCCGCTGCGCGGCAAGATTCTGAACGTCGAGCGCGCGCGCTTCGACAAGATGCTGGGCTCCGAGCAGATCGGCACGCTGATCACGGCACTCGGCACCGGCATCGGCCGCGACGACTTTGATCTGTCAAAACTTCGCTATCACAAGATCATCCTGATGACCGACGCCGACGTCGACGGCGCGCACATCCGCACCTTGCTGCTGACTTTCTTCTTCCGCCAGATGCCGTCGCTGATCGAGGGCGGTTTCCTCTATATCGCGCAGCCGCCGCTCTACAAGGTGACGCGCGGCAAGTCCGAGCAGTACCTGAAGGACGAGCGCGCGCTGGAAGATTATCTGATCGCGACCGGCCTCGACGACTGCGTGTTCAAGCTGGCGTCGGGCGAAACCCGCGCCGGACGTGATCTGCTGGCGCTGGTGGAGGATGCCCGCGCCATTCGCGGCACGCTGCACAATCTGCACAGCCGCTATAACCGCAAGGTGATCGAGCAGGCGGCGATCGCCGGGGTGATGAACCCGAAGATCACCGGCGACCTCCCCACCGCCAACGCCGCCGCCGATTATATCGCGCGACGGCTCGACGCGCTGGCCGACGAGGTCGAGCGCGGCTGGACCGGACGCTTCACCGAGGGCCAGGGTTTCCACTTCGAGCGCACCGTGCGCGGCGTCAAGGACGTCGCCATGATCGACGACGCGCTGCTCGGCTCGGCCGATGCGCGCAAGCTCGACGATTACGCGGCCAGGCTGCAGGAAGCCTATCCGAAGCCGGGCCTGCTGCGCCGCAAGGATACCGAGACCGCGATCCACGGGCCGGTCAGCCTGTTCGAGGCGGTGACCGACGCCGGCCGCAAGGGCGTGGCGCTGCAGCGCTACAAAGGCCTCGGCGAGATGAACCCGAGCCAGCTCTGGGAAACCACCCTCGACACCAACGAGCGCTCGCTGTTGCAGGTCAAGATCAAGGAAGTCGACGAGGCCGACGACATCTTCACCAAGCTGATGGGCGACGTGGTCGAGCCGCGCCGCGAATTCATCCAGGATAATTCCCTCAGCGCCAATGTTGACGTGTGAGCAACGATTCGGTGCCACCGCTTCAATACATCGTTGAGGGCGGCCGCCGGCTGTCCGGCACCATCGAGCCGTCGGGCAACAAGAATGCCGCTTTGCCGATCATCGCGGCGGCGTTGCTCACCGAGCATCCGGTTACCCTCGAAAACGTGCCGCGGATTCGCGACACCGAAACGCTGGTCGAACTGATCCGCTCGGTCGGCGCGTCGGCCGAATGGAAGGCGCGCAACACGCTGGCCATTCACGCCAAGGAGATTCGTGCCGCCGACCTCGATCCGGTGCTGTGCGCGCGGATCCGCGCCTCGATCCTGCTGGCGGGACCGCTGCTGGCCCGCTGCGGCGAAGTGATGCTGCCGCCGCCCGGCGGCGACGTCATCGGCCGGCGCCGGCTCGACACGCATTTTCTGGCCTTCGAACAGCTCGGCGCCACGGTCACCGCCACCGACCGGCTGGAATTCCGCGCCGGCAAGCTTCGGGGCGCCGACGTCTTCCTGGATGAGCCCAGCGTCACGGCCACGGAAAATGCGCTGACGGCCGCGGTGGCGGCGCATGGCACCACTTATTTGCGCAATGCCGCCTCCGAGCCGCATGTGCAGGACCTCGCGCTTTTCCTGGTCGCGCTCGGCGCCCGCATCGAGGGCATCGGCACCAACACCATCATCGTGCACGGACCGGCGACGCTCGGCTCGGCCAGCTATACGATCCAGCCCGATCATATCGAGGTGGGCTCGCTGATCGGCCTTGCCGCGGTGACGCGTTCACCGCTGCGCATCGCGCGGGCCGGCGTCGGGCATCTGCGCTCGATCCGGATGGGTTTCGAGCGGCTCGGCATCGTCTGCGAGGTCGAAGGCGACGACCTCATCGTGCCGGCCCAGCAGACCCTCAAGATCCATGATGATTTCGGCGGCCACGTGCCGAAACTCGAGGACCAGCCGTGGCCGGCGTTCCCGGCCGATCTGATGTCGATCGCCATCGTTACCGCGACCCAGTGCGACGGCGTGATCCTGATGTTCGAGAAGATGTTCGAGTCGCGGATGTTCTTCGTCGACAAGCTGATCGCGATGGGCGGACGCATCGTGCTGTGCGATCCGCACCGCGCCATCGTGGCGGGGCCGAGCCGGCTGCGCGGCGCGGAGATGACGTCACCCGACATCCGCGCCGGCATGGCGATGCTGCTGGCCGCCGTCTGCGCCAAGGGCGTCAGCACCATCAACAACGCCGACCAGATCGAGCGCGGCTATGAACGCATCGACGAGCGCCTCAACGCGCTGGGCGCGAAAATCACCCGCGTGCCGGAGCGGTCGCGCGACGCGTAAGCAAGCGACTGCGACCCTGTCGCCACCATTTCGTCCCGGCGGCCGTGCTAGTCAGTCCCCATGACTTCCCTTGACAAGACATCCCTTGATGAAATCGAGCAGGCGCCGGCCGACCCCAGCACGCGCGGCCATCGCCTCACGCTCGAACTTGCCGAGACGCTGAAGCTCGCGGTGCCGATCGCGCTGACGCAGCTCGGACAGATCGCGATGATGACCACCGATCTGGCGCTGGTCGGACGGCTTGGCGACGGGGCTGTCGCCGCCGCGGCGCTGGCGAGTTCGGTGTTCTTCATCACCTTCACCTTCGGCATGGGGCTGGTGTCCGCGGTGGCGCCGCTGGCGGCGCAGGCCTTTGGCGCGCGCAATCCCCGGATGGTGCGCCGCGCGCTGCGCGTCGGGCTGTGGGCCGCGCTGATCATTTCGCTGCCGATGATCCTGCCGCCGCTGTATGGCGAACAGATCCTGCTGGCGCTGGGTCAGGCGCCGGCGACGGCGCGGCTGGCGCAGGAATATCTGCTGGGCCTGGCGTGGGGCATTGCGCCGGCGCTGTGGTTTCTCGCCATCCGCGGCTTCATGGGCGCGGTCAACCGGCCGGAGCCGGGGTTGTGGATCACGCTGGTGGCGATCCCGGCCAATGCGATGCTGGTCTATCTGCTGATCCACGGCGAATGGGGATTGCCGCGGCTGGAATTGTTCGGCGCCGGCCTCGCCACCACGATCATCAATTTCGGCATGTTCCTGGCGGCGCTGTGGTTCGCGCATCGCCGCCGGCCGTTCCGGAAATATCACGTGCTCGGCCGGATCTGGCGCATCGACTGGATGCTGATGCGGCAGCTGGTCGTGATCGGCGCGCCGATCTCGATCTCGTTCCTGCTGGAATACGGCCTGTTCTCCGCGGCAGCCCTGCTGATGGGCCTGATCAGCACCACCGCGCTGGCGGCGCATCAGATCGCGCTGCAGGTGACCGCCATCCTGTTCATGGTGCCGTTCGGCATCGGCATCGCGGCCACCGTGCGGGTCGGGCATGCCGTCGGCCGCAACGATGCGGCGGCCGTCAGGCGGGCGGGTTTCGTCGCCACGCTGCTCGGCATGGCGCTGGTTTCCGCGCTGACGCTGGCCGTGATCCTCGCCCGGTTTGCGATTGCGCGGTTCTTCTTCGGCGAGGCGGTCGAGAGCGGCGGTCTCGTCATCGAGCTCACCGCCACACTGCTGATGGTCGGCGCCACGTTCTTTGTCGCCGACGGCATCCAGACCGTCGCCGCCGGCGCGTTGCGCGGCATGAACGACACGCGGATACCGCTGCTGTTTGCCGCGATCAGCTACTGGCTGATCGGATTTCCCGCCGCCTACGGGCTCGCCTTCTGGACCGGATGGGGCGCCATCGGGGTCTGGATCGGGCTGTCCTGCGGCACCGCGGTTTATGCCGTGCTACTGGTGCTGCGCTTCCGGCGGCTGGCAAACCGGCTGGGTCAGGTGCGATAGGAGGTGATGATGAAAATCCGCGAGATCAAGCCGACCGTCGATGCCGATGCGCTGCTGGCCGGCGCGCAATTCGCGGATGCTTTCGGCCTCGAAGTCGATGGCCACACGCTCGATGCACGGCAGGCCACGGAGCGGATGGTCGGCCGCGCACCGCGATGGATCGACGCGCTGGTGAGCCTGCGCAATATCCTGGTCGCGCCGTTCGGCCTGAAAACATCAGGCGCCAGCGCCACCACGCCGCGGGACATGATCGGCATGTTCCCCGTGATCAGCCAGACGCCGGACCGCCTGGTCGCCGGCTTCAACGACCTCCATCTGGATTTCCGCGTCGTGGTCGATGTCGCAACCCGTGGCGCCGGCCAGCAGGTCACCGCGACCACGCTGGTGAAGACGCACAACTGGCTCGGGCGGACTTATCTTGCGATCATCCTGCTGTTTCACCGGCTCGTGGTCCGCGCCATGCTGCGCCAGGTTGCGGCCTGAAAGCGACGCATCGCTTGTATCTTCCGGCCTGCATGGACGCCCGGCTGCGCCCGTGCTTTGTTCCGTCAATCAATGGCGTGACGAGGCTCCATGACATTATCCATCGACCTGTTCTTTTCGTTCCGCAGTCCCTACAGCTATCTCGCGCTGCCTAAAACGCGCAAGATGATCGACGATTACGACGTGACGCTGAACCTGCGCCCGGTCTATCCGCTGGCGGTGCGGGTGCCCGGATTCTTCAAACGCGCCAATCCGCAATTTGCCCGCTACGTCGTGCTGGATTCCAGCCGCGTCGCCAAGCACGAAAACATCCCGTTCCGGTTTCCCCGTCCCGACCCGATCGTGCAGGACATGACGACGCTCGATGTCGCCGAGAACCAGCCCCACATCCATCGCCTGACCCGCCTCGGCGCGGCCGCGCAGCTGGAAGGCCGTTCGCTGGAATTTACCGAAGCGATCAGCCGGGTGCTGTGGGACGGCACGGTCAAGGGCTGGAACGAGGGCGATCATCTCGCCAATGCCGCGAGCGCCGCCGGCTTCGACCTTGCCGCGATGGACGCGGCGGTTGCCGCCGATCCCGATCGTTACGAACGGGTGATCTCGGGCAACGAAGCGGCCCACGCGGCTTCCGGCCACTGGGGGGTGCCGACCTTCGTGTTCGAGAACGAACCGTTCTTCGGCCAGGACCGCATCGACATGCTGATCTGGCGGATGGAAAGCAAGGGCCTGACCCGCCGCACCTGATGTCGCAAGTGATCGCGACGGCCGGAACCAAGGGTGTCCCCGGCGGTTACCGCTGGTGACATCCATCGACATCCCTCCCGACAGCGACGACACCAAAGCGGCTTTGGCGCGCGCTTTCGATGCGGTCTGGGAACGGTTTCTTGCGATCGAGGGGGATGAAGCCGATACCGCTGAAAATCGCGCGCGGCTCGCCACACGGATTGTCGCGTTGTCGCGTTCCGGCGACATCGAAGAGCACGAACTGGTCGAGGCCGCCTTGATCCACCTCCGCGTGCTCGCAGAAGCCGCCCGCCTCGGCGGTCGCGATAGCCCTGAAACGGCGTTCGCGGCAGCCGCCCACCCGGGGGCGCAGGACGCCCCGGGGGCGCAGGGCGGCCATGCGTTTACGCCTGAAACCATCGCAGCGATGTCGGCGGCGTTCGATCGCTGCCTCGACGAATTGCCGTTCCGGATCCCCTCGGACGCGCTGAAACTGCTGTCGAGCAGCATTCTCGACGAGGCTTCGCGCGGCGAGCGCGATTCCGAGCGCCTGCGCCTTCACGCGCTCGATGCGCTGAAGGCCCGACAATAGCGGCGGCCTTCAGGTCATCCGGCTTGAACGATCGCCATCATGCGAATAGTTTGCCGGTCCGGGTCCAAGGAACAAAATAACATGGCCAATGAAACTGCAACCCTCGCCGCCTACGTCGCCAACCTGAAATTCGACGATATCCCGGATGAGGTTCTGGCGCGCGCCAAGGTGCTGACGCTGGATTTTCTCGGCAGCGCCATCCGGGCGCGGCGCGACGCCGAATCCACCGCGTCACTGCTCAAGATGCTCGAAACGCTGGCGCTCGACGGCAAGGGCGACTCCACCGTGTTCGGCGACAGCAAAACCTGGACGCCGGCGGTGGCGGCGCTGCTCAACGGCGCGCTCGGCCATTCCCTCGATTTCGACGACACCCATGCGGATTCCTCGCTGCACCCGAGCGCGCCGGTGGTTCCAGCCGCGTTCGCGATCGGCGAGATGGTCGGCGCCTCGGGCCGCGACGTGCTCACCGCGATCGTCGCCGGCTATGAAGTGTGCTGCCGGCTCGGCAACGCGCTCGATCCGACCTCGCATTACGCGCGCGGCTTTCATCCCACCGCGACCGCCGGAACCTATGGCGCGGCCGCGGCGGCCGCCAAGCTATTCGGGCTATCGCAGCAACAGATCATCGCGGCGTTCGGCGTCTCCGGCAGCCAGGCCGCAGGCTCGCTCCAGTTCCTGTTCAACGGCGCCTGGAACAAGCGCTACCAGGTCGGCGCCGCCGCGATGAACGGCGTGATCGCAGCCACGCTGGCGCGCAATGATTTCATCGGTTCGTCCGAATCGGTCGAGGGCAAGCATGGCCTGTTGGTCGGCTACAGCGACAACGCCCATCCCGACAAGGCGGTCGCCGGCCTCGGCCAGATCTACGAGACCATGAAGATCGGCGTCAAACCCTATCCGAGCTGCCGCTACACCCACGCCGCCCTCGATGCGCTGATCGCGATGCGCCGCGAGCACAATCTGACGCCGGACCAGATCAGCAAGGTCGAGATCGGCCTGCATCGCAACGGCATCACGCTGACCGGCGACGCCGCCACCAAGCGGCATCCGACCTCGATCGTCGGCGGCCAGTTCTCGATGTTCTTCACCGGCGCGGTAGCGCTGGATCAGGGCCGCTTCGGGTGGGACGATTATGAGCGGCTCGGCGACGCCGCCGTCGATGCGCTGGCGGACAAGTTCGAGGTGGTGCAGGACGATCGTCTTGAAATCGGCCGCACGCATCCGTTCGGCGCCCGCGTCTCGATCACGACCGAGGATGGCGTGCACGAGCGGCTCTATGCCGATCCCTCCGGCGAGCCGAATTCGTTTCCGGACGCCCAGGCGATGCAGCAGAAGTTCTTGACGCTGGCCCGCCCGGTGCTGAACGGCCGCGCCGACCAGTTCGCCGACGCCATCCTGTCGCTGGAAAAATTCGACCGGGTCGCGAAGGCGACGCAGCTCGGCCGGCAATAGCGGCGGTTCTTCTCACCTCTCCCTTTGGGAGAGGTCGAATTGCGCAGCAATTCGGGTGAGGGGTTACGACTTTCCGATAGACCGTACCCCCTCACCCCAACCCTCTCCCCATGGGAGAGGGGGCGCACCGCCGTCGCAGTGGCACTGAACTTCACCTCGAAGTTTCAGTTTCCGACAGCCGCATGAGCCTTTTTGCCGGTCGCCGCGACCACATCCCTGACTAATTCGAACACGCCGTCTGCCTCCGGCGGCCCGTTCGGCGAGCGGCCGAGCCGGACGATCACCAGCCGTTCGCTGGGAATGATGATCACATACTGCCCGAGTGTTCCCTTGGCGAAAAAGGCATCGCGCGGCCAGCCGCGCTCGGTGCGGTAGTTGGCGCCAAAGCTGTCGCCCTGGTTGGTCCAGAAGCCGGCACCGATGCCGACCCAGGCGTTCGGCGTCGGTGAGGCCGAATATTTCACCCAGCCTTCGGGCAGGATTCGCTTTGCACCGGCGACGCCGTCATTAAGGTAGAGCATGCCAAACCGCGCCCAGTCGCGCGCGGGCATCAGTATCTGGCTCGATCCTTCCGGCGTGCCCGCGGCGTCGAATTCGAGTGTCACATGGCGCATGCCGAGCGGGTCGAACAATTCCTGCCGCGCCAGCCGCAGCACGTCGGATGCACGACCTCCCGCCGCGTTGCGGATCAGGTGCGAGAGGATGACGGTGTTGCCGTCATTGTAATTCCAGGCGGTGCCGGGTGGCGTCTCGAGCGCGACACTCTCGGCATATGCCGCCATGTCGGGCTCCATGAACTTCATTCGATTGACCGGCTCCAGCACCGATGCGAGCGAAGCCGACAGCGAACTGCCGAGCGCCAGGCCCGCGGTATGCCGCAGCAGATGATCGACCGTGATCGCTTGCCTGGGATCGCCTGCGCCTTGCCACGCGGCGACCGGCGCCGGCTGATCGAGCGTCAGTCTGCCCTTGCGCACGAGAATGCCCGTCAGCGCCGACATCACCGATTTGGTCGCGGAGAAACCGAGGACTGGAGTCTCAACGCCATAGCCCTCCGCATAGCGTTCGGCGACGACGCGGCCATCCCTCGCCACCACAATCGCCTTGGTACGGCGGAATGGCGGCTGCTCCGGCTCGGCGAAGGCGCGGTCGAGGGCTGCGGCGAGCTGCGGGCTCTGCGGCGCGACCACGGAAGGTCCGGCAATCTCCGGCAGGAGCGGCTGCGACGGCTTGGCTTCCGTCGCGGGCAGCAGGATATCCGCGACCGCGCCGCCATGATCGAGATGGCAGCCAAGACCTTCGCGATAGACGGCGTGGCTGCGGCCGAGGCCAAGCAGCGTCACCGTGACATCCCTGCGCGCCCGGTCGATTTTGTAATCCAGCGCCCAGCCGATCAGGCCGGTACCGGGCATCGCGGCCGTCGTCTCGGCGAATATCCTGGCGGGATCGGCACCGGTAACGAAGGTCTCCGAACAGAGCACATTGGCGACGAAACCAGTCGCGACCTTGGGAATGTCGCGGGCCCACACGGCCGTCAGCGCCAGAGCGCTGAGGGCGGTGGTCGCGGCGAGGGTGAGGATAAGACGTCGGTTGGTCACTTCTGCCTCCGGCATGACGCATGAGCGCGTGCCGGCCATCAGCCCTAACCAGGCGGCGGTGGCTCGCCGGAATTGAAATCGCGCTGGCCGAAACTGGAAGAGCCTCGCCGATTCCGAAAAACCGGAGGAATTACAACAGCCTGCCGATCAGGCGTTGATCTCGTTGAGCCTGCGATATTCGGTCGGTGTGACGCCGGTGGTGGCCTTGAAGGCCCGGTTGAACGGCCCGAGCGACTGAAAACCGGCATCCATCGCAATGGTGATCACGGGCACCTCGGCCTGCGACGGGTCCGCCAATGCGGCTTTCGCCTCCTCGATCCGGTGGTTGTTGAGAAAGACATTGAAATTGCGGTAGCCGAGCTGCTGATTGATCAGCCGCCGCAATCTGTATTCGGGCACGGCGAGCCTGGTCGCCAGCGTCCCGATGGTGATGCCGTCATGGCGATAGATGCGCTCGTCGGCCATCAGCCGCGTCAGCGCATCGAGCAGCTTCCGATCGGTGGCGCCCGACTCGCTGGCAGGCGCGGCCACGGCGCCTGGCGTCGCGGCCGCAGGCAATAACGTCTCGCCCCTGATGCGCATCAGCGAACAGGCAAGGGCAATCACGACGGCCGCGAGAATCGCATTGTGCGCGGTGGCGATAGCGCCGGGCGCGCCGTTGCCGGACACCAGGAGCTGCAATCCCGCATTGACGGCGGCATAGATCGCGGTCGCGACCACGACGAACACCCGCAGGCGCCGCCGGTCCTCGACCAGATCGGCCGACCAGGACGCAATGGTCTGGCCGACCGCGAGCCCGACGAAAGCCAGCGAAATCACGGTCATGGCGATGGCGGGAATTTGCGGGTCCAACAGGTGCGCGGGCGCCAGCACGAGACAATTGAGGAGACTTAAGCTCGCAACGGCGGCCCATGGCACCGCATGCCAGCGCCGCAACTGAAACGAATCGTCGAACAGTGCCCGGGCGAACAGCCAGAATATGACGGCATTGGCGGTGGAAACCGCGATCAGGACCGCGTGCCACGGTGTCACCGGCACGGCGAAGCCGATCGTTGCCGTCAGGGCATGGGCCGCGGAGCCCAGCGCAAAAGCCGCGGCCAGCCGGCCGGCGGCAACGGCCCCGAAATCGCGCAACAGCAGCGCCGCCAGCAATACCAGCAGCGTTGTCGTCCCCGCCACCAGCGCTAGATCGATTGGCGACTGCATGAGATCACGATTTCCCTGATGGCGATGACAGGGTCGAACCTAACGCCGGCCATCGCCGGTTTCAATTCGCAGCATCTGGCGCAGCCTGTTCATCGCGGGTCTTGCCATTTGTCGCGCGACGTCACCCAGACATCCGCGACATGGCCGAACAGTTCGATCTCGCGGTCCTTTTCGGCTCCGAGCCGCCGCGCCACGCCTTGCGACGCGGTGTTCTCGCGGTCGATACAATGGATCACCCGCTCGATCTCGAACGTGGCAAAGGCCCAATCGATCGACGCGCGCGCCGCCTCGACGGCGTAACCCTTGCCCTGGGCTTGCCTGGCAATGCCCCAGCCGATTTCAAACTCCGGCCAGGCCGGCGGAAACCACGGCCCGACCCGGCCGATGAATTTTCCGCTTTCCTTTTCCTCGACCGCGAACATGCCGGCGCCGTGCAGCGACCAGTGTCCGGCCATGACGACGCTGTGTCGCCAGCCGGTCATCGCGTCGATCACGGGATTGCCGTCGACGGTGATGAACCGCGCGGTGGGAGGATCGGCCAGCATCGCTGTGTATGGCGCGATATCGGCGCTGCGCCATTGCCGCAGTCTCAGACGCGCGGTCTCGACGACGGGACCGTTCGGTTGCGCAAGTGTAACGCCGGGCTTGAGGGGAGCAATCATACCGCTTCCATTTTCATGGAACAGTATCCGCTACCTGATGTCAGTCAGCAAGCGCGGCGCGGATCATCTGGGCAAGATCCGACTTGCGATAGGGCTTTGCGAGCAGCAGCACCCCGGCGTCGAGATGGCCGTGGTGAATGATGGCCTCGTTCGAATAGCCCGACGTGAACAATACCTTCAGCGAGGCCCTTTGTTGAAGGGCTGCGTCCGCCAACTGGCGACCGTTCATCGATCCCGGCATGATCATGTCGGTGAACAGCAGATCGACTTTCTCCGGGCCATCGATAACGGCCATGGCTTCCCTGGCGTTGACCGCCGCCAGCGTGGCGTAGCCCAGGCTTTGAATTTGGCCGATCACGAAGGTTCGCACCAGACTGTCGTCCTCAACGACCAATATGGTCTCATGGCCGCCTTCGATGTTCGGTTCGCTCACCAACTCGGCCGACGGAGCGACGCCTGTCGCTTGAGGCAGGTAGATTCTCACCGTCGTGCCGTGGCCTTCCTCGCTGTAGATCTTGATGTGTCCATTGGACTGCTTGACGAATCCATAGACCATGCTGAGGCCGAGGCCGGACCCCTTATCGACGTCCTTGGTGGTGAAGAAGGGCTCGAACACATTGTTGAGAATCGCGGCGGGAATGCCGTGTCCGGAATCGGTCACGGCGACCAGCACGTAATTGCCGGCCGTGACATCGCTGACCTTGCTGGCGTATTCCTCGTCGAGGACGACGTTGCAGGTCTCGATGGTGAGTTTGCCGCCGTCCGGCATCGCGTCGCGGGCGTTGAGCGCGAGATTGAGAACCGCATTGGTAAGCTGGCTGGGATCGATCAGCGCGCGCGACGTATCCCCGGCGAGCATCATGTGGATCTCGATCTGCTCGCCGAGCGTCGGCCGCAGCAGATTGGCTGCCTGGGTCACCAGCGCATTGACGTCGACCTCACGCGGCTGCAGCGGCTGCTTGCGGGCGACTGCGAGCAGGCGCTGGGTCAGATCGGCGCCGCGCGCCGCGGCGTCGTCGATCATTTTCGCGATCGCCAGAAGCTCGGGGCGATCCGCGACGGCTTCGGCGAGGATTTCGATGGTTCCGGTAATGACGGTGAGAATATTGTTGAGGTCGTGCGCGACGCCACCGGTCAATTGACCGACCGCTTCCATCTTCTGGGCCTGCATGAGCTGCAGATCGGAGACATTCTTCTCGTAGAGCAGCCGGTCCTTTTCCTCGACCAGGGCCTTCATCTGATCAACGGTAACCTGCAGGGCTGCCCCCCGCGCAGCGGTCAAGACCGCCTCGGCCAGCACGTTGGCGAACCCCGTCAGAAAATTGATGTCGTACTGGTCGTAATCGTACTGCTTGTCATTGTCGACCTCGAGGATGCCGTACGGCTGATCGTCGATGCCCTTGATGATGACGTCGATGATCGAGACGATGCCGTGCGCGGCGTAAAATGGCGGCAGCTTGAAGCCAGCGACCTCCTGCACGTCGTCGATGATCGACGGCAGGCCGGTGGTGAAGGCGCGTCCTTGCGGCGAGCTCATGTCGGCGCGCGACACCACGTTGCCGACCACGCCATCCTGCCAGCCATAGCCGGCGACGATGAGCAGATCGTTCTCTTCGGCACGGTAGCGGCAGATCTTGCAGAAGGGAGCGCCGAGGCCTTCGGCACAGACCCGGACCGCTTCGGCGAGGATCTTGCCCAGATCCCGCTCGCGAAGCGCGAAGCTGCCAAACCTGGCGATCGACGCCTGCTGGAGCAGCAGTTTCTGGACTTGTGCGGCGGCGTCGGTCATGCGGGCGATTCGACTGCGTTGTCGCGGATGGCCAGAATCAGCATGGTCCGGCCGGAAATCGACTTATATCGGTAGATTCACGGGATTCGATCGGTCGCAGCGTCGCAGAACGCTTATCTGCCATGCAGCCCACGAGAATGTGAGCAATTTTGACCATGGAGGACGTGTGGTCCGCCGGGCTGTGCCACGCAATAGCGTTGGATTTGCGTCGGTCCGTTGACGTCGAATTTTGCCCCGATTCCAACGTCCTGCATCACCCCCCTGGGCAGGCGGCGCGAGGGGATGACGGCTTGTCACTGCGGCGCCGGCGCAAGATAATGGCCCAAACCTCTGGAGACTTCATGAGCTGGCTTCCCTCCAACGATCCCGTTCTCGGCGACCCCCTCTCCTGCGACGCGCTCGAGCTGGTCATCGTGCCGCGCACCCGGGACCTCGGCGATGGATTCGAGGTGCGTCGCGCGCTGCCGCATGGCAAGCGGCAGATGGTCGGCCCCTTCATCTTTTTCGACCATTTCGGGCCGGTGCAGTTCATGTCCGGCAAGGGCATGGACGTTCGCCCGCATCCGCATATCGGGCTCGCCACCGTCACCTATCTGTTCGACGGCAGCATCATGCACCGCGACAGCGAGGGCAATACAAGGGAAATCCAGCCCGGCGCCATGAACCTGATGACCGCCGGACGCGGCATCGCGCATTCCGAGCGGACGCCTGATGTCCAGCGGGCGAGCGGCCAGAAGATGCTCGGCCTGCAGAGCTGGATCGCATTGCCGGCCGCATCGGAAGAAATCGCCCCGTCGTTTCAGCATTACGCCGCCGCCGACCTGCCGACGGTTCAGGATGGCGGCTTCACCGCCCGGGTGATCGCGGGCAGCGCGTTCGGGGCGACGTCGCCGGTGGCGATGGTGTCGCCGTGGTTCTACACCGAGGTCACGGCGCAGGCCGGCATCCGCGTGCCGCTCGATCCCGACCATGAGGAACGTGCGATCTACGTGGTCGACGGCGAAATCGAAATCGCTGATGACCGCTACGAGGGGCCACGGCTGCTGATCTTCCGGCCCGGCGACCGCATCACCGTCAGGACGATAACGCCGGTGCGGATGATGTTCCTCGGCGGCGACGCGCTGGAAGGACCGCGTCATCTCTGGTGGAATTTCGTCTCTTCCAGCAAGGAGCGGATCGAGCAGGCCAAGCAGGACTGGAAAACCGGCCGTTTTGCCCACGTTCCCAACGAGCATGAGTTCATTCCGCTGCCGGAGTGAGGTATCTCTCTTCGTGCGCCTCTCGCGCTCAAGCGCGATCGTTCCCCTTTGAAAGTACCCCGATGACCACCATGCTCGCCAGCGACCTGCCCCTTCCCCGGATCGGCCGCGGCAAGGTTCGCGATATCTACGCCGTAGGCTCCGACCGCGTGCTGCTGCTGACCACCGACCGCATCAGCGCGTTCGACGTGGTGATGGCCGAGACCATCCCGATGAAGGGCGCGGTGCTCACGCAAATCAGCGCGTGGTGGTTCGGGCTGCTCGAGGGCGTGGTGCATCACCACATGATCAGCGCCGACGCCGATGAGATTATCGGCGAGGTGCCGGCGCTACAGGGCCACCGCGCCTCGCTCGCCGGCCGCGCGATGCTGTGCAAACGCACCACGGTATTCCCGATCGAATGCGTGGTCCGCGGCTACATCTCCGGCTCGGCCTGGAAGGAATATGCCGCAGAGGGCACGCTGGCCGGCGAGAAGCTCCCCTCCGGCCTGCTGGAGAGCGCCAAACTGGAGCCCCCGATCTTCAGTCCGGCCACCAAGGCCGAAACCGGCCACGACGAGAACATCACGATCGCGCGCATGCGCGAGGTCCTGGGCGACGAAGTCGCGTATGAACTGGAGAGCATGAGCCGCGCCGTCTATACGCTCGGCGAAAAGATCGCCCGCGAGCAGGGCATCATCATCGCCGACACCAAGTTCGAATTCGGCCGCGACAAGGACGGCCGCATCATTCTGATCGACGAGGTGATGACCCCCGACAGTTCGCGGTTCTGGGCGGCGGATGCCTATCACCCCGGTCAGCCGCAGCCGAGCTTCGACAAACAGCCGCTGCGCGATTATCTCGATGTCGAGCGCCGCGCCGGGCGCTGGAACGGCGACGCCCCGCCCCCGCCGCTGCCGGCCAGCGTGGTGGACGCCACCAGCAAGCGCTATCTCGAAGCCTATCGCCGCGTGACCGGGAGCGAACTCGTCGTTTAGGCTCGTCATTGGGAGTTTGTTGCCGGCCTGGGAGCCGATGCTGATGAATGAAACGAACACCAGTGTCGTCGCCCGTATACTCGACCGGGCGACCCGGTATTCCAGAGGCGTTTGAGATAGAACCGAGAGGCCGCAGCGTACTGGGTCGCCCGGTCGGAGCCGGGCGATGACAGTGTTGATTGTAGCGGTCACCTTGCCAAACTCCAGTTTTGTTCAGGGGAGCAAGCCATGACCGACACCGAGACAGTTCTGGTGGAACGCGATGGACCGGTGACCATCGTCTCCATCAATCGCCCGCATTGCCGCAATGCCGTCGATGGCGCCACCGCGCGAAAGCTGTTCGATGCCTTCCTCGCGTTCGACGCTGACGCCGAGGCATCGGTCGCGGTGTTCACCGGCACCGGCGGTCATTTCTGCGCCGGCGCCGACCTCAAGGCGGTGGCATCGGGCGATCCCAACAAGAAGCGGGAGATCGGCGGCCACGATTCGATCGCCCCGATGGGCCCGAGCCGGCTGCGGCTGACAAAGCCCGTGATCGCGGCGGTGGAAGGTTTCGCGGTGGCCGGCGGCATGGAGCTGGCGCTGTGGGCCGACATGCGCGTGGTCGCCGAGGACGCCACCTTCGGCATCTTCTGCCGCCGTTTCGGCGTGCCGCTGATCGATCTCGGCACCATCCGGCTGCCGCGGCTGATCGGGCATTCGCAGGCGATCGATCTCATTCTGACCGGACGCCCGGTCGGCGGAGCCGAGGCGCTGCGCATGGGCCTTGCCAATCGCCTGGTGCCCAAAGGCGAAACCCGCGCACAGGCGATTGCGCTGGCGAGGGAGATCGCGGCCTTTCCGCAAACCTGCCTGCGCGCCGACCGGCTGTCGGCGCTGCAGCAGTGGGACCTCGAAGAGGAAGCCGCCATCGCCAACGAAATGCGCGGCGGTCTTGCGGTCATCGCCTCGGGCGAAACACTGTCCGGCGCGGCGCGCTTTGCCTCCGGCGTCGGACGGCACGGTGCATTTGGAGGCAAACCGGACTGACTGGCCATCGGCCAAGCGCTCGCCGGAACGGCTGCTGATCGATTGCTCGCACGACTTCCATCGCGGCTTCGATCTGTCATAAAAATGTTGTTGTCCCCCCGCGCCGCGGTCGTCTACCACTGATGGTCGGTGGCAGGGACACATCCGCGCGTGGTCAATCTTTCTTCAAGTTTCGGTCCGAGGGCACGGGCCGCGTTCAATGATGTTCTCGGCGGCAGCGCCGCCAGCGTTTTGACCGTTACGTTCGGGCTGTCCTACGCGCTGCTGATCTTCTCAGGACCGCTGTCGCCGTATCTGTCCTACGGCGTTGCAGCCATCTTCATTTCATCGACGATTCTCGCTGTCGTCCTGGCACTCGGAAGTTCGTTGCGCTTCGCGGTCGGTGGCGTGGATACGTCGACCGCGGCGATAAACGGAATACTGGCTTCATCGCTGGTCGAACGGATGATCGCGGTCGACCCGTCGACCCCCCTGCTCGCCCCGGTTCTCATCACGCTGGCAGTTTCGGCCATCGCCACCGGCATCGTGCTGTGCGGCTTCGGCGTGACGCGGATGGGCCGTGCGATCCGTTACGTGCCTTACCCGGTGGTCGGCGGTTTCCTCGGCGCCACCGGCTGCCTGATCGTTCTGGGTGCCGTCGAAGTCATCACCGGCCAGCGCCTTCAATTCGCGACGCTCGATGGGTTCATCAACATGCTGGTGCTGTCCGAACTGGGCGCTGCCTGTGCCATGGCAGTGATCCTTTATCTGACCTGGCACCGCTCGCGCAGTCCGTTTGGATTGCCGTTGATTTTGATTGGCGGGATAATCGCCGCCCATGCGGTGTTCTGGATCGCCGGGATCTCGCTGGCAGAGGCGCAGGCATGGGGCTGGACCTTTCAGGCGCCCCCGCAGGTGACCTTCATGCTGCCGTGGAGTTCCACGGAGATTGGCCATTATCCATGGTATGCCTTGCCGGATCTGCTGGGCAATTTGATCGCCGTCGTCTTCGTCACCGCGACCAGCGCATTGTTCAACACCACCGGCATCGAAGTCGCGGTGCATCGCGAGGCCGATCTGGAACGGGAGCTGAACGTCACCGGCATCGCCAACATCCTGTCGGGCGCGGCCGGCGGCTTTGCCGGCTGCATTTCATTCAGCCGAACCCTGCTCAATTTCAACGGCGGCGGCACCGGCCGCCTCTCCGGCCTGATCGTTGCCGCGGTCTCCGTGCTGATGCTGGGGGCGGCCCCGATGCTGCTCGGCTACATGCCGAAATTCGTCCTCGGCGGCCTCCTGATCTATCTGGGCGCGGATCAGCTGCACAAATGGATCGTGCAGTCGCGGCGACGGCTATCGAAGACCGAGTATGTGTCGTTGCTGGCGATCATCGTCATCATCCTGCAATGGGGTTTCGTCCCCGGCGTTCTGATCGGCATCGTGATCGGTTGCGCGACTTTCGCACTGAGCGCATCGCGCATCGCTTCGATCAAGTTCAGTTTCGACGGCTCCGAGTACCGCAGTTCGCTGGACCGCTCGCGCGACGATCAGGCCTTGCTTGCCGCGCATGGCCGGAAAATCCAAGGCCTGAACCTGCAGAGCTATTTGTTCTTCGGTTCGGCCAACCGGCTGTACCAGCATGTCAAGGCGCTGCTGGCGCGTCATCCGGAATGCCGGTTTCTGGTGTTCGACTTCAAGCTCGTCACCGGCATCGATTCGTCGGCCGCGTACAGTTTTGCGCAGATCAAGCGCGCCGCGCTCGATCTCGGCATCAGGCCGGTGCTGGTGCACCTTTCGCCGGCGGCGCAAAAAGCGCTGCGGTCCAGCGGATTCATTTCGGACGAGGTCAGCATCGTGCCGGAACTGGATCACGCGCTGGAGTGGTGCGAGAACGAGATCATTGCGCAGCATCAGGACCTCGCGAAGGAAGAAGCCTCCTTGCGCGACTGGTTCACCCAGATTCTGGGCACCGAGCAGGACGCGGCTTCATTGATTCACCGCTGCCAGCGTATCGAGGTCGACGCCGGCGAAACCATCGTTCGCGCCGGCGATGCCGCCGACTCCATGCATTTCATCCTGGATGGGCGCGTCGGGATCATGGTCCCGGCGGATCAAGGCCGCACCACAAGGGTGCGAAGCCTCGGCCGTTACACCACCATCGGAGAAATGGGCCTCGTCTCGCGCGCGCCACGCAACGCCACGATCCAGGCCGAAGTCGCCAGCATTCTCTACGTGCTGGAGGCCCAGCAATTCGAGGCCATCAAGGCCGACGATCCCGCGCTCGGCCAGAAGCTCCTGACCTATTTCGTCTCGGTCATGGCCGAGCGACTGACCTTCGCCAATCGAATGATCGCGGTGTTGCGGCGCTGAGCGCGCTGCGGATAGAGCCCGTAGCCCGGATGGAGCACTTGCGAAATCCGGGGCCCGTCTCACATCCGCCCCGGATTACGCAAACGGGCGGCGCTTTGCGCCGACCGTCAGCGCCATCCGGGCTACGAGTGCTCTGCTCCGCGGCGCCTAAATCCCCGCCATCATCACGTATTTGATCTCGACATATTCTTCCATGCCGTGATGCGAACCTTCGCGGCCGAGGCCTGATTCCTTGACGCCGCCGAAGGGGGCGACCTCGGTGGTGATCAGGCCGGTGTTGACGCCGACCATGCCGGACTCCAGGGCTTCGGCGACCCGCCAGACCCGGCCGAGATCGCGCGAATAGAAATACGACGCCAGACCGAACGGCGAGGCGTTGCACATCGCGATGACGTCGGCCTCGTCCTTGAAGCGGAACACCGGCGCCAGCGGCCCGAAGGTTTCTTCATGCGCCACCAGCGCGTCGGGCGCGACATTGGACAGCACCGTCGGTTCGAAGAAACTGCCGCCGAGCGCGTGGCGCTTGCCGCCGGTGACGATCTTCGCACCGCCCTTGACCGCATCGGCAATGTGCTTCTCAACCTTGTCGATCGCGTCCATGTTGATCAGCGGGCCCTGCGTCACACCCGCCTCGGTGCCGTCGCCGATCTTCATGGCAGCTACTTTCTTCGACAGCTTTTCGACGAACTGGTCGTAGATCCCTTCCTGCGCATAGAGGCGGTTGGCGCAGACGCAGGTCTGGCCCATGTTGCGGTATTTCGAGACCATGGCGCCATCCACCGCGGCGTCGATATCGGCATCGTCGAACACCACGAACGGCGCGTTGCCGCCGAGCTCGAGCCCGAGCTTCTTCACGCCGACCGCCGCCTGCTGATACAGGATCTTTCCGACCTCGGTCGAACCCGTAAAGCCGACGAAGCGCACCGCGGGATGTTCGCACAGCACCTTGCCGATCGCGGAGGAATTGCCGGTGAGGATGTTGAACACGCCCTTGGGCACGCCGGCCTTCTCCGCCAGCGCCACCAGCGCCAGCGCCGTGAGCGGGGTCTCATTGGCGGGCTTCAGCACCACGGTACAGCCGGCGGCCAGCGCCGGCGAGACTTTCCGGGTGATCATCGAGCAGGGAAAATTCCACGGCGTGATCGCGCCGCAAACGCCGATCGGCTGCTTGATCGCCAGCAGCCGCGCATCAGCCCGCTGCGTCGGAATGGTTTCGCCATAGACGCGCCGCGCCTCCTCGGCGAAGAACTCGACATAGGCGCCGCCGATGTCGACTTCGCCCAGCGCTTCCGCGAGCGGCTTGCCCTGCTCGGAGGTGAGGATCAGCGCGAGGTCCTCGCGGTTGGCGATGATCAGGTCGAACCATTTGCGCAGGATATTGGAGCGCTGCTTGGCGGTGAATTTGGCCCAGGCCGGAAACGCGCGCTCGGCGGCTTCGACGGCCAGCGTGGCTTCCGCGGTGCTCAGCTTCGGCACCTTTGCCAATTCGACGCCGTTGACCGGATTGGTCACGGGATTGGCCGGGGTGCCGGTCCAGGCGCCATCGATGTAGCACTGCTCGCGCAGAAGCGAAGGGTCCTTCAGGCGGTCGCGCAACGATGGCGTGGAGGATGTGGAACGGGCTGCGGCGGCGGTCGGGGTCATGGCGTTGCTCCTTGGGATGCTTTTGGCCTTGGAGCCGAATATAGGCGCAAACGGACCGGGATGCATCAACGGCCATCGCAACGATTCAGGCCGCGCCGCTCATATAGGTTTCGCGGCGGCCGATCATGCGCTCCGCGGCGGCCTTGGCGGCGGCCTTGGAGGAGGTTGCGCAGGTGCGGTATTCGAGATCCGGCAGTTTGTCCGGATCACGGCGCCCGAACCATGATTTTGAACCGACGGTCAGCAGCGCCAGTGCCTGTGCGACATTGTCGACCGCGCCGAACGAGTGCAGCGCGCCGGTACCGGCCACGCGGACTTCATAGATGCCCGGGGTGATCGGCGCCTCGATATTCTCGCCGCGCCCGGCCCGGGGATACCGCTTCCATTCGCTCCAGGTCGAGATCATCTTCGCCCCCTCGTATCTAGGAAAAGTCGCACCCAATTGCATCAAAATGGGCGGCTGACAGCATCAAATTCCGCTGCATTTCAAACACTTTGTCGTCAAAAAGTTCCGCGGCGCAGTGTCTTTTCAACATATCGCGGATATCAGGGGCGGTCATCGGAATTGCAACCCGTCCACCGTAAAATCTGACCTTGTGTTGCCGTTCGGCCCCTCCCGCATGCTTATGGGCCACCGCCGATGGCTTGTCACACCCGCCATCATCACGAGCGCGCGATCCCCGTCCCGGTGCGCGGCGCACGCTTGCGGGAAACGGGCGGCGGGAGGATGATCGGCGACTTCAAAAAAATACATCGGGAGGTGACCCATGCAGAGCCAGGCTCAGATCGATCAGGTACTGCGGCAGAAATGCGACGCCGGCGAAATTCCCGGCGTGGTCGCGATGGCGGCCAACGGCAACGAGGTGATCTACCAGGGCGCGTTCGGCAAACGCGACCTGGCCAAGGACGACGCCAAGGATAACGCCATGACCACCGACAGCGTGTTCTGGATCGCGTCGATGACCAAGGCGATCACCACGGCGGCAGGCATGCAGCTGGTCGAACAGGGCAAGCTCTCGCTCGACGACCCCATCGGCAAGATCCTGCCCGATCTCGCCTCGCCGCAGGTGCTGGAAGGCTTTGACGCCAGCGGCGAACCAAAACTGCGGCCGGCGAAGAGGCCGATCACGCTGCGCCAGCTCATGACCCACACCGCCGGCTTCGTCTACAATATGTGGAACGGCGACATGGCGACCTATCTGGAGAAGGCCGGCATTCCCGCCATCACCACCTGCCAGAACGCCGCGCTGAAGACGCCGCTCGCGAGCGACCCGGGCACGCGCTGGGAATACGGCACCAACATCGACTTTGTCGGCAAGGCGGTGGAAGCCGTCAGCGGCAAGAAGCTCGATGCCTATCTGCGCGACCACCTGCTGGCGCCGCTCGGCATGAGCGACACCGCGTTCAAGATCGGCGACGCCCAGCGCAAGCGGCTGGTCGGCATGCACGCCCGCGGCGAGGACGGCAAGCTGGCCGCGATCCCGTTCGAACTGGAGCAGAATCCGGAATTCCACATGGGCGGCGGCGGCCTGTACGGCACGGCCGGCGACTACATCAAATTCACCCAGATGATTCTCAACAAGGGTAAGGGCAACGGCAACCAGGTGCTGAAGCCCGAGACCGTCGCGCTGATGAGCCAGAATCACATCGGCGACCTCAACGTCGGCAAGATGATTTCGGTGGCGCCTGCCTACACCAACGATGTCGACCTCTATCCCGGCATGGACAAGAAATGGGGGCTCAGCTTCCTGATCAATACCGGCAAGACGCCGGAAGGCCGCAGCCCCGGCAGCCTGGCCTGGGCCGGCCTTGCCAACACCTATTTCTGGATCGATCCGGCGCGTAACGTCGCCGGCGTGATCCTGATGCAGGTGCTGCCGTTCGCCGACCAAAAGTGCCTGGAAGCTTTTGCGGGCCTCGAGCGCGGCGTCTATGCCGGGCTGGATGCGGCGCAGCGCGCGGCGTAGGCGAGCCGTCATTGCGAAGCGAAGCAATCCATTCTTGCTTTTTGGCGCGATGGATTGCTTCGTCGCTACGCTCCTCGCAATGACGTTGATGGACATGAGCGCCCTTCGGCGCATGGAGAGACCGACTTGACTGAAACAGCCGATAGCTACGTGTGCGGCGTCGCCGATGCGCCGTTGCTGGGCGATACCATCGGGCGCACGCTGGATCAGGCGGCGCGGCGCTGGGCCGGGCGCGAGGCGCTGGTGTCGCCGAGCCATGACGTCCGATGGACGTGGAAGGAACTGGCCGAGCGGGTCGATGCGCTGGCGGCGGGCTTTCTTGCGCTGGGAATGGAACGCGGCGCCCGCATCGGGGTGTGGTCGCTGAACCGGCCGGAATGGACGCTGACGCAGTTTGCCGCCGCCAAGGCCGGCCTCGTGCTCGTCACCATTAATCCGGCCTATCGCCTCAGCGAACTCGAATTCGCAGTGGCAAAAGTCGGCTGCGCCGCGCTGGTGACGGCGACCGCGTTCAAGACCTCCGACTACATGGGAATGCTGAATACGCTGCTGCCGGAACTGGCGACGGCAACACCGGGCGAGCTGCAGGCGGCGCGGCTGCCGCAATTGCGCGCGGTGATCCAGATCGGTGGCCCGGCCGCATCAGGCACCATACCGTTCGACGCCGTCGCCGGCATGGGTGGCGCGCGCCACCGCGACGAACTCGCAAGCCTCGCCAGGACCCTGCAGTTCGACGATGCCGTCAACATCCAGTTCACCAGCGGCACCACGGGATCGCCCAAAGGCGTCACGCTGACGCACCACAATATCCTCAACAACGGCTATTTCGTCGGCCGCGCCATGCGCCTCACCGAGGCCGACCGCATCTGCATTCCGGTGCCGCTCTATCACTGCTTTGGCATGGTGATGGGCAATCTGGCCTCCGTCACCTCGGGCGCCGCCATGGTCTATCCCGGCGAGGGTTTTGATCCCTTGGCGACGCTGCAGACCGTCGAGCGGGAGAAATGCACCGCGCTGTACGGCGTGCCCACCATGTTCATTGCTGAGCTCGACCATCCCGACTTTGCAAAGTTCGACCTCAAATCGCTGCGCACCGGCATCATGGCCGGCGCGCCCTGCCCGATCGAGGTGATGCGGCGCGTCAACGAGCAGATGAACATGCGCGACGTCACCATCGCCTACGGCATGACCGAGACCAGCCCGGTCAGTTTCCAGAGCGCCACCGACGATCCGCTGGAGCGCAGGGTCTCCACCGTCGGGCGCATTCATCCGCATGTCGAGGTCAAGGTGGTCGATCGCGAGGGCCGCATCGTACCGCGCGGTGAGCGCGGCGAACTCTGCACCCGCGGCTACAGCGTCATGCTGGGCTATTGGGACGAGCCCGAGAAGACTGCCGAGGTGCTGGACGCGAGCGGCTGGATGCACACCGGCGATATCGCCATCATCGATGCCGAGGGCTATTGCAACATCGTCGGCCGCATCAAGGACATGGTGATCCGCGGCGGCGACAACCTCTATCCGCGCGAGATCGAGGAATATCTCTACCGCCACCCCAAAATCCAGGACGTGCAGATCTTCGGCGTCGCCGACGCCCGCTACGGCGAGGAACTGTGCGCCTGGATCAGGGTGCGCCCCGGCGAGGCGCTGACAGCGGACGAGGTCCGCGCCTTCTGCCAGGGCCAGATCGCCCACAACAAGATCCCGCGCTACGTCGAATTCGTCGAGGAGTTTCCGATGACGGTGACCGGCAAGGTGCAGAAGTTTTTGATGCGCGAGACGGTGGAGGCGAAGCTGGGGCTGAAGGCGGCGAAGACGGCGTGAGTCCGTCATTGCTTCGTCGCAAGCGCTCCTCGCAATGACGTGGATATGCGTGATCATCGGGATCATCGCCGCGCGGCCCGGCAGCATCCGGATCCGCGTCTCGCGCGAAATATCGTTCGGCCCGAACACGAAGCCGGCGAGCCGCACCTCGCGCGCGGCGGCGGCGAGCTGTTCGGCATGCAGCACCGCGCGCGACGTCTCGATCATGGCCCAGACCCGGATCGACATATCGGCGTTGATATCGCTGAGGCGATCCGCGATGGTGTTGAGATCCTCGACGCTGGAAATCTTCGGCACCAGAATGCCGTCCGGCCGCGCCTTGCCGGCCATCGCGACGTCATCGATCCACCACGGCGAATCCAGCGCATTGACGCGGATCAGCACCTCGCGCTTGCCGAACCCTCTGGCGGCGACCGCCGCGGCGATCTGGTCGCGCGCCACCGCCTTGGCGTCGGGCGCAACCGAATCCTCGAGATCGAGGATGAGGCCGTCGGCGTGGAGATTGCGGGCCTTTTCCAGCGCCCGCGCATTTGATCCCGGCATGAACAGCAGGCTGCGGCGCGGACGGATCATGGCGGGTTCCCTTGGCGTTCTTGAGCCCCCCGCGATAACATTTCAGCAGGGCCACCGAAAGGCTTGTTCCGGCCTGCGCCATATGGTTAGCAACTCGCATGTCATTCCCGAAAAATCTGCTCGAGGGCTACCGGAACTTCACCTCGCAACGGCTGCCGACCGAACAGACGCGCTACCGCGAACTGTCCGAGCGCGGCCAGTCGCCCGCGGTGATGGTGATCGGCTGCTGCGATTCCCGGGTATCGCCCGAAGTGATCTTCGATGCCGGTCCCGGCGAATTGTTCGTGGTGCGCAACGTCGCCAATCTGGTGCCGGTCTATCAGCCCGACGGCGGCGCCCACGGCGTCTCGGCGGCGCTGGAATACGCGGTCAACGTGCTGCGCATCCAGCACGTCGTCGTGCTCGGCCATGCCCAATGCGGCGGCATCCGGGCCTTCATCGACGACATCGAGCCCCTCTCACCCGGCGATTTCATCGGCCGGTGGATGGCGATGTTCGTCAAGCCGGGCGAAGTGGTCGAGCAACGGGACCAGGAATCGAGGCAGGACTTCACCATCCGGATCGAAAAGGCCGCGATCCATCGCAGCCTGGAGAACCTGATGACGTTTCCGTTCGTGCGGACGCTGGTGGAACGCGGCGGGCTGCACCTGCACGGCGCCTATTTCGGCGTCGCCGAGGGCTCGCTGTTCCTGCTCGATCAGGAAGCGAAGGAATTTCGCAGCGTGGGGAATCAAGCGGCGGAGTGAGGCGCTGGCATCGTCATTGCGAGCGTCAGCGACGAAATCCATCTATCCGCTCGCTGAGGCATGGATTGCGTCGTGGCTAACGCCTCCTCGCAATGACGGTTGAAACGTCGCATTCACATTTCAAACATCTCGCGGATACACGTCCGCATTCCCGCGGCGCCATGCGCCCCACCCAGTGACCGTCATCCCCCGCGCAGGCGGGGGATCCAGTAAGCCGCGGCTTTTCGGCTCCATCGCTGGCGTCTCTGGAATACTGGATCGCCCGCCTGCGCGGGCGATGACAGCGGAGGGCATTGCAAGACATGCGTCTGGCTCCCGCGGCGCGAAGCGCCCGAGGCTTGCTTCAGTTTCGCCCTCTGCAAAGAAGAGAGGGCGCGGGGAAAGCCGGGCGCCGATCGCACCCGCGGTCGTGCACAAGAAGCGCACGAGTAGACCACAGGGCAACCGGATCATCCGGCTTTCCCCGCGCAACGGTTTACGGCTTATACGTGATCACCCTGGTGACCGGGCTTTCTTGCCACCATCGCCCTGCGGATTGATGATGCCTGCGAAGCCCGGTTGGGCTCGAAACATCTCCACGGGACTTGACGCCAGCGTCGGGGCGTCAGGCCAACACGACTTCGCCGTCCACGCCCGCCTCGCCAAAGCTCTCGCCGGACCTCGTCCCTATCCGGCGAGTTTCGTCGAAGGCGGTTTTTCAGCGCCGTTCGTCCGCGCGCCGGACGATCGCTCACGGGGAAAACCGCCCTGCAATCCCTTGCGCGCCCGACGCTGTCGCGTCCATCGCATCCCGCCGCGCGTTCGTGACGTGCGCACGCCCCTCGTTCGGGCGGGACGGGCGAATCACTAAAGGTGATTTGCCCGACATGTTAAGCGGAATATTTTTGATTTCCGGGCTTGACTTTTGTTTCTGATAAACCGAAGTGATTTGCCCGTCGGGTCGTTCCGTCACCTGGCAGGACGGGAAAGGCGCGCTCTCGCGCCGTGCCCATCGTCTTTCCATGCCGCGGCAATTGCTGGTGGGCACGGCGCAAATGCGCCTTTGCCCACCCTGCGGACTACGCGGCCTTCTTCTTCGCGCTGATCAGCTTGCGGTTGATCAGGCATTCGGCGATCTGGACCGCGTTCAGCGCCGCGCCCTTGCGCAGATTGTCCGACACGCACCACAGCACGAGGCCGTTCTCCACCGTGGGATCGGTGCGGATGCGGCTGATATAGGTGGCGTCCTCGCCGGCGGCTTCATAGGGCGTGACGTAGCCGCCCGGTTCGTGCTTGTCGATCACGAGGCAGCCCGGCGCGTTGCGCAGGATGTCGCGCGCCTCGTCGGCCGAGATCGGGTTTTCGAATTCGATGGTGACGGCTTCGGAATGGCCGACGAACACCGGCACCCGAACGCAGGTAGCGGTCAGCTTGATTTTGGGATCAAGAATCTTCTTGGTCTCCATCATCATCTTCCACTCTTCCTTGGTGTAGCCGTCCTCCATGAACACGTCGATCTCGGGGATCACGTTGAAGGCGATACGCTTGGGGAATTTCTTGTTGATCAGTTCGCTGTTGGTGTAGACCGCCTTGGTCTGCGAAAACAATTCGTCCATGGCGTCCTTGCCGGCGCCCGACACCGATTGATAGGTCGAGACCACGACGCGCTTGATGACGGCGCGATCGTGCAGCGGCTTCAGCGCGACCACGAGCTGCGCGGTCGAGCAGTTCGGGTTGGCGATGATGTTCTTCTTGGTGAAGCCCGCCACCGCATCCGCGTTGACCTCGGGCACGATCAGCGGCACGTCCGGATCCATCCGCCACGCCGAGGAATTGTCGATCACGACGGCACCGGCGGCGCCGATCTTCGGCGACCATTCCTTCGACACCGCACCACCCGCCGACATCAGGCAGATATCGACGTCAGAGAAATCGAAATGCTCCAGCGCCTTGCACTTCAGGGTGCGGTCGCCATAGGACACTTCGACGCCCATGCTGCGGCGTGAGGCCAGCGCCACCACCTCGTCAGCCGGGAATTTGCGTTCGTCCAGAATGTTGAGCATTTCCCGCCCGACATTGCCGGTCGCTCCGACCAGCGCGACTTTGTAACCCATCGTTCACTCTCCGACGAAAAATGCTCACCCTCCGCCCGAGGCGGAAAGGGAAGAGGCAGCGCTTCTATGCGAGAAACGCCCTCAATACAACGTTACACCGTTTGTCCGGGCGTTTGATGCAATCGTTTTTGGCTTCCCCTGCCAACTCATATTACTCGACCAGGATACATCCGGCGCTGACCAGCTTTGCCGATGAATGTTGCGGCATGCTGGCGCGTCTGATGGCCTATGTGGGGACGCTGGCGCTGCTTGCCATCGTCGGTGTTCATCTGTGGGACCGATTGCCCGAGATCGCCGACGCCGAACCATTGGCACAGACGGGCTGGGACGTGGCTGCGCGCGCGCACCCGGCGTTTGCCGTCAGCCGGACCGATTCGTCAGATAAGACAGAGTCTTACGAGATTCTTCGGCATCCCGGGGGTGGCCGCAAGGATGTCTTCCGCTGGGGCCCCCCCGGCATATGGCCGGCAGCCGAGCTCGAAATCTATCGTTTCGGCGCAGAACTGGGCCAATCCGGACCCGTCACGGCCGACCTGGCCGAGCGCATGGGGGCTCAGGACCCATCCGATATCGAGGCCGCCGGTGTCATCGACAGCAAATTCGGCCATGTGACGCTGCTCCGCCTCGCCGACGACGCGCGCGCCTGCCTTGGCTTCGTCAGGCGTATCGACGAACCCGGCCTGCAGATCTCCGGCTGGTCCTGCCAGGGGGAGGCCCTGCCGGCGCGGCGCGTCGCGATCTCCTGCATGCTGAACCGGCTGATGCTGCTGACGGCCGTAAATGACCCGAAACTGGCCGAATTGTTCGCCCGCGCCGAACTCAAGCGCAGCACCTGTGCCAGCGCCACCTCAGCCACATCGGCCGATTGGGTCACCGCCGCGCAAAACCCGCTGCTGCGCGGCCGGCTCTAGCTTCTTCTCCCCTCCTCCCGCGTAGCGGTGGGGAGCGGCCGGGGGTGGGGGGCGCTTAGCAAACTCGCTGGCAATCGAATACGCCGATAGACCCCCCACCCCCGACCCCTCCCCACCACGCGCAAGAGGCGCGTGGGAGGAGGGGAGCAGAAAGCCCAAGGCTTTGGTTTTTATGAAACTTTTTCGGTCACCTCTGCATTATTGTGATGTGGTGTGGCCCAATTGACCTAGCGACGATATACCCGGTGCAGCTAAGATGGCTGCAAATCGGATATGGCGGTCCGGCCGCCCGTGAGGACCTGATGACCCTGAAATTCCCTGCCGCGACCAAGCTCGCGGCGTTGCTTGCCGCAGCCGCCGTCGTCGCGATCAGCTTTGGCGTCGCTCCGGCTGATGCCCAGACCCGATACGACCGCGACGGCCGGCCCTATTACGGCAAGCAGGGCCCGAACCGTTCCTACCAGCAGGGCCCGCGCACGCGCGTCTACGTCACCACGCGCTCCTGGCTCGACGCCGGCACCGAAGTGCTGCCCGGCGACCGCAAGTTCCAGGACTACGCATTCCCGCCGGCGCTCGGCTACCCCTCGTTCGCCCGCGAGAACCTGAACCGCCCGATCGACCGGCACCCGCTGAACCCGCCGTCGGACATGGGTGGCTATCCGCAGCGCTTCCCGCTGTATTGATTGCGAAAATTTAGGGTGGGCAAAGGCGCTTTTGCGCCGTGCCCACCATTCAAAACAGGATCGAGTTGATGGTGGGCACGCTCGCGCTTTGCCCACCCTACGGATTCGCTGCGCCTAAGCGTGCAGCGCCTGCAGCTCTTTCAGGATCGCCTCGCCCATCTCGGTCGTATTCACCGCAATGGTGCCTTCCGACTTGATGTCGGCGGTGCGCAGGCCTTTTGCCAATACCGCCGCGATCGCGGCATCGAGCTTGTCGGCCAGTTCGCCCATGTCGAACGAATAGCGCAACGCCATTCCGAATGAGGCGATCATCGCGATCGGATTGGCGGCGCCGGTGCCGGCGATGTCCGGCGCCGAGCCGTGCACCGGCTCGAACAGCGAGCGGCGCTTTTTGGTCTTGACGTCGATCTCGCCGAGCGACGCCGAGGGCAGCATGCCGAGCGAGCCCGTCAGCATCGCCGCGATATCGCTGAGCATGTCGCCGAACAGGTTGTCGGTCACGATGACGTCGAACTGCTTCGGCCATTTGACGAGGTTCATGCCGCCGGAATCGGCCAGCTGGTGCTCGAGCTGCACGTCCTTGTATTCGCGCGCATGCACCTGGGTGACCACTTCGTTCCAGAGCACGCCCGACTTCATGACGTTGCGCTTTTCCATCGAGGTCAGCTTGTTGCGGCGTTTTCGCGCCAGATCGAACGCGACCCGGGCGATGCGCTCGATCTCGTAGGTGTCATACACTTGCGTATCGATGGCGCGCTTCTGGCCGTTGCCGAGATCGGTGATGGTTTTGGGCTCGCCGAAATAGACCCCGCCGGTGAGCTCGCGCACGATCATGATGTCGAGGCCCTCGACCACTTCGCGCTTCAGGCTGGAGGCGTCCGCCAGCGCCGGATAGCACACCGCCGGGCGCAGATTGGCGAACAGCGCCATGTCCTTGCGCAGCCGCAACAGCCCGGCCTCGGGCCGCGCGTCATAGGGCACGCTGTCCCACTTCGGACCGCCGACCGCGCCGAAAATCACCGCATCGGCGGCCATCGCCATCGCCATCGTGGCGTCGGTGATGCTCTGCTGGCTGGCGTCATAGGCCGAGCCGCCGACCAGGCCCGGTTCGGTCGTAAAATGCGCGATGCCCTGCGCGTCGAGCCAGTCGATCAGGCGCTTCACCTCCGCCATCACTTCGGGGCCGATGCCGTCGCCGGGGAGAAGCAGCAGTTTGTGGGTCGCCATGGTCGATACCTCAGAGGCTTTGTTGCTTGTCATGCCCGGGCTTGACCCGGGCATCCATCACTCAGGAAAACGCTGGATTGCCGGGTCAAGCCCGGCAATGACGAGGGAGGAAGGTCCGGCGGGAGTGCTAATGCGCGCGGGGCGGATTGGCAAGGCGGCACGCTTCAGCGACAATTGCGCGCAAGCCCGCCCCAAGACGGACCGCCAAGACGGACCTCATGACCCCAGCCATCCTGTTTGCCTTTGCGTCCGCGGCCTGTCTCGGCGCGGGCGTGGTCACGACGCAATTCGGGTTGCGCAGCGTCGAGCCGATCTCGGGCGCCGCGATCAGTGTTCCCGCCTTCACGCTATTGTTCCTGCTGCTGTCGCCGCTGCTTCTGTATGGCGAGCCCGTGGTGTGGCGCGGGGTGCCGATTTTCGCCGCCATCGGCCTGGTTTTCCCGGCGCTGCTCACCCTCATGACCTTTGCATCCAACCGGGCGCTGGGGCCTGTGGTCACCTCGACGCTGGGCAATCTCGCGCCGCTGTTCGCGGTGGCGCTGGCGATCATGGTGCTGCAGGAACCGCTGCGGGGCTTGCAGCTCGCGGGCCTCGTCATCGCGGTGAGCGGTGCGGTGATCATCACCGTGACGCGCCCGCGCGACTTCGGCAGCTGGCGGACCTGGGCGCTGCTGCTGCCGCTCGGCGGCGCGGTGCTGCGCGGCGTCATCCCGCCGGTGGTCAAGCTCGGGCTCGAGGTCTGGCCCAGCCCGCTGTGGGCCTGCCTGATCGGTTACGTCATGTCGTCGCTGGTCGTGCTGATCGTTCAGCGCGTCCGCCGGGGAAGTTTTGTGGTCGCAGCGCCATGGTCCGGCCGGTTGTGGTTTGCCGTCACGGGGATTCTCAATGGCCTGAGCGCGCTGACGCTGTTTGCCGCCGTGCGCCACGGGCCGATTACGCTGGTGGCGCCGCTGGTGGCGGTCTATCCGCTGGTGACCGTGCTGCTGAGCGCCATCCTGCTGCGTCAGGTGCTGATCACGGGGCGGATCCTTGCCGGAACCGCGCTGACGGTGGCGGGCGTCGCCCTGGTGCTGATCGGGTAAAGCAGGAGCGGCGTTGCGCGATCGGCAAGACACCATTGCCAGGCTGTGCCTGTGCAACCGCCGCCTGGCCTGCCAGAATGCCGGCCAGCCGGAGTAACCCCTTGCACGCCCCCGACCGCCCCTCGGCCCCTGCGCATCCCGCGCGGCTGATTCTCATCCTGTCGCTGGCGCCCACGGTCGGTCTCGGCATCGGCCGTTTCGCCTATGCGCTGGTGCTGCCGGACATGCGCGACGCGCTGGTCTGGTCGTATTCGGCCGCGGGTTTCATGAACACCATCAATGCGGCGGGCTATCTCGCCGGCGCGCTGCTGGCCTCGCGCCTGATCCGGCGCTTTGGGCTGGCGGCTTCGGTGCGCTGGGGAACGCTGGCCTGCGTGGTCTCGCTGGCGCTCTGCGCCGTCTCCGGCAATTTTGTCGTCTTGAGCTTTGCCCGGTTACTGGCCGGTTTTGCCGCCGCGCTCGGATTCGTCGGTGGCGGCGCGCTGGCGGCGACCATCGCGCAGTCGCGGCCGGAGCGAGCCAATTTCCTGCTCAGCCTGTTCTATGCCGGACCTGGCAGCGGCATTCTGTTATCCGGGCTGATCGCGCCTTACGTGCTGCAGGCGTTCGGGCCGGGGTCATGGTGGATCGTGTGGTGGGCGCTAACATTGCTCGCCACCGCCATGACCTTTCCGCTGCTGCTGGCGCCGATCGACACCAATGCCGGCGTCGCCGATGCGGCGACGGCCCCCTTCGCGATCCGGCCGGTGCTGCTCTATCTCGGCGGCTACTTCCTGTTCGGCGCCGGCTACATCGCCTACATGACCTTCATGATCGCCTATGTGCGCGACGCCGGCGGCGGTGCCGCGGCCCAGAGCGCGTTCTGGAGCCTGATCGGCCTCAGCGCCTTCGCAACACCCTGGGTGTGGCGCCGCGTGCTGGCGCTCGACCGCGGCGGACTCTCGACCACCATCATTCTCGGCGTCAACGCGATCGGCGCGGCGTTGCCGATCTTCGGGCATTCGCCGCTGCTGCTGGCGATATCAGCGCTCGTGTTCGGCGTCGCGTTCTTTGCCGTGGTGGGATCGACCACCGCCTTCGTGCGCCTCAACTATCCGCCGGCCGCCTGGCCGACCGCGATCGCGGCGATGACCATCGCCTTCGGCATCGGCCAGACCCTCGGGCCGATCGCGGTCGGCGCCATCACCGATGCCATGGGCAGCCTGTCCTATGCGTTGAACGTCTCGGCGGCGATGCTGGCAATCGGCGCGGTGGCATCGGCGTTTCAGCCCAGGCTGGCGCGCAAATCATAGGCCAGGCTAAGGTGCTTTGTGCCGACGCCAATGAGATCAGGACGATGAATTCCGCGACGCCCAGCCCGCGTTCCACAAACGGTCGCTTTCTCACCGGCTTGCTCGGTGCGCCGATCGCGCAGTCGGCTTCGCCGGCGATGCACGAACAAGCGGCCAAAGCGCTGGGCGTACATTGCCATTATCAGCTGATCGAAGTCGCCAATGCCGGGCACGAAGAACTCAAGATCCTGCTCGAGGGTATCAGGCGGCTGGGGTTCGCCGGCATCAACGTCACCTTTCCCTACAAGGAAGCCGTGCTCGACCTGCTCGACGAACTGTCGCCGCGCGCCGCCCTGATCGGCGCCGTCAACACCGTCGTCGTCCGCGACAACAGGTTGATCGGCCACAACACCGATGCGACCGGTTTCGCGCGCGCCATCACCGGCCTCGTCGCCGCCTCCTCGCATGGCGCCGTCGCCGTGATCGGCGCCGGCGGCGTCGGCAAGGCGATTGCATTTGCGCTGGCCGGGCTGGGCGTCCGCGAATTGCGGATCTTCGATAGCGATCACGCCAAGGCCGCGCAGCTGGCGGCCCGGCTTGAGGGCCAGGCAACAGCATGCGTTACGACGAGCGTCGAGGATGCGTTGCGGGGTGTGGCGGGCGTGGTCAACGGCTCGCCGGTCGGGATGCTGCCCAACGTCGATACGCCGGTTCCCGATACGCTGCTGCATGCCGGGCTGTGGGTCGCCGATGCGGTGTATTCGCCGCTCTGGACGCCGCTGTTGACCGCCGCGAAGGCCCGCGGCGCCCGTGTCATGACCGGACGAGAACTCGCGATCCATCAGGCGGCGGACGCCTTCGAACTTTTCACGGGACTGGCGCCGTCCATCGCCGAACTGGGAATGGCATTCGACGGCGTGATGGCAGGAAGATACGCCGCTTCATCGTCTCCCCTCCCTCCACGCGCCCTTGCGCGTGGCGGGGAGGGGTCGGGGGTGGGGGGTCTATCAGCGCATTCGACTGACAGCGAATTTGCGGAGGCACCCCCCACCCCCGACCCCTCCCCGCCGCTGCGCCCGCCTTCGCCCAGTGGCTTCGGCGGACACAGCGGAGGGAGGGGAGAAGGAAGCTAGCTCCCGCTGAACGAATTATAGCCCTGGTCTTCCCAGAAGCCGCCCTTGTAGTCGTTGGTGACTTCCATCGAGACCACGTATTTCGGATTCTTGAAGCCGAGCTTGGTCGGCACCCGGATCTTCATCGGGAAGCCATAGGCCCGCGGCAAAATTTCGTCGCCGAACTTGAAGGTCATCTGGGTCTGCGGATGCAGCGCGGTGGCCATGTCGAGCGGTGAGTTGTAGCCTTCCGCATCGGCGCACTGGAACCAGCAATATCTGGCGCGGCTGTCGGCGCCGATTATTTTGAGGAAATCGCGCAGCGGCGTGCCGGTCCAGCTTCCGATCGCGCTCCAGCCCTCGACGCAGATATGGCGCGTCACCTGCTTGACCTGCGGCAGCTTGTAGAGCTCCTCCAGTGTCCAGGATTTCTTGTTGTCGACGAGGCCGCGCACCTCGAGCTTCCACTCCTTGCCGTCGATGGTGGGAGCGTCGTCCAGCGCGTAATAGGCGTTGAACGGGAACGGCTTTGTAATGGCGCTTTCCGGGAAGGTCGGCGCCAGCGCGTTGGGATTGAAGATCGCGGCCTGCACGCCGTCATTGAATTTCGAAATCTGCTTCAGCATCGACTCGGCCGAAAAACTGTCGGTCACGTCGCAGCCGGTCAACAGCGTCAGCGCGCCGAGGCTGGCGCCGCCGGCGATGAAACGCCGCCGCGCCAGATCGGGCATCACCCTTGTGGCGTCCCTGACCAGCAACTGCTTGTCGACGCCGGGGATCAGAAGCGAGCGAAGTCGGCCCATGACGTATCCTCCTCGAAAATGTGTTCAGCGACCGATGATCATGGCGCGCAGGCTTTTCGGCACCAGCAGCGCCAGCGCGACGTGCACCACCAGAAATGCGACGATCGCCGCCATGCAGAAGAAGTGGACGTAGCGCGCGAAATCATAACCACCGAACAGTGCCGTCAGATATTGCAGCTGCACCGGCTTCCAGATCGCCAGGCCCGACAGCACCACAAGGATGCCGACCACGATGATCCCGGCATAGAGCAGCTTCTGGACGTAATTGTATTTTGTCAGGTCGGCATGCGAGAGCTTGCCGGTCAGTGCAGCCCTGGTATCGGCGATCACGCCCTCCGGCGTGATCGGCAGCAGCTTCTTGCGGAAACGGCCGGTGGCGAGACCCAGCGCGAGGTAGACGAGGCCGTTGACCATCAGCAGCCACATCGCCGCGAAATGCCAGAGCAGCGCGCCGCCGAGCCAGCCGCCCAGCGTAATCGACTTCGAGAACGTGAAGTCGAACAGCGGCGAGGCGTTGTAGATCTGCCAGCCCGACATGATCATCAGCACCATCGCCACCGCGTTGATCCAGTGCACGGTGCGGACCCAGGCCGGCTGGATGACCTTTGTCGATGTGGCGGCGGCAGTGGGCTGTTCGTTGACGGCGAGGCTGGACATGATGATTCCCCTGGCTTTTCCTGTGCTAAAGGGAGGCCGATACAGGTTTATACGCCGGTTACAGGCGGTTCGTTACTGCCAAGGCGCTATCAGGTTGATGCCTGGAGCCTATGGCGGTCACAAAAAAGCGAGCCGGGTTGCCCCGGCTCGCTCCTCCGTCGCGCATCCTGTCCGGGGCGGGGCAGGCGCGGACTGTTACGACGCCGGCATCAGGACGGTGTCGACCACGTGGATCACGCCGTTTGACTGATTGACGTTCGCGATCGTTACCATCGAGGTGCCGCCCTTGGCGTCGACGATCCAGACCTTGCCGTCCTTCAGCTTGACCGACAGCTCTTCGCCTTCGACGGTCTTGAGCTTCTTGCCGTCGGTCAGGCTGGCGGCATCCATCTTCCCGGCTACCACGTGGTAGGTCAGGATCTTGGTCAGGGTCGCCTTGTTCTCGGGCTTCACCAAGGTGTCGACGGTGCCGGCCGGCAGCTTGCCGAACGCCGCATTGGTAGGCGCGAACACGGTGAACGGGCCCTTGCTCTGCAGGGTATCGACCAGACCGGCGGCCTTCACCGCGGCCACCAGCGTGGTGTGATCCTTGGAGTTGACGGCGTTCTCGACGATGTTCTTCGAGGGGAACATCGCGGCGCCACCGACCATCACGGTCTTCTCGCCGGACATTTCGCTCTTCATCATCTTCTTGTCTTCAGCGCTGGCGGACGCGATGACAACAGCGGTCAGGGCCAGGGCGCCGAAGGCGGCGGCGGAGAAAAGTGCAATACGCTTGGACATGGAAACGTCTCCCGATGATTGAGGTGACCGGCGGTTCGCCGGCGTTGAAGGGGCAACAACGACGCTTGCCCGGTTGGTCAGACTGCGTCGCCGTTGGGCCGAGTTACGGGAGGGCTTCGGGCGGGTTTCGATCAAAACTTTATCGTGATGTCTGAAACTATTTTCGGCCCCATCCGTGGGGGGCATACGTCGCTGCGCCCCCTCTCCCGCTCTTGCGGGGGAGGGTTGGGGTGGGGGCGCTTCCGCGGGCGCAGTGCCTGTTGAGGCATTCCCCCACCCGCCGCGCTCCGGCGCGCAATTGCGCTGCCGAGCGCGTCGACCTCCCCCGCAAGCAAGCGGGAGAGGTAAGAAAGGCGCCGTGACTAATCCCGGTTATTCGGCGTCTGAATGAATCCGCGATTATGCGTCGGGCTGATCAGGATTTCGTTGATGCAGACCCGCGGCGGCATGGAAGCTACGAAGGCGATGGTGCGGCCGCAATCCTCGGGCTGCAGCATCTTCGCCTGCTCGGCCTCGCTCGGCACCACCGGCCGCAGCTTCAGGATCGGGGTCGCGACCTCGCCGGGCGACAGGCAGCAGGCCCGCAGGCCGTTGACGCATTCATCCATGTTGAACGAATGGGTCAGCGCCAGCACCGCATGTTTTGTCGTGGTGTAGGCCGGCCCCGGCATTTTCGAGACGTGACGGCCCGCCCACGACGCCACGTTGATGATGCAGCCGTCCTTCTGCTTGCGCATCGCCGGCAACACCGCGCGCATGCAATACAGCACGCCGTTGAGATTGATCTCGACCAGTTTGTTCCAGCCGTCCAGTTCCATATCGGCCCAGCTGCGCTTCGGCACATTGATGCCGGCGCTGTTGACCAGGAGATCGATGCGGCCGTGCTTGGCAAGAATTTGTTCGGCGGCCTTGGTCACGTCATCGGACCGGCTGACATCGAGCGCGATCGCCTCGGCCTTGCCGCCGCTTGCGGCGATCTTCGCCACCACCGCATCCAGCGCATCCTTGCGGCGCCCCGAAACCACCACCGTCCAGCCATCCGCGGCAAGGGCTTCCGCACCGGCTTCGCCGATGCCGCTACCGCCGCCGGTCACCCAGGCTACGCGTTTCCCGTTATTTGACATGCAAACTGTCTCCGTTGCTTTTTGAAGGGCGTTTTTGCTAATGCAGCGCTCAGACTGACCGGCCATCGCCCCTCAGGGAATGTTGCATGAACACCACCGCCAACGCCAACCTGTTTTCCCGCCTGTTCGACGGCCTCGACGATCCCTCGCGCCTCGCGATCGAGACGCCCGACGGGCAGCACATCAGCTATGGCGACCTGATGGCCCGCGCCGGGCAGATGGCGAATGTGCTGGTGTCCAGGGGCGTCAAGCCCGGCGACCGCGTTGCAGCGCAAACCGAGAAGTCGGTGGCGGGCCTGGTGCTCTATCTCGCCACCGTTCGCGCCGGCGCGGTCTATCTGCCGCTCAACACCGCCTATACGCTGAACGAACTGGAATATTTCATCGGCGACGCCGAGCCGTCGCTGGTGGTGTGCGACCCCTCGAAGGCGGATGGCATCGGCGCGATCGCCGCAAAAGTCGGTGCCAGGGTCGAGACGCTGGGCGCCGATGGCCAGGGATCCCTGACGCAGGCCGCAGCCACGGTGACGGCGGAATTCGAAACCGTCGAGCGCGCCGACGACGATCTCGCCGCCATTCTCTACACCTCGGGCACCACGGGGCGCTCCAAGGGCGCGATGCTGACGCACGACAATCTGGCGTCGAATTCGCTCTCGCTGGTCGATTACTGGCGCTTCACCGACAAGGACGTGCTGATCCACGCGCTGCCGATCTATCACACCCACGGCCTGTTCGTGGCCAGCAACGTCACGCTGTTCGCGCGCGCCGCGATGATCTTCCTGCCGAAATTCGATCCGGAACTCATCATCAAGCTGATGGCGCGCGCCACGGTGATGATGGGCGTGCCGACGTTTTACACGCGACTGCTGCAAAGCCCGGCGCTGACCAAGGAGTCGACCAGGCATATGCGGCTGTTCGTTTCGGGCTCGGCGCCATTGCTTGCCGACACCCACCGCGAATGGGCTGCGCGCACCGGCCACGCCGTGCTGGAGCGCTACGGCATGACCGAGACCAACATGAACACCTCAAACCCCTATGACGGCGATCGCGTGCCCGGGGCGGTCGGCCATGCGCTCCCCGGCGTGTCCGTGCGCGTCACCGATCCCGAAACCGGCAAGATCCTGGGGCCGGAAACCATAGGGATGATCGAGGTCAAGGGCCCCAACGTGTTCAAGGGCTACTGGCGCATGCCCGAAAAGACAAAAGCCGAATTCCGCGACGACGGGTTTTTCATCACCGGCGATCTCGGCAAGATCGACGCCAAGGGCTATGTGCACATTCTCGGCCGCGGCAAGGACCTGGTGATTTCAGGCGGTTTCAACGTCTACCCGAAGGAAATCGAGAGCGAGATCGACGCCATGCCGGGCGTGATCGAATCCGCCGTGATCGGCGTGCCGCACGCCGATTTCGGCGAGGGCGTCACCGCGGTGCTGGTGTGCGACAAGGGCGCCAAGATCGACGAAGCCTCGGTGCTGAAGGCGCTCGACGGCCGATTGGCAAAGTTCAAGATGCCGAAGCGGGTGATCGTGGTCGAGGAATTGCCCCGCAATGCCATGGGCAAGGTGCAGAAGAACATCTTGCGCGATACCTACGCGAAGATCTACGCGAAGTAATTGTCGTCGCCCCTGCGAACGCAGGGGCCCATAATCCCGGTCATCTGTGGTGACGAGACGTCGTCCAACAGCATTCTCGAACGATGAATCACGCGGTATGGGTTCCTGCGTTCGCAGGAACGACGGGTTGAGGAAGCTGGCGTCTAGCGCCGTCCCCGCCTTGAGCACTTCACAGCAGGCTGATCACGAACCTTCCGCCGACGATGAACAGATAGCACCCGAACGCCACCTCCAGCGTGCGCTTCGATACCGCATGGGCTGCCCTGACGCCGAGCGGCGCGGTCAGGAGGCTGGTCGGCATGACCAGCACGGCGCCGATCAGCGAGACATAGCCGAGCGCGAACGGCAGCTGAAGTGCTGCGACCTCGGGATAACGCATGGCGGCCGGCCAGCCGGCATAGACGTAGCCGAGCGCGCCGGGAATCGAGATCAGCACCGCCAGCGCCGAGGAGGTCGCGACCGCCTGCAGCAGCGGCCGGCCGTAAAACGTCAGCAGCAGATTGGAGAACAATCCGCCGCCGACCCCCATCAGCGTCGAGAGCAGGCCGACGACGAAGCCGTAGAGTTTCATCAGCGGCCCCTTCGGCAGGTCGTCGCCGAGCTTCCAGCCCTCGCGCGCCAGCAGCAGCCGCGTCGCGGCCGACCATGCCACCATCACGAACACGATCTTGAACAGCCGCTCCGGCGCGTAGCGCGCGGTCACAGCGCCGGCGATCACGCCTGTGAGCACCGGCAGCCACCATGCCCGGAGGATCTCAAGGTCCACCGTGCCCCTGACATGATGGGCGCGCCAGGCGCGGATCGAGGTCGGAATGATGATGGCGAGCGATGTCCCGATGCACAGCGGCATCCGCACTTCGAGAGGGACGCCGGCCAGCCGGAAGCATTCGTAAAATACCGGGACCAGGATGGCGCCACCGCCGATCCCGAACAGGCCGGCGAGGAAGCCCGACAGCGCGCCCACCGCCACCAATAAAAGCGCCAGTTCGGCAAGTTCCGAGACACCAAGCCCGCCGATTGCCATCTCTGGTTCCTTTGCCTCGCGGCCCGCCTGCGCGCGTTCATGAATCGTGCTTCAGGTATACCAGCCACCAGCAGCCGCAGACCTTGTCAACGGCCACAATTGCAGGGCACATCCATAGGTGTGAATCACGGTTCGCAATTGGCGATTTTCGTCGTTGCGCTCATTGTTTCGAGTTCGTAAATAGAATTTGTCTATCGCGATCCACGAAGGGCCTCGCAGCCCGCCAACCCATCAAAGCCGCCGATGACCGCCAGGATCGAACGACCGCTTTCGCCCCATTTGCAGACCTACCGCTGGACCCTGACGATGGCGCTGTCCATCGTGCACCGTGCCACCGGCGTGGCGCTGTATTTCGGTACCCTGTTGCTGGCGTGGTGGCTGATTGCGGCGGCCTCCGGCCCCGGCGCCTACGCCAATGTGCAGGCCTTTACCGGCAGCATCATCGGCAAGCTGATCGTGTTCGGCTACACATGGGCGCTGATGCATCATCTGCTTTCCGGCCTGCGGCATCTGGTCTGGGACCTCGGCTACGGTTTCAAGGCCAACGAGCGTGAAGCGATGACCTGGGGCGCGCTGATCGGCGGCATTTCGCTGACCGTGCTGGTGTGGATCGCCGCCTATGCGATCGGAGGCGGACGATGAGCGTGCCCAAGTCTCCCTCGATGCGCACGCCGCTGGCGCGCGTCCGCAGCCTCGGCTCCTCGCATTCCGGCACTTCCGATTTCTGGCGGCAGCGCCTTACCGCTGTCGCGATGACCGTGCTGATCGTGCCTGTCATCGTGGTGGTCTTGATGCTGATCGGCAGCAACCAGGCGGGTGCCAAGCAAATCTTCAGCTCGCTGCCCATCGCGATCATCATGCTGCTCTTCATCGTCGCCAGTGCCTGGCACATGAAGATCGGCATGCAGGTCGTGATCGAAGACTACGTGCACAATGAGAAGATCAAGCTCGCCAGCGTGATGGCCAATAATTTCTTCTGTATCGCGGTGGCGCTCGCCTCAATTTACGCGATACTCAAAATGTCATCGGGAGTGTAACCCATGGCTTCCAAAGATTCGGCCGCTGAAGGTAACGGCAAGGCCACCAACGGAAAAGCCTATCCGATCGAAGACCACACCTATGACGTCGTCGTGGTCGGTGCCGGCGGCGCAGGCCTGCGCGCCGTGGTCGGCTGCAGCGAGGCCGGCCTGCGCACCGCCTGCATCACCAAGGTATTTCCGACCCGCTCCCACACGGTCGCCGCCCAGGGCGGCATTTCGGCGGCGCTCGGCAACATGCACGAGGACAACTGGCGCTGGCATATGTACGACACCGTCAAGGGGTCGGACTGGCTGGGCGACCAGGACGCCATCGAATACATGGTGCGCAACGCGCCCGAGGCGGTCTACGAGCTCGAACACTGGGGCGTGCCGTTCTCGCGCACCGAAGACGGCAAGATCTACCAGCGGCCGTTCGGCGGCATGACGCTGGACTACGGCAAGGGCCAGGCGCAGCGCACCTGCGCCGCCGCCGACCGCACCGGCCATGCCATGCTGCACACCATGTACGGCCAGGCGCTGCGCCATGCCGCGGAATTCTACATCGAATTCTTCGCCATCGACCTGATCATGGACGACCAGGGCGCCTGCCGCGGCGTGATCGCGCTGAAACTCGACGACGGCACGCTGCATCGCTTTCGCGCGCAGACGACGATCCTCGCGACCGGCGGCTATGGCCGCGCCTATGCCTCCTGCACCTCGGCGCATACCTGCACCGGCGACGGCGGCGGCATGGTGCTGCGGGCCGGGCTGCCGCTGCAGGACATGGAATTCGTCCAGTTCCATCCGACCGGGATTTACGGCGCCGGCTGCCTCGTCACCGAGGGCGCGCGCGGCGAGGGCGGCTATCTCGTCAATTCCGAGGGCGAGCGTTTCATGGAGCGCTATGCGCCGTCGGCCAAGGACCTCGCCTCGCGCGACGTGGTCTCGCGCTCGATGACCATCGAGATCCGCGAAGGCCGCGGCGTCGGCAAGAAGAAGGATCACATCTACCTGCACCTCGACCATCTCGATCCCAAGGTGCTGCAGGAGCGGCTGCCGGGCATCTCCGAATCGGCCAAGATCTTCGCCAATGTCGACGTCACCCGCGAGCCGATCCCGATCACGCCGACGGTGCACTACAACATGGGCGGCATTCCCACCAATTATCACGGCGAAGTGCTGACCAAGAAGGACGGCGACGACAATGCCACCGTGCCCGGCCTGATGGCGCTCGGGGAGGCCGCCTGCGTCTCCGTGCATGGCGCCAACCGGCTCGGCTCCAATTCGCTGATCGATCTCGTGGTGTTCGGCCGCGCCGCGGCGCTGCGCTGCGCCGAGAAGCTGACGCCCAACGCCAGCCAGCCGGAATTGCCTGTCGGCTCCGCCGACAAGGCGCTGGGACGGCTCGACCACTTCCGCCACGCCTCCGGCGGGACGCCCACGGCAAAACTGCGCGACAGCATGCAGCATGTGATGCAGAATAACTGCGCCGTGTTCCGCACCGGCGAGATCCTGACCGAGGGCCAGAACCTGATTCACAAGGTGCACGGCGGCATCGGCGACATCTCGACGACCGACCGTTCGCTGACCTGGAATTCCGACCTGGTCGAAACCATGGAATTCGACAATCTGATCGTGCAGGCGGTGGTGACGATGGATTCGGCCGCCAACCGCTCGGAAAGCCGCGGCGCCCATGCCCGCGAGGATTTTCCGGACCGCGACGACAAGAACTGGATGAAGCACACGCTGGCCTGGATCGACGACGGCGGCAAAACCGCGATCGATTACCGCCCGGTGCACGACTACACGATGACCAACGACGTTCAGTACATCCCGCCGAAGGCGCGGGTGTATTGAGCAACAACAACCCCAGCCCGTCATTCCGGGGCGCGAGCGAAGCGAGCGAGTCCGGAATCCATAACCACGACGGGGAGTATGGATTCCGGGCCTGCGCCTCAGGTCGGCAATAGCCGACCGATGGCGCATCCCGGAATGACGAAAGGCTAGAGAAATGGTTGAATTCGCGCTTCCGAAAAACTCGAAAATCACCGGCGGCAAGACCTGGCCGAAGCCTGCGGGCGCGACCGAGACGCGCGAGTTCAAAGTGTATCGCTGGAACCCGGACGACGGCAAGAATCCCGGCATCGACACCTATCATATCGACATCAATGATTGCGGGCCGATGGTGCTCGACGGCCTGATCTGGATCAAGAACCACATCGATCCGACGCTGACCTTCCGCCGCTCCTGCCGCGAAGGCGTCTGCGGCTCCTGCGCCATGAACATCGACGGCCAGAACACGCTGGCCTGCACCAAGTCGATGCACGACGTGAAGGACGGCGCGGTCAAGGTCAATCCGCTGCCGCACCAGCCGGTGGTGAAGGACCTGGTGCCGGACCTGACCAATTTCTACGCGCAATACGCCTCGATCGAGCCGTGGCTGAAGACCACCACGCCGACGCCGCAGAAGGAATGGCGGCAGAGCCACGAGGACCGCGAAAAGCTCGACGGCCTCTACGAATGCATTCTGTGCGCCTGCTGCTCGACCTCCTGCCCGAGCTACTGGTGGAACAGCGACCGCTTCCTCGGGCCCGCCGCGCTGCTGCAGGCGACCCGCTGGGTCAAGGACAGCCGCGACGAAGCCACCGGCGAGCGGCTCGACAATCTCGAGGATCCGTTCCGGCTCTACCGCTGCCACACCATCATGAACTGCGCCAAGGCCTGCCCGAAGGGTCTCAACCCCTCCGAGGCGATCGCCGAGCTCAAGCTGAAGCTGGTCGAGCGGCAGATCTAGCTTCGATCCCGTAGCCCGGATGGAGCCAGCCGGTCGGCGCGAAGCGCCGTGCCGATGGCGCAATCCGGGAACGGATGCGACGGCGGCACCTGGAACCGAATGGAACCTTTTGATTTCCTTCGTGTTATCGCGCCATGTCCAGACCTCCCGCGACGTCCAAATCTGCCAGGAAATCGGAATTCGTCGAGGTTGCCGCCGAAGGCGGCCAGCATGTCGAGCCGCCACCGCCGGAATTGCTGGAGCCCGATCCGGAATTGACGCCGGAGGAGGCCGAGCAGGTCCGCAAGGATTATCTGCTGACGCGGTTCTGGATCAGCGCCAAGGGATTCTGGGGCAAGAGCGGCGACCGGCTGGCATGGATCTTCTCGATCGGGCTCTTGATCCTGATCGTCGTCAATGTCGGTTTCCAGTACGGCATCAATGTCTGGAATCGGGCGATCTTCGACGCCATCGAGAAGCGCGATTCGGCCAGCGTGCTGTATCTGACCGGGGTGTTTTTCCCGCTGGCGATCGGCAGCGTCCTGCTCGGCGTGATCCAGGTCTTCACCCGGATGGGAATTCAGCGCCGCTGGCGCGCCTGGCTGACCAATTCGGTGCTGTCGCGCTGGCTGAGCAACGGCCGCTATTACCAGCTCAACCTCGTCAGCGGCGATCACAAGAACCCGGAGCATCGCATCGCCGAGGATCTACGGGTCGCAACCGATGCGCCGGTGGATTTTGCCGCCGGCGTGACCTCGGCATTCCTGTCGGCGACCACCTTCATCGTGGTGCTCTGGACCATCGGCGGCGCGCTGACGGTGACGGTGGCGGGTTCGACCATCACCATTCCCGGCTTCCTCGTCATTGCCGCCGTGCTCTATGCCGCGATCGCCTCGGGTTCGATCATGACGATCGGCCGCAGCTTCGTGCAGGTCTCCGAGGACAAGAACCAGGCCGAAGCCGAATTCCGCTACACCCTGATTCGCGTGCGCGAGAACGGCGAAAGCATCGCGCTGCTGGGCGGCGAGGAGGAAGAACGCGACGGCATCGACAAGAATTTTACCAAGGTGTTGCGGCAGTGGGCGCGGCTGGCAGGCCAGCACATGCGCACCACGCTGGTGTCGCAGGGCTCCAGCCTGATCGCACCCGTGGTGCCATTGCTGCTGTGTGCGCCAAAATTTCTCGACGGCAGCATGTCGCTCGGGCAGGTGATGCAGGCGGCCTCCGCCTTCACCATCGTGCAGAGCGCATTCGGCTGGCTGGTCGACAATTATCCGCGGCTGGCCGACTGGAACGCCTGCGCGCGCCGTATCGCCTCGCTGATGATGTCGCTCGACGGGCTGGAGCGCGCCGAGCGCGGCGACGGCATCGGCCGGATCCAGCGCGGCGAGACCGAAGGCGAGGCCATGCTCAGCCTCAACGAGCTTTCGGTGACGCTGGATGACGGCACCGCCGTCGTCGGCGAAGCCGAAGTGGTGATCGAGTCCGGCGAGCGATTGCTGGTTTCAGGCGAATCCGGCACCGGCAAGAGCACATTGGTGCGGGCGATCGCGGGGCTGTGGCCATGGGGCGGCGGCAGCATCAATTTCCATCCCGACCGGCGGCTGTTCATGCTGCCGCAAAAACCTTACGTGCCCTCCGGCACGCTGCGCCGCGCGGTGGCCTATCCCGGCGCCGCCGAGGACTGGACGGTGGAAGCGATCGGCGAGGCGCTGGACAAGGTCGGCCTCGGGCACCTGAAGGAAAAGATCGGGGAAGACGCGCCATGGGACCAGACGCTGTCCGGCGGCGAGAAGCAGCGGCTGGCGTTTGCGCGTCTGTTTCTGCACAGCCCCGACATCATCGTGCTGGATGAGGCGACCTCGGCGCTCGATGAAAAGAGCCAGGACAAGATGATGGAGCTGATGAACCAGGAACTGCCCAACGCCACCGTGGTCAGCGTCGGCCATCGCGCCGAGCTGGAGGCGTTCCACAGCCGCAAGATCGTGTTGGAGCGCCGCAAGGGCGGCGCCAAACTGGTCAGCGACATCGATCTCATTCCACGCAAGGGCAAGCGCCGCCTGCTCGGCCGCTTTTTGCGGCATCGCAAGCCGGCGCCAACAGCAGCGGCGTGAGCTTTCTTCCCTTCTCCCCTTGTGGGAGAAGATGGCGCGCTCCTGAGCGCGCCGGATGAGGGGTCTCTATCCGCGCAGACAGACCCCTCACCGGTCACGAACGCGCTTCGCGCGTCCGTGCCACCCTCTCCCACAAGGGGAGAGGGGAAGAACAGCCGCGTTGGAACAGCGTACAAACTCGGCTATGCATGCGCCGCTTGCGTCGCCACCGAGGAAACCCGCTTGAAACCCGCCAACGACCCCACTCCCGCGCCGTTCGGCGCGTTCGCGCCGAATGGCGCGCAGGCTGCAATCATCTCGCTGGCGCAGCGCTCCCGGCTGAAGCGCGGCGCGTTCCGCCCGATGCTATCGCGGCTGGTCAATTTGCTGCGCGCCGGCCCGCTCGACGTGTCGTATCAGGGCGCGTCGTTCCGGTTCTATCATCAGGCCAGCGCCACCGAGCGCGGCGCGCTGTTCAATCCCGACTACAATGTCGAGGAGCTGGATTTCCTGCGCAGCCACTGCCGCAAAGGCGGCGTGTTCGTCGATGTCGGCGCCAATGTCGGCACCTATGCGCTGGCGCTGGCGCGGCACGTCGGCGCCAATGGCAAGGTGATCGCGATCGAGCCGCATCCGGTGACGCATGCGCGGCTGAAATTCAACTGCGAAGCATCCGGCGCCGCCGAGGTGAAGCTGGTGGCCGCAGCCGCGGGACCTGCGGACGGCGAGTTGCTGATCGAGACCGACGGCGACAATCTCGGCGCCAGCCACATCGTGACCGGCCAGCCCGCCGGCAATGCCTTCAAGGTGCCGGCGCTGCGGCTGCAGCGCATCCTCGATGAGGCCGGCGTGTCGCAGGTCGACGCCTTGAAGATCGACGTCGAGGGTTTTGAGGACCGCGTGCTGACCGGTTTTTTCAGGGAGGCGCCGCCGTCGCTATGGCCGCGCGCGGTCGTGATCGAGCATCTGTCGCGCAACGAGTGGCTGGCGGACTGCATTGCCGACATGCGCGCGCGCGGCTACGCCGAGACCGGCAAGACCCGCAGCAACACGTTGCTGGTGAGGCAATGATGGCCGCCTGAACGAACCAGAGGAGATCTTTCGATGATCGACCACATCGGCTTCCCGGTTTCCGACTACGAGCGCGCCAAGGCGTTCTATCTCAAGGCGTTGGCGCCGCTCGGCTACAGCCTCGTCATGGAAGTGACGCAGGAACAGACCGGCCATGATCCCGCAGCCGGGTTCGGCGCCGACGGCAAACCGGATTTCTGGATCGGCGGCGAAGGCGGATTGAACAAGCCGCTGCATGTCGCCATTCATGCCAAAGACCGCGCCACAGTCGATGCCTTCTACCAGGCGGCCTTGGCGGCGGGCGGACGCGATAATGGCCCGCCCGGCATCCGCGCCCACTATCATCCCAGTTATTACGGCGCCTTCGCGCTCGATCCCGATGGCCACAACATCGAAGCGGTGTGCCACGCGCCGGAGTGACCGGCTCCGGCTCGGCGGAACATCGCGGGATCGCCGCCGTTGTCGCTCCAGCACAGGGAGCCACGACATGGCCAACGACAATACCGCCCACGGCACGGACAGCGCCAGGGTGGCGATGTAGATGGGAATCGATCCGCTGGAGGATCCGCCGATCAAGCCCGGACAGCCGACCGAGCCGCCGCAGGAAAGTCCGCCGGGAAATCCGCAGCCCGATGTGCCTCCGCCGATGCGCGAGCCCGGCGCGCCGGCGCGCCCCGAAGAGTTGCCCGGACAAACGCCCGAGGAGTTGCCGGTGCGGGGACCGCCGGGTCCAACCTCGCCTAACCCCGCGACGGCCGATTTGCCGGGCTCGCAGACAGATTTGAATCCCAGTATATCGCATGTGCCGCCGGGAACGATGTAACTCCCATTGCGTTCACAACCAGCGTCTGAATGCGCAATGAATAATTGCGCCTTCAGGCGCTGCGTGCGTTGAAATAAAAGAAGCTTCGCCATTGCAGGCCGCCACAATCCGGCCCAACGCTTATTCGTTGATTGCCAATCTTGTTTCCATTCCCCGGGGTTCAAACCATATGACACACCTTCGCCTCGTGCTGCTCGCCACGACAGCGCTTACGGCAATGCAATTCGCTGCACCTTCATCGTACGCGCAAACCGCCCCGATCGTGGTGGCGCAGGCGGACAAGGATGTTGGTCCGGATGGAAAACCCAAGCCGAAGCCCGCACCGCCCGCTGCTGCTCCACGTCCCGCGGCGCCGCCGCCGCCGCCCGCCGCCGCGCCGCCGCCCCGTGCCGCTCCACCCCCACCGCCG
>NZ_JAUSLT010000142.1 GCF_030646015.1 Bradyrhizobium sp.
AAGAGATTTCATCATCTAGGGACGCAGCAAAGAGATCCCGCGGGAGGATACCCATATGGTTTGGAATTCGGTTGAAACGACTCGCCGCGAAGCGCTCGCGCTCGCATCAATCCTCGGATTTGCTGCCCTGCTTGCTCCGAAGATGTCCTTTGCGGATGAGCCGGCCGTCGCCGCGGAAATAAAGAAACTTTACGGCGACAAGAAATTCGAGAGCGGCAAGATCAAGCTTGATGTGCCTGAGATCGCAGAAAACGGTCTCGTAGTGCCGATCAACGTTGAGGTCGAAAGCCCGATGACCGATGCAGATCACGTCAAGGCGGTGCATGTCTTTGCCGACGGCAATCCCCTGCCGGGTATCGTCAGCTACAAGTTCTCGCCTGCCTGCGGCAAGGCTTCCGCGTCGACGCGCATGCGGTTGGCGCAAACCCAGAACATCATTTGCATCGCGGAAATGTCGAACGGAAAGCTCCACATGGCGAAGGCCAATGTGAAGGTGACCATTGGCGGCTGCGGCGGCTGATCGGCCAATCCCGAAGAAATCGAAATTGACAGGAATTCATCATGTCCACAAAGCCAACCCCGCGCGTTCGCGTTCCGGCCCAGGTCAAGCCGGGTGAAATCTTCGAAATCAAGACTCTGATCTCGCACGAGATGGAATCGGGCCAGCGCAAGGACTCCGCCGGAAAAGTCATCCCGCGCAAGATCATCAACAAGTTCGTTGCGGAATTCAACGGCAAGACGGTGTTCGAAGCCGAGTGGAATCCAGCGATTTCGGCGAATCCCTACCAGTCGTTTTTCTACAAGGCCGCCGAAAGCGGTGAATTCACCTTCACCTGGAAGGACGATGACGGTTCGAACTACGTCTCCAAGAACAAGTTGACCGTCGCGGCATGATCTGCAGGCGCATTCTGAAATGCGCCTGCATCCAGGGAGGCCAATAGAGCCTCCCGGCTGTTCTCTGTGCCCGATTACAGGCAAATAAGGGTGGATCGATGATATCGAGGCGGGAATTCCTGCAGGCGACCTCGGCTGCGTCGGCATTGCTGATCGGCAGCGGACTCGGCAATCTCGGAAGAGCAGCCGCCCAGCAGCGTCTGTCGCAGGCCGACATCACGCGCTTCGACCCGTTGGGTACCGTCACGATTCTGCATGTGACGGACATCCACGCCCAGTTGATGCCGCTGCATTTCCGTGAGCCGTCCATCAATCTCGGCGCAGGTGAGGCAAAGGGACTTCCGCCGCATATTTCCGATGCCGAATTCCGCAAATACTTCAACATTGCGACCGGCTCGCCGGATGCGTTCGCCCTGACGTCGGACGATTTTGTGTCGCTGGCCCGCAACTACGGCCGGATGGGCGGCATGGATCGCATCGCTGCATTGATCGGCGCCGTGCGAGCCGAGCGCGGCGCAGACAAGGTGCTGTTGCTCGACGGCGGCGACACCTGGCAGGGAAGCTGGACGTCATTGCAGACCAAAGCCCAGGACATGGTCGAGATCATGTCTGCGCTGAAGGTCGATGCCATGGTCGGCCATTGGGAGTTCACCTATGGCGCCGACCGCGTCAAGGAAATCGTCGACAAGGCGCCGTTCGCGTTTCTGGCCCAGAATATCCGCGACAATGAATGGCAGGAGCCCGTCTTTGAAGGCCGCAAGATGTTCGAGCGGGGTGGCGCCAAGATTGCCGTCATCGGCCAGGCCTTGCCGCGCACGGCTGTAGCCAACCCTCGCTGGATGTTCCCGAAGTGGGAATTCGGTATTCGCGAAGAGGATATGCAAAAGCAGGTCAACGAGGCGCGGGCCGAGGGGGCCTCGATCGTCGTCCTTCTTTCGCACAACGGCTTCGACGTCGATCGCAAGCTCGCAAGCCGCGTGAAAGGGCTCGACGTCATCCTGACCGCGCATACGCATGACGCGATGCCCGGCCTCATTCGCGTCGGCGATACCGTTCTGGTCGCCTCCGGTTCGCACGGCAAGTTCGTCTCGCGTCTCGACATCGAGGTGAAGGACAAGAAGGTGGCCGGCGTCCGTTTCAAGCTGATGCCTGTTTTCGCCGACGCCATCGCGCCCGACCCGGCGATGACCGCGCTGGTCGAGAAGGTGAGGGCGCCTTTTGCCAAGGATCTCGCGCGCACGATCGGCAAGACCGATTCCTTGCTCTACCGCCGTGGCAACTTCAACGGCACCTTCGACGATTTGATCTGCAACGCGATGCTCGCGGAACGCGATGTCGAAATTGCATTGTCGCCCGGCTTCCGCTGGGGCGGTACCCTGCTTCCGGGAGACACGATCACCTGGGAACATGTGACCAATGCGACCGCGATCACCTATCCGAACTGCTATCGCAACCAGATGACCGGCGGCCAGCTGAAAGAAATTCTGGAAGACATCGCGGACAACATCTTCCACCCCGATCCATATTTCCAGGGCGGCGGCGACATGGTCCGGATCGGCGGGATGGGCTATGCGATCGACATCTCCAGGCCCGCGGGCTCGCGGATCTCCAAACTCACTCATCTGAAATCGGGCAAGCCGATCGAGGAATCGAAGACCTATACAGTCGCAGGTTGGGCAAGCATCAACGAAAACACCCAGGGCCCCCCGATCTGGGACGTCGTTGCCGCCCACGTTTCAAAACTCGGTTCGGTGAAGATCGAGCCGAACACGGCAGTCAAGGTCACGGGGACCTGAAACTCGCGATGCCGGTGCGGCGTTGCGTCCAACATATTCACGTATTGGGATAAATAGAGACAAGGGGTGCCCGCATGAGTGACAAGCCTTCAGCGGCTATTCTCAATCGCCGTCGATTTCTCGGAGCCGCGGGGCTCGCGGGCACCGGCGCGGCTCTTTCCGCGGTATCGGCGTTCGCCGGCGAGGGCGGCAAGCCCGATCCCTTGATCACGGAAGTCCAGGACTGGAATCGCTATCTTGGCGACGGGGTCCAGTCGCGGCCCTACGGTTCTCCATCGAAGTTCGAAAAGGATGTGGTGCGGCGCGATGTTGCGTGGCTGACGGCCTCACCGGAATCGTCGGTGAACTTCACGCCGCTTCATCGGCTGGACGGAATCATCACGCCGTCCGGACTCTGCTTCGAGCGCCACCATGGCGGCGTTGCCGAGATCAACCCGGCCGACCACCGGCTGATGATCAACGGACTCGTGGAAAAGCCGCTCGTCTTCACGATGGAAGACATCAAGCGCATGCCGCGGGTGAACAAGATCTTCTTTCTCGAATGCGCGGCGAATTCCGGCATGGAGTGGCGCGGGGCCCAGCTCAACGGATGTCAGTTCACCCACGGCATGGTCCACAACGTCATGTACACCGGTGTGCCGCTCAAGGTCTTGCTGGATGAAGCGGGCCTCAAGCCGAATGCCAAATGGCTGATGCTTGAAGGCGCCGACGCGGCTGGCATGAATCGGTCCTTGCCGATCGAAAAGGCGCTGAACGACGTCCTGATCGCATTTGCCATGAACGGAGAAGCCCTTCGTCCGGAGCAGGGTTACCCGCTGCGGGCGGTGATCCCGGGCTGGGAGGGCAATCTCTGGGTGAAGTGGCTGCGCCGGATCGAGGCCGGCGACCAGCCGTGGCAGACCCGCGAAGAGACGTCGAAATATACTGACCTGATGGCCGACGGCCGCTCGCGCAAACTTACCTTCGCCATGGATGCGAAATCGGTGGTGACGAATCCGTCGCCGCAGGCGCCGCTCAAGTACAAGGGGCGCAACGTCCTGACCGGCATCGCCTGGTCCGGTCGCGGAACGATCAAGCGGGTCGATGTGACACTCGACGGCGGCCGCAACTGGCAGTCCGCGCGTATCGACGGCCCGGTGCTCGACAAGTCGTTGACGCGCTTCTACGTCGACTTCGACTGGAACGGCCAGGAGATGATGATCCAGTCGCGCGCCATCGATTCGACCGGCTACGTTCAGCCGGCCAAGGACGAACTGCGCAAGGTCCGGGGCGTCAACTCGATCTATCACAACAACGGCATTCAGACCTGGCTGGTGCGTGCAGGTGGGGAGACTGAAAATGTCGAGATTGGCTAAACTCCTTTTCGCTGGCGTCCTTGGCGGGAGCTTGGCCGCGACGCCGATCGTTGAAGTTTCGGCGCAGCAGGTTGCCGCAAAGTCTTCCGCAAAGCTCGGTCTTGGGCGCTTGGCCTTGCCGGAGGAAGTCAGTGCCTGGGACACAGACGTTCGGCCGGACGGGAAGGGCCTTCCGGTCGGAAAGGGCACGGTAAAGCAGGGGGACGTCATCTTTCAGGAGAAATGTGCGTCTTGCCACGGCGAGTTCGGCCAGGGCGTCGGTCGATACCCCGTGATTGCCGGAGGAATAGGCACGCTGAAGGCCGACCGGCCCGACAAGACCGTCGGCTCGTTTTGGCCGGACGCATCGACGTTCTTCGACTATGTTAAGCGCGCCATGCCCTTTGGCAACGCGCAATCCCTGACGAACGACGAGGTCTATGCGCTCACGGCATATGTTCTCAGCATGAACGACATCGTCAAGGACGAGAACTTCGAGCTCAACGAGAAGAATTTCACGTCTATCAAAATGCCAAACGCCGCGGCATTCTATCCAGATGATCGCGAGACCGCCGAAAAGCACTTCTGGAAGAAGGACCCTTGTATGAAGGATTGCCGCGCTGCCACCACCAAGGTGATCGGTCGCGCCGTTTCGGTGGACGTCACGCCTGACAGCAAAGCCGGCCCTAAGGTGGATTGATGGCTATGTCCCGGCGCTTGGCAGCATCGGTTGGTTTCCTGGCGGCAAGCTCGTTCGCTAGCGCCTATGCCGGAGACCGTGAGCTTGGCGCGTACTTGTCCAACGAGTGCGTGGCCTGCCATCAGATTTCAGGCCATGTGACGGGAGGGGTTCCACGGATCACCGGGTGGCCCGAAGAAAATTTTGTCGCAGTGATGAACTCATACAAGGACAAGCACCGGGAGAATCCTATCATGCAGACCATTGCCGGCCGGCTTGCGGACGACGAGATCGCCGCGCTCGCGGCCTATTTCGGGGCGGTGACGTCACAATCCAGCGCGAAGTGATGCGCGCATTCAAGGGAGCCTTGTCCGGCCGCAAATTCGAGAAGCGATCAGTTCGGTGAAAGCGAGCGCATCCGCCCGGCAGAAGGCGGCCAGCGCCCGGACCTAAAGTCGGAAAGTCAAAACCAGCGGGAGGGATAGATGGACTTCAATCGAAGGCAATTGCTGACGGGAACTGCGGCGCTCACTGGCGCGATGATACTGGGGGCACCCGCGATTCTCGCCCAGGCCAAACCGCGGGTCGTGGTGATTGGCGGCGGCGCGGGTGGCGCGACGGCGGCGAAATACATCGCCAAGGACAGCGCCGGCGCCATCGCGGTGACCCTGATCGAGCCCAATGAAAAATATCAAACCTGCTTCCACAGCAACCTCTATCTCGGCGGGGTGCGCGACTATGCCTCCATCACCCACGAATACACCGCATTGGCCAAGACCAACGGAATCGAGATGGTGCGCGACAGCGCCAAGATGATCGACCGCGACAAGAAGGAAGTGGTTCTCGCCGGCGGCCGCCGGCTGCCGTATGACCGCCTCGTGGTGTCTCCGGGCATCGATCTGAAATACGATTCCGTTCCGGGATGGTCTCAGGCGGCCGAAGAAGCGATGCCGCATGCCTGGAAGCCGGGCGCCCAGACGCTGCTGCTGCGCAAGCGCCTCGATGCCGTCCCGAATGGCGGCGTGATCGTGATGATCGCCCCGCCCAATCCCTATCGCTGTCCGCCCGGACCCTATGAACGTGTCTCGATGATGGCTCATTCGCTGAAGGCTGCCGGCAAGGACCGCTGCAAGATCTTCGTGATCGACCCGAAGGAAACCTTTTCCAAGCAAGGCCTGTTTCAGGAGGGATGGGAAAAGCACTACAAGGGCATGGTCGAATGGCTCGGGCCGAAGGTCCATGACGGCGTCAAATCGGTCGATCCGGCGAGCGGAACCGTCGTGACCGGTTTCGAGACCTACAAGAATGCCTCACTGGTCAACGTGATACCGGCGCAAATGGCGGGCGCGATCGCGCGGGATTCGGGGCTGGCGAACGCCAGCGGATTCTGCGCGATCGATCCCGCCAGCATGAAGTCCGCGGTCGACGCCAATATCTACGTGCTGGGCGACGCCAGTATCGCGGGCGACATGCCGAAATCGGCATTTTCCGCCAACAGCCAGGCCAAGGTCGCGGCTATGATGATCCGGGGCGAGCTCGTCGCCGCGCGGACCTTCCCGGCCCGCTACACCAATACCTGCTGGAGCCTGATCGACACCGACGATTGCGTGAAAGTCGGCGGCGCCTACGAGGCCAAGGACGGCAAGATTGCGGCATCCTCGACCTTCGTTTCGAAGACCGGCGAAACAGCAGAAATGCGCAAGCAACAGCAGGCCGAGAATATGGGATGGTATGCCGGAATCACAGCCGACATGTTCGGATAGGACACCGGCGAATCGTCATCCATTCAAGACCACAGGGGCCGCCGGAAGCGTCGATCAAGGCCATCGCCGTTTCCAGCGTCACCCCAGACCTGAAATAGTACCGACTCCGGGGATGAGGAAATATGATCGTTCGTTCGATACTGGTGGCAACGTCGCTTGTGGCAATGACGGCAAGCGCCAGCGCGCAGGACGCAGCGGCGGGAGAGAAATCGTTCAACAAATGCCGCGCCTGTCATCAAGTGGGTGAGACGGCGAAGAACGTCGTCGGTCCCGTCCTCAATGGGCTGTTCGGCCGCAAATCCGGAATGGTCGCGGGCTACAATTACTCGGATGCCAACAAGAACTCCGGCATCACATGGGACGAGGCGGTGTTCGCCGATTACATCAAGGATCCCAAGGCGAAAATTCCCGGCACGAAAATGACGTTCGCGGGCATCAAGAACGAGCAGGAGATCAAGGATCTCACGGCGTTCCTGAAGCAGTTCGGCAACGACGGCAAGAAGGGCAATTGATCCGCGGCCGGCGGCGCAGGGGGGCCGGGCTTGTCCGCAGCCAAACCTGCGCCCGACAGGACGCGCTTGCGCGAGATCAATGACGGAGCGACTTCGGTCGACCAGATATTCGCGACGTTCCGGTATTGCGTATTGCCTGGTTCCGAGATCGCCGTGGGGGACGGACTTCCTTGAATCTGGAATCGTTGATGGAGCTTGTCGGCGAGGCAGCGGTTCTGTCTGCTGGCGGATTGCTGATCGGAATGCTGTTCGGCGCCTTTGCGCAGACCAGTCGATTCTGCCTGCGCTCCGCGGTGATCGAGTTCTCGAGCGGCTTGTTCGGATCGAAGGTTGCCATCTGGCTGTTGACGTTTTCGGCGGCGGTAACGGCGACCCAGGCCTTGATCGGCATGGGCCTGCTTGACGTTGACGGGGCCCGCCAGCTTGCCGCGCGCGGCAGTCTTTCGGGCAGCATCATCGGAGGTCTGCTGTTCGGGGCCGGAATGATTCTGGCGCGCGGCTGCGCGAGCCGGCTCCTGGTGTTGTCGGCGACGGGAAATCTGCGCGCGCTGGTATCCGGACTCGTGCTGACGGTGGTGGCGCAGGCTTCGCTGAGGGGTGTGCTGTCGCCTGCCAGGGAAACGCTCTCGGCATTGTGGACCGTCGAGGGCGGGGCGTCGCGCAATCTGCTGTCGGTGCTGAGTGCGGGACCGGTGACGGGGGCGGTTCTCGGCGCGCTGGGGCTGGGTTGGGCGCTGTGGCTGGCGCGGCGCGCGCGCCTCGGCCTTGTCGTCGCGACAAGCGCGATCGGCGTGGGGCTGACGGTCGCCGCAGGCTGGTTGTTCACGTTCCGCACATCCCAGGTTTCGTTCTCCGGGCCCCAGGTCAAGAGCATCAGCTTCACCGGACCGTCGGCCGATACGCTGATGGGCCTGATCAATTCACCCTCCATGCCGTTGGGCTTTGACACCGGCCTGGTGCCAGGTGTCTTTGCTGGTGCAATGCTGGCGGCCCTAATATTGCGCGAATGGAGGGTGCAGGGATTTCACGACGGTCCGAGTATGTGGCGTTATTTGTTTGGTGCGTCACTGATGGGCTTTGGCGGTATGCTCGCCGGAGGATGTGCCGTTGGAGCGGGAGTCACGGGAGGGGCCATCTTTGCTTTGACAGCATGGATCGCGCTGGCCGCCATGTGGGCGGGAGCGATTGTTACGCACTATGTCGTTGATGGGAATGTAGAGAATCCGACCGTGCCTCTCATGAGCACGCGCGGCTGAACTTGCCGTAGACAGCGGACGACGCCGATCACACTGGCGACAGTATGGATGACCGCGCCGACAAGGGACAATACCCATAAAATGCGGTAGAGAAATTTTCCATGACTATGTAAACAAGGTCATTACTCGCCAGTGCCAAAATCTAGCGTGTAGGACATATGGGCGCGGCACATTTCTCGAATGCTGCAGTGATTTCGTTTAAGGCTTGTTACGCGAAATTTTGTGCGCAACGCGCCGAGAGGTGATTGTACTCGTAATGATTGCTAGTTAGCGAGTTTTACTTTCTTCTGCATTTCCCTTTCGGCAAGCGCGACGAAACGCGCAAGCTCATGATAGCGGTTCGCTGCCGCAACGCCCGTTGCCCCAGCATAGCGAAGACGACACAGATCGGCATTAATCCGGATGGAATTCACCAAACGCTGCGGCGCGAACATGTTCGAGGCATACCGAAAGAGGCCGTCGAGTTCCCTTGCGTCCTCGCGGCCCATCTTTTCGATTTCGTGGCGCTCCAAAAAATCCAGGCCGCCGGTTTCCGCTCGCTTGATCTCGGCGCCAAACCGAATCGTCGATCCAGCGCCGGATCGCGCTTTCCAACTCGGCTCGCTTCGGAAGCTGGGTGGCCTCGGTCATGGTTTCGATTTGCAAGACAAGCGTGAGCGCCCGCCGGCGAGCGACGCGAAAGTCGCTGGTCCGAAGGCTGCGAATAAGCTCGCCCGAGAGCCCGCAAGCGGCAAGACGCTTGGGCCATTTCCACCGCAAAAACCATGTATGGCCGCGGAGCCGCAGATAGGAAGGTATTGGAATTTCAGGCTCCCGTGGACCATCATGGTGGACCATCGGCTGCCGGAGTTGAGAGCGGTCGATCTAATGCGTTACTGCGGCTCAGTTATTTCGGAGTCTGGCTGCCCTTTCTGGATACATATCGAACCATGTGCCACGCTCCCGAGCCGGCTTTTCGGCAGATTTTGGAGGCTATGCGGGAGATAAGTTTTGCCGCATAGCAATAGAGGGATATGGGTCGGCGTTGGGCGGAACGTGTCCGCTCCGCCCCGGCCGATTTCAGAGGTCAACTTGTTCCGAGATTGAAAGTGCGTCATCGACCTCAATGCCGAGATATCGGACGGTGCTCTCAATCTTCGTATGGCCAAGCAATAGCTGTACGGCGCGCAGGTTTCCGGTACGGCGATAAATTAGTGTCGCCTTTGTCCGCCTGAGGGAATGAGTGCCGAAAAGGTGTGGGTCCAGCCCTATACTGACAATCCATTCAGATAACAGCCGGGCATACTGCCTTGTGGTCATGCATTGCCCCACACCACGCGACGATGTGAACAGAAACTCGCCGGGCTTCTTGCCGACCGTTCTTATGTATTCGTCCACGGCCATGCGGGTATGTTCCGTCAATTCAAACCGGACGGGTCGCCCGGTCTTTTTCTGCCGAACGGTTGCCCGATCGACGGAATAGCCATTTGGCGCAACGTCCTCCACCCTTAGGGCGACGACATCACAACCCCGCAACTTGCTGTCGATGGCCAGATTGAACATGGCCAGATCACGGATTCTCTGGTCGATCTGGAGCTTGGTCCGGATCGACCATACGTGTTTCTGCCGCAGTGGCGGCTTGGCCCCAATCAGCTTTCCTTTGTTCCAAGGTATCCGCCTGGGGGTGGGCAGCGAAAAATTGGCGTTGTCTTGCATGGTCGCACTCCTCTGGTTGTAGGGGAGGATGACCTTGCCTTGGATACCAGAAGCCTTTGAAATAGTGTCCGCTTTCAGGGAATAGCGACCATTTCAAGATTTTAGCGAGCGCTGGCCGCGACGCGAATGACCCGAAGCAGACATCTGCTACCTGGGCCGACGTCCCCTTATCGCATGAGCGTGCGCACTATAGGTGATGCGACCATCGGCATCCGCCGGTAGACGTGCACGTACCCGCGAGATGAGCATCTCGACATCTGCGGATGTCATAGTTGCAACTGTAGGCCGAAGCGCAGGAGACTTAAGATTTGTCGTCCAGAAATCGTCGAAATTTGCAAAAGTCCGGTTCACTGTAATTTCTCGGGTTTGCACGTCCTCAAGACCTGCGCCGATCCACAAGTCTCGTAATGCTTCCATTCGGGACGCATCCATTCGTGGTGGGCGCGTTGGTACAATGCCCATTGCCTGTATCTCGGAGTGGATTGGATCGAGCGGAGATCTGCCACCCGCCATGTCCCACATGTAGGTCACAACTGCCCCGCCGGGGACAACTACCCGAACCATTTCGCTGACGCCCTTCGCGGGATCCGGAACGAACACAAGGACCAATGCCATCACAGCCGCATCGAAGCTGCTGTCGGCGAAAGGCAGGGCCATGGCATCGCCCTGGTGAAACTTTGCCAGGCGCGACGCAGGTCGGGTACGTGCAAACGCGAGCTGCTCTTCGGATGGATCGATCCCCTGGACCTCCGCGGGGCTACATCGCTCGACCAACAGTTCAGTGAAGGCCCCGTTGCCGCAACCGATGTCGATCCACCGCAAACCTAAGGGAGGCGCTAACCAATCAAGGAATATCTCTCCAGCGGACCGGCTCCAAATTCCCATCATTTGCTCGTAGCTGGCTCCATCGTCGAAGCGAATTTGCTGTTCTGCCATTTGATTTCCCACCCCAATGACGATCCTTGGCAGATGACATTCTGCAAAAAAAGCAGGGCTTGGGAAGCCAAGGGATGCGCCTTGATGTCTCCTTCTGGCACTTAGCGACATATTGCACCGCCAAACGATTGCGGTCGCTAACGGGGGATAGCGGAAGTCGACGGGCGGTCGCCTGTTGCTGAGGGCGGCGCCGATGTCCCTCGCATTAGAGCGCGTCGCGACAGCCTCCGAGGTCACTCTGTACACTGTTTAGTGGATTGTTGACAGTCGCGCGAATCGCGTGTAAATAGACAACTAAACAATTGACGAAAGAGGTCAGCATGGTCAGCGGGAGGGAAAAATTCGGGGCATTTATTCGCCGCGAGCGGGAAGGCAAGGAGATCGGTTTGCGCGAAATGGCGAAGATCATCGGGGTCAGTCCGACCTACCTTTCGAAGGTCGAACGGGATGAGTTCCCGCCGCCTGCTGAGGACAAGGTGAAGGCGATCGCCAAGATTATCGGGTGCGACACCGACGATCTGCTGGCGCGGGCCGGTAGGGTGTCTACCGACATCTCGGACATCATCAAACGCCATCCGATTGAACTGGCAGCGCTCTTGCGGACCACCAAAGGCCTAACGGCCGATGCCATCGCCCGGCTCGCCCGACATGCACGGAAGACGCAGGACGAGTGATGGCGTAGGCGACAGCTTGGCCGATGCAGATGAGAGGATGACAACCTGATGCCCAAGAAAGTGCCATACCTTGAAGAAGAACAGATTGAGCGCGATGCTGCGGCGCTCTTGGCTGAATATGCGGAGGCGCGCAACGTGGTGATCGCGCCGCCGATCCCCATCGAGGACATAGTCGAGAAGCATTTGAGGCTCGGCATCGAGTTCGACGACATGCACCGGTTGCTCCGCGTGCCGCGCTCCGGCCTCGGTCTTGATCCCGACATCCTCGGGTTGATTTGGTTCGATGATCGTCGCATCGTCATCGACGAGAGCCTCGATCCCGAGGAGAACCCGGCGAAAGAGGGCCGTTATCGCTTCACGCTGGCGCACGAGGGTGGCGGACATTGGCGGCTGCACCGTCACCTGTTCACCAAGGACCCGGCACAGGTCTCCTTGTTCAACGAGCCGGCCCCGCCATCGGTCGTTTGCCGTTCGAGCCAAGCGAAAGAACCCATCGAATGGCAGGCGGATTTCTATGCTTCGTGCCTGCTGATGCCGCGCAAGCTGGTCATGGCCGCATGGGATGAGATTTTCCCGGATCGCAAGCCCAGAGTGCTACGATCTGAGATGCCTATAATGCACCCATATGTTGAAATTGAGCGGATGACGGATGAGTTTGGAAATCCGATCGGTGCTGCGGATGACTATGTTCTGGAGAATTTTGCTCGACCTTTTGCCGAGCAGTTCATGGTTTCGCCGATTGCCATGCGCATCCGACTGGAGAAGCTCGGCCTGCTGCATCGCGTGGTTCCGCTCCAGCGCGTCCTTGTCGGCGGGGCATAGGCTCCCCTTTTTTGAGGAGATCGTAAAGTGTCAACTGGACAGGGAATAAAAATGGCGGGGGGCAGAGCCGGGTTCGAGACACGCGACTTCTACCTCGCCTGCTTTCTGCGATGCACAGGCTACGACCTTATCGACCTGCGCGCCGAAGGCCGTCGCAAGGTTTTTGTCTTCCGCGATCGACCGACGCGCCGCAACGACGTGCTGGCCTTTTACGGCCAGGGCGCCGCTGTCCCACCACTGGCGTTCTCCACAACCATCAAGGACATGAAGGCTCTGTTGCACAATGCATAACGAACCAAACCAAGCGGACGCCGAACAGTCCGGCGGACCGCAATTCCGCGAGGCATTCGATCGCCTCGTGCAGATCGTCCTCGATGGGCTCCGGCATGGTCATTTTCGGTGTGCGATTTCGGGCGGCATCGGGAAGGGTAACCGGCGCGAACTCGTGATCGAGGCCGGCAAGTCGCACAAGTTCACAATCCCTGAGGAAGAACTGCCGCGCTGACGCGGCAAAGAAAACGGCGATCCCTGTGATTGGGACGCTCGAAGATGCAAATCACGTAGGGCCAGTGTCATCGGTGGGATTCCGAGACCGGAGGCCAGGAGCACGGAGCGGCGAGCAACCGCCCGTGAGGTCTTCGGTGAAAACTTCGCACGCAGCAAACGACAACCTGAAAGATGAACTGATCTGGCGCACCCGGGAGGTCTGGCGGCCACGCCATGGTCGCGATCTCAGTCCCGAGGACGCCCGGCAGATCGCCACAAACATCACGGGTTTCTTCTCTGTCCTGGCCGAATGGTCACGGGCGGAGGTGCCCACACCAGCGAATGACACCGGCATGCCAGTCGCCTCCGATGACGAGGAGGTGCGCCATGACCCTTGAGAATATTGAGGCGGCAACGCCGCTAGACGCGCGGACAGTTTCTCCAACCGAACCGGTGGAAGCCGGTAAAGGCGGCGAAGGCGGTGATTCCCAGATCACGAATGCCGAATTCGTCACTGCGGTGTTTCCGCGCCTGCCCGAAGGAGCCTTTGTGGCCGTCTCCTCAAAGAGCGGCGACCCCAGTATTGGCGGCTGGCCTGCCCACCGTTTTAATCTTCCCACAGACACCCTTTCGGCAGAGACCAACAACTACTTCGGCTGTTCGAGCTTCTACCCCGGCGATGACGGCTCGTTTAAGGCGCGCAAAGCCCAATTTGCCGCCTGCCATTTTCTGATGCTCGATGATTTGGGGACCAAGGTTCCGCTAAATCGGCTGGACGGATTTGAGTTGTCATGGTTGATCGAGACGAGTCCCGGAAATCATCAAGGCGGGATCATTCTCGCTGAGCCGATCACCGACGGCGCGGTGGCCGTGCGTTTACTCGATGCGGTGATTGACGCGGGTCTATGTGATGCGGGCGCAACAGGGCCATTGAGCCGCTGGGCGCGTCTGCCGGTGGCGATTAACGGCAAGCCGAAATATGCCGGCGAAGACGGCGCGCCGTTTCAGTGCCGCCTGCTCGAATGGCGACCCGACAACCGCTACACGCCGCAAGAGATCGTCGAGCGGCTGCAATTGGAACTTGCGCCGGCTGGTAGGCCCAAGAAAACCGCGAAACCATCAGTGTCGCCTGACGGCGCATCGCACGGCATTGGCAATGATATCGACGATGTGCTGACGCCTAAAGCGGCGGAGAATCCGGTCGTTGCGGCCCTCAAAGCACGTGGGCTGTACAAAACGCCCCTGGGCTCCGGGAAGCACGATATAACCTGTCCGTGGCGGCATGAGCACACCGACGAGTTGGACACCGGTGCGGCGTATTTTGAGCCCGACGAGCTATATCCTGTGGGCGGCTTTTGCTGCCAGCACTCCCATCGCGACAGGTTCCACATTCGGGCTCTCCTTGAATTCCTCGGCGTGTGCAACGCTCAGGCACGGCACAAGCCGCTCATCCGAGTTGTGTCAGGCGACCTGCATCGCGTTGTTGATGCGGCGGAAAAGGAACTGGCAAACCGTGGGCGACATTATCAGGCCGGTGGCTTGATTGTTTCCGTTTCAACCGACCCAACTTGCGGCGATCCTTCGATTGTGCCGACCAGCGCACCGGCACTGACTCGTGAACTTTCAGTTGCGGCCACCTGGGAAAAATACGACGGGCGCGCGGAAGACTGGGTCCGCTGTGATCCGCCGGCGCGGCACGCAGGGATCCTTTTTGACGCGCAAAACTTCCGCTACTTGCCGCCATTGGCTGGCGTCGCTCGTCAACCATACTTTCGGGAGTCTGATGGCGAACTCATCAAGCAGCCGGGCTACGACAAGATGGCACAGCGTTTCGGTGTGTTCGATGCGCGGCAATTTGTTGTCCCCGAACCGACCCTCGAAGCGGCGCGGTTGGCGCTAACCTTGCTCGAAGACTTGCTTATTGAGTTTCACTTCGTGGATGACACCGATAGGGCGGCGGCCATAGCGGCTATTTTCACCGCAGTCGTGCGTCCCACGCTGGCTTATGCACCGGCATTTCACGTCAGAGCGCCGGTATTCGGTAGCGGCAAGACCTACCTGTGCGAACTGATTGGCGCATTCGCGGGTCCGGGCGGGAACGCCAAGGTGAGCTATCCGACGACCTCGGAGGAAGCCACCAAGGTCATTCTGTCCTTGCTGCTGACCAGCCCTGCGGTCATCGAATTTGATGACATGGACACGGACTGGATACCGCACGGCACCATCAAGCGGATGCTGACGGCGGAGCACATCACCGACCGAATTTTAGGCGTCAGCAAGACCGCGACAGTCAGTACCCGCACCCTGTTTCTGGGTTCGGGGAACAACGTCGGCCCGATCCGCGATCTGCTGCGCCGCGTGCTGACAATTCATATTGACCCACGCTGTGCGACACCGGCAACGATCTCCTACAAAGGTTTTCCGGTCGATAAGGTGCGCCAGCGGCGCGGCGCCTACGTTGCTGCAGTGCTGACGATAATTCTGGCATGGCGGAGGGCCGGTTCGCCGCGTGCTGAGGTGGACAGCATCGTCACGTTCGGTGGCGCGTGGTCAGACTATTGCCGATATCCACTGATGTGGCTCGGGCACCCCGATCCTGCGACAGCACTGCTGGAACAGGTCCGCCATGATCCCGACGGCGATGCACTTAGTGGGTTGATGACCGAATGGCATGCCGCATTCGGCTCGGCCCCAACCACGGTGCGCAAGGCGGTCGAGGCAGCGCTTTATAACCATTCAAATCTGCTCGATGCGATGCGCGAATTCCCGGTTGACGAGCGTGGGGAAATCAATCGCTCGAAACTCGGCTGGCTCCTGAAGAAGAACGTTAACCGGATCGTCGGTGGCTTTGAGTTCCAGCAGGCAGAAGCCGACGGGCGCACGGCATGGCGTGTTGTGGCAGTCAAAACACCGCCTTTAACGCCTTCGCCGCCTTCCGCTCCCCTGGTTGAGGAAACTGTCACGGTCTGGAGTGGGAGGATATGAGCGCGGCCAACGTCGTCAAGGAGGCCCGCGCCGCTGGCATCCAGCTAGGCGTCGACGACAATGACCTGGTGCTGGAGGCGCCTGTACCGCCGGCGGCGGCGGTGCTCGATGCGCTCTCCCGGTACAAGGCCGAGATCGTCACGCTGCTCCGGCACGGCCCGGACGGATGGTCGGCCGAAGACTGGCAGGTTCTCTTTGACGAACGGGCGGGCATCGTCGAGTTCGATGGCGGGCAGTCGCGTCCGCAGGCCGATGTCCAGGCCTTTGCCTGTTGCATTGTCGATTGGCTGAACCGGAATCCTGAACGCTCGCCGGCCGGGCGCTGTCTCGCATGCGGCGATCGTGAACACGCCCACAATCCGCTGCTACCTTACGGCGCCGAACCCAGCGGCCACGCCTGGCTGCACTCCCGCTGCTGGTCCGCCTGGTACGAGGCCCGGCAAGCCAAGGCTGTATCCGCGCTGAAGGCAATGGGAATCAGTGTGCCAGTCGTTCGCCGTATTAAGCGGGAGGAGCAGTTTAAACATCTGCCGTCGGATGCGACCAGAGAGACACGCACCTCGAAAAACCAATTTGCCTCGCAGCGGCAAATCAACGGAGGCTGATCCATGTCGAACATCATCACCGGGAGGGTAATTCGAAACCGGAACTGATAGGGCGACTGCATGAGAAAGTTATTTGCCTTCAGGCGACAGTGTCAGATTTCCCAAGCGATTTCGATTATTCCTCGACGAAAAAATGGAGCAATAGATGGCGCGTTACGCGGGCGGCGGCAAGAACACCGTCGAGGGTTGCCGATCGATCGACGTGCTGGAATGGCATCGGCGTGGCTATCTCCGAACGCCCCGGTGGTTCTCATGGGCCTGGACCAGGGACGGCGAGCGGGTGGCGTCCATTAACGTCGAAACCCAACGCCATTCCGTTTCGCTGAAATACCGAAGCCGTTCGTATGGCGAGGGTTGGAACGACGTCGAGCAGCGGATCACCATCGCGTGGACGCCGTGCCGGTTCGGTGGCGAACGGCCTTGGTTTGCGTGTTCGGTCGCTGCAAACGGAGTGTATTGCGGTCGCCGGGTCACGAAGCTGTACGGAGCCGGACGCCTGTTTGCCTGCCGTCACTGCTATCGGCTTGCCTATGCAAGCCAGCAGGAATCGGCCCATCAGCGCGGGCTAGGGAAATCCCAAAAGATCCGGATGCGGCTGGACGGCAGCGCGAGCATGCTTGAGGAGTTTCCCGACAAGCCAAAGGGCATGCACTGGCGGACCTACGAGCGTTGGCGTCGCGTCCATGACGTAGCCGAAGAGCGATCGAACAGGGGCCTGATGGGCTTCGTAGAACGGCTGGGCCGCCGGACATCCGGGCGCGCCTAAAATTGAACGAGGAAATTGACGATGACAAAAACGGTACAGACATTGCCGGCCGAGGCCGGCGGCACTGACATCACGCGGTTCAACGCACTGCGTCACGGGGTGCTGTCGCGCTATACGATCCTGCCCTGGGAGAGTGCCGACGAATACCAGGCCGTTGTGGAGGCGCTGGTGGCCGAACATCGTCCGCAGGGCCCGACAGAGGAGCACCTGGTCGAGGAGATCGCCGGCATCCTCTGGCGCAAGCGGAGGCTTCGCCTTGCTGAGGCCGCTGCCCATCGGCGCGGGTTGGAGGGCACCCTGGCGTCCTACCGCGAGACGGTAAAGATGGCACTGGTCCATCTCGATACCTCTGGCCAGTCCGAGCGCGTGGTGGACGCCATACGGGCCACGGTGGCGGATACCCAGGAGGATATGACGGACATGGCAGCGGACGAGGCCATGACCCGCGATGCTCTCCAGCTGCTTGGTTCCAAGCGAAACGACGCCTACGAGGCCGCCTTGGCGGCGTTGCGCGAGGATACACAAGTTTGGTGGGCGGATACGCTCGCCAACGATCCAGAGGAACTTGGCGCAGGCAAAGAGCCAGCCACCGCCGATGTCGAGGGCCTGCGCCGCTTCCTCGAAGCCGAGGTGCTGCCGTGGTTCGAAAACCGGCAAAAGGAATTGGCCAACCGGCCGTTGATCCGCGAGCAGGCGTTCGGCGACGCGCTCGATCCTAACAAGCTGGAGCGGCTTGGACGCTACGAGGTACACCTCGACCGCAAGCTCGAACGGATGCTTACCATGCTGCTGCGGCTCAAGGACCTCCGGCGTTCTGTCGTCGAGGGTTGATCCGTTTGGCAAAAAGCAGGCCGGGTGCACGGGGGCAATCCTTGCCGGTATCGTGGGCGGGAGGGCGAGGGCGGCGGCGGGCCTGCTCATCAGTTTATGGGTCCCAGGTTCGGTTGCCCCGGTTACAAATCTATGTCGGCTTTCGGGATAAGACCGGAAGTGGCCGGCTGGGGGCCAAAACGACGCGAATGACCCAGAGCGGAAGTAGTCGGGCTGTTTCCGGTGAGCAGCTTTTAGTTGATCCATCTCAATGTCGCGCAGCACAGGTGGCTTATTCGGTTTGTGCTTTGTGCGCAGTCCTAAGTGAGGAGCCACGTCTCATGAAAACCGCAACCTTGAAAGCCCTCGCTTGTGCGATGGCGTTGCTCACAGTGTCATCCTTTTCATCGGCGTGCGCCCAAACCAGCATTGCACCCGCAGAGGCCCGCGCCATCGCTAAGGAAGCCTATATCTACGGCTTCCCGATTGTGGACGGCTACCGCATCCAATACGCCTACTTCGTGGATCGCGGGAATCCTGAATTCAAAGCGCCATGGAACCAGCTCCGCAACATCCCCCGCGTCTACACGCCCGACGACAAGGCGGTGCAGACGCCCAACTCGGACACACCCTACTCCATGATCGGCATGGATGTACGCGCCGAACCCATAGTGCTGACCGTGCCGACAATCGAGAAGGGGCGCTATTTCAGTATCCAACTCGTTGACCTCTACACCTTCAACTACGACTACATCGGGAGCCGCACCACCGGCAACGATGGGGGCAATTTTCTCATCGCTGGGCCGGGCTGGAAAGGCGCGACGCCCAAGGGCGTGAAGAAGGTGATCCGGTCTGAGACCGAGTTGACGTTCGCCATCTATCGCACGCAGCTTTTCAACCCAGGCGACCTAGACAATGTGAAGAAAATCCAAGCCGGTTACAAAGCGCAGCCATTGTCGGAATATCTCGGCCAACCTGCACCTAAGGCTGCGCCAGCGATTGATTTCATCAAGCCGCTTACGCCCGATACACAGAAGACGTCGCCCGAGTTTTTCAACATCCTGAACTTCGTTCTGCAATTCTGCCCAACGAATCCGTCAGAGAAAAACCTCATGGAGCGTTTCGCCAAGATTGGCGTCGGCGCGGGAAAAACCTTTGGCGCGAGCAAACTCTCGCCTGAAATGAAGACGGCTGTTGAACAGGGCATCGCGGACGCATGGGCTGAATTTGCGGACTTCAAGAAAAAACGATTTGATACGGGACAAGTGACCTCAGGCGATGCTTTCGGTACGCGGAAGTATTTGAAGAATAACTACCTCTACCGCATGGCCGGTGCCGTGATCGGCATCTATGGCAATTCGAAGCGGGAAGCGATGTATCCGTTCTATTCCATCGATTCCGACAAACGGCCGCTGGTTGGGACCAACCGCTACACTTTGCGCTTTGCACCGGGCAAGCTACCGCCCGTCAACGCCTTCTGGTCGGTGACGATGTACGAAATGCCGCAGAGCCTGCTTGTGGCCAATCCCATCAACCGCTACCTGATCAACTCGCCGATGCTACCGCAGTTACAGCGAGATGCCGACGGCGGGCTTACGTTACTTATCCAAAACGAATCACCGGGCAAGGATAAGGAGGCCAACTGGCTGCCAGCGCCGAAGGGACCGTTTGTGATGGCCTTGCGCCTCTACTGGCCGAAAGAAGAAGCACTTGACGGCAAGTGGACCGCGCCACCGCTGAAACAGCCGCAATAGGTGATGGTCGCTATTGGCACTTAACCGACATCCCGACCGCGTTGCGCAATGTCTGCTATCGGGGGTGCATCGGACTCTTTGGGTGCATCGCGGTATCGACGCTAATGACCCACTTCAGAAGGCGGGTTCCAGGTTGGTCGACAACTGCCGCTCATTTTTCAACCTATCGACAGCATCGATCAAAAGGCAACATGATGACGGTCGAAGTTACCGCTGCGATCCTGAATAGTCGTGCATCGCAGTCGGTTAGGCCTTCTGCCAAAGAGATGCTACGGATCAAGTCTGGCTTACGGTTCGGGGTTTGCATTGTCCTGTCTCGTCGATTGGGTTGTTCACTGTGCTGATCCGTTTGGGTCACCCGCCCGGCAGCCGCGCCGACGCTTGCTCCCGGAACGTGTCGATGAGTTGATCGAACAAGCAGATGCCCATGGCGTTCTGGGGGCGCTGCTGCAAAACTTTCCATTATTTGCGACTGACGCTGCCTTCGCGCCTGGCCGCAATGCGGCGCAGCATCGACACCGAGCAAATGCGGCTTTCTCCTTGATGCTTACCCGTGAGGCCGACGTCTTGATGGCGTGCGTCCGAGATCTGGCTGCGGCGATCGTCAAGGGTCCGGTGTTTGCCCGGACGATCTATCCAAAAGCCTCACTCCGTTGCTTTACGGATATTGACATCCTGATCGCGCCAGAAGCGCTCCCGCGCATGGATGAAGCGCTTGCCGATCGGGGATTTCGGATGGCAGAGAGCAATCCTGCTTCCGGCCCGCGGGAATGGAAATGGCTGCACCGCGACAACGACAGGGTAATGGTGGAGGTGCAAACGGATCTGATCCACGCCGACAGTTTGCACAACGTAATGTCGTTGCCCTTCAGCGTCATCGCCGATGGTCCGGACGGACCGGCGGCCTCGCTATTGGTTGCGCTCGTGCATGGCGGCGGACATCAGTATGAGCGGTTACAGCATGTGGTTGACATTTGTCAGGCGGCGCGCGCCCTGCAGGGAGACGCCGAGGAGCGACGCTTCGAAGATCTGGTACAGGCTGCAAATGCCCGGTTTGTCGCTGTCGCAGGCCTTGCGCTCGCGCATCGTATTTTCCGCGAGCCGCGTTGTCGGGAGATCGCCCGTGCGCTTGGGCCGGTGCCTCACCAACGCCTAGCCGGCCTATTGCTTGACCAAACCGTCGTTATGTCAACTATGGATGCTCGGCGAGCGAGCCACGGTTGGCGCCGACAGGCATTTCGATGGCTGATCAAGCAGGGCGCCGCACTTGCGGCTTGACTGAATTGAGGTGCGGCATCTACCGTCCAGTGCGATTTGCCAAGTTGTTTTGTCATTCAAGTGTTTGTTTCAGCGGCGAGTGTTGCCATGCCTCGTTCCGACCAGACCCCGATCCAGCGCCGTGGATTCCAGTTGGAAAAGCTGGACGGAGAAACATTGCTTTACCGCCACTCGGTCAAGAAGCTGATCTATCTCAACCAGAGTGCCGATGCCGTTTGGGGTCTGTGTGACGGACAACGGACCGTGCAAGAAATCATAGAGATTCTTGTCGGCGCCTATCCGGAGGCCGCCGACATTGTTGCGGCCGACGTCCACGAGGCGCTCGACAATCTGGTTCGAGAGGGCGCATTGCGGATGACAGACCATCCGGGTCAGACGCAATCGGGGCAGAACGGCAGTTCCGCCAAGGCCTGACCTTGCCAGCGCTCAGGCCTCATCGGGTTCCTGCTTCAGGCGCTCGATGATCTGGCTGGCATTGGCCTGCCCCAACAAATCGCAAAAATGCGCTTCCATCTCGACTGTTGGCAAACCAAGTTCGCGGAATCCGACCAAGTAGTTCCAGATTCGATCTTCCCAGACGTTTCGGTAAGGCACGCCCATGGGGCGGTGGAAGCGGTGGATCCAGCGCAGGAATGGCAGGCAGAGTGTACGACCGCCGGCCTGCCGGAATTTCTCATGGATGTAACCCTCTTCGCCGCCAAAGCCGCGAAAAGCACCGTTGAAGCCAGGCCATGCGGCCCGGCGGCAGGCAAACAACCCCATGCCTTGCATCGGGATGTCGAATGGCGCTGCGTTCGGATCGGCAGCCAGACCGTTATTGTCCCAAACGCCGTACATTCCGCCGCGCCACTCCGGTCGGAAATGCGTCGCGAGGCTCTTGAGGTCGTCATACAGCAGCGGCCCCTGCAGCAGGTCTGACGTGGCCGCGTTGTCGGCGAAATAGCCAAGCAGCTTCTTAAGTGCTCCCGGCAGCACGAAGACATGACAATCCATGCATAACACCAACTCACCCGAAGCCTCGTCGAAGACCCGGCCTTTCACTGCAGTTCCGGAGCGTGTCGCTTCCGGGATGTAGCGATAGTTGGGGATTTGAAGTTCGAGGGCCTTCAGCGGTCCAGCGCACGCGCCATCCGGATGATTGTCGACAACAATGAACTCCGCTTCGGCGACAATCTCCGGATGGTACATCCTGATTGCCTGCAGCGAAAAATAGACACCGTCATAGTCGTCATAGGTCGCCATGCCGATAGTCAGTTTCGCCGAACCGCGACGCGGCGTGGGCGCGGGAATCGGATGGCGGACCGCCGGTGCGGTGGTGGTTTGCGCCGGTGCGATCGTTGATGGCACGGATACGCCGGCGAAGGCCGTCATGAACCGTCGGCCGCTATCTCCAGAGATACCGGCATCGAGCATCAAGCTGGCAAGCGTGTCGACAACACCGTCAAGTTGTTCGAACGCTCCGTAGCGGAGTTCGATGGCAGGCACCCTGCGGGCAAGCTCGCTGATGGCGGCGAACCCTCCGTCCGCGAGGTTGCGCGCGTTGACATTGCAGCCCATCAACCGAAAGCAGGCCTTGGCGGCGGTCAGCGGTTCAATTGTCAGCCCGGCATCCGTGATGAATGCCGGAAAGATAATCAACCCGCATAGCAGATCGGCGTCGGCTGGCGCATCCGGCCGCAGAACGAAGTTTTGGCCGACGCGAAGGCTCGGCGAGTCCGCGAATCGCGGCAGCCTGGAGATGATAATGTCTGCATCAGGCTTGAGCATGAGTGCGCGTGGAAGGCCGACGAGTGCACCGTGAGCGGTCAGAATGACAAGCTCGTCGGTTAGATAGCTAAAGCCCTTGTCGACAAGCCAGGCCGTTAGCGACGATTTGCCAGCGCCGGACAGGCCAGGAATCAGTATCGAGCGCCCGTTCCATCCGACCGCTCCAGCATGTAATGCGGTACCGGTCCTGATATGAGCCGCGAGCCTGCTGGCGACTATTTCAGACAATTGGATAAGCGCATCGGGGCGACTGAGACCGCTCATCGGCGGGAGCAGCGTACCATTTTCTTGGAGGGTGTAGCGGTCGCTCGCCTCAGCGATGACGGTCAGGATCGTGCAGGGAGGAATTGTTGACGGAACGCACGACCCGAACAGCAACCGAACATCCTGTTCCCAGTCCGTTGGCAGCCGCAGCTCGACCGATTTATCCTTGAGCGAAACAATAATGATCTTCATGTTTCGTCGTGGTGCTACAACAGCAAGCTGCCGGCCCTCTCATTCACGAACCGGCGCCGTTCAATCGTCAACGACGTCAACCAGCAGACTTTATCTGGGCGCGGGCGTTGTGGTCGTTGTGGTCGTTGTGGTCGGTGCGGCCGTTGTGGTCGGCGCAGCCGTTGTGGTGGGCGCAGCCGTTGTGGTCGGTGCGGCCGTTGTGGCCGTTGGTCCGGAAAGCGCAGCGTGCGCCGGTGCGACAATCGACTCCACGACAGGTTTTGTCCACCGGGACGGCAATGCCATCACCGTGACGACGCCACCGACGACGATCGCGATATTCTTCACGACTTCCCGGCGATTCAAATCACTGTTCACTGCGAACTCCAACAAAATCAACTAACCAAATCAGCCCACTAACAGGTCCTATTTTTCTATTTTATACAAGAGCTTGAAGCCTGGCGACCTCTATTATTTGCAGATATTGTTGCAACAGCGGCTCGATCCTGACGCCGAGCAGTCGTTTGCCTGGGCGGATGACTACAGTCCTACCGCCAGCGTGGCCGCGACCTTCCAGATCCTGCCGGGCACGTCCTTCGTTGCGAATGGCGCATCCGCCGCCCGCGACGCCGCGCTGACGACGGTGTCCGCCGAGGTGAAATGGCGCAACGGCTTCTCGCTCGCCGGTCCCTTCGAGGGTGAATTCTCGAACGTCAGGCGCAGCCATGCCGGCAAGGGCGTCGCAAGATGCCAGTGGTGAGTGCGGTGACTTCCGAATTTGATGCTGTGGACGGCTCCTCCACCGGCACATCGGTGCCATGGATGTGGGCGCTGTTAAGGCTCCCACGATTCAGAGGAGCGAGCCATGCAGACGGTAACGATAATCGGTTTAGACATTGCCAAGTCAGTTTTCCAGGTTCACGGCGTTGACGCTGGCGGCCAGGTGATTGTTCGCCGGCAATTGAAGCGTCGCTATGTCCTGACGTTTTTCCAGAAGCTGCCGCCATGTCTGGTCGGTATCGAAGCCTGCGGCTCACCGCCGCTCAGAATTGATCCATGTCATATCGTCGGTTGTCGCTTAGTCTTATGAGAGTTGGCGGGAAACTCACAAGCGACTTCGGTCCAAATGATGACGACGTACTCAGAGAAGCTTAATGGGTTGTGGCTGCGCTATGGGTAAATTGCAGCATTACATTGACATGGAAGCACGATATCGGAAGCAAGCCGATATTGAACCCGCCAATCGTGAAAAGCATTTAGCATCTGCTGAAGCGTGGCGACGGTTGTCGGATACGGCAATCTTATTTTCCGCGACGCAAAGCGAAACGAGGGAGGTGCTGGCTACGCTTGCCAAACCAAAGATCGATAATAACGTTTAATGGCACATCTCGGACATGGCGCAATCCGATGAACTAAAGTTTCTGCTAGCGAGAGCCTTTGACCGGGCTTGGGCTCGCTACTATCTACCGGGGCGACTAACGATTTCCCCTGACATCGCCCGGCCGGCGCTCGCGAACCACCTCGTAAGAATGGCGAGAGATGGTGTCACCGACGAGAGTAAACTGGCCGCGAGCGGCGTCTTGCACCTGGTTTCACTCACGCCCGAAGAGCCCGGCGATTTGATTGCCTGAGTTACGGGATGCTCGCGCTTCAGGCCCGGCCGGAATCCGCCACGCCGACGCTGAGCAACGACGAATGAAGTCTTGAAATACTGCGGTGCATGAGTCTCTTCATGATGCTGTGGACGGCTCCTCCACTGGCACGAGAGTGCCACGAATGTGGGCGCTGTTAGGGCTCCCACGATTCAGAGGAGCGGGCCATGCAGACGATAACGACAATCGGTTTAGATATCGCCAAGTCGGTTTTTCAGGTTCACGGCGTTGATGCCGCGGGCCAAGTGGTCATCCGCCGCCAGTTGAAGCGGCGGTCTGTGCTGGCGTTCTTTCAGAAGCTGCCATCATGCCTGGTTGGCATAGAGGCTTGCGCATCGTCTCACCATTGGTCGCGCGAACTTCAGGCGCTTGGGCATACTGTGCGGCTGATGCCGCCAGCCTACGTGACGCCCAAGGTAAAGCGTCAGAAGAACGACAGGGCTGACGCAGAGGCTATCGGCGAGGCGGTCGCCGGAGCCAACCTGCGGTTCGTGCCGACCAAGACACCTGAGCAGCAGAGCTGCTTGATGCTTCACCGCACCCGTCATCTCTTCATCCGCCAGCAGACCGCGGTAATCAATTCGATCCGGGCGCATCTTGCCGAATTTGGGATCGTTGCGCCGGTCGGTCGCAAAGGTGTGACCGAGCAGCTACATATTGTTGCCGACCCGAACGACAAGCGGGTGTCAGAGGTAGCCCGCGCGTGTCTTGCTGCGCTCGGCGGTCAGCTACTCAGCCTCAAGCAACGGATTGTGGAGTTCGATCGCATGATCCTGGCTTGGCATAGGTCTAACCAGACGAGTAAACGCCTCCATTACATTCCCGGGGTAGGCCCGATGCTGGCGACCGCTCTGGTCGCCAGTGTTGCTGACCCCAGTACCTTCCGGTCAGCGCGTAACTTCTCGGCCTGGATCGGGCTGGTTCCGAAGCAGTACTCAAGCGGAGGCAAGGAGCGGCTCGGCAGTATTAGCAAACAGGGTGATCGCTATTTACGCAGCCTGTTCGTGGCCGGAGCACTGGCTGTCATCCGCTATGCCAAGATCCATGGCACAGGGCATCGGCCCTGGCTCACAGCGCTGTTGGCGCGAAAGCCGACCAAGGTTGCGGCCATCGCGCTTGCCAGCAAGATTGCGCGAATGGCCTGGGCCATGATGGCCAGAGGCGAACGATACAGGGAACCCATCGTGCTTGCGCGGTGAACGAGATCGCGCCGGACAACCGGCGTGATGTGTAGGTTGGGAGGGCGAACAGCACGTAATGCAGAGCCGGTCGATCCGGCGATCAGGACAACCCACTTGTGCCATCGCATTACTATCGAATGCGTCTTGTTGACCGGGACCTGATCCGCGGAGGGCATTATGGCCAGCGGTCATGTGAACCGCATCTAAAGGCCGAACACATGGCTGCACCGACCAATGCTGCAAAACGTGAAAAAAGCACTTGCCAACACGGAGCCGTCCACACATGGCACTTAGCGTCATTTCGCTGCATTGCGAAATTTGGTCGCTATGAATGGCAAAGCGGACTCCGCCGGGCTCGATCCGAGCCGGCGGGTAGGACGAGGATCCGGCATCCGCCGCTTGCAATTCGCCCATGTCCAGTTTACACTAAACAACATGGTCAAGGCCTCGAAGTCCACACCCGCCTCCGATCCTGTCCGCAAGCAGGCGGTGATCTACGCCCGCGTTTCCTCCAAGGAGCAGGAGAAGGAGGGCTTCTCGATCCCGGCGCAATTGAAGCTGCTGAAAGAATATGCTTCAGCAAACGGTTTCGCGGTGGCCGAGGAATACATCGACGTCGAAACCGCCAAACAGACCGGCCGCACCGCCTTCGGCGAGATGGTGGCGTACCTGAAAGCCCATCCGTCTATCCGCGCGATGCTGGTCGAGAAGACTGACCGTCTCTATCGCAACCTCAAGGATTGGGTGACGATCGATGAACTGAACGTGGAGATGCACTTCCCGAAGGAAGGTGTGGTGCTGTCGCGCGAGTCGCGTTCGTCGGAAAAGTTTATGCACGGCATCAAGGTGCTGATGGCGAAAAACTACATCGACAACCTGTCGGAGGAAGCCCGCAAGGGCATGCAGGAGAAAGCCGAGCAGGGCATCTGGCCGACCAAGGCGCCGCTCGGCTATCGCAACATCACCGGCCTGGATGGCAAAAAGATCATTGTCACCGATCCGGCGATTGCGCCGCTAATTGCGAAGCTGTTCGATTGGTATGGACGCGGCGACATTTCGCTGAAAGAAGCGGCGCGAAAGGCACATGCGGCGGGCCTGCTGTACCCTAAGAGTGGCGCGAAGGTGCCCGTGAGCACGGTTCACACCATCCTGCACAACCGACTCTATACCGGCTGGTTCGAATGGAACGGCAAGCTCATCCAGGGCAAGCACGAGGCGCTGGTGCCAGTTGAGCTATGGGAGCGCGTGCAGGGCGTGCTCGATGGCCGCTCCGCCAAGAGGGCCAAACGCGGCAAGCACGACTTTGCCTTTTCCGGTTTGATAGGCTGCCATGCTTGCGGTTGCGCCGTGGTCGGCGAGGTAAAGAAGGAACGCTACGTTTATTACCATTGCACTGGCTACGCCGATAAGTGCCAGGGCAACCCGGCCTCCTGCCGTCGCAAGTACGTGCGGGAGGAAGCGCTCGAAGCGCAGTTCGCGGAATTGCTCGGGCTACTGAAGTTCGACGACGAGGTGCTTGAATGGGTGCGGGAGGCCCTCCACGCCAGCCATGCCGACGAGCGCCGAGAGCACGAAGAAGCAATCAGGCGCCATCAGGCGCCATCAGGCCGAATACAAGCGACTGACCGATCGCATTCACGCCATGTATGTCGACAAGCTCGATGGACTGGTCGAGACGGCCTTTTTCGAGAAAATGTCGAACCAGTGGCGCGAGGAACAGACTCGCTGCCAGCGCGAGATCGACCGGCACCAGAAAGCCGACGAATCCTATCTGGAAGAGGGCGTGCAGCTTCTCGAACTGGCCCGCAATGCCCAGCGGCTGTTCGCAAAGCAGGAGCCGCGTGAAAAACGCCGCCTTCTCAACTTTCTGCTATCGAACTGCACCTGGGAGGATGGCGAGGTGGTCGCCACCTTTCGCCAACCATTTGACATGCTTGCGGAAACCGCAAATACCGGCGGCCTTGTTGGTGCGGGCAATGGAGCCGCATCGTCGAAAAGTGAGATTTGGCTGGGGAACTAGGAGCTCTCCGCAGTCGGCACAATATCTGATGTATTCCAGATGCTTACGCGCCTTTTCGTCCCTGGTTCCGCGCGGTGGTCCACAGATATGGTCCACAGGAGTGACCGTTGAGACTCGGCCACCATCTCCGCCAGCGCGGCTATACATGGTTTTTTCGCTACCGCTGGCCGGTCCGGCTTGCGGGCCGCGGGGGTTCGGGTGAGCTTATCAGGTCACTTCGGACCACCGACCGGCGGATCGCCCTTTGGCGGGCCCGTATCTTGGCCGTCAAAATAGAAACCCTGTTGATGCAGCAGCCACTCCCGTCGAGAAGCCAGGTCGAGAGCAGCGTCAGAGCTTGGATCGATGATCGCGTTTGGGCACACGAAATACGCCGCGCCGAGACCAATGGCTTCGATTTTCTTGAGCCGGATGAGATCGAAACTCTGAACGAGGTCGATAAGGATGCGGCGCGCGAACTGGAGGGTTTACTCAGGTTCGCCGATCTCCGTTTCGCGGGACAGCAGAAAGGCGAAATCGCATCGGTATTGCGCGGAGAGCGCGACGGAGCGCGATTTGAGCCGATCATCCAGGCGGCATCGAAATCGATGGAAAAGTCGGTTGATCGCTCAACCGTCGAGGGAAAGGTCTGGGCGCGAACGATCCTGCGCGGCTTCGCCACATTCCTCGACGAAATACGAGAAACCGTCGCAGCAATTCCGAAGTACGTCGCTCCGAACGACGAGCCCGTGTACCCGAGCTTCAAATTTCTGATGCATTGGGATGCCTTCGAAGCCCACAAAGTGGCTAATCTCGCTTGGAAAACGGACACGGCGGCCAACGCGCGGGGCTCTCACAACGTCTTTAACCGCTTGTTCCCGGACGCCACGATCCGCCTGATTTGCGTCACGGCGCTCGCCTCGGACTTAAAGACTACGCTCCTTTCGATGCCCAAGGACTATTCGCGCGGCGGCTGGGCCGTCATGTCGATTCCCGAGATGATCGCGAAAGCGAAGCGGCTGGCCACTGCGAGTCCGAAGCATCCGAAGAAGCTGATTCCGACGATGGCTATCGGAACGGTCAATAAGCACTTCGCGAACCTCGGCGAATACTGGGATTATCTCGTCGAAAAGAAGCTCGTTGCGGCAGAAATCACCAATCCATTCGAGGGTTTCCACACTGCGAAGAAAAAAGGCCGTGGTGCGCGCAACGAGCGAAACAATTGGCCTTTGGCGCTGGAGAACAAGTTTTTCTCAGCCCCTTGGGCATGCGGCTGCAAGTCGATTTATCGGCGTGCAATTCCGGGCAACGAGATTCACCGCGACGGCATGTTCTGGGTGACGCTCTGGGGACGGCTGACCGGTGTTCGGGAGAATGAAATCGCCGATGCTCTCGTTGGAGCCATCAAATTTGAAGAGACCGACGGCGCCCGAATTCCCTACCTCGAAATCATCGACGGCAAGGATTCCGGCTCTGAGCGCAACGTCCCTATCCCGGATTTTCTTCTCGAAGCGGGATTTCTTGAGTATAGGGTTCTGGGTCGAAATCCCGACGAACCGCTGTTCCCGGAATTGATCGAGCAAGGTCCAGGGTCCCGTAGATCGGCGGCCTTCAGTGGGAAATTCACTACCCTGCGTATGAATTCTGGGTGTTATCTTCCCAAGGTTGATTACCATTCGTTCAGAGGAAACGTCGAGACCACGCTCAAGAACACCGCCGGCATTAACGAAAACTGGATCGACGAATTGATCGGCCATGAATCGCCCATCCGGCGGAGCGAAGGTTCGCGCTACACGAAAGCCATCCTGCTCCCGATCCTTCAGCGCTGTGTCAACACGATCCGCATCAACGCCGACCTCAGCCATCTCAGATACGCCGGCCCCCGCGACGAGCCCGCGCCGGGGCGCGACCGTGAGATCGCGCGCTATGTCGCGCTCGCAGAGCGGGAGATGAGGAAAAAGGCTTCTAGGAAGAAGACGCCCCCGCCGGCAAAGAAGTGATAGCCGGCGACGGAGGCCGCTGGACTCTTTCCGGTCTGTGCTGAATTTTCACAGCATGACGCGTGGACATGCCGCGACCATTATCGGCAACGATGACGCTGCTCGCCCCAAAGAAGATGTGGACCTTGGTGGCGCCCGCATCGAACGAATTCTTGACCAATTCGAAGATCGCGACCTCGTCATCCGTGATGAGTTCGCTGCCAAGCACGCGCTTAAGACCGGTGCTCACGTCGAACGTGAGTGTTTCCTTGGCAGAAGCTTTTTTTGGCCTGGCGGTGGACGTGTCGCTCGCCATTAAGACGATCTTTCCTTTTTCACCTTGGGTTGGGCGGGCCCCAAGTAGCTGATTATCCTCCGCAAGAGGCGGTCTTCGCGCTTGATCTGGCACTTCCAGACCGTCAGCGTGCTCCAACCCAGTCGGCGCAACGCGCGCTTGTTGAGTTTGTCACGCTCTATGTTCCTTTGGAACTTGGCCTGCCAAAATTCAGTACGGCTTTTTGGTATATTCGCAACTTTGCAGCCTTGATGCGCATGCCAGAAACAGCCGTGTACGAACAATGCCTTCTTCCTGGAGGGAAAAACTAGGTCGGGCTTGCCAGGCAAGTCGCTGCGGTGGAGTTGGTACCTATAGCCGAGGCCAAATAATATTCGCCGCACGGCCAGTTCCGGGCGGGTGTTCTTGCTCCGGATGCGTGACATGCGCTCGCTGCGCTGCGCCTTTGTCAAAGTATCCATGTCGTCACCAGTTAATTCAACTCCTAGTTACAGGTTATACGCCGGTCACGTGCGGGGGCGGACTCAATCCGATCCGGACTTGGCCCTGTGGAGGCGCCCGGGGCTCGCCTGACGGGGGTGAATGCGCGGCGAGGGAGGTGACGCTTCGCGGCCAGTTTGTCGAAACTGGAGCGTCCTAGTGTCGTACCCTGAATCGTGCGCTTGCGTGGTCCACAAGTGTGGTCCACATTGCGATGATTGGACCGCCGCAGCAGGTGAAAAGACGAACTAGATCAAGGCATTGATACGGATTAACGGTCTGGCTGGGGAACTAGGATTCGAACCTAGACAAACAGAGTCAGAGTCTGTTGTGCTACCGTTACACCATTCCCCAATAACTTCAGATACTTAGCGCGAAGTCCTGCAGTTCCGGCGACGGATCAGGGCGAACCGTCCGAAGCGTGCGTCCTTCTACCCGCTAGGTCCCGGCCTTGGCAAGCGCGCGGCGATGCGCTTGTTGCGGGGGGGCGGCCGGGCTCATCCGGCCATTTTCAGGCGCGGCCCGCGCCGCAGTCAGGTCGGTCAGCCCATGAGCGTCAATTTCGAAGAGCTGGATTTCCGCCCGACGCCGATGGGGGTGCTCAGCCTGCGCCGCCGCCGGCTGCCCGGCACGGAAACTGACATCTACGAAATCAAGCTCGGCGACGAGTATTTGATGTCGAGCCGGTTCACCGTCGCCGAGATCGAACTGGCGCGGCTCGGCCTGGCGGCGCTGCCGCGCGGAAATCTCGACGTCGTCGTCGGCGGCCTCGGGCTCGGCTACGCCGCGCAAGCCGTGCTGGAAAACCCGGCGGTGCGATCGCTGCTCGTGGTCGACGCGTTGGCCGAGGTGATCGAATGGCACGAACAGGGGCTGCTGCCGCTCGGCAGGCAGTTGACCAGCGATCCGCGCTGCCGCCTGGTCAATGGCGACTTCTTTGCGATGTCGGGGTCGGCCGAGGGCTTCGACCCCGAGAGGCCGCGCCGCCGCTTCGACGCGGTGCTGGTGGACATCGATCACTCGCCGCGAAACCTGCTGCATCCGCGGCACGCGGCGCTATATGAGCGCGAGGGGCTTGCTAGCCTGGCCAACCATCTCAATCCGGGCGGCGTGTTCGCGCTGTGGTCGAACGACCCTCCGGATGCGGCGTTCAGCGCGGCGCTCGCGGACGTCTTTGCAACGTCGGACGCGCATGTCGTGAGTTTTGACAATTCGTTCGGAGACCACGACGCCAGCAACACCGTCTATATCGGCATCAAGGCGGGTCTACTTCGTGCGGCCCCGTGAGCCGCGTGCCTTACGCGGCGGCGCCTTCATCTCGGCCTCGAGCAGCAGCAGCAGGCAGCCGCTGAGGCGCGCCTCCATCTCGTCGTCGTGAATGGATAGCGGTCCGGGATTGTTGAGGATGGCGTTGACCAGCGTTCCCAGCACCACCTGAAAACCAAAGGCGATCGCCCGCGTCTTGGCGGCCTCGCGTCCTTTGCCCATGATGCGGAGCAGGGGCGGTGTGGCATGTCCAGTGGCCGCGCGCGCCAGGCCCTTGAACGGGGTCCACCGGCTCGGCCGTGTATCGTCGTGCTGGAGGGCTGCGCGCAACACGCCTTCATGGTTTCTCATCCAGCCGATCAGCCCGTGGATCAAGAGGCGGCAAAGCCCGGCCAGCGAGCCGCCGGCCGTCGGTTCGTTCTCGATCAGCCGCGACAGCCCGCGCGCGCCGTCGCGCGCGGCGAGTTCGATCAGGGCATTGAAATAGGCTTCCTTGCTCTCGAACCGGCTGTAGAAGGCGCCGACGGTGGCGCCGACTTTCGTGCACAGCGCCTCGATCGACAGTTCGGCCAGGCTGCGCGTGCGCAGCATCTCCGCGCCCGTCTCGAGCAGCGCCGCCGTCGTCTCGCGGCTGCGCTTCTGCCGTGACGGCGTGACGCCGGGAAGGTCGAAATCTGCCGATTCAGGCTGCATCGGATATTGCATCTCCGTCCGGATTATCCATAATGATAATTCGGATTATGGTTTTTGGCAATCTTCGGATGGCCAGCGGCGGTGGCCGCAAGGGGCGAACGGCGGATCAACCGCCGTCGCGGCGACAGGGAGAGACGCATGAGCGCAGGCAGCGACAAGTCCTTTGGCGGCACCATCGGCAAGACCATCGCGGGCTCGAAACCCTGGTGGCCGGCAGCACCAAAACCGCCGGCCGGCGCACCCAACATCCTGGTGGTGCTGTTCGACGACGTCGGCTTTTCCGATTTCGGCTGCTACGGCTCGCCGATCAGGACGCCGACCATCGACAACCTCGCGGCCGAAGGCCTGCGTTACTCCGGCTTCCACACCACCGCGATGTGCTCGACCACGCGCGCAGCCCTGCTGACCGGACGCAACCACCATTCCGTCGGCGTCGGCTGCCTCGCCAATTTCGACTCCGGCTACCCTGGCTATCGCGGCAAGATCGCGCGTGAGGCGGGGACGCTGGCGGAAATGCTGAGGACGCACGCCTATCGCAACTACATGGTGGGCAAATGGCATGTCACGCCGCTGACCGAAAGCGGCGCCACCGGGCCGTTCGACGGCTGGCCGCTGGGCCGCGGCTTCGACCGCTTCTACGGCTTCCTCGACGCCGAGACCGATCAGTTCGCGCCGGAGCTGGTCTCCGACAACACCCACATCGATCCGCCCGGCAGCTACGCCGACGGCTATCACCTGACCTCGGATCTGGTCGACCAGTCGATCCGCTTCATCGCCGATCATATCGCCGACCGGCCCGATCTGCCGTGGCTGACCTGGGTCGCGCTCGGCGCCTGTCACGCGCCGCATCAGGCGCCCATCGATATCATAAAGGGCTATGACGCGACCTTCGCGCACGGCTGGGACACCGAGCGCGAGCAGCGCATGGCGCGGCAGATGGCGATGGGGATCGTGCCGCAGGGAACGCGAATGCCGGCGCGCAATGACGGCGTGAAGGCGTGGGATGATCACAGCGTGGACGAGCGACGCCTGTTCACGCGGCTGCAATCGGCATTTGCCGGCATGCTCGATCATGCCGACCGGCATCTGGCGCGACTGATCGGGTTTCTCGACACCGCCGGAATTCGCGACAACACGCTGATCGTCGTACTGTCCGACAATGGCGCGAGCCAGGAGGGCGGGCCGTTCGGTTTTGTCAACGCGATGGGACCGTACAATTTCCGTCCCGAGCCGATCGCCGAGAAAGTGCGGCGGATCGACGACATCGGCGGCCCGGATTCGCACAACAATTTTCCGCACGGCTGGGCGATGGCGTCCAACACGCCGCTGCGCCGCTACAAGCAGAACACCCATGGCGGCGGCATCCGCGACCCCTTCATCATGTCATGGCCCGGGCGCATCGCGGCCAGGGGCGAGCTGCGTCATCAGTTCGTGCACGCCAGCGATCTGGTGCCGACCTTGCTCGACCTGGTCGGGATCGCTGCGCCGCCGGTCATCGGCGGAGTTGCGCAAATGCCGATCGAGGGTGAAAGTTTTGCGCGCTCGATTGCAGACGCATCGGCGCCGTCGAAATCATCATCGCAATATTTCGAGATGTTCGGGCATCGCGGCCTCTGGCACGGCGGCTGGAAGGCGGTCTCCTTTCATCCGCCGGGCACGCCGTTCGAGAACGACAAATGGGAGCTGTTTCACCTCGATGGCGATTTTTCCGAGGTGGAGGACCTCGCGGCGAAGCAGCCGGAGCGGCTGGCTGAGATGATCAAGCTGTGGTGGAGCGAGGCGGAGAAGCACAATGTGCTGCCGCTTGACGACCGCTTCGCCGCGCGCTTTGCCGAGAACGCCGCGCGCTTCCAGGGGGCGCGCAACAATTTCGTGTTTCACGCCGGCATGGGGCACGTGCCGACCGACGTCGCCCCCGACGTGCGCAGCCGCAGCTACACCATCGAGGCGCATGTCGAGATCGGCGCCGCCGGCACCGAGGGCGTGCTGATCGCGCATGGCGACGCCACCTCCGGCTACAGCCTCTACATCAAGGACGGCTTTCTGGTTCATGACCTCAATATCGGGGGAGGGCACGAGATCGTCCGTTCGAACCGCCAGGTGCCATCGGGCGCGCACCGGCTCGGCGTTCATGTCGAGCGCCTGGTGCGGGAAGCTCCGCCGGCCAAGGGTTCGCGTACCGGGGTCAGCGCCTATACGCTGTTGATCGATGGCGAGCCCGTGGGCTCGCTGCAGACGCAGCAGGGATTCCATAACTTCATCTCGTGGTCCGGCCTCGACATCGGCCGCGACCGTTCCAGCCCGGTGTCGCATTACGAGGCGCCGTTCGAATTCAGCGGCCAGCTGCTGCGGGTGACGGTCGCCATGCACAACGACCAGAAGCTCGACGGCGATGGCATCGGCGCCGCCGAAATGGCGCGGCAGTGAAGCGGGCGTCAGACGCCGCTACTTGATCCTGTCGTAAGCCGCGGCGAAATCGGTCAGCGGGATCGGGATGGTGATGTTTTCCTTGCCGAGGTTCTGGAACGAGACCTTCAGCTGCTTGCCCGATCTGAGCGCGGCCAGCAGGTCGGGCGCGATCGCGGAGCCGGCGTAGCAGCCCCGGTTCTCGCAGGTCTGGATCTGCAGGTCGGTCGCCTTGCCGTCATCGACCTGAAGTTTCGCGCCGCCCGGCAAATGAAGCCCGAGCGGCAGTTGCACCAGCGCGACCGGCGCCTTGGTGTCGGCGGGCACGCGGATGTTGACGAGGACGATCAATTGCCCGGTCTTGCTGAGGACCGCGGTCTGCTCCATCGCACATTCGAGCGGCGCGGTGCGGCTGGCGCTGGTGCATCGCGCGTTCCAGCCCGGCTGTGCAGCAGGGGCAGGCTCCGCCTGGGGCGCCGTCGGTGTCGCCGCTGGTGCTGGCGGTGCAGCCTTTGACTTTTGGGCCTGCTGCGCGTGGCCGATCTCGATCGATCCGAGAGCCATGATGGCGATGCAGATTGCAGTCTTAATGAAAATTTTCACTGAACCGGCTCCAGGAGGAATACCCATCCGATGTGCCCTCGGACGCCCAAAGTCAAGTCACTCGGCGGCCTTCCCGGCCGGTAGCGCGACCCCGGCAATGGAGCGCTCGGGGCCCATCGTTCTGTTCGCGGTCAATCTGCAACACAGCTCATGCGGTTCCTGGTCGTCCCGAGACGTTGTCACCGCGTGGCAGATCGTTCATATGCACCATCGTCGTGACTTCGGGTCGCGAGCAGCGCAGCCAACCGGAGTTTCATGATGGACGAATTGAACGGACGCATGATGGCTTGCCAGATCCTGATCACGGGCTTGATCGCACGCGTCGCCAACACCACGCCCGATCCGTTGCGGTTTCTCACCGACTTTCGCGACGAAATCAGAGCGGTGGTGCGGGGCGTCAATATTGCAGGAATGGACAACAGCGATCGCGTGCGGCTCGTCGCGCAGCAGACCGTCGACGAATTGTTTTCGCTGATGAAGCCGCCGAGCGTCGATTGAGCGCGCCAGTTAATGAGCGCAGAAATGCTTTATTTGCAGGCATTTTCGTCATTCACTTTAGAACGCTTCGAACTACAGTTTAGAACCGTTTGAAACCCGTGATTTAGAATCGTTTTGATCTGGAAGCATTCAACCATCCGGCTGCCGTAATCGCATTGACCCCAAATTTTTCGATCGATACCACACATCCGGGACAGTTCGTCGCATCAGGGGCGATGCGAACGAACTGAAATTCAGTCAGGGGCGTGGGATGAACAGAGCAAAAGCACCGAGATCGTTGCGTTCGATCGCAGCAGTCAACTCGGTCGGTGATCGAAACGACAACAATTCCGCGAGGAAGGTTTCCGCGGTCGCCGGCCTGATGGCGGTGGCCTCGTTCTCCGGCGCCGAAGCGCAGCAGTCCAACCTCCCGCCGGTGACGGTCGATGCCCCGGTTGCTCGCCCGCGTCCGGCGGCGACGAGGCCGTCGCCCGATGCGCTGCGCGCCCGTACCGCGCTGCGCCGCGCCGCGCGGCGCGCGCAGCCGGCGCAGGTGACGGCGGTGCCCTTTCCCAACGCCGGCGGTCTGGCGGCCGACCGCAATCCCTATGCCGACGCGGCGGCGCCGTACAAGGTCGACCGGCTGTCGGGCACACGGTTCACCGAACCGCTGTTGAACACGCCCAAGACCATCACGGTTCTCAGCAAGGAGATTCTCGACGACAAGAATGCGACCTCGCTGCGGGACGTCGCGCGCTCGACGGCTGGCATCAAGCTGGGTACTGGCGAGGGCGGCAATGCGTTCGGGGACCGGTTCTTCATCCGCGGTTTCGACGCCCGTAACGACGTGTTCATCGACGGCATCCGGGATCCCGCCGTCAGCATTCGCGAAAATTTCTTCACCGAACAGATCGAAATCCTGCGTGGGCCAGCATCGTCCTTCGCCGGACGCGGCACCGCGGGCGGCGCCATCAACATCGTCACCAAGCAGGCCACCGACCGGAATTTCAGCAAGGCCGAGACCACTTTCGGGACCGATGCGACCAAGCGGGTGACGCTCGATGTCAACCAGGTCATCAGCCCGACCCTGGCGATGCGCTTTGGCGGCCTCTATCAGGACGCCAACGTTGCCGGGCGCAATTATGTGACCGACGATCGCTGGGGAGGACTCGCCGCCGTCAAGTGGACGCCCATCGACGCCATCAAGGTCACGGCCAATTACGTGCACACCGATCTCAACGGGCTGCCGGATTTCGGCGTGCCCTATAACCGCGCGCTGCGCGCGCCGTCGACCGACGTCAACGTCCCCAGGGAAACCTATTACGGGTTTCTCAACCGCGACTTCCAGAAGGCGAAGCAGGATTTCGGCACGATCACCACCGAAGTCCAGATCGCTCCGTTCCTGACGCTGACCAACAGGTCGCGCGCGGAACGCTCGGTTCTCGACTATATAGGCACGCTGCCGAGCAATCCGACCGCGACGACCGTCAACCTCGCATCGCAAAGCCGCTACCAGGTCACCGACGTGCTGGCCAATGTCAGCGACGCGACCTTCAAATTCGACACCGGACCGGTCAAGCACACGCTGGTTGCCGGCGCCGAGTTCTCCCAGGAAAAGGTCATGCGCGATACCTATGCGGGCCTGACCGCCGAACTTTTCGGCTTCCAGCAGGGCAACAGCATCGTGGTGCCGCTGCTTGCGCCGCCCAATTTTCAGCCGTTCGCGGTCAAGCCGCAACGCGCCAACAATGCGACCAACATCACGGTGGACACCAAGGCGGTTTATCTGATCGAGACCGCGAATTTTCAGGACATCGTCATCCTGAACGGCGGCGCGCGTTTCGACGATTACAACATCGGCGGCTCCAACGCGACCGGCGGCACCACGGCCAATCACTCGGGCATGTTCAACTACAATGTCGGCGGCGTCGTGAAGCCGCTGCCCTATGCGAGCCTCTATGCCGCCTATGCGACTTCCTCGAACCCCGCCGGTGCGGAGCTCGACGCCGGCAGCGCCGCCTATGGCGGGTCGGTCTTCAACTCGCTGCCGTTCCAGGCGTTGTCTCCGGAGCAGAACAAGGCCAGCGAGGTCGGGACCAAGTGGGAACTGTTCGACCGTCATCTGTTGGTGACCGGCGCGTTGTTCGAGACGGTCAAGACCAATGCCCGGGAGACCCAGGGCGCCAATATCATCGCCGGCGCATCGTATCGCGTCCGCGGCATCGACCTCGAGGTCGCCGGCAAGATCACCGACAAATGGAGCATCTTCGGCGGCCTGGTCCTGATGGAGTCGCGGGTCCTGCAATCGATCGAGGCGGCCCAGATCGGGGCGCAACTGGCCAACATCGCGCATCAGTCGTTCAACCTGCTCACCAAGTACAAGGTCACCGACCCCTGGGAAATCGGCGGCCAGGCGACCTATGCATCGAAGATCTATGGCGGGACCTTCGGCGCCATCAACGGCAATGTGCTGCCGTCGCACTGGCGTTTCGATGCCTTCACCGAATACAAGCTCAACAGCAACATCAAGGCCAAGCTTTCCGTCAACAACATCTTCGACACCGTCTATTACGACGCGTTCTATCGCAGCAACACGCCCTTCGTCTTCATCGCGCCCGGCCGGTCGGTATGGATGACTCTCACCGGCACGCTGTGAGTCGAGATGCTGATTTGCGTTCCCGGAGTGCTGAGCAAGGATGATGTGGCGGAGTTTCGCCGCATCATGGACGGCTGCGCATGGGAAGACGGCCGCTCCACCGCCGGCGCGCAATCGGCGCTGGTGAAGAGCAACGAGCAGCTGCCGCCCGACGGCGAGGTTTCCCGAAAACTCGGCAACCGCATCCTCTCGGTCCTGACCGCCAACCCGCGCTTCATCTCGGCCGCGATTCCGCTGCAGATCTTTCCGCCGCTGTTCAACCGCTACGCCGCCGCCGACGGGCATCATTTCGGCATTCACGTCGACAACGCCGTGCGCGGCGATCGCCTGACCGGCCTGCGGATCCGGACCGATCTGTCGGTGACGCTGTTTCTCGCCGAACCGGACGAGTATGACGGTGGCGAACTGGTGGTGGAAGACCTCTACGGTTCCCACGAGGTCAAGCTGCCGGCCGGCGATCTCGTGCTCTATCCGGCTTCCAGCCTGCACATGGTCACGCCGGTCACACGGGGTAGGCGGGTTGCGTCTTTTTTCTGGCTGCAGAGCATGGTACGAGATGCCCATGCCCGCAGCCTGATCTTCGACCTCGACTGCGCAATTCAGAGCCTTTGCGAGCGACTTGGGCGAGACGACCCTGAAACGGTCAAATTGACCGGTATCTATCACAACCTTATTCGCCACTGGGCTGAAGTATGAAGATGTTCCCCTCTCGAACGGCATGGGTCGTGACCTTCGCACTGGCGATGGCGTCGCTGCCGTCGCTCTGTCAGGCGCAGCAGAAGGCGGCGCCTTCGGCTCCACAGGCGCCCGCGCTGTCGCAGCCGCCGGTTGCTCCGGCGCAGGCCACGCCTCCAGCGCAAGCGCCCACGCCCGCCGCGGCCGCTCCATCCGCGCCCGCTGTGGCCGACGCCATTCCCGCCGAGAGCAAATTGCTGAAGCCGATTGCCGCGGCGCCCGATATGTCGCCGTGGTCGATGTTCCAGTCGGCGGATGTGCTGGTCAAGGCCGTCATGATCGGGCTGGCTTTCGCCTCGCTTGTCACCTGGACCATCTTCATCGCCAAGATGATCGAGATGTCGCTGGCCCGGCGCAGGCTGCGCAGGGCGCTCGGCAAGATCGGCGAAGCGCGGTCGCTGGCCGAGGCGCAGTTTGCGCTCGGCGCCAAGGACGGCGTGTTGCCGTCGCTGCTGGGAGCCGCCATGCGCGAGGCGCGGTTGTCGGCGGGAATTTCCAGCGACGCCGGCATCAAGGAGCGGGCGGCATCCAGTTTCGCCGAGATCGTGCGCGCTGAAGCCCGCCGGATCCGGCTCGGCATGGGACTGCTCGCCACCATCGGCGCCACCTCGCCGTTCGTCGGGCTGTTCGGCACCGTCTGGGGAATCATGAACAGTTTTATCGGCATCTCGAAATCGCAGACCACCAATCTCGCGGTGGTCGCCCCAGGGATCGCCGAGGCGCTGCTCGCCACCGCGCTCGGCCTGGTCGCGGCGATCCCCGCGGTGATCATCTACAATCACTTCGCGCGCGTGACCAAGGGCTACCTCGAACTGGTCAGCCGTGCCTCGGGCGCCTCGGCGCGCTTGTTGTCGCGCGATCTCGACCGCACCCACGGCACCAGCCACTCCCGCGCGGCGGAGTAGCCAATGGCGGTCTCGCTCTCCGACACCGACCTCGACGACGACAATGATTTCGCGGAAAGCCACGAGATCAACGTCACGCCCTTCATCGACGTCATCCTGGTTCTGCTGATCATCTTCATGGTGGCGGCGCCGCTGTCGACCGTCGACCTGCCGATCGATCTGCCGACCTCGACCGCGACGCCGCAGAAGAAGCCGGACAAGCCGACCTATGTCAGCATCAAGCCCGACCTCGCGGTGGCGATCGGCGAGACCCTGGTCAAGCGGGTAGATCTGGTGCGCTCGCTCGATGCGATGGCGGATGCGAGCAAGGATCGTTTCATCTTTTTGCGCGCCGATCGCGCGGTGCCCTATGGCGAGCTGATGGATGTGCTGGAACTGCTGCGCGCCGGCGGCTATTCCAGGATCAAGCTGGTGGCGCTGGAGGGCGTTCCCGGCAACGCCGCTGCTCCCGACAACGCTGCTCCCGGCAACCCGAAACCCTGACGCGGGGACGACGTCGAGATGTCCGACCTCGAAACCGAACCGAAACCCTCGAGACGGCTGTGGGCCTTCGCCGCAGCGGCGGCGCTCGCGCTGCATCTCGGCTGCGGCGCGCTGGCGATCGCGCATTTGCGGGAAGCGGAATCCGACGATGCGCTCGGCGCCAATGCGATCGAGGTCGGCATCGAATTCGCGTCGGTGCGCCGCGAGGTCACCGACCTGCCGCCGGGGCCGGACGCCGATGCGTCGGTGGCATCGCCGGCGCTGGCCGAGCAGCAAGCCGAGGTCAAGGAGACCGAGCTGCCGAAGGACATCCCGACCGAGCCGGAGGAGGCCGACCGGCTGGTGACGCCGAACGAGTCGAACAAGCCGAAGGAAGAGGACACCAAGATCGCCGCGGTGCAGACCCAGGCCTCCACCGAGTCGGTGGCCTCGGAGGCCACGGCGACGCCGAGTTCCGAAGCGATCCCGGAAGGACCGCGCTCGGTCGCGCCCGCGCTCGGCAGCGGCGAGACCGCGCGGCGGATGCGCGCGACCTGGCAGAAGCAGCTGGTCGCCCATCTCGACAAGCACAAGCGCTATCCGGCGCAGCGCGCGCAGAAGAGCGCGGAGATCATGGTCTCGTTCGCGCTCGACCGCATGGGCCGTGTGCTCTCGGCCAGCATCGTCAAGGGATCGGGCGATGCCGCCTTCGACGAAGCGGCGCTGGCGATGCTGAAGCGCTCCGACCCGGTGCCGCAGCCGCCACCGCTGGTCGCCGACGAGGGCCTGAATTTCACCCTGCCGGTGATTTTCCGGGTCAAGGGCAAGAGCTGACGGGCAGGGTGGCAATACGCACCATCGGCCCACAGCGCATGCCGGCGCGGCAGGACTGGATTTACGACTGGCGGGCCGTGAGGGATGGGGGACGGGCTCTCCGAGCGTCGTCCCTGCGAACGCAGGGACCCATAAGCCCGGTCGTCTGTTATTGCAGAAGGTATCTAACAACGGCGCCTCACCGATACGCCGCGGCGTATGGGACCCTGCGTTCGCAGGGACGACGGATGAGGGATTTCGTTTTCAAACTAAAGATACGTGTTCGCGATCTCGCGGCGCGATGCGTCCGAGCTTTGCGTCGATTGCCACCCTCCGAAACAAAGAGGGCGCAGGGAAAGCCGGGTGCGCGCTGCACCCGCGGTCTCGTGTGCAAATGCACGAGTAAAAAACGCACACGAGCATACAGGTCCAGCGGAGGCATCCGGCTTTCCCTGCGCAATGGTTTACGGCTTATACGTGATCTCCCCGGCGATCGGCTTTCTTGCCACCGTCACCTGCGGGACTGACCGCAGGCTTGACACCAGCACCGAGGTGTCGGGACCACACGACTTCGCCATCCGCATCAGGCGCCCTCGTCAGGAGCACCCTCTGCGTCCACCGCATCCCCGCCCCGCGTTCGTGACGTTCGCGAAACGCCCCTCTTGATGGGGCGGGATGGCTAAGCTTATAGACCGGCTTCCACTTCTGGAAAACAGAAATATTTTTACGCGAGGGGCTTGACTTTGTATTTCCGATAAGCAGAAGTGATTTGCCCGTCGGGTGGATTTGTTGAATTGGTTCAACAAATTCGTCTTTTAGCGCAGGCTTGTTCATCAAAAAATGTTTTGGGAAGGACGTGGATGGAGGCTCCGGAATCGACTCGACGACTCGTAGGATGGGTTGAGCGACCGCATCCGCCGAAGCCCAATCCGGCGAACGTGCGAGCGAAACCCATCGAGCCCGTAGGGCGGGTTAGCGCAGCGTAACCCGCCGATGGCGGCAAGATGGCGGATTACGCTACGCTAATCCGCCCTACGGTCTGCGCAACCCCAAAACAAAGATGCCCGGCGATTGCTCGCCGGGCATCCTGTGCGCTTAACGCCGCAGCGTCAGTCGTTTACTTCTTCACCAGCGGACAGACGCTCTTGTCGAGCGGAATGAACGCTTCTTCCGCCGGGATGGTGGCGACCAGCTTGTAGTAGTCCCAGGGCGCCTTCGATTCCGAGGGCTTCTTGACCTCGAACAGATAGGCCGGGTGGATCTTGCGGCCGTCGGCGCGGATCGAGCCCTTGCCGAACAGATCGTCGTCGGTCGGCATTTCCTTCATCTTGGCGACCACGGCGCGGCCGTCATGCGGGTTGCCGCCGAGCGCTTCCAGCGCCTTGAAGTAATGGATCAGCGAGGAATAGACGCCGGCCTGCACCATGGTCGGCGGACCCTTCTTGTGCTTCTCGTTGAAGCGTTTTGTAAACGCGCGGGTCTTGTCGTTGGCGTCCCAGTAGAACGTCTCGGTGAAGTTCAGGCCCTGCGCCACCTTGAGGCCGAGCGCGTGAACGTCGGTGATGAACAGCAGCATGCCCGCGAGCTTCTGGCCGCCGGCGACGATGCCGAATTCCGCCGCCTGCTTGATCGAGTTGGTGGTGTCGCCGCCGGCATTGGCGAGACCGATGATCTTGGCCTTGGTGCTTTGCGCCTGCAGCAGGAAGGAGGAGAAGTCGGCGTTGTTGAGCGGATGCCGGACGGTGCCGAGCACCTTGCCTCCATTGGCGGTGACCACCGCCGCGGTATCGCGCTCCAGCGCGTGACCGAAGGCGTAATCCGCGGTCAGGAAGAACCAGCTGTCGCCGCCGGATTTCACCAGCGCCTTGCCGGTGCCGTTGGCGAGCATCCAGGTGTCGTAGACCCAGTGCACCGTGTTCGGCGAACACTGCGCGCCGGTGAGGTCCGACGAGGCCGAACCGGAGTTCAGGTTGACGACGTTCTTGTCCTTGGCGAGGTTGGAGATCGCAAGGCCGACGCCGGAACTGGCGAGATCGACGAACACGTCGACCTTGTCGACATCGATCCACTGCTTGCCGATGTTGACGCCGACGTCGGGCTTGTTCTGATGGTCGGCCGAGATCAGGTCGATCTTCCAGCCCTTGGCCAGCAGCCCGGAATCCTCGATCGCCATCTGGGCTGCGGCCGAGGAGCCGGGACCGCCGATATCGGCGTAGAGGCCGGACTGGTCGCCGAGGCTGCCGACCTTGACGACCTTATCGAGCTTGGCTTGCGCGAACGCACTGCCTGACAACACCAGGCTCGTGGTCAGCACCAGGGCGGCCATCGATCGTTTCTTCATTATTCCTCCAAAAGATGTTTTGAAATTCACGCGAGATGATCAGCGCGAGCGCGCATTATGGCGCGCATTTCGCCGGCCGCATAGCGGCGTGCGAAAACAGCGCCGCGCGCCTTGCGAATATTTCGTGTCGCGGAGAATTGGCGCCGTCAACCTGCCGCCTCAGCGCCAGAAATAGCGGACGCCGACATAGACGATGACGAGGCAGATGAAAATCAGCGCCACGGGAAGCCGGGGCTTGGAAGGTGGACCGCCGGCGGTTTTGGCCGGCTTCGGCGCCGGCCGCTTGAAGGCGGTGACGTTGTCCGCCACCGGGCCCGATCCGTTCAATTGGGCCTTGACGTCGGGCGCAGCACCAGCCCCGCCCATTTCGCCATAGTAGCTGCGGTAAATCAGGTGGATGGTAGCCTCCGAGGCTTCGGGTTCCGCCATCTTCTCGAGCAGGGTTTTATAGCCGGCCAGGAAGTTCTGGGCTTCCGCGGGCAGGGAAGAGGTGCCGTTCAACTTGGCCAGCATCTTCCAGGTCGCAAAGTCCGCGCGCGCCCTGGTGTCGGCACGTCGCGCAATCAGCATATCGGCAGCTTTAATCAAATTGGCCTCAGGCCTCGTCGGCATCTATCGGGCTTAGACTACATATTGCCGGTCAATACGAGAAGTAAACGGATCACATACCCGGTCGATGTCCGCACTAGCGCCGAAATAACATCAAGATTTAGACCGAACTGGGAACCGGCGAGCGGCAGAACGATCAGAATCCCGATCAAAATCAGCATGCCCCAGGGTTCCAGCCGGGACAGCGGGTAGGCCAGCACGTTCGGCAGCAGCCCGACCGCGACCCGGCCGCCGTCCAGCGGCGGAATCGGCAGCATATTGAAGACCGCCAGCAGCACATTGATGATCAGCGCGTTTTTGAGGTTGTCGGCCAGCCATTTGGCGGCGTCGGCGGGGGCCAAAGGCAGGGCATGGAACGCCAGCGCCGCCAGCAGGGCCAGAGCGATATTGACGGCGGGGCCTGCCAGCGCCACCCAGACCATGCCGAGCCGGGGGTTGTTCAGATTGCGGAAATTCACCGGCACCGGCCTGGCATAGCCGAACAGGAACGGGGCGTGGGACAACAGCAGGATCCCCGGCAGCAGCACGGTGCCGAAGGGATCGATGTGCCTGAAGGGATTGAAGCTGACGCGGCCGAGGTCATACGCGGTATTGTCGCCGAGCCGGCGCGCGGCAAAGGCGTGCGCGGCCTCGTGAAAGGTGATGGCGATGATCAGCGGCAGGACCCAGACCGAGATGTCGTAAAGCGAGATGTTTGAAAACAATGATCTGTCCACCCGGTTCAAGCAACGCCAGCGACGCTACCAGTTGTTCGTCTCAACGACACCTCGTCGCGACGCTTCGAGATGCCGGTGCGCAAATGATCGGCGAGGAGCGCGCCTGCGGGTGATAGGTGAGTGGCGCGATGCAGGCAAATGTCGGCGGCCGGCAGTTGCGGCATGCCCTCATGATCCGACAGCAGGCGCAATTTCGCCGGAAAGGTACCGGCCTTCACCACAGTCACCGCCAGCCCCTGCGCCGCGACCGCCTCCACGGCGGCAAGGCTGTGGCTGACGAAAGCCAGCCGCCAGGGACGCCTGGCGGCGTCGAGCGCGTCGATCGCCCATTTCCGGAATAGACAGCCCTGCGGATAAAGCGCCACCGGCAGCGGCTCCTGCCGTTCGACCGCGTGCGACGCGCCGGTCGCCCATACCGCCTGTTCGCGGCGCAGGAATTCGCCATCGCCGCGTCCTTCAGGATGCATGGCGATGACGAGGTCGTAAGCCTCACCGAGCCTCGCCGGCATGGAGGAGGTGAGGCCGGTTTCCATCTCGACATGGATGTGCGGATAGGCTGCGAGGAAACTTGCCAGCAACGGCGGGACGACGCAGGTGCCGTAATCGTCCATCACGCCCAGTCGCACCACGCCTTCGACCTTGCGCTCGGCGAGCTTGCCAACGGCTTCTTCGTTGAGGGCGAGAATCCGCCGCGCATATCCCAGCAGACCTTCTCCCGCCGCGCTCAAATCAACACTCGCCTTGCTGCGGTTGAACAACTCGGCGCCGAGGCGATCTTCCAGGCGCCTGATCTGCATGCTCACGGCCGATTGGGTCCGGTTCAGCATGGCGGCCGCACGGGTGAAGGAACGGTGGTCCGCCACCGCGACGAACGCCCGCAACAGGTCGGGATCGAGGTCAATTTCGTTCATCACGATCCGTTATATTTAGCATCATATAAATTCCATATGTTGATATGTAGACCTGCGGTATCCTCGCGCGCAAGCCGGAAAAGTGAGGATCGTATGGGCGAGGGGTGGGGTGTGCTGGCGGCGGTGCTGTCGAGCGCGCTTGGCGGGACCTCGATCGGGGCCACCCGCTATCTGGTCAATGCGATGGATTCGCTTGCCATCGGCTCCTTCCGGTTCGGCATCGGTTTCGTCTTGTTGTTCCCGGTGGCCGTTCTGCAGGCAGGCCGCTGGCCCGCGCGCCGGGAGTGGCCCGCGGTGGCCGGTCTGGGTGTGCTGTTCTTCACCGTGTTCCCGTTGCTTTTCAACGCCTCCCTGATCTTCACCACGGCAGCGCGCGGGGCGCTCGCTCTGTCGACCCTTCCGCTGCTGACGATGGTGGTTGGTGCTGCGCTCGGCAGCGAAGCGCTGACGGCGCGCAAGACCCTCGGCGTCGTGATCGCGATGCTCGGCGTCGCGCTCGCGCTGCTGTCGGGGCTGACCTCGGCGCCAGCGGGCGCGTGGCGCGGCGATCTCTTGATGGTCGGCGCCGCCCTCTGCATGGCGTTCTACAGCATCTGGTCCAAGCCATTTATCGCCCGCTCCGGTCCGATTCGCTTCACCACGATGGCGATGGGCGTGGGCGCGGTTTGCCTGATCGTGTTGGCATGCTGGCGCGGCAGTTTCGCGCCGGTTGCCGATTTCGGAATGCCGCAATGGCTGGCGGCGGGCTATCTCGGCGCCTTCGGCAGCGCGCTCACCTTCTATCTATGGGCGTTCGCGCTGGCGCGCACGACGCCGACCCGCGTCGCGATATCCGTCACCGTCAATCCGGTCGCCGCGTCTCTGGTCGGCGCGCTATTGCTGGACGAACCGCTGAGCTGGAACCTGGTCGGCGGCATCGTGACGGTCTTCGCCGGCATCTGGATCGCGACCACGTCAGGCCGATGGCCGCGACCCGCAACGCAGCAACCTTAGAACGGAGCACCCGTTTATGGCGGCACGGTCCGCTGATGTTGCGGCAGCCCGTCGTCAAGTTTCACCCAGCCGATTTTTTCCGAAACCCAGATGTGTTCGGTCGGTGCAAAGGCGTCGGGGTTGTCGAACGTCGCGAGCGCGACGCCGTCCGCCGTTCCGTTGCGGCGCCGGGTAAACAGCCTCGTGCCGCAGACCCCGCAGAACACCCGGTCGATCGCTTCCGACGAGGCATAGCGCGCGGTCTCGCCTGTCACCGACAGCGCGCCTTGCGGAAACAGCGCGCGGGCATAGAACGGCGAGCCCATCGCCTTCTGGCAGTTGCGGCAGTGGCAGATCCGGACGTTGAGCGGCTCGCCCTCGCACCGGAACCTGACCGCGCCGCACAGGCAGCCGCCTTCGTGTGTCATCGCATCCTCACCGACCTCATCCTGAGGAGCGGCGTCTTCGCCGCGTCTCGAAGGATGAGACATACGGGCTCTCATGGTTCGAGACGCCGCGCGAAGATGCGCGGCTCCTCACCATGAGGACCCATCAAACTAATACGTCGCGCGGCCGCCGGAAATATCGAACACTGCGCCCGTCGAGAATGCGCAATCTTCCGAGGCCAGCCACGCCACCATTGCCGCGAGTTCTTCCACCAGCACAAAGCGTCCCTTCGGAATCTTCGACAGCATGAAGTCGATGTGCTGCTGCGTCATCTGGTCAAAGATCGCGGTCCTGGCCGCCGCCGGGGTCACCGCGTTGACCAGGATGTCATGCTGCGCCAGTTCCTTGCCGAGCGATTTTGTCAATGCGATCAGGCCGGCCTTGGAAGCCGAGTAGTGCGCGGCGTTGGGGTTGCCTTCCTTGCCGGCGATCGAGGCGATGTTGACGATGCGGCCATAGCCTTGCTTGATCATGACAGGCGCGATCGCCTTGCAGCAGATGAACGGGCCGTCGAGATTGATGCGCAGCACCTTGCGCCATTCCTCGAGGTCGGTGTCCCATACCGTCTTGTTGATGCCGGCGATGCCGGCATTGTTGACGAGGATGTCGATCTTGCCGAGCGCCGCCAGCGTGGCGTCGCGCGCCGTTTCGACCGCGGCGAGATCGGAGACGTCGACCTTGATCGCAATGACGGCCGGGCCGATTTCCTTTGCGGTCTTCTCGGCAAACGGCAGGTCATGGTCCCAGATCGCGACCCTGGCGCCGGAGGCGACAAACCGTTCGGTGATGGCGCGGCCAAAACCCTGCGCGCCGCCGGTGACGACGGCGGTGCGGCCGTTGAGATCGATCTTGTTCATGGAAGTGTCCTTTCACTGTTGATCCTCATGGTGAGGAGCGCGCCCTTGCTTGCGCGCGTCTCGAACCATGAAAGCCCGGCTCTCTCATCCTTCGAGACGCGGCCGAAGAGGCCGCTCCTCCCGAGCAAGCGCGAATGCGCTTGTCCGGGGATGAGGTTCAAAGCATGTAGCCGCCGTCGACGACGAGGTCGACGCCGGTGGTGAAGGCGCTTTCGTCGCTGGCCAGATACACGGCGGTGGCGGCGATTTCTTCCGCGGTGCCGAGCCGGCCCATCTTCTGGCGGGCAACGAATTTTTCCCGGCCGTCCGGGCCGGCCGCGGCGGCGCGTTGCAGCATCGAGGGCGTTTCGACGGTACCGGGGCAGATGCTGTTGCAGCGGATGCCCTGGGTGATGAAGTCGGACGCCACCGCGCGCGTCAGCAGCGAGACCGCGGCCTTGGATGCACTGTAGACATAGCGGTTGGCCGGCGGCCGCAGCGCCGCGCAGGACGAGATGTTGACGATGCTGCCGCCGCCACCCGCGATCATCGCCGGCAGGAACGCCTTGATGGTCCGGTGCATCGACTTGACGTTGAGGTCGAACGAAAAGTCCCAGTCTTCGTCCGAGCAGTCGAGGATGGTGCCGTGGTGCACGAAGCCGGCGGCATTGAGCAGGACGTCGATCTTGCCGATCCGTTTGGCAAATGCGTTGACATCGGCGGTGTTGCGAACGTCGAGCCGCGTGGTTTCGGCGATGCCTTCCCGGGCCAGCGTGGCGAGGCCTTTCTCGTCGATATCGGTGGCGATCACCGTGGCGCCCTCGCGCGCGAATGCGATGGCGCAGGCGCGTCCGATGCCCGCGGCCGCTGCGGTGACAACGGCGCGCTTTCCCTTCAGGCGGTCTGACATCTTTTCTCCTGTGGCGGTTTTCTCTGCGCCTTCAACGAGTCGTCCCCGCGAACGCGGGGACCCATACGCCGCGGCGTCTCGTTTGGGCAGTGTTGTTAGAGGCCTTTTTCATCTGCGAGGCCGGTGGCTATGGGTCCCTGCGCCCGTGCGCAATTGCGCACTAGGCAGGGACGACGATTTCTAATGATTATCCCGCGCCGTGCCGATGGTGCCGGCGATGTCGTGGTAGCGGGTCGCGAGCTCCATGCAGGCGCCGGTGGATTGCTGGCCGACCGTGCTGCGATAAAGTTCCTGCCACGGCGTCTGGTTGGCGGGATATTTGAAACCGCCATCGGCTTTCAGCTTGGCGTGGCGCGCTTTCACTTCCTCATCGGAGATCAGGATATTGGCGCTGCCCTTGTTGAGGTCGATGCGCACCCTGTCGCCGGTCTTGAGGATCGCAAGCCCGCCATTGGCGGCGGCTTCCGGCGTGGCGTTGAGGATCGACGGCGAGCCCGAGGTGCCGGACTGCCGGCCGTCGCCGATGCAGGGCAGGGACAGGATGCCGCGTTTGATCAAGGCCGCCGGTGGCTGCATGTTCACCACCTCGGCGCCGCCGGGATAGCCGATCGGCCCGGTGCCGCGCACGAACAGGATGCAGTGCTCGTCGATGTTGAGCGAGGCGTCGTCGATGCGGTGATGATAATCCTCCGGGCCCTCGAACACGATGGCGCGGCCCTCGAAGGCGTTGAGGTCTTTCGGGTTGATCAGATAGCGGTCGCGGAACTCCTTCGAGATGACGCTGGTCTTCATGATCGCGGAATCAAACAGATTGCCGCGCAAGACCAGGAATCCGGCGTCCTTCACCAGCGGCTTGTCGTAGGTCCAGATCACGTCGCCATCGGGCTTCGGCGCCTCGCGGCAATTGTCGCCCATGGTGTGGCCGTTGACGGTGAGCGCGTCTTCGTGGATGCGCTTGTGCGCCATCAATTCGCGCACCACCGAGGGCACGCCGCCGGCGCGGTGATATTCCTCGCCGAGATAGAAGCCGGCCGGCTGCATGTTCACCAGCAGCGGTACGTCATGGCCGTATTTCTGCCAGTCGTCGATCGACAGGTCGACGCCGATATGGCGGGCCAGCGCATTGATATGGATCGGCGCGTTGGTCGAACCGCCGATCGCCGAATTGACCACGATGCAGTTTTCGAACGCCTTGCGGGTCAAGATGTCGGACGGCTTCAGATCTTCCCAGACCATGCCGACGATGCGCACGCCGGTCTCGTAGGCGATCTGGCCGCGCTCGCGGTAGGGGGCGGGGATCGCGGCACAACCCGGCAGCGACATGCCGAGCGCTTCCGCCAGCGAATTCATGGTCGAGGCGGTGCCCATGGTGTTGCAATGGCCGACCGACGGCGCCGACGAGGCCACGATGTTCATGAACTCCCCGTAGTCGATATCGCCTGCGGCCAGCTCCTCGCGGGCCTTCCAGACCACGGTGCCGGAGCCGGTGCGCAGGCCCTTGTGCCAGCCGTTCAGCATCGGGCCGCCCGACAGCACGATCGCCGGCATGTTGACGGTGGCCGCCGCCATCAGGCAGGCGGGGGTGGTCTTGTCGCAGCCGGTGGTCAGCACCACGCCGTCGAGCGGATAGCCGAACAAGAGTTCGACCAGCCCGAGATAGGCGAGGTTGCGGTCCAGTGCGGCGGTCGGGCGCTTGCCGGTTTCCTGGATCGGATGCACCGGGAATTCCATCGCGATGCCGCCGGCGGCGCGGATGCCCTCGCGGACCCGGTGCGCCAGTTCCAGATGATGGCGGTTGCACGGCGACAAATCGTTGCCGGTCTGGGCGATGCCGATGATCGGCTTGCCGGATTGCAGCTCGTGCCGGGTCAGGCCGTAATTGAGATAGCGCTCGAGATAGAGCGCGGTCATCCCCGGATTATGCGGGTTGTTGAACCATTCGCTGGAGCGAAGCTTGCGCCTGGTGACGCCGGTAAGCGGCTTGTTCATTGTTGTTTCCCCGCATTCAACTTCTTTGGCACTTCTTGTCGCGTGAGCCTAACGCGCGAAATGCGTGTTCTGCAAACCCGGGCTGGTCCCGGGTCGCTGGTCTGGTGATCCAGTATTAGCCCCGCGCAAAAGGTAGCGCTACCATTTTTTACTACGATGATTTGATCGATGCCGTCAGGCGATCAGGCGCGCCGCGGCAAGGAGCTTTCGCGGACCATGAGCTGGAAACCGAGGTCGACGACCGGTTCCGGTGGGCGATTACCGTCGATCGCCGCCAACACCATGGTGACGGCACTGCGGCCCATTTCGTAGCGGTTGGTCCGCACGCTGGTCAAAGGAGGGACGGCGGAAGCCATGAACTCCAGATCATTGAAGCCGACGATCGCCATATCCTCAGGCACGGACAAATGCCGGCGCTGGCATTCGAACAGCACGCCGAGGGCAAGGTCGTCGTTGCCGCAGAACACCGCGTCGGTATCGGGGGCTTTCGACAACAGGTCGGCCAGCAGCGATCCGCCGAGCGTGATGGAGGTCGGTACCGGGGTCGTCACGATCAGGCGCGGATCGAATAGCGAGGCGGCCTTCATGGCATCGCGGTAGCCCCCGAACCGTCGCTGCACCCGCGGATCCATTTGCGCGCCGACAAACCCGATGCGCTGATAACCTTGTGGGATCAGGTGGGAAACTGCTGCAAATGCAGCGTCATAGTGCGAAAACCCCACCATCATGTCGACCGGGTCGGGGCCGACTTCCATGATCTGGGCGATCGGGCAATTCATCGCCTCCATCACCGCGCGGGATTCCGCGGTCTGATCGATGCCGGTCACGATCAGTCCGGCCGGCTTCTGGGCCTGGAACAGGCGCAGCAGCTGCTCTTCCTGCAGGATCGAGTAGCGCGTGTTGGCGAGCTGGATGCTGTAGCGGCTGCCCTCCGAGGCATCGTAGATCCCGCGCAGCACGTCGGAGAACACGTTGTTGGTCAGCGAGGGAATGAGGACGCCGATCACCTCGGTGCGCTGCGAGGCCAGCGCGCGCGCCGCCAGGTTCGGAACATAGCCCAGTTCTTTCGCCGCACTCGCCACCCGTTCCCGTTTGCTTGGCGACAGCGCTTCCGGATTTCGAAAAAAACGCGATGCGGTGATGGGGCTCACCCCCGCCAATTTGGCGACTTCCGTGAGCCGGATTTCGCCAGACTTCGCTCGCTTCCGTTCCATGAGGCGGTCATATCACAACAATTCCGGCAGTTGAACAAACATTGACAGCGCTACCACCGGATTGCTAATGATCGTCGAATTGCGGACAATGCCCAGACAAGTTCAACTTCGGAACGACGGGGTTGAGAAACAGAGCAGCGACGGCTTCGCCGTACGGTGCCGTGAAACGTGGAGGGAAGTATATGTCGTCGGTGCAGATTCGCGACGTGCGCAAGTCGTTTGGGGGCTTTGAGGTCCTGCACGGCGTATCGATTCCGATCGAGGACGGCGCCTTCGTGGTGCTGGTCGGTCCCTCCGGCTGCGGCAAGTCGACCTTGCTGCGGATGCTTGCCGGACTCGAAAATATCACCTCCGGCACGATTTCGATCGGCGACAAGGTCGTCAACAATGTGCAGCCCAAAGAGCGCGACATCGCGATGGTGTTCCAGAATTATGCGCTCTATCCGCATATGACGGTCGCCGACAATATGGGATTTTCGCTGAAGCTGCGCGGCGCGAGCGCGGAAGAAATCTCCACCGG
>NZ_JAUSLT010000151.1 GCF_030646015.1 Bradyrhizobium sp.
GCCGCGCGTGCAGGCGACCGACGACCCCGAGCGCATGGACCTCTCGCTCGACACGATCGTCCCCGACAGCCCGAACAAGCCCTACGACATGCGCGAGGTCGTCAAGCGGATCGTCGACGACGAGGACTTCTTCGAGGTGCACGAGCACTGGGCGAAGAACATCATCGTCGGCTTCGCTCACCTCAACGGCATCCCGGTCGGCATCATGGGCAACCAGCCCAGCCCGATGGCCGGCGTGCTCGACATCGACGCATCGGCCAAGGGCGCGCGCTTCGTGCGCACTTGCGACGCCTTCAACATTCCGCTGATCACCTTCACCGACGTGCCCGGCTTCCTGCCCGGCACCGCCCAGGAGTGGGGCGGCATCATCCGTCACGGCGCCAAGCTGCTCTACGCGATCACCGAGGCCACCGTGCCGAAGATCACCGTGATCACGCGCAAGGCCTACGGGGGCGCCTACGACGTCATGGGCTCGAAGCACCTCGGCATCGACTTCAACTTCGCCTGGCCGACGGCCGAGGTGGCCGTGATGGGTCCCGAAGGCGCGGTCAACATCATCTACCGCAAGGACATCGCCTCGAGCCCGACGCCGGCGGACCGTCGCCAAAAGCTGATGGACGACTACAAAGCGCGCTTCGCGAACCCGTACAGCGCCGCCGAGCGCGGCTACATCGACGACGTCATCATGCCGCATTCGACGCGGCGGCGGATCGCGCGGGCGCTGGCGATGCTCAGGGACAAGCACGTCGAGATTCCGATGAAGAAGCACGATAATTTGCCGTTGTGATCTCTTTGCTATCCGTCATTCCGGGGCGCGCGTAACGCGAACCCGGAATCTCGTGAATCACATTCTCTGGATTCCGGGTTCATCGCTGCGCGATGCCCCGGAATGACGGGAAAAAAGGTATTCGGAGGAACCCATGCCCACAGCCTATTTCGTCGTCCGCGCCACCGTGACCGATCCCGCCAAGCGCGCCGCGTTCGATGAGTGGTATCAAAAGGAACATCTTCCCGACGCGACCAAAGCGTTCGGCATCACCAGGGCGCGGCGGTTCTGGAGCGCCAGCGATCCATCGCTGCATATGGCGACGTATGAATTTCCCGACCTGGCGGCGCTGGAGCGCGGCACCGGTCCGGACACGATGAAGCCGCTGGTCGCCGAATTCGACCGCTGCTGGCCCGGCGTCACCCGCACCCGCGAGGTGCTGGTGCTGGCGGAGGAATTTGGGGCGTAGGGGTTCCTGAGCCATCGTACCGGCCGGGCGCCGTCATGCCTCAGATGATACCCCGGAGCCGGTTCCACCCTACTAAAGGCCGGGCGAACCGGCTTGCCAAGCCTCTGGCGTAATGGCCTAATCGGCCAATTCAACCAAGCAAAAACCAACTTCCACAGGGAAACGCATCATGGGCTTTCAATCGCAGCGAGCTGGTAGCCGTCACCTCACACTGGCCTTGGCGGCCGTTGCGGCCCTGGCGCTGGCTTGCGGACCGGCCGCGGCGCAGGGGGCTTCACAAGCCTGGCCTAACAAGCCGGTGACGTTCATCGTGCCATTCGCCGCGGGCGGCGGAACCGATGCGTTCGCCCGTCCGCTGACGGCGCAGCTCGACAAGCAGCTCAACCAGCGCTTCTTGATCGACAATCGCGCCGGCGCCGGCGGCACCGTCGGGGCGTCCGCGGCGGCCAAGGCCGAGCCCAACGGCTACAACTTCTTCGTCGGTGCCGCGCACCATGCCATTGCACCGGCGATCTATCTCAAGCTCGACTACGATCTCGAAAAGGATTTTGTCCCGGTCGTCCTGATCGCGGCCCCGCCGCAGGTGGTGACGGTCAATCCGTCCAAGGTCGCGGCCAAAACGCTGGCCGAGTTCATCGCCTATCTGAAGGCTAATCCGAACAAGGTGGATTACGCCTCGGCCGGCCGCGGCACCACGCATCATCTCTCGGGAGAATTGTTCCAGATCCTCTCGGGTACGCAGATGAACCATGTGCCGTATCGCGGCGCGGGCCCTGCGATGCAGGATCTGGTTTCCGGGCAAATCCACGTCATGTTCGACGGGCTCGGCACCTCCGCCAACCAGATTCAATCCGGCACGCTGCGCGGCCTCGCGGTTGCAGCGCCGGCGCGCTCGCCCGCGATCCCGGATGTCCCGACATCAGCGGAAGCCGGGCTGAAAGGCTTCGAAGTGTCGACCTGGTATGCGCTGTTCGCGCCAAAGGGCACGCCGCCGGAGATCGTTGCGAAGATGGCGGCCGAAGTACGCAAGGCGCTGGATTCGGATCTCCTCAAGGACATCTGGGCGAAGAACGGCTCCGCCACGCCAAACCTGGCGGGCCCGGAGTTCGCAAAGTTCGTCAGTTCCGAAGTCGCGCGCTGGGGCGACGTGGTGAAGAAGGCCGGCATCAAGCCGGAGTGATCGAACGCGGGTAGAACATGCGTAGGGTGGGCAAAGCGAAGCGTGCCCACCATGACGCGACGGGATGGAAGATGGTGGGCACGGCGCAAGAGCGCCTTTGCCCACCCTACGGCTCCGACGCCGTCACTTCATCCCCATGCAGCTGGCATAAAACGTCGTGGTCGCCGGCCAGTCCGAAAACATGCCGCGCACGCCGACCTGTTGCGCCAGCACGTCGAGCACGGTGAGCGTGTCGCCGTCGCGGTCAATCGCGGCCTTGATCGATTTGTGATAGAAGCCGCCGCCGCGGTCGAGCGGGCCGTCGCGCTCCAGCGACCATCCGATCAGATCGAGGCCGGCGGCCTTCGCCGCTTTGGCATATTCCGACGGCACGATCTCGCTCTTGTCGTTCAACGCCAGCATCAGGGTGATCGGCGGCGCCAGGATTTTGACGCCCTGCGCCTTCAGCTCCACCATCGACGGCTTCCATGTCTCGGGCTTCGCGGGGTGCAGACCCGAGGTCTCGTAGCGGCCTTCGAGATACACCGCCTGCGCCGCGAATTCCGGCTCGGTCTTCACCCAATACAGGATGTCGGCAAGGCTAAAGCTCTGGGCCAACACGTCGCTGGCCGGAATGCCGGCGTCCTTGTAGGCCCGCAGCATCTGCGAGGCGTATTTCTCCTGGGTGTAGTCGCCGTCGAACGGCATCGCGACTTCGGGCGCCTTCAGTTCCGGCGTGAATTTGGCGCCGAGGCTTTTGATCAGCGCGATGCTCTCGTCGTGGGTCATCAGCGTGCCGGAATGGCTGTAGAGATCGGTGCGCCAGCGCGGCGTGCCGTCCTGATATCCGGCCACATTGGTGGCGTTTGGATTGAAGCCGTCCATCTTGGCCGTCAGCGTCCTGAATTCGGCCAGCGTGATGTCGCTGGTGCAGCACTTTGCGGATGCCTTGCGTCCGGTGGCGGGATCGGCCGGAATGAACGGCATCGTGCATTTTGCCGCCAGCGCGGGCAGCGACAGGATGTTGGTCGTGGTGTGCAGGTCGCATTGCGAATGCCGGCACACCAGTTGCCGGTCTTTCGTAAAGGTCACGTCGCATTCGATCACGCCGGCGCCCATTCGGGCCGCCGCGGAATAGGACTCTTTGGTGTGCTCGGGGAATTGCAGCGCCGCGCCGCGATGGCCGATCGAAAAATCGGTCTTGTGAAACGGCCCGGTGCACTGCTGAAGTTTCTGCTTCAGCGGCCCGTCCTTCATCTTGTCGACGAGGTAGAAGGGCCGGGGACCGATCTGCGCCTCGCGCGGCAGCGTATGCTGTGCCGCGGCGGGGGCGATGAAGGCAACGCAGAACAGCGCGGACAGCAGGGCGGAGCGAAAGCGGGTCGGCATGGGCGGTTCTCACTGATGATGCGCAGGCGGATATCATAGCATTGTGACACTCCCTCGTCGTCCCTGCGAACGCAGGGACCCAGACCGTGATCTATCGACGAAGGGAAGTGTTCGATGACTTGTTGTGGCCCCGACCGCCTGTGGTTATGGGTCCCTGCGTTCGCAGGGACGACAAGCGGGGGCGGTTCAGCCAGCATTCATCTGGCCGCGATCAAAATCTCCTCGCATCACTCCATAGTGCCGCGACGAGGGAGATGTCATGGAACGCCGCCACTTTCTGAAACTCGCCTTTGGATTCGCCGCGGGCGCAGCGGCATTGGTCGCGGGCGCGGAGGCGGAAGCCGCACCGCTCGCGCCGCAACCGATCACGAAGGACCCGCCGCCCGGCAACGCTGACGCGCAACCGGCGGTCACCACCGGTGACGAAGCGGATCGTCTAGCGCCCGAACCGGTACGCTGGGGCCGCGGTCGCCGCCGGGGATGGGGCAGGCGAGGTTGGGGTTGGCGCCGTCGCGGTTGGCGCCGCCGCCGTCACTGGGGCTTTCGTCGCCGCTGGCGCCGCCGCCGTCGCATCTGGCGCCGCCGTTACTGGTAAGCGCAATTAGTCCGGTTTGCAGGAGGGCGGGATTCGAATCCCGTCCTCCTGTTGCCGCGAACACGTCAGGCAGCTGTGGCAGCCCTCCAACAAAAAAACTCCGCGTGAGCGGAGTTTTTCCGTGATGCTTTCGTGAACTCAGTAACGGCAGCGTCCCGCATACCAGACCATGCCACGGGGGCAGACGCGGGCGCGCGGTACCACCACGACCGGAGCCCGGTACACCACGACCGGCGGCCGCCGCACCACGACCACGCCGCGATTGGATACGCATCCACCATAGGGGCCGCGGTGGAAGCCGGGGCCGCATCCCTGCGCGGCATTGGCGGTGGCGGCGAAGCCCGCGACGCTGGTTGCAAGCAGGGCTGCTGCGATCAGATACTTCATGTTTTCTCCCCTCATTGCGAGCCGCATCGTGCGGCGCCGGAATCCCGGTGATTCGACAGGTTGCCGAATACAACACGTCGGTAAATTTGTGCGACCTTAATGTGGCGACCTGAACGCGAAATGAATGCGCGCGGCGAGCGGCTTCGGCGTTCAACAAAGGTCTCGTAAAGTATCGAACAGCTTCGTAGCCCGGATGGAGCCCTTGCGAAATCCGGGGCCGGTGTTGCGTCACGCTCCGTCCCGGATTGCGCCATCGCCCGCGCGTTCGCGCGGCCCCTGGCTCCATCCGGGCTACGGCGTCAGCACACGCAGCTTAATCCGAACTCTCACCGAACAGCGCGGCAAAACGCTTCTCGCCGCTACGGGTGAAATTGACCACCCGGCTGCCGGGGGCGGCGTCGCGCGCCGCCCAGTTCAATTCGGTGAAGCGTGACATGATCGCAGCCCCCAGCGTGCCCGCCAGATGATGGCGCCGCTCGCTCCAGTCGAGGCAGGCCTTGCACAGCGGGCGGCGCGGATGCGCCAGCGCGGCCGCGTCGATCTGCAGCGCCTTCGCCATGAAGCGCTCGCCGTCGGCGGTGAGTTCGATCGTCTGCTTGTTCTGGCGCAGCAGGCGCTGCTTGCGCAGGCTGTCCAGCATCTGCACGCCGAGATCGCCGGCGAGATGATCGTAGCAGATCCGCGCGCGGCGCAGCGCCGGATCCTTCGGCCCGGTGCGCAGGCGCATATGGCCGGCGCGCGCGGCCAGGCCGGCGAGGCCCTCGAGCACGCCGGCGACATCGGGATCGCTGAGGCGGTAATAGCGGTGGCGGCCCTGCTTTTCCTGCTCGATCAGACCGCCAACCTCGAGCTTCGACAAATGCGAACTCGTGGTCTGCGGCGTGATGCCGGCCTGGTGCGCCAGCTCGCTGGCGGTCAGCGCGCGGCCAGTCATCAGCGCCGTCAGCATGTTGGCGCGGGCGGGATCGCCGACCAGAGCGGCGATCATGGCGATGTCGGGGCCTGCTTTCATAGTTCGATGTTAGACGAAGCATCGATGTCGTCAAGGGGATATCTTGATTGCTGTCCGAGTTCGTCATTGCGAGGAGCCAACGGGTCGCGCGAACGCGCGCCCGATGACAGGCTCCGCGACGAAGCAATCCAGCTTTCCTAGAAGCAAGCTGGATTGCTTCGCTTGCGCTCGCAATGACGGCTGTCAACCATTGGAGTTCAAATGGCCATCACCGTCTTCATCCGTTACCAGCTCGATCCGTTCAAGCGCGCGATGTTCGAGCAGTATTCGAAAAACTGGCTGACCATCATCCCGAAATGCGGCGGTGACTTGCAGGGATACTGGATGCCGCATGAGGGCACCAACAACATCGCCTTCGCGCTGATCTCGTTCGAAAACCTCGCCGCCTATAAAGGCTATCGCGCGCGGCTGCGCGCCGATAGCGAAGGCATGGCCAACTTCAATTTCGCCGAGGAGAACAAATTTATTCTGGCGGAGGAGCGGACCTTCTTGCGGAAGGTGGCATTGTAGGCCATCTCCAATGCGCAACGGAGGCGCAACATGATAGCCGTGATCTTTGAAGTCTGGCCGAAGCCGGAGCACAGGCAGGAATATTTCGATCTCGCGGCTGACCTCAGGCCAGCCCTGCAAACCATCGACGGTTTCATTTCGGTCGAGCGGTTCGAAAGCCTGACCGAGAAGGGCAAGATTCTTTCCCTGTCGTTCTGGCGCGATGAGGAAGCCGTCGCCGCATGGCGCAATGTGCCGGGACATCGCAAGACCCAGGGCAAGGGCCGGGCGAAAATATTCGAGAACTACCGGCTGCGCATCGCAGGCGTCATCCGCGACTACGGGATGGATGATCGCGCCCAGGCGCCAACGGACAGCCGCGCCGTCCACGAGGCTCACTAGCCTGCACCCTTTACCTCGCCCCGCTTGCGGGGAGAGGTGAGTCAACCGCTCGTGCTGTCGAATATTGCGCACTAGCCCCGCTCGTGGCGCGCGGATATTCTTGCATCAGGCAATCAATCAAAAAAGGGAAGAGACCATGCCGGTCACGACTGCTGACAAGCGCGCCGCATTCAGGAAGTTGCACGAAGGCGGCTGCTTCATTATTCCCAATCCGTTTGATGTCGGCAGCGCAAAGGCGCTGCAGCATCTCGGCTTCAAGGCGCTGGCTTCCACCAGTGCCGGCTTTGCCTGGACCATCGCCAAAGCCGACAACCGCGTCACCGTCGACGATGTCTGCGATCACCTTGCCGCGATCTGCGCGGCGGTCGACATTCCCGTCAATGCCGATTTCGAGGACGGTTTTGCGCATGAGCCGGACAAGGTCGGTGCCAACGTCGCACGCGCCGTCAAGACCGGCGTTGCCGGCCTTTCGATTGAGGATTTTACCGGCGACAACGCCAGGCCGCTGTTCGATTCCGCGCTTGCGATCGAGCGCATCAGGGCGGCGCGCAAGGCGATCGATGCCGACAAGTCAGGCGTCCTGCTCACCGGCCGCTGTGAGGCGTTCCTGCGGGGACAAAAGGATCTGAAGCTCGTGATCGACCGGCTCACCGCCTATGCCGAGGCTGGCGCCGATTGCCTCTATGCGCCCGGCATCGCGACGCCGGAAGAGATTTCGGCGGTCGTGAAGGCGGTGCATCCCAAACCTGTCAATCTCCTGGTTGGTGCGGCCGGCCCATCGCTGAAGGTGGCCGCCGACCTCGGCATCCGCCGCATCAGCGTCGGCGGCGCGCTGGCGCGCGCGGCCTGGGGCGGCTTCATGCGGGCGGCCACGGAGATGGCGGAGCAGGGCACGTTCACCGAGCTCGGCAAGGGCTATTCCGGCGGCGAATTGAACAAGATGTTCAGCTGACGCGAGGCGTGAACAACAGGCGGCGCACCATCCCAGTCGTCATCGCCCGACATGATCGGGCGACCCAGTATCCAGAGACGTCAGTGATGGAGCCGAGAAGCCGCGGCGTACTGGGTCCCCGGTCAAGCCGGGGATGACGGGTCTTTGTAGAGCAACAGTCGTCGTCGCGAGTCTCACGCAAACAAAAACGCGGCGGGCAATTGCTTGCCCGCCGCGCGGTGATTTCAGGTTGCCGGTGTCAGCTGTTACTTGCTGGGAGCCGGGCTGGCCGGCGGATTGGCTGCGGGCGCCGGAGCCGGAGCCTGCGGACGCGGCGCCGGCGCTGCGCCAGTCGTCGTGCCGGGTTCGGTATTGGAGCGCGGCGTCACGTCACGCATGCCCGTGGGGGCTGTCGGAGGCGAAGTACGCTCGGTGTTCTGGGCCGTCGAGGTCGGTGGCGTGGTGCCGGCCTGATTGACGGTCGAGTTGTTCAGTCCGTAGAAAACCGCGCCCAGCACCACCGCGATGGCGATGGCGAGCATCGCAACCTTGCCTCCGCTGGCAGGACCCTCCGCGCGTTCGGGATCAGCCTGCAACTCGTTGTCGAGGCGGGCCTGACGGCGAATGTCGGCGTCGGTCAGATTGGAGCGATAGGGATCGTCCGGATTGATGGCCATGGATTAGTTCCTCCGTTGTCCCCTAACAACCTCTGGAAGCAGGGTGGGTTCCGGGAACCGCACCCCCTTTTCTCGGAATGCCAGCCGCAGCCACGTTTCGGCCTGTTCAGAATGGAACCCGGGCCGTAAGTTCCCGAAATCTTCATCTCAAGAGATTCGCGATGTGGGCCCTGCCATCGACCGATATTGTGTTGTACGGGCTGTTCGTCGTGGCGCTCGCTGCCGAGGCGATGACGGCGGCGCTCGCCGCCGGCAAGCGCAGCATGGACTGGGCCGGCGTATGCATGCTGGGCTGCATTACCGCGCTTGGCGGCGGCACGATCCGCGACGTCTTGCTCGGGCACTACCCGCTGGTCTGGGTGCAGCACCCGTCCTTTCTGCTGCTGACCGCGGGGGCGGCGTTCGCCACCATCCTGATCGCCCGCCTGGTGCATCGGTTGAACACGGCGTTTCTGGTGCTCGATGCGATCGGACTGGTGGTTTTCACCATGGCCGGTTGCGACGTCGCGCGGCAGATCGATCCTTCGTCGTCGCTCATCATCGTGGTGGTGGCGGGGATGATCACCGGCTGCGCCGGCGGCGTGCTGCGCGACATCCTGTGCAACGACGTGCCGCTGTTGTTTCGCGCCGAACTCTACGCCAGCGTTTCCATCATCACGGGGTTGTTCTATTCCGTCGGGTTTGGGCTGAAGCTGAATCCCGAAATGTGGACGGCCCTGACCTTCCTGCTCGGCCTGTCGTTTCGTTTGCTGGCGATCCGCTACAAATGGGAAATGCCGAAATTCGTCTTTGACGAGAATCGCCGGTAACCCGGTCGGCGCGACCGATGGCTGACGCAGTGCACAAAAGCATGCGGCGCCCCGGGGAGGGCGTTACGTCGTTTCGCGCGAGAGCCTTCCGACGACACAACCCGCAAACGCAGGGCCAATGCACGGGCACGAAATTGCGATCTTTCGACGCGGGGCTCCAATGCCGAGATTTGTGATGCGCCGGGCGCGGAAAGCGACATAGACTGGTTCTAAGCTAGAGCAACGACTAGCTAAAAAAGCCCCGGCGCGGCGGCTCGAAGAGGGTGGAATGGGAATCAATCAGGGTCCGATCAGTCTGGACCAGAAATATACGCAAGGCTCGGGCCACGTCTTCATGACGGGCATCCAGGCGCTGGTCCGGCTGCCGATGGCGCAGATCCGTCGCGACCGCGCCGCCGGCCTCAATACCGCGGGTTTCGTCACGGGCTACCGGGGGTCGCCGCTCGGCGGCTACGACCAGCAGCTGTTCGCCGCGCGAAAACACCTCGAGCAGTACAACGTCAAATTCCAGCCCGGCGTCAACGAGGACCTTGCGGCCACCGCGGTCTGGGGTTCGCAGCAGCTCAACCTGTCGAAGGGCGCCCGGCATGACGGCGTGGTCGGCATCTGGTACGGCAAGGGCCCCGGCGTCGACCGCTGCGGCGACGTGTTCCGCCACGGCAATGCCGCGGGCTCGGCCAGGACCGGCGGCGTGCTGTGCCTCGCCGGCGATGATCACGGCGCCAAATCCTCCACCGTGCCGCATCAGTCGGACCACGCCTTCATCTCGGCGCTGATGCCCTATCTCTATCCCTCCAGCATCCACGAAATGATCGAGATGGGCCTGTTGGGTATCGCGATGTCGCGCTACTCGGGCTGCTGGGTCGGCATGAAGGTGATCACCGAGACCGTGGAGACCACGGCCGAGATCGATCTCAACGATGAACTGAAGCAATTCATCATCCCGACCGACTTCGAGATGCCGCCGGGCGGGCTCAATTTGCGCTGGCCCGACGACCGCTACGATCAGGACCGCCGCCTGCAGGATTACAAGGGCTATGCCGCGATCGCCTTTGCCCGCGCCAACAAGGTCAACCGCATCACCATGGATTCGCCGAACGCGCGGTTCGGCATCATGGCCTCGGGCAAGAGCTACGAGGATATCAGGCAGGCGCTGCGCGAACTCGGCGTCACCCCCGAAGTCGCCGCCAAGATCGGCCTCCGGCTTTACAAGATCGGCATGCCGTGGCCGCTGGAGCCGCAGGGCGTGCGCGAATTCGCCCACGGCCTGGAAGAGATTTTCATCATCGAAGAGCGCCGCGAGATCGTCGAGAACCAGGTCAAGCAGGAGCTGTTCAACTACAACGTCCGCCCGCGCATCGTCGGCAAGATGGACGAGCTCGACAAGCGCTTCCTTCCCTTTGCCGAGGAACTCTCAGTCGCCTCATTGGCCAGCTCGCTGACCGAGCGGTTGCTGCGCCTCAATCTCAATCCCGAAATCGCAGCCATGCTGCGCGCCAAGGCCGACTGGTTCAACGGGCGCCTCGCCAGCCAGATGCAGCCGGCATCGCCGATCACCCGTACGCCGTATTTCTGCTCGGGCTGTCCGCACAACACTTCGACCAAGGTGCCCGAGGGCAGCCGCGCCTTTGCCGGCATCGGCTGTCACTTCATGGCGCTGTGGATGGACCGCAGCACCGAAACATTTACCCATATGGGCGGCGAGGGCGTGCCGTGGGTCGGCGTCGCTCCCTTTACCGACGAGCAGCACGTCTTCGCCAACATCGGCGACGGCACCTATTTCCATTCCGGCAGCCTCGCGATCCGCCAGGCGGTCGCCTCCGGCGCCAACATCACCTACAAGATCCTCTACAACGACGCGACCGCGATGACCGGCGGCCAGCATGTCGACGGCGACCTGTCGCCGCAGCAGATTACCTTCCAGCTGCACTCCGAGGGCATCCGCGACATCTACCTGGTCTCGGAAAATCCCGAGGCGTATCCGGCTTCCGACATCGCGCCCGGAACCAAAACCGCGCACCGCGACGACCTCGACGCCGTCCAGAAGACGCTGCGGCAGGTCAAGGGCGCTTCCGCCATCGTGTTCGTGCAGACCTGCGCCGCCGAAAAACGCCGCCGCCGCAAGCGCGGCACCATGGAAGATCCGGCGCGCCGCGTCATGATCAATCCCGCAGTCTGTGAAGGCTGCGGCGATTGCTCGGTGCAGTCGAACTGCATCTCGGTGGAGCCGCTGGAGACTGAGTTGGGTCGCAAGCGCACCATCAACCAGTCGA
>NZ_JAUSLT010000155.1 GCF_030646015.1 Bradyrhizobium sp.
ATGACTGATGATCCCCCGACCAGGCCAGCATCAAAGCGCAACCGAAGGGCGACGGCAAGGGCATTCACGTCGGGCGGGTAGACTCGTGCACGCCAAGCAACGAGACGCCTTTACCTTATGGGCACGGGTGTTCTGAAGGCGGTCCGCCCCGCTTCGGTGATGCGATAGAGATCGCCAGCGTTCACGTCTAGGCTTCGCTCGATCCAGCCGGTCTGTAAAAGTGTGGCGAGCAATCTTTCGCCAATGGGAGCGGACTTGAGGAGCGGCATCCAATCGCCCGGCATCAGATGTTGCAGGACTTCTCGCTGACGGTAGGTGGGGTACGGCTTCATTTGCGAGCCTTCAGCCCGGGCCCAAGATGATGTTGCTCAGCACCCGCGGCAAATCTTTTTTAGCTTTGCGTCTAGTTTTGAATTTTCGACGGCGAGCGCGTCGACGACCGTTCCCTGATCAGGGGAAGCTTTGGATGCGGCAGCTTTCTGCTTGGAGGTCATAGGCTTCGTAGCTGTTGGTGGCGTCACCCTATCATAACAAGCTAATCGATCCTTAGCCTTCGGCACCGTTGAGCATTCGGAAGCTTGAGCGATTGCGCCTTGGCAGATGACGAAAATCAATGCGGTTGACAGTAAAAACTTCATTCTAATTCTCCCGGAAAATTGGGCGAGTATGATGCTGCCGAGCGCTTGCCGTTCTTCTACCGACAACACCTTGTTCATCTCATTTCTTCGCCTTCAGCCCGATCTCGACAAGCCGGCGGGTTGCCTCAGATAGGCTGGGCGTATCGGGTTGGTTCTCTGCCCACCTCACAATAGAGGCGCGCAGGACTGGAGACGCGCGAAAACCCATCATTGGGTCGCGCCCCGTCGCGGGCCGGCCCCGCGTCTTTTTTGGTTTAGCCTTTATTGACATCTGCGAATATTGGTTTAGCCTAAAAGCAAGCCGAGGGGAAGCAGCAACTTCCGCCCCGGCTCTAACCCGAACCAGGAAGAGGTCAATCCCAATGGATCAGGCTGACAGCGTGCTTAGCACGCCACCCACAAACACGTCTGCAATCGAGCACCCGCAATCCCCCGACAAACCGCATGGGGAAGCACGGGCTACGCCGTTGTACTTCCGGACGCCCGTGACACCAGAAGAAGCGTTTCAAGCCATAGGGCGGCTCCGCAAGGAAGCCAGAGCCGAAATCGAAAGGCTCCTAAACTTCCTCGATGACACCGACAACCACATGGAACTGGAGCCCGACGGCACCGACGACGAGGACAGCGACCCCGGGGAGGATGGGGCAGACGACGAGCCGTCCCTCGGCTCGCATGAATTGCGCAGCGGAGCCGTGTCCTATCTGCCATCGGCAAGCCTCGGCGAGATCGACGTTGAAGGCGAGCACGATGGCCGCGAACCCGACGTCGAGGGTGAGCCGCTGCTCGGCAGCACCGAATCGATGGACCAGCGGGCATGGGGGAGGCTTTCATGAGATCGGAGCATCAACTGATCACGCCTCGTCGAAACTTCCTGATCCGCGCTCTCGGCTTCACCGCGGCCGGTGTCACCATGCCGATCCCGATCGTGACGCTCGCCGACGCCAAGACGCGGATCGATCATCACAAGGCCGGCCTCGCGGAGGCGTGGAAGGATTACTATGCCGGAGCAATATGCTCGGTGCAGGGCAATGGGGCGGAGCCGGAGTTCGTGCTCAGCCAGCCTAATGCCGCCGCGTGCCTGATCTTCTACGCCTCTGTCGGGCCCGGCGCCGACAAGATTGGAGGCGTGCTTTGAAACCCCGCACAGAAAAGGCGCTAAGTTGACGTCAGACGATATTGCACTAACTTGACGTCCACGGGTCAATGATCCGCATCCGGAGAAGCCGCCGCTGTCAGCCCCCAGCGGCGGTTTTGCTTTATCAGCCATGTTCGTCGCGAGAACAAAGCTCGCACAAACCGACAATGAGGCGTTCCGCCAATGGAACACACCGGCCCTGTTCCGAGGCGGCAAATCGTCCTACTTCGCGGCGCTAATCCCCAAGCAGTTATTCAGAAAGGCTAGACGATCTCTTGGGAGGATTTTTTCAGCGTCCGCCTGCTTCGCGCACGCTTGCTGTCTGAGCTGTTCAGCTCTCCGTTTTTCGGCTGCTTCTCGAAACTCCGGAGCGACTTTGCTCGGGTCAACCAACCTCTGTGCGTGCACAGTCGTAACGATGAAAAGAGAAATCAAAGCAACTCGGACAATCATATGAAAAGTGCTTCTGTTGAGAAAACGACCGTTAGCGGAAAAGCGCATGGGAGTTTGCCAGATAGGCCGCATAGTGAAAATAAGACAGGATACAACGAAAGAGGCCGCCAACTGAGGCGGCCTCTGCATTTACTGATCTCAGATTACGAAACGCCAGAACAGTGCCGCTAGAACACCGGTCTCGGCACACACGGCTACAGCCAGGAAATTGATCATCACGCTCCTCCGATAAAGAGAGGGCAGTATCGGCGATCATGGTTAATCCGGGCTTACGTCGGACCCTCACTGCGTAATTCTACTGAGAAGATTTTAAGGACGAGTTAACCAAAGTTAACAACCTCGGAGAATCAACAATAAGCCTCCGGTCAGTTGCAGGTATCTATCGGATATTGATTTCCAACAGCGACGCCGAGGAAGTATTTTTGTCCTTTCTTGCACCTGGCTTTGCACGCACCAACCTCTTTTGAACATGCTGCTTTGTAGCTTGCGTTGGGACCAACGGCCCACGCTGCGCATGTTCGGCCTTGCTCTGTGCAGCTCACGGCTAGCGCCGGTGAAATAGAAATCCCAAGAATTAGCGACCAAGCAGAAACGACCGCTATAGATCTGACAGCCCTCATTGATTCCTCCTTCTGCACCGGCCAGCCAATTCTGACCGGGCGCATTGGTCCTGCGCGGAACCATGGGAACTCTACCGTAGGGTTAGCGTCAATCAAATTAAGCCATTGGGATGGAAGGCCTGTGCCTGTTCTGTGAAGAGAACAAACCTCGCACAAACAGAGACTAGTGCGTTCCATTTTCGGAACACCTTGCGAAAGGAGAGTCCGTGCGAGAATGCTATTGATCGCGCCTGAGCTTTCGCCGTCCCCAATGCGTCTTCGATGATCTGGCCTCGGGGATAGGCTTGGCGCCGTGCAGCGCCAGCATCATGCCTACATGGGCGTGCATCAACGGCCCGCGATCTTCGGCGGCCATGATCACGGCTTCACCGGCAGCTTGCCATTCGGGGCTTTGCTGCTCGTCTTGCGGCAGCTTCATGATGTAGGCCGCCGCATCCTTCAGGGTGACGATCGGCTTTCCGCTCGGCGGCTTGATCGGGTCGTCGAAGGGGCGGGACCATGGCACGGGCGCTCAATCGTCGATCTTGGGTATGCGACCTTTACCGCCGCATTTCTTGCACTGCGGAGGATAGATTTTCCGGCCGGGAAGGGAGGGTTGTTTGACTGCCGGAACGCCGCGGCCGTCACAGGCCGGACAATGCCGTTCGGGCAATTTCTCAGGCAATCGTCTCATCTTCAATCCTGCTCAAAATAAAAGCCGTAGCCCAACCAAACGTTGGGTCACCCTGGGATCCGGGCGCCTAATCCTAGTGGCATTGCCCGGGCTCGCAAGAGCCGATGTAATGCCCGGCCATGGGCACTAAATCGCGAGAGGTCATCTGGGGCAGCCAAATCCGCGGCGCGAAGATGAGCGCGGAGAAGGCGCGCCAGCGTGCGACGGAGGCCGTCCGTGAGGCGGATCGAGCCGAGGCTCACGCTTGGTCGGTGCGGATGGAGGGCTATGGCGGACCCGCGCAACCTTCTCCAACAATCGAGCAATGCCTCAACGGCGGCCTGGGCTGGCTCGAGGTCGAGTGCAACCGATGTAAGAGCCGCGCCAGCCTGCCGCTCAACGCCATCCGCCGGCCGCGGGACACGCCGATCTGGAAGCTTGAGGCGGCGCTGAAATGCCGGTCATGCCGGAAAGGCCGTTACGCGCCGCCGGTGCACATGATCAAGCTGACCGCGAGGCAGGAGATGTCGTTGTGGAATGCCGCACTTCGTCCGGCGCGGTCGAAATTCAACTTCCTCCGGCCGTAATACCTGAAAATTTGCTGCACTACGGTCAGCCAGTGACAATTTCCCTTGATTATTCGAGTGGCTATCGACGGCCGAAAATTGAACGACGTGAAATTGGAAACATCGATCCATTACCCGGTCAGCAAGCAGCGGAAGAGTGGCTTGATACACTCTGAATGCTCACATTTCATTTTCTAAACGTCGGCCAAGGAAGCTCGACAGTCATCGAATTTGAAAGTTCGAGTGGCAAGTCATTTGCAATTATCGACTCAAATCTGCGCGCAGGCGAGACCGAACCGCGCGGGCTGATCAAGCTCCGTGAGTTAGGTGCAAGTCATCTAGCGTTCGCTGCCATGACCCATCCTCATAAGGATCACTATCTCGGTCTTTTCCCCATTCTTAAGGCCTTTTCAGTCGATCAGTTTTATTGCGGGCCGCTCGGCGGCCTCTTTCAGAACTTCGATAGGTTGAAAAAATTCGGAACGAAACTCAAAAGGATCATCAACGGCAGCGATGGCTCGCAGCGAGTTGATGCACTTGAATTGCTCAACATCATTATGTTGGCGACGGACAGAGCCAAAAACAAAAAAATGGAATGGCTGGAATGCGCAGGAGATCACTCCATTCTAGCGCCCACCGGTTTTACGGGCGTTGAGATGGCGACGATATTGCCTCCGGCGAAGGTGAAGGGGAGTTACGTTCAGCAGATCGAGCGTCAGGATCTCTCGATAATCGGAACCTACAAAGAGAACGAGATCAGTCTGGCTTTTGAGTTTTCATACGGTGGTTGTAAGTTAATCATTGGAGGTGACGGAACGATTTCGAATTGGGAAGACAGAAAAAAGTTTGAACGAAACCGCGCATTGCCGCTCGCGGCTCAAATCGTCAACTTGCCTCATCATGGCTCTGGCATAGACTGCCCACCGTCTGTCATTACCCAACTTTTTGACGCGAGTTCGCCAAAAAAATTAGGTATCACCTCTGCAAATGGACTGAGCCACCCAAGCCCCGAGACCATTCAGTTTCTCGAGAAAAGCGGCATCAAGCCATACTGCACAAATTTGATGCCCATATGCGGAGCCAATGCCCAGCAATTGTTGGCGCTCCCGGGCTTAGATCCCCGATTGGCACGATGGATCCGAGAAGTTGCAAAGACCCCCACATCTGTTCAAACGTGTCAGGGGGATATTGCTGTCACCATCCAGAGTGACGGCACCTTCGCTGTCGCTCCCGGGGTCAAGAACGGTTGTGCTTTCAGGGGAGATTTTGCCCACCTGGTTCCGTGACCTTGGTCGGGAACGAGCCGCGAACGGCTTGCTACCATTTTGCTACCCAACTCGGAAAAACGTGGAGGGGGCAGAGGTGACAAGGCGGGACTGAGGAAGTGGAAAAGCCCAATAAACAGGGGCTTCTAGGGACGGCACGTTACAAGAACGGACGGCCGATCCCGAATTACAAAACCGCTGCTCTACCGCTGAGCTAAACCGGCGAATTGAAGGGATCAGGGACAGACGAAATCCTGCTGATCGTTCGGCGGTCGAATACCAGACTTGTCCGCAAAGGGCCAGCAGTTGACAGGCTTTTCCGCGCACGCGCCGGCACAAAAAAGACGACCTCGCGGCCGCCCTTTTTCGTAGCTATCGCGCAGCTGTTTACTGGCAGATGTGCTGGCGGCCGTCTTCGCCGTGGAACCAGGTGCCGGGCTGGCAGACAAAGCCGTTGCGCTGGGCGTAACTCTGGACCAGCTGCGGTCGCCATTGTTGTAAACCGGCGTGATGTCTCACGCCGGCCCGATCACGCAAAAAGAGGCGACCATTGCGGTCGCCCCTTCCAGCTTCGAATTCGGCGTCGCTCAGCAGGGATACCAGCGACCGTCCGGGCCCATATAGGTGGCATAGGGCTCCAGGCCGCAGGTCGTGCTTCCGCGCCGGTTTCCGTAATAGGCGTAGGAGTCGTCATATTGCGGACCGCTGCCGTAATAGGCGTAGGAATTGCCGCGGTAGGGGGAGGAGGCGATGGCGGCCGCGGTGCCGATCGCGCCACCAACGACCCCCGCCGCGACAGCGCCCGGCCAGAAGCCTCCGTGATGATGGTGCGCGTAGGCTCCGCGCTGATGCTGCGCCAGTGCCGGTGTTGCGGTCAACGCGGCAAGGATTGCCGCGGCGCCCAGAAGGCTGGTTTTGGTCATGTCCTTATTCTCCGAAATGAGTGTGCGGAGACAACAACCTCGCGAACCGGTTGTTCCGAATCCGGGTTGTGCCGGTCGCGAACCGGTGTGAAATTCCGGTTCCGCAGCCAACAAGCCGTGAGCAAACCCCACCGATGCAGACGCAGGACATCGACTACCGCGCCGACGCTGATATGCGCGGCTATCTCGCCTTCGATGAGGCCAAAGCCGGGCCGCGGCCGGGCGTGCTGGTGTTTCACGAGGGGCTGGGCCTCGGCGAATTCGTCATGGCGCGGGCACGGATGCTGGCGGAGCTCGGCTATGTCGCGTTCGCCGCCGACATGTTCGGCCAGCGCCGGCAGGCGCGTAATCTGCAGGAGGTGGCAAAGCTGGTCGGCGATCTCCGCAACGCGCCTGCAACGCTGCGCGGGCGCGGCCGCGCCGCGCTGGCGACGCTGAAAGCCATGCCGCAGGTCGAAGCGGGCCGAATCGCGGCGATCGGTTTCTGTTTCGGCGGCTCGGTGGTGCTGGAGCTCGCCCGCGACGGCGCCGATCTTGCGGCCGCCGTCAGTTTTCACGGCGTCCTCACCACCCGAATGCCTGCCGAACCGGGCAGGGTGAAAGCCAGCGTGCTGGTGCTGACCGGCGCCGACGATCCCTTGGCGCCGCCCGAACAGGTGGCCGCGTTCGAGGCCGAGATGCGCGCGGCGCAAGTGCCGGACTGGCAGCTGATCAGCTACGGCAACACGCTGCATGGTTTCACCAATCCGGCCGCCGACGGTTCGATGCTGCGCACCGCGCTGTACAGCGCCCAGGCCGACCGCCGCTCCTGGGCGTCGATGCGGGGGCTTTTTGAGGAAGTGCTGTAACGGCTGAGGAGTCGGCCTCAATATTGCTCTGACAAGTGCGGTCGCTGATGTCATAAGAGATATCGAAACGTCATTGCGAGCGCAGCGAAGCAATCCATCTTTGCCGCATCGTGAAGCAAGGAGATGGATTGCTTCGTCGCAAGGGCTCCTCGCAATGACGGCTGGGGCAGGCGAGCAGGGGACATATGTTCGGAATTCTGGGGCTGGGGTTTCTGTTGGGCATGCAGCACGCGCTGGAAGCCGACCATATCGCGGCGGTGTCCAGCATCGCCGCGCGCCGAAGCCGTGTCGGCGATATCGTCCGCCATGGCCTGACCTGGGGCCTCGGCCATACGCTGACCCTGTTCGCCTTTGCCGGTGCTGCGATCTGGCTCGGCCGCGCCATCCCCGAGCATGTCGCGCGTCCGCTGGAGACTGCCGTCGGCATCATGCTGGTCGGGCTCGGCGCTCACGTGCTCTGGCGTCTCTGGCGCGACCGCGTGCACTTTCATCGCCACGGCCATGATGACGGCACGGTCCATATCCATGCCCACAGCCATGCCGGCGAAACGCGGCCGCACGTCCGCGCGCCGCACGCGCACGCCCACGGTTTTCGCTGGCGCACGCTGCTGGTCGGCCTGATGCACGGCATGGCCGGTTCGGCGGCGCTGCTGGTGCTCGCGGTATCGCAGGCCGCCAGCCCTGCGGTCGGGCTCGGCTATGTCGCGCTGTTCGGGATCGGCTCGATGATCGGCATGGCCGCGCTGTCGACGGTGATCGCGGTGCCGCTCGTGGTCTCCGCGCGCTCACTCACCTGGGCCAATCGCGGCCTGCAGGGCGCGGTCGGCGTCGTCACCATCGCGATCGGCCTCACTACCATCGTCGAGACGGCGTTCGGTTAAGCCCCGTTAACGTTTCCTGATCGCGCTGTTTCGGATTTGAACTGTTACCGATGCTTACGCGTTAGGCTTACTGGCAGTTTGGCTGGCGGCTTTAACCCTTGGGATCGCTTGTTCGGATAGGTTGCCGCTCACAACTGGGAGCCGCAACCATGCGCGCTGCAATCGCACTGGCCATCTTGATCGGAACGACGGCGACGGCATTTGCCGGGGGCGGTTTCGAGATCGTGATTCCCGGCCGCCACGGGGTACCCATCATCATTAACGGCGTCGATGCCTCCTATGCCGTGGTCGAAGGCGACTGGGGTCTCGGCAAGGGCGCGCAGGTGCAGACCAAGGTCTATGGCGGCCGCTATGTCGATCCCGTGCCCAATGTCGGCCACTACTATCCGAGCGGCGGTTTGATGCCGGCCTACGGACGCCTCGAAATTCAGCCGCCGGCCAACCGCAAGCTGCCGCAGCCCGCGGAGAGCTATCATCAGTCATGGGGGGCGCAGTCCAATCCTCCGCCGGCGCAGGCCGACGTGCCGTTCTATCCGCCGCCGGTGATCGTCGCGCCGCAAATCGACGTCCCGCGGCGAGAGTACCGGAACTGATCAAGACGAGCGTTTTCTACACCAAATCTTCCACTCGAATTTCCACACCAAGAGTCCACGCCAACAAAAAAACAGATCCACAGGAGAGAGTGTAATGCGTAAGACGATTTCAGGAATGGTGGCGGCGGTTGCCGTGATGATGACGATGGGCGCCGCGCCCGCGATGGCCTGCTACACCGGCTGCGCGCCGGCCCCGGTCTACGTCGCCCCGGCGCCGGTCTATTCCGGCTGCTATACCGGCTGCGGCGGCTGGGCCCGTGAGCGGCTGCCCGATCCGGTGCACCAGTATTATTACGTCAACCAGGGCCCGACCTATACCGGCCCGGGCAACTGGGCGCCGCGTCCGGTCTATCAGGAAACCTCGGTGTCCTACGGCCGTCCTCATTACGGCTATCGCATGCACCGGCACTACGGCCACCGCTATTCGGTTCGCCCGAGCGTCCGTTACGGCTACGCGCCGCGTCTTGGTTACGCTCCGCGTCATGGCTACATGCCGCGCCACAGCATGCGTCATCACGGCGGCGCGACGATGCATCGTCACCACGGCCATCACCAGGGCCACGCGCTGCGCCGCTACAACTGATCTGACAATGGTTTGAAAATATCAGCGCCCGTTCGCATCACGCGAGCGGGCGTTGTGCTGCATTACTTGCCCATCAGGCCGAGCTTGCTGGCACCGATATAGAGCGCCAGCACCGCGGCGTTCGACACGTTGAGGCTTTTGATTTCGCCGGGCATGTCGAGCCGCGCCACCGTGCTGCAGGTCTCGCGGGTCAATCGCCGCAAGCCCTGGCCTTCCGCCCCCAGCACCAGCGCCAGCGGCTGAACCAGCGTCATCGCGCCCAGGTCCTCGTTGCCCTCGCTGTCGAGCCCGACGGTCATGAAACCCTGATCGTTCAGCTCGTTCAGGGCGCGCGCCAGGTTCGTCACGGTCACCATGGGCACCAGCTCCAGCGCGCCGGAGGCGGATTTCGCCAGCACGCCGGTGGCTTCGGGACTGTGTCGCGCCGTGGTGACGATGGCCTTGACCGCGAACGCCGCCGCCGAGCGCAGGATGGCGCCGACATTGTGCGGATCGGTGATCTGGTCGAGCACCAGAACGATACCCTCCTGCGGCAGGTCGCCGATATCGGGCGAATCCAGCGGCTCGGCCTCCGCCAGCAGGCCCTGATGCACGGCGTCCGGGCCAAGCCTGATGTCGATCAGGTCCGGTCGGACGATTTCGGGGATGACGCGCAGGTCGATCTTGTCGTCGGCCAGCCGTTTTGCGGCGTTTTCCGTCAGCCACAGCTTGCGAATCCGGCGCTGCGGGTTGGCCAGCGCCGCCGCGACCGTGTGCCAGCCATATAGAATGACCAGCCCGTCGGGGCTCGCCTCGCGGTCGCGCCCGCCCGGCCGGCGGCCGAATTGGCGCCCTTTGTCGGGTCCTTTGCCGCCTCCGCGCTGAAAGCGCGGTTTTCGATCACGATCGCTCATGGCAGGCTTGTGTCACGGGTTCCGAATAATGGCAATTTGAGCCCCTGGCGGCCCGGGTCCTGGCGGCCCGGATTAAGGGGGGCGCCTTGGTTGACTTTGCCGGGCCGTTTCCCCCATAAACGCGCCAACCGGGAGCTCGCCATCGGCGACCGGTTTTAACGTCATCCATGACCTTCCTGCCGCCATTTTCGGCGGGTGGGTTCCGATGCTGTTGAGCGGGGGAGTGTCCCGAGTGGCAAAGGGAGCTGACTGTAAATCAGCCGTCTTACGACTTCGAAGGTTCGAGTCCTTCTTCCCCCACCA
>NZ_JAUSLT010000005.1 GCF_030646015.1 Bradyrhizobium sp.
CATCCGGCACTCCGCGCGCTCTTCCGGCGTCGATCCGATCAGCGCCGGCGCGGGATTCTTCTCTTCGAGGTATTCGCAGATCGCGGTGATCTCCGACAGATAGCTGCCGTCGTCGAGCTCGAGCGTCGGCATCTGGCCGTGGGGGTTGCGCTTCAGATGCTCGGCTTCGCGGTTTTCGCCCTTGCGCAGGTCGACGGTCTGCCGGGGTATGTCGATGCCCTTTTCCGCCATGAACATGCGGACGATGTGCGGGTTCGGTCCGATCGAGTCGTAAAGTTTCACGATATGTTTCCCCAGGGGTTCATTGCAGCATTATGGTTGCTGCTTTTGAACAGGCCGCCGGGCCATTTGTCAAACCGGCACGTCAAGCCGGGAGCTCAGCCGTCGTCGAGCTTGTTGAGGTCGCGCACCGATTGCATGATCGGTTCGAAATTCGAGCGCGCGTCGAGCGCGTCGAACAGTTGCGCGGTGTCGGACAACAGGGTGTGGGAGCGTTGAATCGCGACGCGGACGTCGTCCTGCGGCGTATCCGACAGCCGGCCATGTCCGGACAGCAGTATTCTCGAGTTCAAACCCTTCAGCCGCTCCAGCGACTGGATGTAGTCGGCGATGCTGCCGGATCCGAACACGCCGCCCATCACGCCGCCGGGCATCAGCGTGTCGGCGGCGAACAGCAATCCCTGGTCCTGCTCGAACAGGCTGATGCAGGCCGAGGTGTGGCCGGGCGTATACATCACGTTGAGGCGGAAATTGCCGAGGTCGATCAGATTGCCTTCCTCCAGCCAGAGATCGACATTGATCGGCTCCGGCGGCTCGTTGAACATCTTGCGCAGCATCGAGAAATCGTCGCGCAGCATGATCTTGTTGGCGGCCAGCCGGTGCGCGGCGATCAGGGTGCGGCCGCCGAAATGCCAGGCGGCGCCGATGTGATCGAGATGCTCGTGGCTGAGGATCACCATGTCGATCGACTCGGGCGGGCAACCGACATGGCAGAGGCATTCCAGCAGCGCCGGATAATTGGAGGAGAGCCCGACATCGATCAGGATGGTCCGGCTCCTGCCGCGCACCAGATAGGCGTTGGCGGCGCGGTTCTTGAAACGGATCTGGTAGACATTCTCGGCGGCCTCGATCAGCGAGCAGACGTCGTTGTTCAGTAGAATCGGGAACGGGCTCGGCTTGCGCTCGCTCATGGAGCGGCCGCCCTGAAATTGACGGCGTTGGAAGCCCGCAGGCGTTTACTGAGCGCATCCATCACCATCAGCGCGAAGGCCGGCTGCTGGCTGACCAGATAGACGAAGCGGGCGTGATTGATCCGCATCACCCTGGTGTTCGGCGCGGCCGCAATCGCGGTGGCGGAGCGGGACGAGCCGTCAATCACCGCCATCTCTCCGAAGAATTCGCCCTTGCCGAGCGTCACGATGACGGTCTTGCCGGCACTGCCGACCTTGGCGATCTCGACCTTGCCGTCGAGCACGACGAACAACTCGCGCCCGGTCGAGCCCTCCTCGAAAATGACCTGATCCACATCGAATTCGTTGATGCATTTCTCGATGGTCATGGAGCCCCCGCCTTCTGGCTGGTCGCTGTCGATATGTTAGTCCTGAAACCGGACGGCGCAAACGAGACATCGGGACGCTCCGGGGCGATGCCGCAGAGCAACATGAACGGGTGGCGTCAAACCCGGGCGGAGCGAGTTCCTAAAATTTTGGTAAGGGCTCAGCCGGGTAACGATTTCGCAACGAATGAAAGTTACCAAATGGTGAACCTTTACTGGAGAATTCGAACGTGAGCGAACAGCAGGCCGAGCCGACCAGCAGCGAATCCGGATCCGTCAGCGCCGGGCCGGCCGTTTCCAACTCATCCGACGCGGCAAGCCAGCCGGTGTCGGCACAGGAAGCCCCGAAAGCCGTGGCCGAGGTCGAATCTCCCGATCTGGTCCCTGCACAGGGCGATGCTCCCAAGGACGCCATCAAGGCGGCCGCAGCCAAGGTTGACGCTCCCAAGGTTGACGCCGCCGATACCGCCAAGGCCGACGCGCCGCGCGCGCCGGGCAAGATCCTGATCATGTCGTCCGGCGACCGCGCCTGGGATCACCAGGGCGTCGGGCCCGACGTGGAGTCCGAGCAGGCGCAGGGCATGTTCGGCAAGCGGCGGCTGTCTGCGCTGGCGGCCGTTGTGGCGCTGGCGGCGATAGCGGGCGCGCTCGGCGGCGCTCTGGCGACCGCGGGCGTGATGCATTTTGCCGGCGGAGGTTCGGCAACATCGAACAATCTCGTTCTCGAAGCTTCCGTGGCCCGGATCGACGCCGACATCCTGGCGCTGAAGGCCAGTGTCGAGCAGACCTCCAAGGTCGGTATCGTCAGGGACAACAAGGCCAGCGACCGTCTCGACAAGATCGAGAAGGCGCAGGCCGAGCCCGCCGCCAAACTCGCCAGGCTCACCGAAGCCGTCGAGAAGCTCAAGGCCGCACAGGCGGCTCCGGTGCCGGTCGCGGCGGCTCCTGCGGCGGCAAAGGATGTCACCGGCTCGATCTCGCCTCCGGCAACGGCGGCGGTCGCCGCACCGGTTCCGCTGCCTGTAGCAAAACCCGAAGTGGCGCGGTTGCCGACGGTCGAGGGCTGGGTGTTGCGCGAGGTCGCCCATGGCGGTGCGCTGATCGAGGGACGCCAGGGAATCTATGAAGTGTATGCCGGCGACCCAGTCCCCGGCCTCGGCCGCGTCGACGCCATCCGCAAGCAGGACGGCCGCTGGGTGGTCGTGACCAGCAAGGGCCTCGTCGTCGCGCGGTAGGATCAGGCGCAGACGGTCTGTTACCTCGCCCCGCTTGCGGGGTGAGGTGGACAAACTCTGCGAGACACACGCTCCTCTGTTCGGCTATTTTCCTGACCACAAAACCTTGCCCGCAGAATGCCTGGAATGAGGGCGCTGATGCGGGGTTTGTCAGGATATGGACCGCGCGTTGCAATTTGTTTTCATCATCCTTGTTTTGTTATGCGGCACCGGACCCGCGCGCGCCGCCGAAGGCCCGGCGCTGGAGCGTGGTGCGGCGATCACCGATCCGCTGGCGTTGCGCGAACTGGATCGCGGCCGGTTTGCCGTGGCGCGGGTCATGGTGCCGGAGAGATCCGTCGATATTCCCTTGACCTGCGGCCAGCTGTTCACCCTGCCGTCGATGGCGATGGTCCGCACGGCGCTCGATGCCGAGTTCGAACGGTACATCGTCAGGCACAAGGCTGGTCTGCCGAACGAGAGCATCGGCGTCGGAACCGGACATGACTTTCAATTGTTCGATCGCGCCGTGTTGTATTCAGACGACGCGCGCTTCGTGCTGGCCGGCATCGTCAACCGGATGGACCGCGCCTTTGCCTCGCCGGAGAGCTGCGGCGAAGTCAGATTGATCTACCGCCTGGCGCGGACGGGGCCAGCCGGCGAGGACGGCGCGCCGCGGCGCCTGCCGATGACGCTGAACATCGTGCTGAAGGCGAGGGGCGGCGGCATGACCGACGCCAAGGGCGCCGGGATCACCTGCGCCGGGATCGCCCGGCGTTGGCTGGATGCCGGCGAATCGACGCTCACCGGCGCCGATCTCGTAGCCCGGCTGCTTGCGCGCGACGGCCCGCTCGATCTGATCCGGCCTGAAAACATCGATCGCATCGAAACCAATCTGCAGATCGCGCATGCGCCGAAATCGGCGGTACGCGAATTTCGCACCGATTATCTCTTGAAGGTGTTTCGCTTCGATTCCACGGCGCGCGCCTTCGACGAAGCGCCGATGGAAAACCAGATCGATCGCGAGCGAATTCTGGCGAACGCTGATCTTGGGCGCGACTTCAAGGCCTGGCTGCTCGATCCCAGGCATCTCAATGAATTCGATCGCGGCACGGTCCTGATACCCGAGCGGTTCCTGGCCAGGGCGGCGATCGCCTCGACGCCGGTCGGCTTCGATCCCTCCGAACTGCAGCCGGAATACGGCCTGGTGCAGGGCGAGGGTGCGAACCCCGTGTTCAGCGAGAGCGAGATCGTTGCCGCGCTCAGGAAGGCCGCTGACGTCGGCGTGACGCCCGCCAACATCCGCTCGGTCGCCGGCTTCAGGCGCCGGCTGAACGATGTCACCTGTTCGGGCTGTCATCAGACGCGCGGCATCGGCGGTTTTCATTTCCCGGGTGTGGACTGGATGGCGGCCAAGCCTTCCAATTCGACCGTCGTTCCGGCGTCGCCGCATTTCTTCGGCGACCAGATCCGGCGCCGCGATATTCTCAACTCGATGAAATGGGGCAGCAGCCCGGATTATTCGCGCGGATTTTCCGAGCGCCCGCAATTGCGCACCAGGTCGGAATTTTTGGCGGAGCTCAAGGGCACCGGCCATTACGACGGCTGGGGCGCGCATTGTTACCAGCCAAGCGCGAAGGCCGCCGACGACGATCCGAGTTTTCGTAACTGGACCTGCGCCGCGGGGCTCGCCTGCGAGGCCGCCGGCAAGACCTCGCGGATCGGCATGTGTTTCGTCAAGAGCCGCTAGCACAACGCGATTTATCGACGCCCGTTGAAAGTGATCTGGCCGGTCCGTTGCTCGACGTGATCTAGGCCGACTGTCCGGGCGCGACATGATCGCTCTCGGTGCCTACCAATGGAAGGCCGCACCGTGGCCCTGAGGGCGATAACGCTGCCATCGTCGCAACCTGTAACGATGACAGGTGACGGAAAGCAGTACGCTCCATCAACGCCGAAGCTCCTGGATGACAATGGAATGACCGTTTCATGACGTGAAGCCTGCGCTGGCTGGCTTTCTGATCGAGTCCATTGAGATTGATCAAAGCGTCAATGGCGCCATTGGTACAATTTTGATCAACACTCTTAACTGGACCGAGAGCATGACAATGTCGTTGAGCGAGGCTCCCGAAATCGGGAAAATTCCCACCGCCGAACCCTCGGGGAAATCTGCTGGGGTATTCGATCAGCTAGCCAAAGTCATCCGGTCAAAGCCAGACCAGGAACTGGTCGAAGAGAAAATCAGCGTTCGACATCTCAATTTCTACTATCAGGATGGCAATCGCGCACTCAAAGACGTGTCGGTGCCGATCTATGCCAACCGCGTGACCGCATTCATTGGCCCCTCCGGCTGCGGCAAGTCGACCCTGCTGCGCGTCTTCAATCGCATCTACAGCCTCTATCCCGGTCAGCACGCCGACGGCGAAGTATTGTTCGATGGCGAGGACATTCTGTCCGGGAAGCAGGACGTTGCGATTCTGAGAACCCGAATTGGTATGGTCTTTCAGAAACCAACGCCGTTTCCGATGTCCATCTACGACAACATCGCCTTTGGCATTGGGCTCAATCGAAGTCTCGCCAAGGTGCAAATGGATACAGAGGTTGAGATTGCATTGCGGCGCGTGGCGCTTTGGGATGAGGTGAAGGATAGCCTCCTGAAAAGTGGACTGGAACTCTCAGGCGGTCAGCAGCAACGCCTCAGCATTGCCCGCGCCATCGGAATTCGGCCAGAAGTCCTTCTTCTCGACGAGCCTTGCGCCTCCATCGATCCGATTTCTTCGGCAAAAATCGAGCAGACAATCGATGAACTCAAGAACGACCATACGATTATCATCGTAACTCATAACCTTCAGCAAGCCGCGCGGGTTTCAGATTATGCGGGCTTCATGTATCTGGGCGAAATGGGTGAATTTGGCACCGTGCGCCAGATATTCGTGACACCGGGCGATCCGCGCACGCAGCGGTTTATCACCGGCCGGTTTGGCTGAAGGATGTCGCTTTATGCGGCATGCGGTGAAGAACATTGACACGGAACTGCAACATATTTCATGTAACAATGAGCGCAGGCACCGCTCATTGACTATGGCATGCCGGGTGGGATAGCGGCGCGAAACGTGACCATAGAAGAACAAATAAGATACCTCACGAGCAGGCTGGTCGCTCGCAGTGACGCCGAACTGGTGCCGGAGGTGTGCGGGCTGTTGAACATCTTTGATGATGGCAACTATCGCGAGAGAATGAGTGACGCCGTAAGGTGGGTCGAAATCTATGTCGATCCGAAAAAGGCGGAAACCTACGGCGGACAAGACGTCGTGTTGGAGTTCCTGGTTCAAGAACTCGGTACGGCGGCTGATTTGGCCGGAATGTTGCAGGGCAATCCGCCATAGGCGTTCCCGCACGCCCGGATTTGAAGAACTGCGGCCGATACGGCCCCGCCGCGCCAATAAGCCAAGTATCGCCTTGTTTTCGGCGGGCGTGGATTGCCATTCATTCGTCCCGCGACGTTGGGCTGAGCGATCGGGTTGATTTGGCTCAATGCGCCGCCCCCTAAGTTGAGCAGAATGTTGCTATGAGAATATCGAACCTGATCTGCATATCCTGCAAGGCATCATATGAAGTGGCCGAGGCCACGACCGTGAGAGGAACGCCAGGCAGCGTCCAATGTATTGGCTGCGGCGCGACCTTGGCATCTTGGCGAGAACCGAAGGCAGTCGTCTTTCGACTCGTATTGCCACCGGAACAGAAATATTTTCACGTTCCAGTCCCGCCGTCTCCGGCTGTTCCTCCTCTCGCCTGACCCCGGCAGAATCCGACGGACCGCGCCGTTGATGGCTCGTCGGTAATCACGCGATGCGCCGTCGCGTATTCCGCGGGCTGCCATCGCACGATGGCCGGCGCTAGTTCTCCTCGGCCAAGTCGCGATCGAGATCGGCACCTGGTGAGCCGGTTGCCGTATCCTCTTGAGGCTGATCGATGTGCATTCCGATCATCCCTGTCAGATGAGGCTTGACCGCTTCAAGGCCGTCGTCCTGCTCCCGCGCCGCATCTTGATCAGCCGGCACGTCGGCATCGCTGTGTGCCGGTTTCTTTCCGTTCTGGTTGTTGGACATTCCGTCTTCCCTTGCTCTCGAACATTGTTCAGGCAAACGCGAACCGCGAAGTAACAGGGCTCGCCAGAAAAACCTTAGTCCGGTTTGCGCCTGCCGGATTTGACCGGAATCAAATGCACGGCACTAGGCCGACTGGCAGACGGTCGGCGATATCAAGGTCAGCGCATGGGCGATCGCGGTCGCGGTCATCATCGGTCTCGCCGCGATCGGCTGGGGGCTGCTGCAGAACAGGTAGCTCACGCGTAATGCTGCAGTCGCTTGCCGGGCAACAGATCATACGCCGACCGCCAGCCCGGCAGGTCTGCGATTCGATCGAGCCAGGCTTTTATGGCGGGGTGGCTCGCCGCGAAATCATATCCGGTTTCGTCGGCGGGATAGTGCAGATAGGCCATCATCGAAAAATCGGCCACGGTGACGCGCTTGCCGATGGCGAAGTCATTGTGCTGCAAATGGGTCTCGGGAATGCCGAGGAAATCGTCGAGCCGCTTGCGGAAATATTTCAGAACCTGCGGATCGGCTGACGGCGTGAAGGTCCGCATGAACCGGTAGCTCGCCATGTAGCCGGTGAGTTTGTGATTGTCCCAGAACAGCCAGCGCAGCAGTTCGAATTTCTCCTGCTCCGTCCCGGCGCCAAACTTGCCATATTGTTCGGCGAGTTGCAGCAGCAGCGGCGCGGTCTGGGTCAGCCGCTCGCCGTCAACTTCCAGCACCGGGATCTCGCCCATCGGGTTGACGTCGCGCCGCCACTGCGGCGTGCGCGTGACGCCGCCGCCGAAATCGGTCCAGACCGGCACAAAACTCTGGCCGCACAGCGTGAGCATCAGCGCCAGCTTGCTGCTGTTTCCCGATTCCGGAAAATAATGCAGCCGATAGACGGGCATCGGCGTTCAGGCCACCGCGCCGGACGCCCGCAGCTTCTGGATCGCTGCCTCGTCGTAGCCTGCGTTGCGCAAGATCTCGTCGCTGTGCTCGCCGATCCCGGGCGGCTTGCGCGGCCGGACTTTCTTGGCGCCGTCGACCCAGATCGGGCTGTTGATGGTCAGCATGGTGTCGTTCTCGAACGGCACCAGCACCTCGTTCTCCAGCATCTGCTTGTCATTGGGAATGTCGTCGAGGATGCCGACCACGCCGAACACCAGGCCGTTGCCGTCGAGGATCTGCCGCCATTCGGCGAGGGGTTTGGTCGCAAAGGTCTCATCGAAAATCCTGATCAGTTCGATCGACCGCGCATGGCGTCCGGCCTTGGTGGCGAAGCGCTCATCGGTGACGAGATCTTCGCGGCCGATGCAGCGCGCCAGCGCCGGCCACTGCTTCTCCTCGTTGAGCAAAGAGAGAATGATCCAGCGGCCGTCCTTGCACTGGTAATGGTTGGTGACTGCGTTCAGCGCATGCTCGCGCGTCCGCCGCTCCAGAAATTTGGCGCCGCACAGCTTGGCCTGCGCCAGCACCGAGGCGGCCCAGATACCGTTGGCCATCAGGTTGGAGGAGACATGTGAGCCCTTGCCGGTGCGCTCGCGCTTGTACAGCGCGGTGACGATCGCGCCGTAAAACGCCATCGCGCAGGGGTGGTCGCCCATGCCGGCGATCGAGCGGGCCGGCGTGGTGTTCTCATCGGCGCGCACCAGGTCCATCAGGCCGGAGCGGGCCCAATAGGCGTTGCTGTCAAAGCCGGGCTTGTTGGCCTCCTCGCCCTTTTCGCCGTAGCCGGTGAACGAGGCATAGATCAGCCGCTCGTTGAGCGGAGCCAACTGAGCGAAGGTCAATGCGAGGCGCTCGCGCACCGCCGGTGGGAAATTGGTGATGAAGACGTCGGCCTCAGTCACCAGCCGATGCAGCACCGCCTGACCCTCCGGCCTGGAGAGGTCGAGCGCCAGGCTCTTCTTGTTGCGGGCCTCCAGCATCCACGAGTAATTGTGCTGGCTGGCGGGGTATCCCGGCAGGTTCGGCAGGTTCCGATAGGGATCACCGAGGCCCGGCGGCTCGATCTTGATCACGTCGGCGCCGAAATCCGACAGCACGGTAGCAGCCGCAGGCGCCGCGATGAAACTCGCGCAGTCCAGAACCTTGAGGCCGTCAAAAATGCCTTTTTCCATAGTGCCGCCGCTCCCGTGATTCTTGTTGGTTTTGTCCGTGTGCTGGAATTATGCGTGAGAACCGGAGGTCATTTGACCCATGTTGGGCAGACGATGCAACGGGACATTCTTACCCTCCCCTGGAGGGGAAGGGTCGTCTCGCATCGTGCGAAGCACGATACGAGGCGGGGTGGGGTGATCTCTTAACGCGGGGAATTTTCGAGGTGAGAGACTGTCACCCCACCCCGCCGCTCCTTTCATTCGCGTCGACCCTCCCCCTCCAGGGGAGGGTAAGCAAGCGCGAACGTCTTTGATTCGCTATCCGACAGCAGCGCCGCATTGCCGCCGGCCGCCGCGGTATTCACGGTCACGGTCTGTTCGGTCGCGAATCGGGCCAGATAATGCGGCCCGCCAGCCTTGGGGCCGGTGCCGGACAGGCCATGGCCGCCGAACGGCTGCACCCCGACCACGGCGCCGATCATGTTGCGGTTGACGTAGATGTTGCCGACGGAGAGCTGCTCGATCACGGCCTCGACCGTATCGTCGATGCGCGAGTGGATGCCGAGCGTCAGCCCGTAGCCGGAGCGTTCGATCGACTGCAGCACGCGATCGATTCCGTCCGCGGGATAGCGCACCACGTGGAGGACCGGCCCGAATATCTCCTCGGTCAATTGATCCGCGTTCGCGAGTTCAAAAATATGCGGCGCAACGTAATTGCCGCCGGGAGCGACACCCGCGAAATGCACGCGTGCCTCTTTTTCCATGCGTGCGACATGCGTGTCCAGCCGCTGCTTCGCTTCGGCGTCGATCACCGGCCCGACATGGGTGGAAAGGTCGCAGGGATCGCCGATCCGGAGTTCGCGGGCGGCGCCGGCGATCATCTCGATCATGCGGTCGGCGACATCGTCCTGTATGAACAGCAGGCGCAGCGCCGAGCAGCGCTGGCCGGCCGAGCGGAACGCCGAGGTCACGACGTCGTCGGCAACCTGTTCGGGCAGCGCGGTGGCGTCCACGATCATCGCGTTGATGCCGCCGGTCTCCGCGATCAGCGGCACGATCGGGCCGTCCTTGGCGGCCAGCGTCCGGTTGATCGACCGCGCCACCTCGGTCGAGCCGGTGAAGACCACGCCGGCGACATCAGCATGCGCGACCAGCGCAGCGCCGATGCTGCCGTCGCCGGGCGCCAGCTGCAGCGCCGACGTGGGGACGCCGGCTTGATGCAGCAAGCGCACGGCCTCCGCCGCGATCAGCGGCGTCTGTTCGGCGGGTTTTGCCACCACCGCATTGCCGGCCATCAGCGCCGCCGCAACCTGTCCCAAAAAGATCGCCAGCGGAAAATTCCACGGCGAGATCGCGATGAAGACGCCGCGGCCACGCAGCCGCAGCACATTGCTCTCGCCGGTCGGCCCGGGCAGCGGCTCGCTTTCACCAAACAGTTTGCGGCCTTCCGCGGCATAGTAGCGGCAGAAATCGACGGCCTCGCGGACTTCGGACAGCGCATCGTCGAGGGTCTTGCCGCCCTCGCGTTGCAGCAGCGCGATGAAATGCGCGCGCCGCTGCTCCAGCACGTTGGCGGCCTGTTCGAGCATTGTCGCGCGCCGCTGCGCCGGCGTCCGGCTCCAGGCCTTGAACCCCTCGCGCGCCGCTGATATCGCCGCATTGGCATCTTCAGGCGTCGCATCGGCGATGCTTCCTGCTGCCGGAGTAGTTTCCGCGGCGATCGCCGAAACCAGCTCACCCAGCGCCGCTCGATCGCCGAATTCGATGCCATGAGAATTCTGGCGTTGCGGCTGATAGAGGTCGGCTGGCAGGCGAATATTCGGATGCCGCGCGTTGGCGGCAGCGCCGACGATATCCGCCGGGCGCCGCAGCAGTGTGGCCACCGGCACGGTATCGTCGGCGGCAACCGCCACGAACGAGGAATTGGCGCCGTTCTCCAGCAGGCGCCGCACCAGATACGCCAGCAGATCGCGGTGGCTGCCGACCGGCGCGTAGGTACGGCAGCCAATGTCGGGACGATCCTCGCTCAACTGCGCGTACAGCGCCTCGCCCATGCCATGCAGGCGCTGAAACTCGAACCCGCGTGTCCCGTCCGCAAGCTCGAGCACGGTTGCGACCGTCAGCGCATTGTGGGTGGCGAACTGCGGAAAAATGCGCCGCCGCAGCGCCAGCAATTGGTGCGCGCAGGCGACGTAGTTCAGGTCGGTCATCGCCTTGCGGGTAAACACCGGATAGTCATCGAGGCCGCGTTCCTGCGCGCGCTTGATCTCGGTGTCCCAGTAGGCGCCCTTCACCAGACGCAGCATCATCCGCCGGTTCAGCGCGCCTGCCAGTTCGTCGCTGTAGCCGATCACGGCTTCCGCGCGCTTCTGATAGGCCTGGATCGCCAGGCCGAATCCGTCCCAGCCCTTGAACGATGCGTCGCTGAATACTGCCGCGATCACCTCCAGCGACAATTCGAGCCGGTCGGCTTCCTCGGCATCGACAGTGAAATTCAGGTCATGGTTGCTGGCGCGGCGCGCCAGGTCGATCAGCCGCGGCACCAGTTCGCCCATCACCCGCTGCCGGCTCACCGCTTCGAAGCGCGGATGCAGCGCCGAGAGTTTGACGGAGATGCCGGGCCGCCCGGGCAGGGGCCGGTCATCCGCGGCGCGGCCGATCGCCTCGATCGCACTGGCGTAGGAATTGAAATAGCGCTCGGCGTCGGCAGCGGTGCGCGCGCCTTCGCCGAGCATGTCGAAGGAATAGCGGGTGGCGTCAGCCGAATTCGCCCGCTCGAGGGCTGCTTCGATGGTCTCGCCCAGAACAAAATGGCTGCCCATCAGCCGCATCGCCTGCCGCGTGGCGGCGCGCACCGCGGGCACGCCGAGCCGTTTTGCCAGCCGGCCGATGGTACCTTGCGGGGTTTCGCCGGGCTGGATCACGCGCGCCGACATCCCGAGTGCCCAGGCGGAGGCGTTGACGAGGAAGGCGCTGGATTTGGTCTCGTGATGGAGGAAATCGCCCTGGCCGAGCTTGTCCTCGATGAACTGGTCGGCGGTGCGGGCATCCGGCACGCGCAGCAGGGCTTCCGCCAGCACCATCAGCGCCAGGCCCTCCTTGGTGGAGAGCGCGAATTCGCGCAGCATGTCCTCGACGCCGCCGAGCCGGTCATCATTGGTTCTGATGGCGCCGATCAGGCGCGTTGCGGTGCGGTCGATCCGAGCGTCCTGCTCCGCGCGCAGTCCCGCGGCGGCGAGAAGCCGGGCCGCGATGGCGCCGTCGTCGGCGGCATAAGGCGCTTCGAAGGGCGGGAAAAGTGGTGATTCGGATGCCATGACGTACCCTGGGGAACCAGCATCTTCTATCATGCCGCCGAGCTTGGCACCGCGAAACCGCTGCGATAGGTTCCACGCGATTTCTCGGTTTGAGTTGTGGCGGCCGATGGCACTGACGGGCAGGCGGCAACGATCTGGGAGGCGGAGCAGAACCCTGTGGTTTTGCGGCTTTGCTGCGCTTCTGGCAGGTTCGTCGATTGCCGTTCCGCTGTCTGCGCTCGCGGCCCAACTCAGCGCACCGATCGCCGAACTCTACAGCACGGTGTCGATCTTTCCCCCGACCGCGAAATCCATGACGGTCTGCTACGGCTTCGTGTGTCGCCGCCGGGCGATTCTCGATTTCACGCCGGGCGACCGCAACGCGCTGACGCAGATCATGGCGGCGGGCCGCACCTCGGCTGCGGCGGAACGGGCGGCAGTGCAGAAAGCGGTGGTCTGGTTCGATCGCCGCATGGGGCCGATCATCGGCACCAGCAGGCGCGTCGCCAAGGCGGATTTCCGCCACCGCGACGACGGGCATAATTACGACTGCTGGGATACCACCCGCAACACCACCAGCCTGCTGCTGGTGCTGCAGCAATGGGGCCTGCTGAAATATCACGGGGTGGGCGACCCGCATTACCGGGGCAATGCGCTTGTGCTGCAGACGCCGCACAACACCGCTGTGCTGGTCGAGCGCGCCACCAGGGTCGAATGGGTCGTGGACATGTGGACACGCGGCTACGCGCAGCCACCGGATGTCATGACGGTTCAAAAATGGGTGAAGGAAGATTGAGGATCAAACCAGCGCGTTCTGCGCCGGTTCATTGCGCGCAAGAGCGATGCCCGCTCCTGCCCATTGCACTCTGTTTTTTTGAGATGTTCTTGGAAGTCCCACTCCCGGATCAGATCCGAGAGTGCGCTGTTGCGGACCGCGCGCCCAGCCTTAAACCTTGAGGTTCTCGGCCGAGGTCTTGCCGCGATTGGCAACCTCTTCGTATTCGACCGTCTGTCCTTCGTTGAGCGAGGAAAGGCCAGCTTTCTCGACCGCCGAAATATGAACGAAAACGTCTTTGCCGCCACTCGAAGGCTGGATGAAACCAAAACCCTTGGTCGCGTTGAACCACTTCACAGTACCTTTAGCCATCACGTCGTCTCCGCGGGATCAAAACAATTAACGAGCTGCCGGTCCCCGCACACCGGCCTGCCCGAAAACACAGGATACGCCGGATAACGCAAGCTTGATAGCGCAAACGACAGCTCGATTTCGGCGGAAAACGATCGATATCGTGGCGCATTGGCGTTTTTTGCCCATTTTGGCGATCATTTGATCCGGAGAAATGCCGAGCGTTTCAAATTTTGCCGGCCTGACGGCGTTGCGCTGAAACCCGCCAAAGCAGAAACCCCGGCCGCTGGAGGCGACCGGGGTTCCGGATCGAAACCGAAGTTCCGATTACCACGCGCAGACGTTCACGACGCGGAAGCGAAAGCCGTACGGGGTCCAGACGCGTCGGGCCTGGTAGCAGCTGTCGCCGCCGTAGCCGCCGCCGACCACGAAGCCAAGGCCAAGGTGGTGATGACCGTGGAGATGGTGGTGGTGGTGGGGAAGCCAGAGCGGGCTGGCGGAGGCCGCGGTAGAAGCCAGCGCCGCAGCGCCGAGGGAAGCCGCGGCAACAAGTGCGAGAGTCAGTTTGCGAAACATAGTCGTTCTCCTTGATGTGCGCCGTAGCGCGTGTTGATCGTTTCAGTCTCAGGCATCGCACATCAGTCGCGCCCCTCAGGAGCGGGGTTCGAGAAAACAGCATGTGGTTCGGCGACAATTTCCTGAATGATTATTCAGGTGTGAAAAACATCACACAGCGACGTCGTGCGGCAATTGCACGGCGACGGCATTCAAATCATTAACCAACGCGGACAATGCGCTCGCGTGCTCGACGGAGCGAACGATCATCGCCTCGGCGCGCCCGCGGATCGTGACTTCCTGTTGCGGCAAACTGTCTTCCGCAAGGCCGGCGGTGATGCGAACTTCTTCCGACACCACGACCTCGCAGGCGAGGCTCTTGGTCATGTCCTGCAGACGTGCTGCGACATTGACGGCGTCGCCGAGCGCGGTGAACACCATGTGATCGCGATAACCGATGTCGCCGATGATTACCTCGCCGCCATGAATGCCGACGCCGAAACGGATCGGCTCGCGCAAATCATGGCTGAGGAATTGATTCAATTCGTCGATATTGGCCGATATCATGCCGGCTGCCTGCAGCGCCTGGCGGCAGGCGGTTTGCGGATCCGAGGCGAGCCCGAACAGCGCCAGCTGTCCGTCGCCGACGAACTGGTTTGGTTGACCGCCGCATTCGAGCACGGCCTGCGACACCGCGCCGAGGAAACGGTTGACGATGAAGACGGTGTCGAACGGCAGCCGCTTCTCCGCGAGCTTGGTCGAACCGCGCATGTCGACGAACAGGCTGACGAGATAGCGTTCCTCGCCGATGCGGGAAGGACTCGAAGTCCGCAAGGTCGCCGCCGTAGTCTGCGGCAGGAAGATCTGGAAGAACGACAGGTCGGCCTCCGGCCGGAGCTGGCAGGCGAGGCGGATCGCCGGATCGGCGCCGGCCCCGACGCGGTTGAGCACGAACGCCTCGCGCATCGAGGGCTCCGGCAGCGCCGCGCAGTCGCCGATGACGCGAATACGGCAGGTCGAGCAGCGGGCGCGGCCGCCGCACACGCTGGCATGCGGGACATTGTTGCGCAGGCTCGCCTCCAGCACGCTGAGGCCCTTCGGCACCCGAACCGTCTTGCCATTGCCGTAGGACAGGTTGACCATCCCGGCCCGGCGCTCGTGGAGGGCGCGCACGCCTCTGGCCAGCAGCACAAATCCGAGCAGGCCGAGATAGCCGATCAGGAAGTAATTCTCGATGCGCTGCAGGACGGCTTGTTCGGCTGCTGTGCCGACCTGCTGTCGCGAGAGATTTTCCGCCCGCCACTCCTTGCTGTCGCTATCGACGACGCTTCGTCCGCCCTGATAGAGCCCGAGCATCGCCAGCGCCGGAATCAGCACCGCCGCCGCGAGCAGGAACGGCGCCGCGTTCTTGTAGAACGCCTTCATGCGCAGCCAGAAGTAAAGACCGATGCAGCCATGGACCCAGGCAATGGTCATGACCGCGAGCATCAGCCAGATCTTGTACGGCCATACCACCCAGTACGCGAAAAACACCTGCGGATAGAGCTTCTCGTGTCCGAACAACGCCTGGCCGAGCCGGACGCCGGCGATGTGGGTGATGATCAGCGCCGGAATGCTGAGGCCGAGTACGAGCTGCAGCGGCTCGATCGCCTTCCAGCGAAATTGCCGGCGGTCGTAAAGCGCCCAGAGACCGAGGCCGGCATGAATCAGCGCGGCGGCGTAAAACACGATCGCGACCGGGAGAAATTGCCAGAACAGGGTGTGGTAGTAGACCCCGCCGGCCAGCGCCTCCATCGAGACATTACCGAGCGCGTGGTTGAGAAAATGGCTGACCAGATAGGCGAACAGCACCAGTCCGCAGCCGAGCCGGACCTGCCGGATGCTGATGCCGCGGAGGAATTTCGGGAGCTGTTGCTGCGATATTGAGGCCATGCGGTCCGATCTGAATGCCCTGAGGTTCTGCCGATGTTAGTTTGGGAACGGCTCGGACGCCATGGGGGGTTAAGGCCAAGGGCGTCAAGGCCCAAATGGGAGTTAAGGCCGGGCCCGCCGCAAGTTGACACCCCCATCGGAGTCGGGGAGAAAGCGCCGTGACGAACCCCCAGCCCATGCAAGGCAGTGCAACGCCTGCCAGGATTGCCTCGCGGCAATGGCTCGTGGTTGCCGCCCTGATCGCGGCGCTGACGGCCATGCGGTTGATCTATGCGGGCGTGATCGATCTGCGCACCGACGAGGCCTATTACTGGACCTGGTCGAAGGAGAGCGCGCTGTCCTTCCTCGATCATCCGCCGATGATCGCCTGGTTCATCCGGTTCGGTACCGCAATCTTCGGCGACACCAATCTGGGCGTCCGGTTCGCCGGCATCGTGGCGATGCTGGTCACGCAGCTGTTGCTCGCCGATATCGTGCGGCGCGTGACGCATGACGCGCGGGCGGTCGTGATCGCCGTGCTGATGCCGGAGGCCGCGCTGTACTACGGGCTGCTGATGGCAAAGGTCTCGCCCGACGTGGCGCTGATCCCGTTTGCGGTCGCGATGGTGTGGGCGCTGGTGCGGCTTCACGAGAGCAACGACGCGCGCTGGTGGCTGGCCGCCGGCGCCTTCGCCGGACTGGCGCTGCTGTCGAAATTCACCGCGATCATGCTGCTTCCCGCGGTCGCGGCCTTCATGCTGGTGCCGAAGTGGCGCGGCCGCTGGCTGGCCAGTCCGTATCCCTGGGCAGCCGCGCTGATTGCGATCGTCGTGTTCCTGCCGGTTCTGATCTGGAATTCGCAGCACGACTGGGCGTCGTTCCGGTTCCAGCTGGTGCGCGCCACCGCGACCCACGAATTGTCGTTTCGTACCGTCGGAGACTATATCGGGCTGCAGTTCGGGCTGGTCGGTTTCATCCTGCTGCCGGTGGTGTTGTCGGGCGTGGCTCTGACGGCGTGGCGAGGCTACCGCCGCGGTGACGCGGTGGCCATTCTGCTGTCGACCGCCGTGATCGTCCCCTTCGGCTATTTCTTCTTGAAATCGCTGTCCTTGAGGGTCGGCGATACCTGGCCGATGTTCATCTGGCCGGCCGGATTTGCCGCCACGGCCATCAACATCTCGATGCTGTCGCGCGAAGGGTGGCCGGCATGGATCGTGCAATCCACGATCCGCTGGGCCAGGATAGCGATCGCTTCCGGGATCGTCTTCGTCGTTGCGGTCTTTCTCTATTACGTCGTCGCTCCCTGGAATTTTATCGGCCGGGCCGATCCGATCGGCGGCGAGGCCGGCTATCAGCAGGTGGTGGCGCGGGCGGAGGCCCAGCTGCAACAGACCGGCGCCACCTGGATCGCCACCACGGACTATCGCACCTACGCCATGCTGCGCTGGTTCTTCGGCGATCGCGTGCCGGTCATCCAGATCAACGAGCGCGGCAGGTTCGAAGGTTTTCGCGATCCCGGCATGGATGCGATCCGGGGCCGCACCGGCCTCTATGTCGGGCGCGAGCCCGACCATATCAGCCCGGTATGGAGGTCGACGACCGCGATCAGGCAGCCGCTCGAACGGGTCGAGCGCAGCTGGCGCGGAATTGTGATGGATACCTATGCGCTGGAAAAACTGACCGGCTGGACACCGGAGCTTTCGCCGGAGAAGGATTCGCCGCTCTATCGCCCGCGCACGCTGGCGCTTATCCCTCCCCCCGCGCAGCGGTGGGGAGGGTGGCACATCGTGAGCGCAGCGAACGATGTGACGGGTGGGGGGTGCTTCAGCGCGTTCAACTCGCAGATGGTTTGCTGAGGCAGCCCCCCACCCGACCGGCCTTCGGCCGGCCACCCTCCCCACCGCAAGCGCGGGGGGAGGGATAAGAGCTGGCCGACATCCATTGTCAAAACGCAGTTACTCCTCGCCGTCGCGCTTGCGCAGCAGGTCCTTGGCGAGGTCAGCGAGTGCTGGGCGCGGCAGGGCGTTGAACGGCAATGGGCGGGTGAGGTCGATTGCGGCAAGCCCGAGCCGCGCGGTGAGCAGCCCGTTCAGGACGCCTTCGCCGAGCCGCTGCGACAGCTTTGCTGCGATGCCATGGCCGAGCACCTGCTGGATCAGGCTGTCGCCCACCGCCATGCCGCCTGTGATGGCGAGATGGGCGATGACTTGGCGCATCAGCCTGAACATGCCGAGCGCGCCCGGCCGCGCGCCGTAGAGCCGCGCCAGCTGCCGGATCAGCCGCAGCGCCGCCACGAACACGAACAACACGTCGATCACGGCGCGCGGGCTGACGGCGGTAACGACGGAGACGCGCTGCGCCGCCTGCGAGACCAGCCGGCGCGCCTCCTGATCGAGCGGCGTCATCAATTCGCGCTCGGCGAGGCGAACCATGTCGGCGCCGTCGATGATGTCGTCGGCATGGCCCTGCAATGCGGCGCGCGCCCGCGCCAGATGCGGGTTCTGGTGCGCGAGGCCGAGCAGATCCTGCACGACGGCGCGGCTCTCGGTGCGATCGTCGCTGGCGAGTACGGCGCTGGCGCGCAGGTGCAGTTTTTCGATGGTCGCAAGGCGTGCCAGACCCAGCGCCTCGCGGGTGACAATGACAACGAGTGCCAGCGCAGCGACGGCCGCAAAAGCCAATCCAATATAGCCAAAACTCTCGCTGCGCGCGAACAGGTCCTCGATCAGGCGGGTGACGCCAAGGCCGAGGCCGAGCGTGACCAACCCACCCAGCGCGCTCCAGAACATCGTGCCCCAGCGGAAGCCGCGTTGTACGGGGATGAGCGGCGCCTCGACCAGGACCGGCAGCAGGGCGGCATCGGCTTCAGGCCTGACGTGAATCGTGCCCTTCGACGGGCGGCTGGAATCATCCGGATCCATCACGATGACGCCGGGGTCGTCGAGCTTGAAGGTCGCCGGCCGCCGGTGAGGAGGGCGCTCGCTCATTGCAGTCTGTCTCCGATCAGGAACTGGAGGGCGCGGTCAAGGCGGATATGAGGCAGCGCGGGCGCGTCGCTGCCGTCGCGTTCGAGCAAGGGCGGGCGGAAGCGCAGGAAGCGGAAATCGCTCTTCTCGGCCGAGGCGCTGGAGAGGCCGCGAAACGCGGCGTCGCCGTTGAACAGGTCTTCCGGATCGGCCGGCAGGTCGCCCGGAAAGGTCGCGACCTCGGTGTTGCCGTCGAAGGCCTCGCCATTCGCCATCTCGCCGGCGGCGGGCGTCCCCAGGATCGAGGGCAGCTTGTCGCGGCCGCGTGCGACCTGCGCCTCGCGGGTGGCGCGGACCGCGGCCAGTGCGACGACGTCGATCATGGCGCCGGTGTCCTCGGCCCGTGCGGCCGCCCTGCCGACGATACGCCGCAGCACGGCCTCGAGCCGATCATGGCTGGAATGATGCAGATGATCGGCCTTGGTCGCTGCAAACAGGATGCGGTCGATCCGCGGCCGGAACAGGGTGCTCAGGAACGTGCTGCGCCCGATCCTGAAGCAATCCAGGATTCCCGCCAGTGCCGCTTCGAGGTCGACCAGCGCTTCCGGCCCGGCATTGAATGCCGAGAACGCATCGACCAGCACGATCTGGCGATCGAGCCGCGAGAAGTGATCGCGGAAGAACGGGCGGACCACCACGTCCTTGTAGGCCTCGTAGCGCCGCACCATCATCGCCCACAGTGAACCCTCGGGCGCCGCGCCGTCGATCGGCACGTCGAGCGGTGCAAAGGTCAGCGCCGGGGTGTCAGCGAGATTGCCGGGCATCAGGAAGCGGCCGGGCGGCAGCAGGCTCATGGCAAAACGTTCGTCGCGGCAGGCGCGCAGATAATCGGTAAACAGCCTGGCTGCCGTCAGCGCCGCCTGTTCGTCAGCCCGCGCTTCCGCAACCAACGCGCCGAGATGGGCGTGCCATGGCGCCGCGAGCGTGGCGCGCAGCGGCTCCCGGGACAGCGCGAGGCTTTCCGCCGACCATTGCTCGAAACTCTTGCCGAGCAGCGGCAGGTCGAGCAGCCATTCGCCGGGATAGTCGACGATATCCAGCGTCAGGGTACGGTCCGCGCCGTTCTGGCGCTGGTAGTCGATCACCAGCCTGAGTTCGCTGATATCGACCGTCGAATTCGGCCAGTGCCGCTGCTCGACCAGGGTTCGGACATGATTTTCATAGGCAAAGCGCGGCACCGCATCGTCGGGCTGCGGCTCCAGCCTGGCGCGGGCGATCCGCCCGGTGGCGAACGGCTCGAAGATCGGAAAGCGGCCGCCGCGGGTGAGGCCGTGAATCAGCGCCGTGATGAACACCGTCTTGCCGGCGCGCGACAGCCCGGTGACCCCAAGCCGGACCGTCGGATTGAAAAACTGGTCGCCATAGTCCTTCAGGGCCCGCGCCGACAGCCGCGCTTCCTCGACGATATCTTGAAAACTGGGGGCCATGCGGGAGGGGACAACTCGGTTTGGCGGGGATAATTCGCGGGAAAGCTATCCGAAAAGTGGCGATTGGCGGGGCAAAATCAAGTTTCATACTAAAGACGCGATCCGGGTGGAGAAGCCCGGTTCGTTGACCTCCCCGGAGGTATGTCTTAACGCTTCGCTAGCACAGCCTGCCGGGCCGCCATGACCATCTTCAGACTGAAACAACTCGCCTCGACCTCCGTCCATGCGGCCGGCGCCATGCTCTGGAACTACGACCGGGCCGAACTGATCGCCGACGGCGTGGTGCACGGCATCGGCGTGTTCTGCGGCCTGGTCGCGGCCATCGTGCTGATCGTGCTGGCGGCCATTTACGCGACCGGCATCGAAGTGGCTGCCGTTTCGGTTTATGCCGCGGGCCTGCTGGCCATGCTGGTGCTGTCGGCGACCTACAATCTGTGGCCGGTCTCGCGCGCCAAATGGGTGCTGCGCCGCTTCGATCATTCGGCGATCTATCTGCTGATCGCGGCGACCTACACGCCGATCTTCCTGCAGTTGAAGGACAACGTCTTCGCCATCGCGCTGTTGATCGGCGTCTGGTGCGTGGCGATTGCCGGGATCGTGATCAAGCTGGTGCTGCCGGGCCGCTTCGACCGGCTGTCGGTCGGCCTTTACCTCGCGATGGGCTGGAGTGGCTTCATGGTCTGGGACACCGTGGTGGCGTCGCTGCCGACGATGGCCCTGTGGTTTATCGCGCTCGGCGGCTTGCTCTACAGTTTCGGCGTGATCTTTCATGCGTGGCAACGGTTGCGTTTCCAGAACGCGATCTGGCATGGCTTCGTGCTGTCGGGCGCCGCCTGCCATTACACCGCCGTGCTCGATCTAGTCTTGACCTGAATTTTTGACAAACAATCGGAGCGTGGCGATGCAGGTGGCGGGTAAAGTCGTGGTTGTCACCGGAGGCGCCAACGGCATCGGCCGGGCGCTGTGTGAAGCCTTCCATCGCGCCGGTGCGGCCAAGGTCGTGGTCGCCGATCTCGATCTGGCCAATGCGGAGGCCGTCGCGGCCTCGGTCGGCGGCGCGGCGTTCAAATGCGATGTCGGGCAGGAGCAGGACATCCGCCACCTCATCGAGGAGACCGAGCAGAAGTTTGGGCCGATCGCGCTGTTCTGCTCCAACGCCGGCATCGGCGGCGGTTTTGACCCGATGTCGGTCAATGCCGGCGGCAGCTCGGACGAGCCGTGGGCGCGAAGCTGGGCCATTCACGTCATGGCGCATGTCTATGCGGCGCGGCACCTGATCCCGCGCATGAAGGCGCGCGGCGGCGGCTATTTCCTCAATACGATTTCCGCCGCGGGGCTTTTGTCCCAGGTCGGCAGCCCGGCCTATTCCACGACCAAACATGCAGCCGTGGGCTTTGCCGAGAACCTCGCGATCTCGCACAAGGCCGACGGCATCAAGGTGTCGATCCTGTGCCCGCAGGGCGTCGATACCAACATGCTGCGCTCGATCCCGAAAGGCCCGCAATCCGGTGACGGCGATCTGACGCCGGAACAGGTCGCGCTGGACGTGCTGGCCGGCCTCGGGCAGGAAACCTTTGTGATTTTGCCGCACCCGCAGGTGCTGGGCTACATGCGCAAGAAGACCGAAAATTACGATCGCTGGATCGCGGGCATGGCGAAGATCCAGGCGAAGATGCGGGAAGCTTACGGGAAGTCGTAACATCTCGCGGGCGAGAAGCCTGGCAATACTCTCACAACGTCATTGCGAGCGCAGCGAAGCAATCCATAAAGCGGCAAAAAAGGAAGAGTGGATTGCTTCGTCGCATCCGCCTTCGCCCGAAGGCGGGCTTCGGCGGACAAAAGCGCTCCACGCAATGACGTTGTTAGATCGTCACGTTGATGCGATGCACCTTCGTCAGTTCTTCTTCGCATAAAGCAGCGGCACCGCCGAATCCACCATCACCTCGATCAGGCTGACGCCATCATGCGCGAGACCGCGCTGCAGCGCCGGCGCCAGGGCGGCCGATGTGCTGACCCGTATTGCGTCGCAACCCATGCCCTCAGCGATCTTCACAAAGTCGATGCCGGGCAGATCGAGGCCGGGCACGTTGCGCACCTGCATCACCTGGCTGAACGAGCGCATCGCGCCGTAGCCCAGATTATTGATGACCACGACGGTCAGCGGCAGCTTGCGTTGTGCCGCTGTCCACAGCGCCTGGATCGAATACATCGCCGAGCCGTCGCCGATCAGGCAGACGGTTCTCACACCGGGACGGGCGAGCGCCATGCCGACGGCGGCGGGCAGGCCAAAGCCAAGACCGCCGCTCGCCATGGTGCAAAAACTGTCCTGGCCGCGCATCGGCATGAATTTCTGCATCGCCGGACGGTGTGACGGGGCTTCCTCCACCAGCACGGCGTCATCGGGCATCGCCGACGACAGCGCGTGCAGCAGGTATTCGACCGGTATCGGATCGCCCGCGCTCGGCGCCGGCGGTAACACGCGGCCCGCCGGAATCGCACGCTTTGTCTCGGGCAGCAATTCGAGCAGCATCGCCAGCGCCGGCCTCATGGTCGCGACGATGCTGGTGCCGAAGGGCGTTACCGCCGCCGCATCGGAATCGTCGGTGATCTGGAAGATCGTGGTAGCGCCGTCGAAGATCGAGGCATGGCCTTCGACATGGAAGGTAAAGACCGGCGCGCCGATCACGAGCACCAGATCATGATCGCGCAGCGCGTCGGACAACTGGCCCGGCGACGCATGCAGGAAGCCTGCGAGTTGCGGATGCCGCTCCGGGAAACTGCAGCGCGCCGAAAACGGACTGATCCAGACCGATGCCCTGGTCTTTTCCGCGACGCGCACCATCAGGTCGACGGCTTCGGCGCGGTCGACGCCGGGACCGACGACGAGGGCAGGGCGCTTGCTGGCGGAGAGCGCCGCGGCAAGTGCCTGCATCGCGTTGACGTCGGGACCGAGTTCGCGGCTGACGCTGCGGGCCTCAATGGGCTGGGTTGGATGGGTCCAGTCGTCGATCGGCACCGAGACGAAGGTGGGACCACAGGGCGGCTGCATCGCCACGTAATAGGCGCGCGCGATCGCGGCGGGGACGTCTTCGGCCCGCGCCGGCTCGACCGAATATTTGACATAGGGACGCGGAAATTCGGAGGCGCGCTCGGCATAGAGAAATGGTTGCAGCGGCAGGATGCTGCGCGCCTGCTGCCCGGCGGTGATCACCAGCGGGGTCTGGTTGCGATGGGCGGTGAAGATGTTGCCGAGCGCATGCCCGACCCCGGCGCCAGAATGCAGATTGACAAAACCGGCATTGCGGGTGGCCTGCGCGTAGCCGTCGGCCATGCCGATCACGGATGCTTCCTGCAAGCCCAGCACGTAGTCGATATCGTCAGGCCAGTCCGCGAGAAACGGCAATTCGGTCGAGCCGGGATTGCCGAACACTTTTTTGATGCCGAAAGATCGCAATAGATCGAGCGTGGCGTGCTTGACGGTGACGGATGCCGATGTGGTTTTGGCTGGCTTGCGGGACAATGTGGTGTCCTTAAATTAGGAATAACGCGAAATGCCTCAACGTCATTGCGAGGAGCGCTCTTGTCCGCCGAAGCCCGCCTTCGGGCGAAGGCGGATGCGACGAAGCAATCCATACTTCCTATACCGATACATGGATTGCTTCGCTTCGCTCGCAATGACGTGCTTCACCACGTCGCCGTCCCCTTCATGGTCGGCTGTCCCTGCGAATTCGCGGTCCACAATTCCATGCCGGCGCCGGTCTCGTTGGCGTTGACCGAGAACTCGCTGCCTTCGAACAGCGGCTGCACGCCGCGATAGCTGAATTTCTTTGGCGCGGTGCCGCCGTGAAGCTTTGCCGCGAGTTCGACGATGAAGGCCGCCTGCATCGGACCATGGAATACGAGGCCCGGATAACCCTCGACCCTGGTGACGTAATCGCGGTCGTAGTGAATGCGGTGGCCGTTGAAAGTCAGCGCCGAATAGCGAAACAGCAGCACGGGATCGGCCATGTGGCTTTCGCGATGCTTTGCAACGGGCGGCGGCGGGGGCGCCTTGGCGGGCGCCGCCGGCTGCGTCGTCGACATGTCGCGATAGACGATGTCCTGCCGTTCGCGGATCGCGGTGCCGCGCGGCGTCGTGATCAGGTGCTCGACCGAGACGAAGCACAGCACGCCGGTGCTGCCGGTCTTCATCGTGACATCCGATATCCGCGAGGTCCGCTTGGCCTCGTCGCCAACGCGCAGCGGCTCGAAAAATTCCAGTTCGCCGCCGGCCCACATCCGGCGCGGCAACGGCACCGGCGGCAGGAAGCCGCCGCGAGTGGGATGACCGTCCGGGCCGAGTTCCGACATCGGAAACACCGGCTGCGCCAGGCACCAATGCACCGTCCATGGCGCGGCATCGCCGTTCCCGGGCTCGCCGATATCCTGGAACAGGGTGGCGCGCAGGCCCTTTACGAGTTGCGCGGTGACGATGTCGGAAGCCTCCGTGGTCTTTCCGATCCAGCCACGCAAATGATCGAGATCGAGTTTTTCCGTCATCACGATTTGGCCCGGAGGTGAGGAGCTTTGGCGGTCGAAGGGGTGTCGCCGATGCCCGGCACCGCGCCGTAGTGGCGCGGCTCGCCGATGAAGATCGCGGCGGGCGCGGCATAGGTCACCTTGCCATTCGGCGTATCGACCTCGATGCGGCGCAGATGCGGATGCACGGCGAGATCGGCCATGGTGTTGACCTCGGCAAAAGCAATGTCGGAGTTGGCCAGGCGCTTCAAAAGATCGACGCGTGACATCCTGGCAAAACTGTCGCCGACCGCCTGATCGGTGAGCTGTCGATTGCGGACGCGCTCGACCATGCTGGCGAAGCGGGGATCGTTCGGCAGATCAGGCTGATCCAGCACCTCGGCGCAGAGCTTCTTCCATTCGCGCTCGCTCTGGATCGAGATCAGGATTCCCTTGCCGTCCTTCGACTGGAAGACCCCGTAGGGCGCGATCGAGGGATGCGCCAGCGCCATCCGTTTCGGCGGATTGCCGGCCTCCGAATTGAGCAGCGGCACCGCCAGCCAGTCGGCCATCACGTCGAACATTGAAATGCGGATGTCGGCGCCCGTGCCCGTGCGTCCGCGCGCGATCAGGGCTTCGAGAATGGCGGCATGCGCGGTGGCGCCGGTGGCGATGTCGACCACGGAAATGCCGACCCGCGACGGTCCCTCCGGGCCGCCGGTGATCGATGCCAGTCCGCTCTCGGCCTGGATCAGCAGATCATAGGCCTTGCGATCGGCGTAGGGGCCATCGTCGCCATAGCCGGAAATGGTGCAGCAGATCAGTTTTGGGTATTCTTTTCGCAGACGTTCCAGCGAGAAGCCGAGCTTGTCCATCGAGCCCGGTTTCAGATTCTGCAGCAGCACGTCGGCGCCGGCGATCAGCGCTTCCAGGCTGGCGCGTCCCTCTTTGGTCGCGAGATCGATTACAGCAGAATCCTTGCCGCGGTTGAGCCATACAAAATAGCTGCTCTGTCCCTTGGCCGCGGCATCGTAGCCGCGGGCAAAATCGCCTTCCGGCCGTTCCACCTTGATGACATGGGCGCCGGCATCCGCCAGCCGCGAACTGCAGAACGGGGCGGCGACCGCCTGTTCGACGGCAATGACGGTCAGTCCCTCAAGCGGCAGCATGTTTTGACTTCTCAATAGGAGCGGGGCATGCCGAGCACGTGTTCGGCGACATAGGACAGAATGAGATTGGTCGAGATCGGCGCCACCTGATAGAGCCGGGTCTCACGAAACTTGCGTTCGACGTCGTATTCCTCGGCGAAGGCAAAACCGCCAAACGTCTGCACGCAGGCGTTGGCCGCTTCCCAGGAGGCATCGGCCGCCAGCATCTTGGCCATGTTGGCCTCGGCGCCGCAATCGAGCCCGGCTTCGTATTTGCGGGTCGCTTCCTTCACCATCAGTTCGGCGGCGCGCATCGCCGCATAGGATTTGGCGATTGGAAACTGGATGCCCTGGTTCTGGCCGATCGGGCGGCCGAACACGACGCGCTCACGTGCATAGGCGGTGGCCTTGGCGATGAACCATTTGGCGTCGCCGATGCATTCCGACGCGATCAGGATGCGCTCGGCATTCATGCCGGACAGGATGTAACGAAACCCCTTGCCTTCCTCGCCGATCAGGTTTTCGGCCGGCACCCGCAGGTCGGTGAAGAACACTTCCGTGGTGGCGTGGTTCATCATGGTGCGGATCGGGCTGATGGTGAGCCCGTTGCCTTTTGCCGCTTTCATGTCGACGATGAACACCGAGAGGCCGTCGGTGCGCTTCTTGGCCTCATCCTTCGGCGTGGTGCGCGCCAAGAGGATCATCAGGTCGGAATATTCGGCCCGGCTGGTCCAGATCTTCTGGCCGTTGACGATGTAATCGCCATTGCCGTCGCGTTTGGCAAAGGTCTTCAGGGACGAGGTGTCGGTGCCGCTGGTCGGCTCGGTGACGCCGAAGGCCTGCAGCCGCAGCTCGCCGGTGGCGACCTTCGGCAGGTACCTGGCCTTCTGCTCGTCGCTGCCGTGCCGCAGCAGGGTGCCCATGGTGTACATCTGGGCATGGCAGCCGCCGCCGTTGCAGCCGGCGCGCTGGATTTCCTCGAGGATCGCAGCCGCGGCCGACAGCTTCAGGCCGGCGCCGCCATATTCCTCGGGAATCAGCACCGAGAGATAGCCGGCCTCGGTCAGCGCATCGACGAAGGCGGAGGGGTAGGCCATCTCGCGGTCGAGCTTGCGCCAGTATTCGCCGGGAAACTGGGCGCATAGCTTGGCGACGGCATCGCGGATGTCGGCAAATTCGTCTGGTGGCTCGGTGGCGGTCATCTGAACTCGGCTGGTGGGAATCGAGGGCGCGTAGCAGCCCGCGGCGCGGTTAAAACCCTGCGCCGTGGATAGGCTGGTCGGAGCCGGCGATCAAGGCCGGCAAATTCATGCGGGTATGCGTACCGGCAGCGACTCGATGCCCCTGACGAAGCTGGAATAGACCCGCTTCGGCTCGCCGACCACCTCGATCCTGTCGAAGCGCTTCAGCATCTCCTCCCACACGATCTTGAGCTGCAGTTCGGCGAGCCGCATGCCGACGCAGCGGTGGATGCCGAAGCCGAACGACAGGTGGGTGCGGGGCCGGGCGCGATCGATGATGAATTCGTTGGGATTGTCGATACCCTCCTCGTCGCGGTTGCCGGAGACGTACCACATCACGACGCGGTCGCCCTTCCTGATGTGCTTACCGCCGATCTCGGTATCGACCAGCGCGGTACGCCGCATATGGGCCAGCGGGGTCTGCCAGCGGATCACTTCCGGCACCATGCTGTCGATCAGCGCCGGATTGTCGCGCAGCTTCTGATACTGCTCGGGGTGCTCGTGCAATGCCAGCACCGAGCCGCTCATGGTGTTGCGGGTGGTGTCGTTGCCGCCGACGATCAACAGGACGATGTTGCCCATCAGATTGTCGGGGTCCATGTGCCTGGTGGCGTCGCTGTGCGCCATCATCGAGAGCAGGTCGTTGCGCGGCTCGGAGTTGACGCGCTCGTTCCAGAGATTGGCGAAGTACGCCCGGCATTCGTCCATTTCCTGGCGGCGCTGCTCCGGCGAACTCACCACACCGCTCTTCGGCAGCGCCGTAGCGACATCCGACCAGCGCGTCAGCTTGCGACGTTCCTCGAACGGAAAATCAAACAGCGTTGCCAGCATCTGCGTGGTCAGCTCGATCGAGACCCGCTCGACGAAATTGAAGGTCTCGTTGCGCGGCAGATTGTCCAGCACCTTGATGCTGCGCGCGCGAATGAGCTTGGCGAGTTCGTCCAGATGCGTCGGCGTGAACATCGGCGACACCGTCTTGCGTTGCGCCGAATGCCTGGGCTGGTCCATCGCGATGAAGCTCGGCCAGTCATAGCCGACCGGCGCGTCGCGGATATTGATGCCGCCGAATGCCGCGTCCGACGAGAGAATGCCGTGGTTGGTGTCGACATGCATGATGTCGTTGTACTTGGTGACCGACCAATAGGGTTCGATCGGCGAGTTGGTGCAGTAATGCACCGGCTCTTCCTTGCGCAGCCGCTCGAACCAGGGCCACAGCGTATCGTTCTGGAACAGCCGCGGCGCGCCCGGGTGAAAATCCTTCAGTGGCGTGGAATAGGCTTCTTCGCGCGCCAGGCGTTGAAGCTCGGCCTTGTCGGCTCTCACTGCTGTCTGGATGTTCATCGTGACCGATCCCAAATGGATGTCGAAGTGTCAGGGGTAATGCGCACCGGCAGGGTTTCGTAGCCTTTGACGAAGCTGGAATACACCCGCTTGGGCTCGCCGACCACCTCAATATTGTCGAAGCGCTTGAGGATTTCCTCCCAGATGATCTTCAATTGCAGCTCGGCCAGCCGGATCCCGACGCAGCGGTGAATCCCGAAGCCGAAGGAGATGTGGGTACGCGGTCGCGCCCGGTCGATCATGAACTCGTAGGGACGGTCGATCACCTCGTCGTCGCGGTTGCCCGAGACGTACCACATCACGACCTTGTCGCCTTTCCTGATCTGCTGGCCGCGGAACTCGAAGTCGTCGAGCGCGGTCCGGCGCATATGCGCCAGCGGCGTCTGCCAGCGGATCACTTCCGGCACGAAGCTGTCGATCAGTTCGGGATTGGCGCGCAGCTTGCTGTACTGTTCCGGATTCTTGCTCAAGGCATAGATGCTGCCCGACAGAGTGTTGCGGGTGGTGTCGTTGCCGCCGACGATCAGGAGGATCAAATTGCCGAGGAAGTTCTTCGGATCCATGTCGCGCGTGGCGTCGCTATGCGCCATCATCGACAGCAGGTCGCTCTTCGGCGGCTGGTTGACGCGCTCCTTCCAGAGCCTTGCAAAATAGGTCGCGCATTCCAGCAGTTCGACCTGGCGGTCTTCTTCGGTGGCGACCAGGCCGTCGGGGCCGGGAAGCGTGGTGGCGATGTCGGACCACCGCGTCAGTTTGCGGCGGTCCTCCCAAGGAAAGTCGAACAGCACGGCGAGCATCTGCGTGGTCAGTTCGACCGAGACCTTGTCGACCCAGTCGAACACCTCGTTCCTGGGCAGGTTGTCGAGGCATTCGGCCGACCGCTTGCGGATGTTGATCGCGAGCTGGTCGAGATGCGTCGGCGTAAACATCGGCGCCACGGTCTTGCGCTGCGCCGAGTGGCGCGGCTGGTCCATGGCGATAAAGCTCTCGCGCCGAAAATCAGGCGGAACGTCGCGGATGGTGATGCCACCGAGCGAAGCCGCCGACGAGAACACCGAATGATTGGTCTCGATGTCCATGATGTCGTTGTATTTGGTCACCGACCAGTACGGCCCGAACATGCTGTCCTTGCAGTAATGCACCGGGGCTTCCCTGCGCAGCCGGTCGAAATACGGCCAGAAGGAATCGGTCCTGAACAATTCGGGCTGGCTGACGTCGATATCGTCGAGCGGCATGGACCAGGCCTTGTCGGCGGCGGCCTTCTGATGGGAATCCACGGCAAGATCGATGGTTCCGTGCATCGGACGTCTCCTCGTTTCCCCTCCGTGGTTAATTTCCGGAGGGCGTCATTTGGGGCGAATTACAGCCCGTCGCGCGCTGCATGGCAAGGGCGAGTTTGGCGCCTTCGGCCGCATGAAAGCACCGACCCGGCCAGGCCCTCTTCCCGGCGCTTTAGGCCCGTGACAAGCTCATCCGCAAAGAATAAGGCTGTGCACAACAAGCCGTCATTGACCTGGAGGCCGCCGGACCATGATTCCCAACGCGCAACGGATGTTCAACTTCGATCTCGGCGAAACCGCGGATGCGATTCGCGAAACCGTTCAGTCTTTCTCCAGCAAGGAGGTCGCGCCGCGCGCCGCCGAGATCGACAAGAGCAACGAATTTCCGCGTGACCTGTGGCCAAAAATCGGCGCGCTCGGCCTCCACGGGATCACCGTCGAGGAGGAATATGGCGGAAGCGGGCTCGGCTATCTCGAGCACTGCATCGCAGTCGAGGAAATCTCGCGGGCGTCGGCTGCGGTCGGCCTGTCCTATGGCGCGCATTCGAACCTCTGCGTCAACCAGATCCGCCGCAACGGCAATGAGGCGCAGAAGCGGAAATATCTGCCGAAACTGATCTCGGGCGAGCATGTCGGCTCATTGGCGATGTCGGAGCCGGGCGCCGGCTCCGACGTGGTGTCGATGGCGACGCGCGCCGAGAAAAAGGGCGACCGCTTCGTCATCAACGGCAGCAAGATGTGGATCACCAACGGTCCGGTCGCCGACACGCTGGTGGTCTATGCCAAGACCGACGCCGCGGCGGGTTCGCGCGGTATCACCGCCTTCATCATCGAAAAGGGCATGAAGGGATTTTCCACCGCGCAGAAACTCGACAAGCTCGGCATGCGCGGCTCCGACACCTGCGAACTGGTGTTCGACAATTGCGAAGTGCCGGAGGAGAACGTGCTCAGCGAGGTCGGACGCGGCGTCACCGTGCTGATGTCCGGCCTCGATTACGAGCGCGCGGTGCTGGCGGCGGGCCCGATCGGCATCATGCAGGCCTGCATGGATGTGGTGTTGCCCTACATTCACGAGCGCAAGCAGTTCGGCCAGCCGATCGGCACCTTCCAGCTGGTGCAGGGCAAGATCGCCGACATGTACACCACGATGAACGCCTCGCGCGCCTACGTCTATGCGGTGGCGAAGGCCTGCGACCGGGGCGAGACGACGCGAGAGGACGCCGCCGGCGCGATCCTCTACGCCGCGGAGAAGGCGACGCAATGCGCGCTCGACGCCATCCAGCTGCTCGGCGGCAACGGCTACATCAACGACTATCCGACCGGCCGGCTGCTGCGGGACGCCAAGCTCTACGAGATCGGCGCCGGCACCAGCGAAATCCGCCGCATGCTGATCGGACGGGAGCTGTTCGAAAAATCGGCGTAGAGGTCTGGTGAAGGCCTATCAGCCGTCATCGCGAGCCAACGGGTCGCGCGAACGCGCGCCCGATGACAGGCTCAGCGAAGCAATCCATTCTTCCTTCTTGGGGCGAGATGGATTGCTTCGCTACGCTCGCAATGACGGTAGCTACTCCGCCAGACTGTTCACCTTCTTCACCCAAATGCGCACATCGACGAGCACTGCGGGCAGCACTTCCTTGACCTCCGCGACCGTCATGCCGGCCTTGATGCGCGGGTCGTAGAGCATGTTGAGGATGTACTGATCGTAGATGTCGAAGAATCCCATCGACACATTGTCGTTGAACATGGTCCAGGGCACGCTCATTGTATCGTTGATCGGTCCGAGCGACTGCAGCAGCTCCTCATAGGCGCAATCGAAGAAGGTGAACTCGCCATTGTCGACGGTCAGGATCACGTCGGAGCGCTCGATCTCGAATTTCTCGTTCTTGCGAAAGCCGGACAGGCATTGCGGATCGAGCGAACCGCGGATCTCGCGGGCCCGCGCGCTGCCGTAGAATTTCGTGATGGTGCGATTGAGGTCGCGATCACGCACCAGCTTGACGATGACGTTGGCCTCCTCGCCGCCCTCGGCCATGGCGATGTCGAGGTGCTGGACCCGCAGCGCGATGTCCGTGACGATCTTCGCCAGTTGCGCCTTGCGATCCGTGCGGTTGCCGTCTGCGAGCACCCGCACGGGTACCTGATATTTCCGGATGCGGTCGACGCGGCCGGCGAGATGATATTCGGCGCCGAACGCGGTCTTGAGGAAACCGTCGATGATCTCGCCGTCGGTGAAGGTCTTCTTTTCCGTGCGTTGCCGCGATGCGATCGCCGGAATTTCAGCCACCGCAAACGCCGGCCATACCACGGCATCGTACGCGACCGCAGCCAGAGCGATCGCCAACATTCGCCGGTGGAGAGATCGGTTCATGGCAACGACGCTGCCGCAATCGGGACGTGCACGCAATGCACGATCGCGTTGACGTGGTATTCCGGCGGCGAGTTTCCCCGCCGCCGCAGCGCCTAGTTTTTCACGATCACCGGGGTGCCGACGGAGACGCGGCTATAGAGATCGGTGACGTCTTCATTGGTCATGCGGAAGCAGCCCGAGGATACCGCCTGGCCGATCGTTTCCGGCTCGTTCGATCCATGGATGCGATAGAGCGTCGAGCCCAGATACATCGCCCGTGCGCCCAGCGGATTGTCGACGCCGCCGACCATGTGGCGCGGCAGATCGGGCCGCCGCCTCAGCATCTGCGCGGGCGGCGTCCAGCTCGGCCATTCCTTCTTCGCGGTGATGCGGTGGGTACCCGACCAGCGGAAGCCGTCGCGGCCGACGCCGATGCCGTAAGCCAGCGCCTGGCCGTTGCCCGTAACAAGATAAAGCCGCCTCTCGGCGGTGTTGATGTAGATCGTGCCGGGGGCGTACTGGCCCGAAAAATTGACCGTCTGTCGTCGGATCGGGCTCGAGCCGCCGCCCATCCTGAAATTGGGTCCGCCGCCCATGATATCGCGCGTGTCGTCGAACAGGCCCTGGGCCCCGGCGTGACCGGCGCCGGCCAGCAATGTCACCGCCGCAAGCAGCAAAGTAAAAGCCCTGATCATAATCTTCCTCTTCGGCAAAATCGGTTTCGCTCCGAGTCAGGCCATAACTGGGGCGATTTCGCAAGCAACGAGCCTGTGAGCGCCTGAATTTCGCAGGTTTCCGTTACCGAAATAACACCGCGGCGTCAGGCGATGGCTGCAATGTCCGTGGACCCTTTGACGAAACACGCTGGGAATGATTGATCTTCAAGCAGATACTCAAGAAACGAAGCGAACGGGAGCAGATCGAATGAATGGTGCGGAAAGCCTGGTGCGGACGCTGGTCGCGGGTGGCGTGGACGTCTGCTTCGCCAATCCCGGCACCTCGGAGATGCATTTTGTCGCAGCCCTCGACCGGGTCGAGGGCATGCGCTGCGTACTCGGCCTGTTCGAGGGCGTGGTGACAGGCGCGGCCGACGGCTATTTCCGCATGAAGGGCTCGCCGGCTTCGACGCTGCTGCATCTCGGACCCGGCCTCGCCAATGGCCTCGCCAATCTGCACAACGCCAAGAAGGCCAATTCCGGCGTCGTCAATATCGTCGGCCAGCATGCGACCTACCACATCGAATATAATGCGCCGCTGACCTCGGATATCGAAGGCCTGGCGCGGCCGATGTCGTCCTGGGTGCGCACCTCGCCGGACGCGAAATCGGTCGCCCGTGACGGCGCCGCCGCCATTGCCGCAGCCAGGGGCGCGATGGGCGCGCCGCCGCAGATCGCGACGCTGATCCTGCCCGCCGACACCGCCTGGAACGAGGCCGACGGCGTGGCGCAGGTGCCGGTGGAGCCGCAGCGCCAGAGCTACTCCCCTGGGGCCGTCGAGCACGCGGCCCGGGTGCTGCGCGGCGGCGAGCAGACCTTGCTGTTGATCACAGGCAGTGCCGTCACCGAGAAGGGGCTGGCGCTGGCGGCGCAAATCGCCGGCAAGACCGGCTGCAAGGTGATGGGCCCGCTGGCCAGTCCGAGGATGGCGCGCGGGCGCGGGCGGTTTTCGATCGAGCGCGTGCCTTACGTGATCGAACTGGCGCAAGCGGCGCTGAAGGGTTTTCGCCACATCGTGCTGGTCGAGGCCAACGATCCCGTGGCGTTCTTCGCCTATCCGAACAAGCCGAGCCTGCTGAAGCCCGAGGGTTGCGAGGTCCATCGCATGACCGAAAGCGGCGAGAACTCGGTGGCGGCCCTGGAGGCGCTGGCCTCGGCGCTGGGGGCCAAGCCGGCGGATGTGAAGCCGCAGGCCACGGTCGAATTGATAAAACCGACCGGCGCCTTGAACCATATGTCGATCGCCCAGGCGATCGCGCTGGCGGTTCCGGAAAACGCGATCATGGTCGACGAATCCGTCACGACCGGGCGTGGGTTCTTCCCGCTGACGGCGGGCGCCGCCCCGCACGACTGGATCCAGAATCTGGGCGGCTCCATTGGATATTCGACGCCGGTGGCGACCGGGGCCGCGATCGCCTGCCCGGACCGCAAGGTGATCTGCATGGTCGGCGACGGCAGCGCGATGTACACGCTGCAATCGCTGTGGACCCAGGCCCGCGAGGGCCTCAATGTTCTGACCATCGTGTTCGCCAACCGGATCTACCAGATCCTGCGCGGCGAGTTCGACGGCGTCGGCGCCGGCGAGCCGGGCCAGCGCGCCCTGGACATGCTGAAGATCGACCGCCCCGCGCTCGACTGGGTCGCGCTCGCCAAGGGCATGGGCGTTCCCGGCCGCGCCGTCACCACGGCGGACGAGTTCAACAAGGCGTTGGCGGAAGGCATCGCCGAGCAGGGGCCGCGGCTGATCGAAGTGCAGATCTAGAGGGCGGCCTGCTATCCGCTCGTGCGAACAACAAGATCGTCATCGCGAGCGCAGCGAAGCAATCCATAGAATGGGCATATTGTTCATGGATTGCTTCGTCGCTACGCTCCTTGCAATGACGGAATGTTCATTTCGGAGGCCACATGCAGACCGAGCTGAACAAGGTTGTAACGGCGCTGCAGGAATTTTATGCCCGCGAGACCTTCCTGTTCGAGAAGGATCTCGGCGAGCGTACGCTGACGCACCGGCTGGCGGTCTATCTCGAAAAGCAGTTTTCGGGATGGGAGGTCGATTGCGATTACAACCGGCTCGGCGAACGCAGGCTGCGGCTGCCGCACGGCGCGATCGTCTCGACCGACGATGAACTCGGAAAGTCGGTTTACCCCGATATCGTCGTGCATCAGCGCGAGATCCCCAACAACCTGCTCGCGATCGAAGTTCGGAAGACCTCCAATCACCAGCCGTCGGAACACGACCGGCACAAGCTGCAGGCATTGACCGATCCGCATCTGTGGTTCGCCTACGCGATCGGGGTGTATCTCGTGCTGGGCAAGAAGAGTGTCGTCTCCGATGTCTATGTCGGCGGCGTGATCGACCAGGCGCGGTCGGTGTGGCTCGCGGGGCGGTTGAAGGATGCCGGGTTGGCGTGAGCGCGGAAGCGGTTGCCGGGAAGTGCTAGCGATGTCTTCCGGGCGCCGTGCTGGTGGATGTTCCCGCACTTCCATGGTCAATCGGCGATGCGGGTTGCCGCAACGAACGGATCCGGCCAAGACCTCCTTGTCGTTCAGGGCGACCTTGCCTCTCAGGGCGACCTTGTCTCTCATGAAGTCCTTGTCCCTTCCGGGCGGCTTCCTTCTTCATGATCGCGACGTATCGGTCGGTCTGGTTGGCAATCATCTTCCAGCTGCGGGTCAGGCTGGTCAGGATGGTGGCTTCGGCCCCGCTTTGCGACAGCAGCATCAGACGATGGCATTCGTCAGCCTGGGTTCGGCACCGGTCTGCATGGTCCATGTTTCCGCCCTTGCTCTAGTCGATTGCAGAAGTGTCTATTTTCAGCGGGCAGGCCCTGTCTGCCCGCAGTCGGTCATACGACGAAACTTGGATGCTGCCCCGCGTCAGCTCGATGCGCCAACGACGCGCCTCGGTTCCTGCTTGTTCATTGGTCGTTGCTTGTGTGTTCGGATGGTGAAAGCGGAACTCGGCGCATGCCCGTCAGCGCGTCGCATGGTGCGCCCCAGATCGCATTTTCTTTGTCAGGAACGACGGAGTCGCTGGGACGTTGTGTCGATGTTCCCAAGGAAAGGAAAAAACATGACCAATCAAAACCAGCCCGGCCAGCAAGGCCAGACGCCGGGTCAGAAACCCGGCCAGCAGCAAGGCGGCGGTCAGAAGCCCGGACAGCAGAGCCAGGCTCCCGGCAAGGGCGGCAGCAATCCCAAGGAGCCGCACGATCAGCGCAGCGATAGCGACACGTAACTCGCAGAAAAGCGGCCCGCTTCGGCGGGCCGCTTTTATTCGCGAGCCGCTCAACAGCCCCGGCGACTTGGCGGGGCTTTTCATCGTGTGCGAACGAGATTGCGACGGTGGGCGACGTGATGTTCGTCGGCACGGTCGGCGAGGAAGAACTCGGCAAGCGTCAAGCGGCCGCTTGATTTGGCTGGCGGGACTGGACGGCGTGACCAAGCCGGCGCTACAGGTGCGGCAAGGAAAGTAGCCGTACGGCCGCGTCGTCCCGGCAAGAGCCCTCGCACATGACGCATTCCTGCAAGGTCCGACCCATCCGGGCGATCCTGTTCGACAAGGACGGCACCCTCGTCGACTTCCAGCGCACCTTCGGTCCGGCGGTCCACGAGGTCATGCAGCATCTCGCGGGCGGCGATCGCGCCGCCTGGGATCGCCTGGTGGCGGTGAGCCGTTTTGTCGAAGCCGACCGGCGCTTCATGCCGGACTCTCCGCTGATCGCCGAGCCCACCGGCGTCTATGGCGCGCTGTGGGCTGCGGCGCTCGGGCGGCCTGCGAGTGCCGCGTTCCTTGCCGAGATCGACCGGCTGCTGGGCGATGCGACCACCCGGCATCTGGCAGCGATCGGCGATCCCAGGGCGCTGCTGACGGGGCTCGCCGCCCGGGGCTATCGCCTCGGATTGCTCACCAATGACGCCGAAATGACCGCACGCGCTCACTTGCGCAAGCTCAAACTGGATAACGTTCTGGAGTTCGTTGCGGGGTATGATTCCGGCTTCGGCGCCAAGCCGGACGCCGGGCCGGTTCTCGCCTTCGCGCAGGCGGTTGGCGTGCCTGTTTCGGAAACCGCCGTCGTCGGCGATTCGGTGCTCGACCTCGCCGCCGCCCGCGCCGCGGGCGCTATCGCCATAGGCGTCCTGACCGGCCCCGCGTCATCTGCGATGCTGGCGCCGCATGCCGATGTGCTGCTCGACTCGCCGGCCGAATTGCCCGCGTGGCTCGACCGTCGTTGAACATCATTCGAACGACGGGTGCGCAGGGCGAAGCGCGGCTGATGCGCCGCTCGCGACATCGTTGAGGGTCGCGACAACGATGCTGTGGTCCGACAGGCCGTCCGGGGGGAAAACGGAGATCCTGACGTCCAGCGCGATGGACGAGCAGAAAAAATCGATCGGTGGCCGGCCAAACTCCTCGGCGAAAGTCCCCCGGTCGCTCGAATGGAAATAGGGCAACGCCTCCTTGATCGCCACGAGATCGCTGCTCGACGGGCCTGCGTTGAAATCACCGCACAGGATCACCGGCCCCTGCGTTGCCAGCGGTCGCAGCATGCCGGCGACTTTTCCGGCTTGCGATCGCCGCATGGCGGACAATTCCCAATCGCCGGCGGTGGCGAGATGGGTATTGCCGATGAACACCGGCCGCTCCAGCGGCAGCGCCGCGACCTGCAGGATGCGGGGCTCATTCTCTACATGGACGACCGAACCGGTGCCCGGCGGACCCAGCTGGAACATGGCCGTTCGCGACAACGGGATTCGGGATGCGATCGCGAGTCCGAAATATTGTCCCGTTCCGTGGTACACCTCTGCGGGCATCAGGGCGGGCGCGAAATGCCAGCAATAGCCGGATGCGCTTCCTTGCCCGTGACCGAACAGCACCGGCAGGCCGACCGCCGGATCGATCGCCACCTCCTGCAACGCACATACATCGACGTCCAGTTCCGCAAGCTTTGCCGCCACCGCATCGTAGTTCCTGTTCGACGCAATATTCCAGGTGGCTATTCGGAGGGTCTTCCTGCTCACGGCGGCTCCACGTTGGCTGACAGGCGACGGCCTGCTGAGTGCGGGTGAAGTCACGCTGCGCGAGCGGACCCTGTTCCCGGCCCCACCACAGGCCAGCACGCGGGCGCAGGGCGCAAGAGCCAGACGCGGCACGCCCACGCAAATTTTCGCCGGATGGCTGGGTGCTCAATGATCCGATCCCGCTGCACCTGCCGTGCTGCAGCGCGACAGACGTCTTGGCGCCGCGGTCGGGCAGGGATGCGTCGCTGGTCCGGGAACCCGCGGCTGCCGCCGCGGTTATCGTGGGAACGGTTGTTTCCGTTTGAACCTTGGGCCGCTGGCGCAGACTTAACCACCAGAGGCCAACCCCAGGAGGCGTTGATGACCCACTGGCACGATACAATGGTGGACAGGCCGGAGACCGATGGTGCGGTTTACGCGACGGGCTGGACGATTTCCGGTCTGGCCGTGCTCGGCACCGTCATCGCGGTCTGGATTCTCGGAATTTGATAGCGACGACGTGCTTGCGCTGAGCCCCGCTCCGGGGTCGCGTCCGATCGGACGCCCGCTATCTCTGCACCATCCGCTTGCCGCCGGTTGCGAGCATCCCCAGCCTGCGGCCGGTCAAGAGGCCGAGAACCACCAGCAGGCACCAGACCGGAATCAGGAACAGGGTCAGGATGCCGGCTTCGTCCGGCTCGGTCTGCAGCAGCCATTTGACCACGCCAACCGGCGCAAACAGCCCGATCGCGCCTCCGGTCAGGCTGATAATCCAGACGATCAGCTTCTGAGGGGTCATCGGCACAATCCGGCAATCGGTTCGCGCAAACTGGTCGGCATTCAGGCAAGCAAGCGGGTCATGGTGGACGCACAAGGGATCGAACCTTGGACCTCTCCCGTGTGAAGGGAACGCTCTCCCGCTGAGCTATGCGTCCGGGATTGTCGTGTAGAATCAAAGGCCAGCAAACCGGCGTCGGATCGAAACAATCACGCCGTCAGAGCCCGCGATTTACGAAGGGCGGGGTACCGGTGTCAAGCTAATCGGTCGAATCCGAGCGGGAATGATCAGCCCGGCTGGCGGGCGCGGGAGGCGTGGGACTGCAGCGCCCGGATCCGCTCGGCCAGCGTGCCGCCGCCTTCGGAGACGCCGGTATTGGTGCTGGCGCCATTGGCGGGCTTTGCGGCCCTCGGCGGCGGCGCCGGTTCCGCGGCCAGCATGGCCTCGATCGGCGAATTCGGACCCTCCAGCTGCATCGCGAGTTTTGCCACCTCGGCGGCGATATCGTTGATGCGCTCGCGAAGCAGCGCATTTTCCATCCGCTCGGTCGCCCATGAACTCTCGGCCTGCTGCTGGATCGCGTTGATGTCGCGCTGCAGCTTGGCGCGTTCGTCGCGTGCGACACGAAGCTGTTCCTCGACCGCGGCTTTCTCGGCCTTCAGCTTTTCCAGCGCCGGCCCCCTGCCGCTGTTGGCGGCGGCGAGTTCGACCTGCAGCGCCGACGCGGTGGCCTCGGCGGTTTCCTTGGCCTGGCGCAGCTGGTTGTTCTCGAAATCGCGCTCGGCCAGCAGCTTGCCCTGGGTGGCTAGCCGCGCTTCCAGATCGTTGACGCGGTTGCCGAGCATTTCGGCTTCCTTGACCTGCAGGATCAGCTGGCGGTCGAGATCGGTGACTCGCTGGCTCAGATTTTCGACCCGGCTGCGCGCCTCGAGGAGTTCGCGCGTCGCCTTCTCGAAATCGCTGCGTTCCTGTTCGAGCCGGATTTGCGTGGCGGAAAAATCCTGTTCGGCTTCGCCGACGCGGCTTCGGAGCGCGTCGACCTGGGCGCGCACCGTCACCAGCTCGACCTGACGGGTGTCGGCCGTCATCGAACGGTCCGACAATTCGGCGTTGAGTTTTACAAGCTCGAGCTGCTTGTCCTTGAGCGCCTGCTCGGCGTCGCGCAGCGACTCGGTCTTGGCGGTGAATTCCTCTTCGGTCGCGCGCAGCTGTTCCTTGACCGCCTTTTCGCGCGCCTCGAGCGAAAAGATCGTGGCGTTCTTTTCGCCAAGCTCGAGCTTCATGCGGTTGATCGCATCGGATTTCTTGCCGAGTTCGGCGAGCTGGCTGGTGGTCTTGTTCTTGAGCTGGTCGACGCTCATCTCGAGCCGCCGCGCCGACATCGCGAATTCCGCGCGCAGCTGGTCCTTGTCGGCCTGGATCTCGGCCATCGACAGCGGCGTCGCCGCCTCCAGCCGCCGGGTCGTCAGCCGCACCGCGCGGTTATGAACCAGCGGCACGATCATCAGCCCGAACAGCATCGAGACCAGAAAACCGATCGCCAGATACATGATCGGTTCGATCATGAGGGTACCCCTGCGAGAAAAAAACCGAGAAAAACGATTTCTCACAATGCCATGGGGCACAGGGTAAACGCCAGCCTAATGCCGCGTTAACGTGAATCCGTAACCAGAATGGCCGATGCCCTGTTATGTGGGCGTCAGAACGGGTTCCATGTCGCCCGCGGGGTATATTTCAGATAGCCGATATTGGCGCCAAGCCGCAGGCCGATACCGGAGCGGATCGGCACCAGCACGATGTTGTTGGCAGTCAGCGCGGTCATGCCGAAGCCGCCGATGATGTAGGCGGAGCCGTCGATACCGCCAAAGCGCTGATAGATCGCGTTGGTCGCAGGCAGGTTGTAGACCAGCGTCATGGTGCGCGCGCCGTCGCCGCCCCAGTCGAAGCCGACCGACGGTCCCTGCCAGTAGACCTTCAGATCGCCGGCGTTCTTGGTATAGAGCGTGCCTTCGCCGTATCTCAGGCCCGCGACGAAGGCGCCCGAGCCTTCCTCGCCGAGAACATAGCCGTTCGGCAGGCCCCATTGGCTCACCGCGCGCTCGATCACGGAAGCAAGCCCGCGCGAGACGTTGCCGAAGAACTTGTGGCCGGCGTTGACCAGTTCGTCCGGCCCATAGGTGCTGGGCGTGGGCTGCCGCCGCGGCGGCGGCAATTGCGGCGGCGGCGCCTGCTGTGGCTGCGGCTGCGGTGGTGGCAGCTGCTGCGCGGAAGCGGGCACGGTCCAGCACATCAGCGCGGCGAGCGTCACCGCGGCAAGGCGTGATGCGAAAATCATAAAAGAACCCCTGGGTATCGAATCCCGGCCGCCGCCTTAACCTGATGCCAACAGGCACGGCTTTAGGTTGCGTCCAGTGTCCCCCGACTCGGATGTTATCGGCACCAACTATGACGGCAGAACGGCAGGAAAGAAATGGCAGCGGCCCCGGAACGGGCCTTCGCCCCGGAATAGCCTTGATCGGCTTGCTGGCCGTCCTGGCCGGCCTTCCTTCGGCGGCCGTGGCCCAGACCACCGAGCGGGTGATCGTGAACCGTTACAGCGGTCTCGCCATCGAGGGATATGACCCCGTCGCCTATTTCGTCGACGCCCGTGCCGAACCCGGCCGGCCGGAGTTCGAGGCGTCGCAGGCCGGAGCGGTCTGGCGTTTCCGCAACGAAGGCAATCGCGCTTCGTTCGTCGCCCATCCCGAGATCTACGGCCCTCAGTTCGGCGGCTACGATCCGGTCGATCTGGCCCGCGGCATCACCTATGGCGGCACCCCCCGGTTATGGCTGGTGGTGGGGCAGCGGCTTTATCTGTTCGGCCGGGAGCAACACCGGGACGCCTTTGCCGCCGATCCGGCGGGCATCCTGCGCGAGGCCAGGGCGCGCTGGCCGGCGCTGGAACGGGGTCTGGCGCGGTAGGGCGGTCTCTCTTCACCTCTCCCATTTGGAGAGAGAGGTCGAATTGCGAAGCAATTCGGGTGAGGGGTTTGTTCTATCGTTGGCCCTTAACCCCTCACCCGGCGCTGCGCGCCGACCTCTCCCGATGAGAGAGGTGGAGTACGCCGCAACTCCATTGCCCTAAGTAGCCGCCATTGCCGCCGCCGGGTCGCCCCAGGCGATGAATTCCGGCACGATAAAGCCTTCCCGCCCGCTGCCGAATTGCAAGGCCGCGCCCCGGCTATCGGTGATCTTGCCGCCGGCCGCGGTGACGACGGCGTGTCCCGCGGCGACATCCCATTCGCTGGTCGGGGCGAGGCGGGGATAGATGTCTGCCCCGCCTTCCGCCACCCGGCCCAATTTCACCGCCGATCCCAGCATCTGGCGAACCGCGCCGGGCCTCGCCGCAATAAAGGCTTCCGTCCTGCTGTCGCCATGCGAGCGGCTGACGGCAACGATCCAGGGGGCGCCGGGCGCAGGATGCTTGCGGGTTCGGATCGGTTCGGCCGCTCCCAGCGACTTGTCGTCCACGGCCAGCCGCTCCGCCCCGCGCCCGACGATGCCACGCCAGATCAATCCGAGCGCCGGCGCGCCGATAATGCCGAGTAGCGGCGTACCGTTGCTCACCAGCGCGAGATTGACCGTGAATTCGTTGCGGCCGGCGACAAATTCCTTGGTGCCATCCAGCGGATCGATCAGGAAGAAACTGCCCTCATAGGGCGGTTTCGCCAGATGGACGCGTTCCTCCGACAGCGCCGGTATGTCAGGAGCCAGTCTTGCCAGGCCCTCGCCGATGATTCGGTCGGCGGTGAGATCCGCCTCCGTTACCGGCGATCCGTCGAGCTTGCCGTCGATCTTCATCGCGGGCCGGTTGACGGCGAGAATGGCGGCGCCGGCCCGGACCACCAGCTCGGTCAGGGGCCCCATCAGCGCGGCTGCGGCCTCGCGATCGATCGTCGGTCCTGACGAACGTGCCTCATTCATGGCGATTTCTCGGGCAATTTCTCGGGCGATTGCTCGATCGGTTTTTTTGGGCGGGTCTCATCTACAGTTCCGTCTTTCCAGCCGAGCCGCCTTGTGGTGGCAGCACGCGCGTCCGCAGTGTATCAAGCCAGCAAGCATGCGTGATTCGCCGTGTCCGCGTCTGTCACGGAATTCCCCAGGGAACACCTTATGTCTGGCACCACGACTCCCGGTCCCGCCCCCGACGCCCTCGAACTGGCGGCGCTGCTGTGTTCGCGGGTTTGCCATGATCTGATCAGTCCGGTCGGCGCCATCGTCAACGGGCTTGAGGTCCTCGACGACAATCCGAAGCCGGAAGATCGCGAATTTGCGCTCGATTTGATCCGCAAGAGCGCCAAGACCGCCTCCGCGCGGTTGCAGTTCTGTCGCCTGGCGTTCGGAGCGGCCGGATCGGCGGGCGCCCAGATCGACCTCGGCGATGCGCAGGCCATGGCGCGCGGTCACCTCGAGGACGCCAAGACCAAGATCACGTGGAATTTGCCGCGGGTGCTGCTGCCGAAGAACCGGGTCAAGCTGCTCCTGAACATGATGGTGATTGCGCAGCAGACCATCCCGCGTGGCGGGGTGCTGACGGTCGATCAGGTCGGCGAGGGCGAAGCTATGGGCTTTCGCGTCGCCGCCGCCGGGCTCAACGCCCGCATGCCGCAGAATATCGCGGACATGCTGAGTTCGGGGTCGGCCTCCAGCATCGATGCGCACGCGGTGCAGCCTTATTATACGCGGCTGCTGGCGCAGGCCTGCGGGTTGAACGTGGTGCTCGCCCCCGAGGGCGAAGCGGTGGTCGTGACCGCCTCCTGAGCGTCAGCACGTATTTCCGCCGACATGCCCTGCACGTGATTCGAGGGGGGCTGCCGGTTTGCGATCGGAATGTGCGCAGATATCAGGGCGCTGACGCGCAAACATGGTTAACCAACGGTTTACGCATGCCCCCGGCTTCAACGAAGCCGTCTTATCTCTTTGTTGAGCCCGTTCTTTTCCAATTGCTCAACCAATATTAAACGCTTTGCATAGAAGCTGGCCACGTTCCGAGAGGCGTGTCGAAATCGCGCGCCGATGCGTTCGAAGGCCTGTTTCATGGATGA
>NZ_JAUSLT010000049.1 GCF_030646015.1 Bradyrhizobium sp.
CCCTGTCCCTCGCCGCGACGCTAGCGCATCCGCGAAACTCGGTTGCCCAACCGGCCGATATGCCATCCCAGCCCTCTCCACAGCTAGGTCGCCAGTGAATCGCAGATTCGCCTTTATGCAAAGCTCTCGCTTGCGGGGGAGGTCGCGCGCAAAGCGCGCGGGTGGGGGCTCTCTCAGCGAGCAATCTCTCTCGCTCGATCTTGAATCTCCTGGACTGTGCCCGCGGAGAGTCCCCCACCCCGGCCCTCCCCCGCAAGCGGGAGAGGGGGAAGATCATCCCCGCCGCTTGGCATTCACCGCGATCGACATCAGCGCGCGTTGCGCGATCACGGCGGCCAGCGTCGACTGCTTGCGCGACTCCAGCGCGGCGGTCGCGAGCTGTTCGATGATTCCGATCAGCCGCGCCGGGCTGAAATTCCGCAGTGCCACCTCGGCACTCGGCTTCCGGGAAAAATGCAGCCGCGGGAATCCGCTGTCGAGCAGCGTCGATACCGGCGTGCCCTCGGCCACCGCGAGGCTGGTCTTGTGCAGCCAGGCGGCATGGCGCTGCGCGGCCGAAATGATCATGCCCGGATAGGTGCCGGCCACCATGGCCTTGGCGAATTCGGTTTCCACCAGATCCGGCCTTCCCGCGAAGGCGCCGTCGACGATCGGGTCGATCTTGAGCTCGGAGGCGTCGGCGACCACCGCCATCACGTCGTCGAGCGTGACCTCGCGTCCGCCGTGCGAGTACAGCGCAAGCTTCTTCAGCTCGTTGCGCGAGGCCTGGCGGTCGCCGCCGAGCAGCGACATCAGGACCGCGCGGGCGTCGGCGGCGATGCTCAGATTCGAAACCCGCAGCTCGCTGTCGATCAATCGCGCGAGCGCGCCGGCGTCGTCGGCATAGCAGGCGATGGCGACCGCGGTCCTGGCGCGCTCGCAGGCCTTGCGCAGCGGCGATTCCGGCCGCAGCTCGCCGGCCTCGATCACGATGCGGCAATCCTTCAAGGGAGAATCCGCCAGGGTGTCGACGCCGCTGGCGAAATTGCGCGAGCCGGCGCGGACGCGAATGGCGCGGCGGCCGCCGAACATCGGTATGGTCATCGCTTCATCGACCAGCCGCGACGGCTCGGCCGAGAGTTCGTCGCCATCGAGCCGCACCAGCGAGAACGGATCATTGGGATCGTCGACCGCGGACGCCAGCAGCGCATCGGCGCGTTCGCGCACGAGGCCGGCATCGGGCCCGTAAAGCAGGATGATGGGACGCGCCGGGTCGGGCCGGGCGAGAAAAGCGTCGATCTCTTTTCCGCGAAGCGCGACCACTACGAGATCCTTGCCGTCATTCCGAGACGCTCGTCTTCGCGCGGACCTGGAATCTCGATCGAATTCTGCTACTTCTGGATTCCGGGTTCGCGCTGCGCGCGCCCCGGAATGACGAGATGGGTCAGGTCCCCGCGACGAAGTACGACGCCAGCCGGGTCTGGATGTTTTCCGCGATCTCGGCTGCGGCGCGATCCTCGGCGTCGCGGAAGGCGCGGGCGTGGGCGAAGCGCTGCATCTGGCCGGGAATGTCGTAGGACACCCGCGCGAACGTGGTTCCCGTCATGACCGATTTGTTGGTGGCGAGTTCGATCAGATTGTACTGGGCGTCGATGCCGTAATTCTCGCTGGATGGCAGCGCGGTGGCGGGATCGAGCATCAGCGACGAGCGACTGGTGCCGAACCGCAGCACAAGCTTGTGCGTGGGGGGCATGCCGGTGGCGTTGCCGTAGAGCTTGAACTTCAGCGCGTTGCGAATTTCGACCTGGACCCGTGCCTCGCGGGAGGCATTGGGCTTGTCGACCGGCGGGACGTCCACCCCCATCAGCTTTTCGCGCAGGCCGGGGGTGCCGTCGGTACGCTCGGCATACATCGGCTGAAAGCAGCCGGCCGTCAGCGCCGCCAGGGCGGCCACGACCAGGAGCCGAGCGGCGATGCGGGTCTTAGCCAACGACATTCACGATCCTCATGGGAACAATAATGACCTTGCGGACGGCGTTGCCGCCGAGGGCCTGTTTTACCGCATCGAGAGCCAAAACGGCAGCCTCAATTTCCGGATTTTGGGCACCCCGTGGCACGGTGACATCACCCCGCTTCTTGCCGTTGACCTGGACCACCAGCGTCACGCTATCTTCAACCAGCAAATCGCGTTCGATTTGGGGCCAATTCGCCTCTGAAATCAGCCCCTTCTGGCCCAAGACCGTCCAGCACTCCTCGGCCAGATGCGGCATCATGGGCGCGAACAGTTGAACAAGGATGACCGCGGCCTCCCGGACCGACCAGGCCAGATCCGGCGAAGGCTCCCCCTCGCGGCCCAGAACCTCGGCCAGCGCGTTGGTGAACTCGCGGATATGGGCGAGGCAGACGTTGAAATGCAGCTTTTCGATCCCGGTGGAGACCTTGTCCAGCGCGCCATGGGCGGCCTTCCGCAGCAGCAGCGCGTCCGCGCCGAACGCCGCCGGCCGTGCCGCCGGGGCTGATTGGGCGATCCTGGCGGATTCATTGACCAGCCGCCACAGCCGCTGCACGAAGCGCGAGGCGCCCTGCACCCGCTCGTCGCTCCAGATCACGTCGCGGTCCGGCGGCGAATCCGAAAGCATGAACCAGCGCGCCACGTCGGCGCCGTAGGTGGCGATGATGTCGTCGGGGTCGACCGTGTTGCGCTTCGACTTCGACATCTTCTCGATGGCGCCGACGGTGATGTCCTCGCCCGTGGTCAGCAGGATGGCACGCTTGCCGTTGCCGCCGGCTTCAATCCGCACTTCGGCCGGCGTGACATAGCTGCCGTCGGCCTTCTGGTAGGTCTCGTGCACCACCATGCCCTGGGTGAACATGCCGGCGAACGGCTCATCCATGCCGATATGGCCGGTGGCCTTCATGGCGCGGGTGAAGAAGCGGCTGTAGAGCAGATGCAGGATCGCATGCTCGACGCCGCCGATATACTGGTCGACCGGCATCATCCGGTTGGCGACATCAGGCGTGGTCGGTGCCTTCTCGTTCCAGGGATCGGTGAAGCGCGCGAAATACCACGATGAATCCACGAACGTGTCCATGGTGTCGGTTTCGCGCTGCGCCTTGGCCCCGCACTTCGGACAGGCGACGTGCTTCCAGGTCGGATGATGGTCGAGCGCGTTGCCGGGCTTGTCGAAGGAGACATCCTCCGGCAGCACCACCGGCAGGTCCGCATCGGGCACCGGCACCACATCGCATGTGGGGCAGTGGATCACCGGGATTGGGCAGCCCCAATAGCGCTGCCGCGAGATGCCCCAGTCGCGCAGCCGGAAGTTTACCTGCCGCTCGCCGACCGGCATGTTGCCGCGGATCTCTCCTTCGAGGCGCTTGGCGATGTCCTGCTTGGCCTGCTCGATGGTCATGCCGTCGAGAAAGCGCGAATTGATCATGCGGCCGTCGCCGTCATAGGCGGTGTCGGTGATGACGAACGTCTTCGGGTCCTGGCCTTCGGGACACACCACCGGGGTGTTGCCGAGCCCGTATTTATTGACGAAGTCGAGGTCGCGCTGGTCGTGCGCCGGGCAGCCGAAGATCGCGCCGGTGCCGTATTCCATCAGCACGAAATTGGCGACATAGACCGGCAGCTTCCAGTCGGGATCGAACGGGTGGACTGCGCGGATGCCGGTGTCGAAACCCAGCTTCTCCTGGGTGTCGATGATCTCCTGCGCGGTGCCGTGACGCTTCGCTTCCGCGATGAACTCCGCGAGTTCTGGATTCTTCGCGGCCATCGCCTGCGCCAGCGGATGATCCGGCGCGATCGCCATGAACTTGGCGCCGAACAGCGTGTCATGCCGCGTGGTAAAAACCTTCAGCTCGGTCTCACCCGCCGGCGTCGTGGCGGGATCGAGCGCGAAGCGCACCAGCATGCCTTCGCTGCGGCCGATCCAGTTGCGCTGCATCAGCCGCACCTTGTCGGGCCAGCGGTCCAGCCCATCCAGCGCGTCGAGTAATTCCTGCGAATACTTCGTGATCTTGAAGACCCACTGGTTCATCTCGCGCTGCTCGACCACGGCGCCGGAGCGCCAGCCGCGGCCGTCGATCACCTGCTCGTTGGCGAGCACGGTCATGTCGACCGGATCCCAGTTGATCTTGCGCTTCTCCCGCTCGGCCAGGCCGGCGCGCAGGAAGTCGTTGAACATCTTCTGCTGGTGCTTGTAGTAGCTGGGATCGCAGGTCGCGAATTCGCGTGACCAGTCCAGCGACAGCCCGATCGACCGCAGCTGCTTCTTCATCGCGGCAATGTTTTCGTAGGTCCACGCCTTCGGCGCCACCTTGCGCTCGATCGCGGCATTCTCGGCCGGCAGGCCGAAGGCGTCCCAGCCCATCGGGTGCAGCACATTAAAACCCTTGGCCCGCATGAACCGCGCCAGCACGTCGCCCAGCGTATAGTTGCGCACATGCCCGATATGGATGCGCCCGGAGGGGTAGGGGAACATCTCGAGCACGTAGTATTTCGGCCTGGTATCGTCGTTCCTGGAGGCGAAGATCGCCTTTTCATCCCACTGGCGTTGCCAGCGCGGCTCGGTTTCGCGTGCGTTGTATCGTTCGGAGGTCATGGAATCGCTGGGCTTTTTGCAGGTCAGGGGCCGTCTCAGGGGACGGCGGACTAGGCCACAAAAGCGGCAGGGGGGTCAACGCCCCCGCGCCTCAAAGGGCTGACGGCAACCCTCAGCTCGCCAGCGCCATCCCGCCATCCGTCAGCCGCACGAACCCGTGCTCGACCACCGCGTTGCGGCCGCGGTGCTTGGCGGCGTAGAGGGCGGCGTCGGCGGCTTCGATCAGGTCGCCGGGCTGCTGCTTTTCGTTCGGCCTGGTGCAGGCCACGCCGACGCTGGCGGTGACGGTCAGGAAGCTCGAGGTGGAATGGGGCATTGCGAGGTTCTGGACCGCAGCCCGCACCATCTCGCCGATTTCCAGTGCGCGCTTGGCGTCGGTGTTCGGCAGCAACAGGCAGAATTCCTCGCCGCCGTAGCGTCCGGCAAAGCCCATGGTCTCGCCGGCGACGGCGGCCAGGGTTTCGCCGAGGCGGGTCAGGCAGGCGTCGCCTTCGGGATGGCCATAAGTGTCGTTGAACAGCTTGAAGTGATCGACGTCGATCATCAGCAGCGACAGCTCGCTGTCATATTGCTGGGCCTTCATCCACTCGAAGTCGAGCCGGCTCTGGAAGCCGCGCCGGTTGGCGAGGCCGGACAGCATGTCGATCGACGCCATTACGGTGAGCCGGTCATTGGTGGCGACCAGTTCGCGTTCGCGCTTGCCGAGCTGCGCCGCCATCGCGTTGAAGGCGCGGGCCAGCGGAACGAATTCGGCCGGCAACGACTTGCGCGTGGCGCGCACCGACCATTCGCCCTGGCCGAACCGCTTCGCCATCGCCGCCATCATCTCGATCGGCTGGATGATCAGCTTCTCGGCGGCGACCAGCGCGCCGAGCAGCACGAACAGGCAGACGAAGGCGAGTTGCAGATAGGCGGTGCGAATCTCGCCATTGATCGCCGCGGAAACCCTGGCTTCGTCGATGCTGATGATGAGGCGCGATTGCGTACCGGTGATGCGCGCGAAGTTGACGATGCGTTTCGAGCCATCGACGGCAAGGAATGAAAGCGAGCCTTCCGGCTGGTTCGAACCGATGGCCTTTTCGGCGATCGACGACAGCAGCGGCACAGTATCCAGGGGACGGCCGATCATGCCGGCCTGATCCGCCGGCGCCGCCAGCACTGTTCCGGCACTGTCGACCAGCGCAGCGGTGATGCCGGGCCGGCTGCCGAGATTGCTCATGATCTTCGACATCCAGTCGAGATTGACACCGGCCAGAACAACCGAGTCGGCGTCCGGGTTGATGGCCGATACCGGATAGGCCGCCATCACGACGGGTGTATTGGTCGGTCTGGCGAGCACAAAGTCGCTGAAGACAAAGTCGCGGCTCTCGCGCGCCTTGATGAGATAGGGCCGGTCGCTGAGATCGAGGCCGACATACAGGTTGTTGGTCGAACACTGGATACGTCCATCGCCGCCGGCGATCATCAGGCTGCGGATCCAGGGCAGATTGCTGGGCAGGCTGGCGCGCATGATGTCGCAACTGCGGCCGACGCCACCCTCGGAACCGCGGATATAGGCCGCGGATTTCAGAACCGTCTCGACCGACGAAATCACCTCGCGCTGCATATCGGCGCTGTGCTTGGCGAGACTGGCGAATTCAGCCGAGGCCAACGCGATCTGCTTGGCCCTCGTGTCCTCCAGCGAGCGGACCCGCTCCAGCATCAACGGCGTCACCAGGATCAGCGCCAGCAACGCCAGCCGCGCGCGGATTCCCAGAACCTTCTTGAGTTTCACTCTTTTGCGGTTGAAACTGACCCGTGACATCTTAGTCCCCTGACCCCGGATGCAGGGTATAGGGAAGGGTTCAAGAAGCCTTTCCGGAACTCGGTAAAATTCGAAATAACCCGTAAATCTACCGCCAACGGATGACATGACGCCGCAAAATCCCCTGCCGATAACCACGCATTTACCAAACGGGCTTGCCACGGTGGAGCACGACATCGCGCGCGCCTGCGAGGACGCGCGCCGCGATCGTCAATCGGTGACGCTGATCGCGGTGTCCAAGACCTTCGATGCCGATGCGATTGCGCCCGTGATCGCGGCGGGACAGCGCGTTTTTGGCGAAAATCGCGTGCAGGAGGCCAAGGCGAAGTGGCCAGGGTTAATGTCGGCTTACCCCGGCATTGCGCTGCATCTGATCGGCCCGCTGCAATCCAACAAGGCCCGGGAAGCCGTGGCGTTGTTCGACGCGATCCATTCGGTCGACCGTCCGAGCATTTGCGAAGCGTTAGCCAAGGAAATCGATTCCCAAAAGCGCCGGCCCGAATTGTTCGTTCAGCTCAATACCGGCGAGGAGCCGCAGAAGGCGGGCGTCGCCCCCGGCGACGCCGACGCCTTCATTGCCGCGTGCCGGGAAAAGTATGGTCTGTCGATCACCGGCCTGATGTGCATTCCGCCTGTCAACGAGGCCCCGGCGCCGCATTTCGCGCTGACCGCAAAGATCGCCGCGCGCAACGGACTGACAAAACTCTCGATGGGCATGAGCGCCGACTTCGCCATCGCGATTGCGTTCGGCGCCACCCATGTGCGGATCGGCTCGGCGATTTTCGGGACGCGGTGATGCAGTTTCCTTCCCTTCTCCCCTTGTGGGAGAAGGTGGCGCGAAGCGCCGGATGAGGGGTCTCTATCCGCCGGCAAGTTAGCCGTTGAGCGAACCCCTCACCCGTCCGCGATGCTGCGCATCGCGTCCACCCTCTCCCACAGGGGGAGAGGGGAAGAATAGCGAGCGAGGTCTACTCGAATCTCACCGACACTTTCCCGATCACACCGAAATCAGCCTCGAACAGATCGCCGGATTGAATCGGCAGCGGCGGGTGACAGGTGCCGGTGGTTACGACCTCGCCGGCTCGAAGCGTCACGCCGAGCTGGCGCAATTCGTTGGCGAGCCATGTCAGCGCGATCAGGGGATCGCCAAGTACGTTCTTGCCGTGGCCAATATATTGCTTGCCGCGCAACTTGATGACCGGCTTGTGCTCGACCAGGTCGAGCGCGCGCCAGTTCGATTGGGTCGGCGCGCCGAGAACGAAGCGATGCGCGCAGGCATTGTCCGCAATGATTTGCTCGGCGCCGGCGCCGACAAAATCCGAAAAGCGCGAATCCGGAATTTCGATCGCCGGATGCAGCGTGTCGACGGCACCGAGCACCTCCTGCACGGTGTAGAGTGAGTTGCGCGGCGGCAAATTGGTTTGCATGCGAAAGGCGAATTCCGGCTCGGCGACGCGCATCTCATTGCCCGACATCGATGCCGTGCCGCCTTCCGCAATCACGGTCTCGGGCAGGATGCGCCCGGCCATCGGGCCGTCGACATTGATGTGTTTTTGCCCGGCCTCGCTGGTGGCTGCGATCTTCCAGCCGAACAGTTTTTCGCCGGAGTGGTTTTCGATGGCCGCCTGGATCGCATAGGCTTCGGCGCGGTCGCGCGGACGCAGCGAGGTTTCGAGACCCTCGAGCTTGGCGCCGGCGCGCCAATGGTCGTGCAGGATCCGTGACGCCGCTGCGATCTGGTTCTGGTCGAGCATGGTTGTTTTCCGCGGAGAGGTGAACTTACTCAATCACGATCCTGGTCTCGGGTCCGATCCGTCGCAGCAACCGCAGCATCACCGATTTCGTCATCGAGACGCATCCGGCGGTCGGTCCGAAATTGTCGCGCGCCAGATGCAGGAAGACCGCGCTGCCCCGGCCCGCGATCCGGGGCTCGGTGTTGTGATCGATCTCGACGATGAAATCATAGAGGTGATCTTCGCGCCTGAGCCGGTCGCCGCCCTGCCCGGCCTCGAGCCGCACCGGCTGATTGTAATGGCGGTCGCCGGGGTCTTCGCACCAGGCGTCTTCGGGCTGGATGGCGCGGACCGGCAGATGAGTCCGCGGCCGGGCGTGGCGGTCGGCCCGCCACCACACTTGCCGGGGCCGAAAAATGCCCCGCGGGGTGCCGCCGTCGCCCTCGCGCTTGTTGGCCAGAATGCCGCCGCGTCCCAGCGCGACCGGCATGGTCTGCCCGCCGGCCGTCAGCCAGCCCCGGCGCGGATCGCCGGCGGCGGCGTGAATCCGGATCGCGGAAAGCGGCCGATCACGCGGACTTGTCTGATAAGTGATTGAAATATTGGACTTTCCCATGCGAATCGCCAAATCCCGGTTGCCACCTTGACGGCAAATGCTCTATTTCACGCCAACCCCGACATTCATCCTAAAGCCATCCAAATCTGGAGTAGAATGGGTTTCGGCTTGTGAATCTGTAACAGCCCCTTACCTCAATACGAACCTGACTGACGAAACTGGACTCGGCCGACGGCGCTTACGGTCGCCTGCCCCAAGAGGATTGTACCAATGGCCACTGCCCGCAAGATCCTGATCGTGGATGACGACACCGATCTGCGCGATACGCTGGTGGAGCAATTGTCGCTGCACGACGAGTTCGAGGCCTCCGCCGTCGATACCGGCGCCAAGGGCGCCAGCGCCGCCAAGGCCAATTCTCCCGATCTCGTGCTGATGGATGTCGGGCTGCCGGACACCGATGGGCGCGAAGTGGTGCGCAGCCTGCGCAAGGGTGGCTTCAAGGCCCCCATCATCATGCTCACCGGGCACGATACCGATTCGGACACGATTTTGGGGCTGGAATCCGGCGCCAACGATTACGTGGCCAAACCGTTTCGGTTTGCGGTGTTGCTGGCGCGAATCAGGGCCCAGCTGCGCCAGCATGAGGCCAGCGAAGACGCGGTGTTTTCGGTCGGCCCCTACTCATTCCGGCCCGGCTCCAAGATGCTGACCGGCGCCAATGCCCGGAAGGTACGCCTGACCGAGAAGGAAACCGCGATCCTCCGGTTCCTGTATCGCGCCGGCCAGCTGCCGGTCTCGCGCGAGACGCTGCTGCAGGAGGTGTGGGGCTATAATTCGGGCGTCACCACCCACACCCTGGAAACCCACATCTACCGGCTGCGTCAGAAGATCGAGAAGGATGCGGCCAATCCCGAGATACTGGTAACGGAAGCCGGTGGCTACAAGCTGGTGCCGTGATACGATTCATCAGACGATTCGTATTTATCCGCGCATCCCGATCACCGGTTCTGCATGTCGATCGAAGATGATGTAGCGCTACTCGAGCGCGTCCCCACCCTTCGCCTGCTGGGGGCGACGGCGCTGCGCATGCTCGCGATCGGTTCCGAGCAGCGCAATTTCGCGCGCGGCGAAATCCTGTTCAATGAGGGCGACGATGCCGATGCCGGTTTCATCGTGCAGCGCGGCGCGTTCCGGGTCGAGGACGGCGGCGGCGCGGAGGTCATCGCGGGTCCGGGCGCCCTGCTCGGCGAACTCGCGCTGGTCGTGGCGATGCAGCGGCCGTCGACCGCGACCGCGCTGGAAAACTCCTCGGTGATCCGGGTCGCGCGCAGCCTGTTTCAGCGCGTGCTGGAAAGCGACCCCGCCGCGGCACGCCGGCTGCGCGACGAATTCGCCACCCGCACCAGCCAGCTTGCCAGCGACATCCTGATGGCCGGCGCCAAGCTGAGCATTTAACGCCCGTCGTCCCTGCGAACGCAGGGACCCATAGCCACCGGCGCGCGTGGTTACGACAAGTCGTCGAACAGCATCCAAGATCGAGGATCACGCGGTATGGGTCCCTGCGTTCGCAGGGACGACAAGTCTACACCTCCAGCGTCACCGTGACAGGTACATGGTCGGACGGCCGCTCCCAGCCGCGCGCGTCCCTGGTGATCCGGAAATCGCTGACGCCGTCCTTCAGCGCGCGCGATACCCAGATGTGATCGAGCCGGCGGCCGCGATCGGCCAGCGTCCAGTCGGCGGCACGGTAGCTCCACCAGGTGTAGACCTTTTCCGACAGCGGGATGCGCTCGCGCGCGACGTCGAACCATTCGCCGTGAGCCTGCGCGGCGAGCAGTTTCTCGGTTTCGATCGGGGTGTGCGACACCACCTTCAGGAGCTGCTTGTGCGACCATACGTCGTTCTCGTGCGGCGCCACGTTGAGATCGCCGACCAGGATATGCCGGTCCTCGCCGCGCGGATGCAGCGGCTCGCACGCCTTCATCTCGTCGAGAAACCGCAGCTTGTGCTCGAATTTCGAATTCAGCGCGGGATCGGGAATGTCGCCGCCCGCCGGCACGTAGAAATTATGCAGCACCAGCGGTTTTGTCAGTTGCGCCTTCTCGCCGAAGGACACCGAGATGTGGCGTGAATCGAGCTTGTCGCAGAAGGTGCGGATATCCGTGCTCTCGAACGGCAGCTTCGAGATCACGGCGACGCCGTGATAACCCTTCTGCCCGTTCAGCGCGACATGCTCATAGCCGAGACGCTTGAAGCGTTTCAGCGGGAATGCGTCGTCGATGCACTTCGTCTCCTGCAGGCAAAGCACGTCCGGCCGCACCGATTTGAGGAATTTGGCGACGATCTCGATGCGCAGGCGCACCGAATTGATATTCCAGGTTGTCAGGGAAAAGCGCATGGCAGGACTTATGAACGTCATTGCGGCGAGCGCAAGCAACGATTCGTAGGGTGGGCAAAGGCGCGTCTTCGCGCCGTGCCCACCATCTCTCGGATGATCTTGCCGGTGGAATGGTGGGCACGGCGCAAGAGCGCCTTTGCCCACCCTACGAACTACGAAATTGGCCGAGAACTAACCCGGCGGGGTCGTATAATTGGTGAAGTCGATTTTGAACAGACCGGGATCGAGCTTCCGGGATGAATCCACATTGTAGACCGCGACCGTGGTGTCATAGCCTTGCGGGTCGGTCACGGTCCATTGCTTGAGCTGGCCGTCCTTGGCGCCGACCATCAGCATCAGGCGGCTGGTGCCGATCAGTGCCTGCTTCTCCTCGATGGTGACGCTGATGAACAGGTCGTCCGCGGTCACGCTGACGACGTTGGTATCCTTCAACAGGTCGATCCGGTCCGACAGCAAAAACCGCAGCGGCGTCTGCGACAGCGGATAGATGTCCTGGGTCGCAAGCTTGCTGTCGCGCACCGCCAGCGAGGATCCGTCGGCGATGATCGCGATCGGACTCGGCGGCTCATACTCGAAACGCACCTTGCCGGGCTTCTGGATGTAGAAGTCGCCCTTGATCTTGGTGCCGTCGGGCCCGACCTGGACGAAATTTCCGACCAGCGTCTGCAGCGACGAAAGGTAGGAACTCACCTTGGCCGCCTGCGCCTTCTGGTTGGCGTCGAAGGTCGCAAAGATATTGGCGGGAACATTGCGGCGCGGATCGGGAATCACCGGATTCGGTACCGCCTGGGTCGCTCCGGTCGTCATCGGTGCCCGCGGCTCCGATGCGCTGAGCTGCACGTCGCGGCCCTTCGGCGCGGGCTTTGGAATCGGAACGGTCTGCGCCTCGGACGGCGCCGCGGCGCCGGCCACGGCTGTCACGATCAGCAGCGCCAGGGCGGTGTACATGCCGGCGCGCATGCTGCGGGTTGCTGATCGTTGGGCCATTCGAAAATTCAGATTTCTGTTCAACGTGTCGTCCTGCCTGGCTGCCTTTTTACCGTGCTTTCGGCCCAAGGAGATATCGTTTTTCCGTGAGAATAACATGCTCCGTCAGGCAGCCCCTTCAGGTTCGATAATGCTCAAAAACGGCTTTCTTCTTCTTCGACCAGAATTTCACGTTTGCCGGCGTGATTTGCCTGCCCGACGATACCTTCGAGTTCCATTCGCTCCATCAGCGACGCGGCGCGGTTATAGCCGATCTGCAGCCGGCGCTGGATGTAGCTGGTGGAGGCCTTGCGGTCGCGCTTGACGATCGCCACCGCCTGCGAGAACAGGTCGCCGCCGCCACCCTCGCCGCCGCCCATGCCGGTGGAATCGAACACCGCGCCGTCCTCGTCGGTGGGCTCTTCCGCGGTGACCGCCTCGAGATATTCGGGCTGGCCCTGGGATTTGAGATGACGCACCACCTTCTCGACCTCTTCGTCCGAAACGAAGGGGCCGTGGACGCGGCTGATGCGGCCGCCGCCCGCCATGTAGAGCATGTCGCCCTGTCCGAGCAGCTGCTCGGCGCCCATTTCACCGAGAATGGTGCGGCTGTCGATTTTCGACGTGACCTGAAACGAGATGCGGGTCGGAAAGTTCGCCTTGATGGTGCCGGTGATGACGTCGACCGACGGCCGCTGCGTCGCCAGGATCACGTGCAGGCCCGCGGCGCGCGCCATCTGCGCCAGACGCTGCACCGCGCCCTCGATATCCTTGCCGGCGACCATCATCAGGTCGGCCATTTCATCGACGATGATGACGATGTAGGGCAAGGGATCGAGGTCGAGCTTCTCTTCCTCGTAGATCGCCTTGCCGGTTTCCTTGTCGAAGCCGGTATGCACGGTGCGGCTCAGCTCTTCGCCCTTGGTCTTGGCTTCGAGCAGGCGCTGGTTGTAGCCGTCGATGTTGCGCACGCCGAGCTTGGACATCTTCTTGTAGCGCTCTTCCATCTCGCGCACCGCCCACTTCAGCGCGACCACGGCCTTCTTCGGATCGGTCACGACAGGCGTCAGCATATGCGGGATGCCGTCATAGACCGTGAGTTCGAGCATCTTCGGATCGACCATGATCAGGCGGCATTGATCCGGCCGCAGCCGATAGACCAGGCTGAGGATCATGGTGTTGATGGCGACGGATTTGCCGGAGCCGGTGGTGCCGGCGATCAGCATATGCGGCGTCCGCGCCAGATCGATGATGATGGATTCGCCGCCGATGTTCTTGCCGAGACAGAGCGGCAGTTTCGCCACTGATTCGTCCTTGGCCGTCAGCAATTCGCGCAAGTAGACCTTTTCACGATGCGCATTCGGCAGTTCGATGCCGATGGCGTTGCGGCCGGGGACCACGGCGACGCGTGCCGACAGCGCGCTCATCGAGCGGGCGATGTCGTCGGCGAGGCCGATGACGCGCGAGGATTTGATGCCGGGCGCGGGTTCGAGTTCGTACAGCGTCACGACAGGGCCGGGATGCGCCTTGACGATTTCGCCGCGAACGCCGAAATCGCCGAGCACGCTTTCCAGCGCGCGCGAATTTGCTTCGAGTTCCGATTTGCTCAGCGGCTGGCGGTCCGAGGCTTTCGGCGCGGTCAGCACCGACACCGAGGGCAGTTCGAATTTTTCGGAGGCTTTGCGCTGCGGCGTACGCGGTGCGGCCTTCTTGCGCGGGGCGCGGGCGGCGGGAACTTGCTCTTCGTCTTCTTCCTCGTCGACGAAATCCTCTTCGGCCTGCGGCGCCAGTGACGGCGCGGCGCGGCCGCCCAGATTGGGTTCCTGGCGCTCGAACGAGGCCGTGCGCGGCTGCGGCGCACTCGCCACCAGCGAGCGATAGGCCAGCGAGAACAGCCATGCGAGCCGCGCCTTGGCGCTCATGACGGCATGAAAGGCCCATCCCAGCGAGACCGAGCCGCGATCGCCTTCCTCCACGAACGGCGCGTCGTCGTCCTCGATCGGCGTCAGTTCCGCTTCGTGCGGACGCGAGCCCATGCCGCTCGCGAACAGGAAGGTCGCAACCACGCCTGCGAACAGGATGACCCCGAGGACGAGGCGATAGACCAGACCGGGCGGCCCGAACACGACGGCGGGCGCGCGCACCAGCGCGTCGCCGACGACGCCGCCAAGCCCCGTCGGCAGCGGCCATGCCCCGCCATGCGCCCAGCAGCTGGCAAAGCCCGCCGAGATCACCGTGCAGAGAATCCAGCAGGCGATCCGCAGCGCCTCGCGGTCGAAGGTGCGGTGGGTCAGCATGCGCCAGCCCCATACCGCGACGGGGAGGATCAGCATGATGGCGCCGAGGCCGATGATCTGCATCAACAGGTCGGCGGTGATCGCACCGGGATAGCCGAGAATATTGCGGATCGGGCGCGAGGTCGCGTGGCTGAGGCTGGGATCCTGCACCGACCAGGTCATCAGCGCCGCCGTTGCCACGCCGGACAGCGAGATCAGCGCAAGTCCGGCGAGTTCGCGCAGGCGCCGCGCCAGCGCCTCGCGGATAGACGCCGGCAAGTGGCCGACCAGGGGAAGGACGCGTTCGATCGCCGGCATGCTCATGGGGCCTTCGCGACTATTTCAAAGTTTCGACCAGCCGGTGCAACGCCTCGGCTGTTGTTTCACTGTCTGCAACGAGCGCCAGCCTGATGTAGCCGGCGCCGGGATTGCTGCCGTCGGCCTGCGGGCGCGCCAGGTAACTCCCGGGAATCACCCGCACGCCGGCGTCCCTGTAGAGCTTTATCGCCGCGGCTTCGTCGCCGCCGTGCTCCGACACATCCAGCCAGACACAGAAACCGCCGGCGGGACGATGGTATCCGTAACGATTGCCGAGGATCTGGTCGGCGAGATCGAATTTGATCCGGTAGAGCCTGCGGTTCTCTTCGACATGCGCCTCGTCGGAATAAGCCGCGACCGCAACCTGCTGCAGCGGCACCGGCACCTGCGGTGCCGCCACATTGCGCAGCTCGTGGAACATGCCGAGAAATTTCGCGTCGCCGGCGGCAAAGCCGACCCGCATGCCCGGCAGGTTGGAGCGCTTCGACAGCGACTGGAACGCCACCGCATTGGTGAAATCCGGCCCGGCGCATTCCAGCATGCTGCCGGGCGCTTCCCTGGTGTAGATTTCCGAATAGCATTCGTCGCTCAAGATCATGAAGCCGAAGCGGTCGGCGAGTTGCTTCAGCCGGCTGAAATATTGCTTTGATGCCACCGCTCCCTGCGGATTAGCCGGCGAGGCGATGTAGATCGCCACGGTTCGCGCCAGCGTGGCGTCGTCGAGCGCGTCGAGATCCGGCAGGAATCCGTTGGCGAGCGTGGTCGGCAGGAAAATCGCTTCGCAGCCCGCGGCGCGGGCGCCGGCGGCATAGGCCGGATAGAACGGATTTGGTATCAGGATCGCGGGCCTGCCCTTGCGCTCGCCGACATAGCGCGCCGCGGTGAGCGCGGCAAAAAACAGTCCCTCGCGGCTGCCGTTCAGCACCAACAGCTCGGTGTCGGGATCGATCGCCCGCGGCAGGTCGAACCGGGTGGCAAGCCAGTTGGCGGCGGCCCGGCGGAACGGCTCGATGCCTTTGGAGATGGGGTAGCGGCCGAAATCGGCGATGTGCCTGGCCAGCACCGGGCCGACAAAGTCCGGCACGGGATGCTGCGGCTCGCCTAATGACAGCGCAATCAATGGCTTACCCGGCTGATATGGCGCCAGCAGCTCTGCCGTCCGCAAAAACGGCGAGCGCTCGCCTTCCTGGCTGCCGGCGGCCTGCGGCGCACGTGATGAAGCGGTGATTGCCATACGTAAAGCGCCAGCACTCTCGGGGCAGCCGGTCGCACATCGAGACCGGCCAAAACGGATCAAACCACCATAGATACGGCGAGGTTAAGACGCGATTAACCATCGACGCCACTGGACAATTTGCGAGGTGTTACCATACTATTTCAAGGTATTACTTTTGGAGTTCGCGATGGCAACCACGGTTACGAGCAAGGGCCAAGTGACGATCCCGAAGCCGGTTCGCGACCATTTGGGGATCGGTCCTGGCAGTCAGGTAGCGTTCCGGCGCGCTGCCGACGGCAGCATCGTCATCGAGAAGGCCGACGGAACGCGTCAGCCGAGCCGCTTCGCCAAGCTCGTGGGTATTGCTGGCCCCGGTCCTTCAACCGATGAAATTATGGCGATGACTCGCGGGGAATAGCCCGTGACGCTGGTGGATTCGAATATTCTGCTCGATATCTTCACCAAGACACCAAATTGGTGGGAATGGGCGCTCCTCCAATTGGAGGAAGCGGCGCTACATGGCCCGTTGCTGATCAACGATGTTATTTATGCAGAGAGTTCGGTTCGCTTTCAGAGCATTAATGAATTCGATGCGGCGTTGGCGGTTGCCGGCATCACAGTCGCGTCGATGCCACGGAAAGCGCTGTTTCTTGCCGGTAAAGCCTTCGCGCGTTATCGCGTCGCTGGCGGCACCCGGACCGGCGTGTTGCCGGATTTTTTCATTGGAGCGCATGCTGAACTTGAGGGACTGCCGCTACTGACGCGCGATGCGCAACGATATCGGCATTATTTCCCCAGCGTGATGTTGATCGCACCGGAAACCGAGGAATGAGGATTACTCGCTCCTTTGACCTCCAGTCCGGGACGTGAGCGGGTCAAGATCCAACTCCGGCGCATTTTTTGTGCAGCGATTCCAAGGGCATCCTTTCTGTACATGGGGTTGTTTTCGCGATTTTTTTTTGCAGGGCCCTGTGTGTCCCCTCAATCCTGCCCTCGAAAACTCATCAGCCGCTTGATCATCCGGATGTTGGCGTAGTCCACCATCTTGCCGTCGACGGTGACCGCGCCCTGCCCGTTTCGCTCCGCCTCTTCCAGCGCGGCGATGGCGCGTTCGGCGTAGGCGAGTTCCTCGTCCGAGGGGATGAAGGCATTTCGCGTCGGTTCGATCTGGCTGGGGTGAATGACCTGTTTGCCGTCGTACCCCATCGCGGCGGCCTTGGCCGCGGTCGATGCGGTGGCGATCGCGTCGCGAAACGCGCCGCAGGGGCCGTCGATCGCGCGCAACCCGAAGGCCCGCGCGGCGACCAGCAGGCGCATCATCGGATAGGCGAACAGGTCGAGCGGTACCGAGGGATGGCCGTCCGCAGCGCTGCCGACATGCCGGTAACCCGATGGCGATGCGCCGATCTCTGAGCTGCGCGCGCCGATCGAGGCGGCAAAGTCGCCAACGCCAAGATGCAGCGCGGTCACCAGCGGGTCAGCCGCCGCCAGGACTTCCACGTTGACCAGGCCGCGTGCCGTCTCGATCAGCAACTCCATCGCGACAGGCGCCTCGCGTGATCCGGCGGCTTCGGTGATCCATTGGCCTATCTTCGCCACGTCGGCGACCGCCTCCGCCTTGGGGATGATGAAGGCGTCGAGCCGATGGATGCCGCCGAGCCGCGCGATCTCCGCTTGAATCGACGGACTGTCGATCGCGTTCAGCCTGACCGCGACGGTCTTCTGACCCCAATCGAGAGCGGTCAATGCATCAGCGGCGGCTTCCAGCGCCGCCGCCTTTTCGGCCGGCGGCACCGCGTCTTCGAGGTCCATGAAGACAGCGTCGGCGACCGACGCTGCGGCGCCTTGCACCATCCGCGCGCGATGGGCGGGAACGGCGAGGTAGGTTCGGGTCAGTCGCGGTGCGCTCATATGCGGGTTTTCTCGAGCAGGCCGAGTTCGGCCAGGATCGCGTCGGTATGCTCGCCGACCGCGGGAATGTCGCCCATCACAGGATTGACGCCGGGAATGGTGATTGCGGGCAGAAAGCTCATCAGCGGCCCGTTCGGCGAACCGACCTTGTGGACACGGTCGCGGGCGTGAAGTTGCGGATGCTGCAGGAAGCTTTCAACCGTATTCATGTTGGCATTGGCAATGGCGGCGTCGTCGAGCCGCTGAATCACCTGCTCCACCGAAAATTTCGCGAATTTTTCCTCGATCAGCGCCTCCAGCGCGTCGCGGTTCTGCATGCGCTGCGGATTGTCGCAAAAGCGCGGATCGCTCGCCAAAGCCGCATCCTGCAGCACCTGCGCGCAGAGCGCTGTCCATTCGCGCGCGTTCTGGATGCCGAAGAAAACCACCCGACCGTCGCCGCACCGGAACGGGCCATAGGGCGCGATGGTGGCGTGCCGTGTGCCGGTGCGGAGCAGCGGCTTGCCGGCGCCATCGGTGTAGTAGGCGGGATAGCTCATCCATTCGGTCATGGAATCGAACAGCGAGACCTCGATCGCCATTCCCTTGCCGGTGCGCTCGCGGTTGAACAGCGCCATCAGCACGCCGTTGACGATATACATGCCGGTCGCGGTATCGACGACGGCGATGCCGCATTTCGCCGGCTGCTCCTGCGTGCCGTTGATCGACAGAAATCCGGCCTCGCACTGGACCAGCAGATCGTAGGCTTTCTTCTCGCCATAGGGACCGCCGCTGCCATAGCCGGAAATGTCGCAGGCGATCAGGCGGGGAAAGCGCGCCACCAGCGTGGCGGCATCGAGACCGAGGCGCCTGGCGGCGCCGGGCGCGAGATTCTGCAGAAACACGTCCGCTTGCGGCAGCAGCGCGTCGAGCACGCGCTGGCCCTCGTCGCTTTTGACGTCGAGCGCGAGGCTCTCCTTCGACCGGTTGGTCCAGGCGAACTGGCTCGACATCCCGTTCATCACGTAATCGTAGTCGCGGCAGAAATCGCCCTTGCCCGGCCGTTCGATCTTGATGACCCGCGCACCCCAGTCGGCCAGATGCCGGCTGGCGAGCGGTGCCGCAATGGCCTGTTCGAGCGACACGACGGTGATGCCGGACAACGGCAGTTGTGGCGATTCCCGGTTCATGGATGGTCTCCGGCGCTTAAACGCGGGCAATGGCCAAAAAGGGTGGCGTGAAGCGCCCGCTATCGTTTCGGCAGCCGCTCGAAGCTCGGCAGGCCCTCGGGGATCTGGTGAAAGGTCTGCTTGTCGATGGTGTAGATCGCCATTTGCGGGGTTCCGAACAGGCTGGGGTCGTCGAGTGTGCCGACTTTCAACACCACGCCGGGCAAACTGCGTGGCCGCGTGACGACATGCGTGCCGCACTCGGCGCAGAATTCCCGCGTCACGGGGCGCTCGAGGTCGCTGCGGGTAAACTGCCTGGGCGTGCCCTTGGTGTATTTGAAGCCGTCGATCGGCATCATGATGAACATGTTGGGCGAGCCGCCGGTGATGTATTGGCATTCCCTGCAATGGCATTGCGCCTTCATCATCGGCTCGCCCTCGGCCTCATAGCGCAGCGCTCCGCAATAGCATCCGCCTTCGAGCCTCATGGCACTTCTCCCTAATGTTTGGCGGCGTCCGAGGCCGCGTTCTTGGCCGCGGCATTGTTGAGCACGATCAGGCCGTCCACGGCGACGCCGACCTTGGTATTGATCAGGAACGGATTGACGTCGATCGAGGCGATGCGATTGCCGGCGTCCGCCATCAAATTGGAGAGACCGACGATGGCTTTTATCACGGATGCCTCGTGCAACGCGGGCTTGCCGCGATAGCCTTTCAACTTGACGCCGGCCTTGGTGCGGTTGATCAACTCCCTGGCCTCGGCGGCGTCCAGCGGCGCGCCGGCCAATGCGACGTCCTTCATCAGCTCGATGTCGACGCCGCCGGTGCCGAACAGCACCACCGGTCCCATCTCGGCGTCGAGCGCGGCGCCGACCACCAGTTCGAGGTCGGCCTTGACCTGCTGCGCGATCAGGATGCCTTCAAGCTTCGGCTTGCCCTTGAGTTTTTTGACCCGGTTGGTGATGTCGGTGAAGGCCTTCTTCACCTCGGCGGCGTTGTTGATGTTCAGCACCACGCCGCCGATGTCGGATTTGTGCAGGATGTCCGCGCTGACCACCTTTGCAACGACGGGAAAGCCGATCTTCTTCGCGATCCTGACGGCATCGGCGGATGTCTGCGCGATCTCTTCCTTCGAGACCGGAATGCCGTAGGCCTTGAGAAGCTTTTTCGATGCGACTTCGTCGAGCGCGGCCGCGCCATTGGCGCCCTTCAGCGTCTTCTCCAGCGTCGCGCGCGCCGAGGCGCTTGAGCTCGATACGATGTCCGGCACCACCTTGCGCAAGCCGGCATAGTCGATCAGCGATTTGATGGCGCCGACTGCGCGATCGAGCCCCTGCATCACCGCGATGTTCGGCAACGATTTGCGTAAGCCCTTGGTGAATTCGGTAAAGCCGATCGACATCGTGCTGATGTAGACCACGGGCTTCGACGCGGCGCCGGCCATGTCGTTGACGATGCGCAGATTGCGCTCGCGCAGTTCGTGCGGCGCTTTCGGCAATTCGGCGTCGATGATGACGATGTCGGTGTCGGGATCGTCGATCATGACCTGGATCGAGGCCATATAGACCGAGGGATCGACCACCGCGGCAAAACCGGCGTCGAGTGGATTGCCGACGATGCTGCCGGGGCCGAGCATTTTCGCCAGTTTCGCGGTGGCGTTGGGGCTCAGCGGCGCAAAGTTCAGCCCGGCCGAAAAGAACGCGTCGATCAGCAGGCCGCGCTTGCCGCCGGACAGCGATACCGCGGCGAGCCGGTTGCTCTTCGGCGGGTCGGCGTGAACGAAGCATTCGGTGGTTTCGATCAGCTCATCGAGGCCACGGACGCGAATCACGCCCTCCCGGGTCGAGATGGCATCAAACGTCTCGATCGAGCCGGCCAGCGCGCCGGTATGGGCCATCGCGGCGGCGCGTCCGCCCTCCGACGCCCCGAGCTTGAGCGCGATCACCGGCTTGCCCGCGGCGCGCGCGGCCTTGCAGGCTTCGCGAAACACTTTTGTATTTCGCACGCCCTCGAGATAGACCACGATCACGCGAACCGAGGGATCGGCGGCGAAATAGCTCATCAGGTCGGGCGTTTCGAGACCGGTTTCGTTGCCGGTCGTCACCATGTAGCCGACGCCGACGCCACGATCCTCCAGCGCCTGGCGGATCGCCATCACGATCGCGCCGGATTGGCCGGCGATCGCGACGGGACCTGCCTCCATCGTGACGATGCGGTCGTCGATATTGGTGAACAGGTTTTCGCCGGCGCTGAGATTGCCGAGGCAGTTCGGGCCGGTGACGGCGAGGCCGGTTTCCTTGACGGCCTGCTTCAGCTCGACCGCCAGTTTCTGACTTTCATCGTCCTGCAATTCGCTGAAGCCCGAGGTGACGATGGTGGCGGAACGGGCGCCCGCCGCGGCGGCGTCGCGGATCACCTGCACCGCGAAACGGGCCGGCACCAGCACCAGAACATGGTCCGGTTTGTCCGGCAGGCTGGCGAAGTCCTTGAAACAGGGGACGCCCCAGATGGTTTCGCGCTTCGAATTCACCGGATAGAGGCCGCCCGCGAACTTGTACTTGACCAGGTTGTTCCAGATCCGCTCGGCATAATTGCCCGGTTTGTCGGTGGCGCCGACCAGCACGATGTTGCGCGGATGCAGCATCGCATGGATGCTTTTCACGATCTCGCTGGCGTCGGGGGCGGGGGACCATTTGCCGGCCGAACCGGACGCATTGCTGGCGTGGGCTTCCATAGGTGTTTCTACCCTTCGTTTCTTGTTCTGCGGCAGCAAGCGATTCGACAGCGAGGGCGTATCTCTAGCCGCTGCGTGGCAGTTCGCCCATCTGGTTCACCGCACCGGAAACAAACAGATCATTTCCGCCCGCGTCAACACGCAGCCGTCCGGCTATCGGTTCCGGTTATTCCGTGGAGCGGTCTTACGCGGCAAAAAGAAAGGGGCCCCAGCTTGCGCTGGAGCCCCTCAACGGTCGGGGCATTGCCGGGTATGTGCCCAAACCGTAGTTCTGGGCGCGACCTCGTAAGGTCGCGCCCCCGGGAGACCTCACATGTTGTAGGCGCGTTCGGTGTGCTCGGTGATGTCGAGACCCTCGCGTTCCACCTCGACGGTGGCGCGGAGGCCTACGATCACATCGACGACCTTGAACAGGATCGCCGAACCGATGCCCGACCACACCAGCGTGGTGCCGACGCCCCAGAACTGCGACGTCATCTGCGCGACCAGATCGTACTCCGCGATCTTGCCGATCGTGTAGTCCATGACGCCGGTGCCGCCGAGAGCCGGATTCACCAGGATTCCGGTGCCGAGCGCGCCGACGATGCCGCCGACACAATGGACGCCGAACACGTCGAGCGCGTCGTCATAGCCGAGCGCGTTCTTGATCACGGTGCAGAAGAACAGGCAGACCACGCCGACCACGAGACCGAGCACGATCGCTCCCATCGGACCGGCGAAGCCGGCCGCGGGGGTGACCGCGACAAGTCCAGCCACCGCGCCCGACAATGCGCCGAGCAGCGAGGGATGGCCCTTGATGATCCATTCCGCGAACATCCAGGCCAGTGCCGCCGCCGCAGTTGCGACGAAGGAGTTGGTCATGGCGAGCGCGGCGCCGCCGGAGGCTTCGAGGTTCGATCCGGCGTTGAAGCCGAACCAGCCGACCCAGAGCAGCGAGGCGCCGATCATGGTCATGGTCAGCGAATGCGGAGCCATCAGGTCCTTGCCGTATCCGGTACGCTTGCCGATCAGGATCGCACCGACGAGACCGGCGATGCCGGCGTTGATGTGCACCACGGTGCCACCGGCAAAATCGAGCGCGCCCTTCTTGAAGATCCAGCCGGCATCGTCCGCAAACGCGGTCTTCGCGGTTTCGAAGGCGGCGGTCGCAGCCGTCTTGGCAGCGCCGTCGGCTGCGGTTTCCACGGCCTTCAGCGCCGCGGTGATCGCGTCCGGTCCAGCCCAGTACCAAACCATGTGCGCGATCGGCAGATAGATCAGGGTTACCCAGAGCGGGACGAACAGCGCGACCGCCGCGAACTTCATGCGTTCGGCGAACGCGCCGACGATGAGAGCGGGGGTGATCGCCGCAAACGTCATCTGGAAGCAGATGTAGATCAGCTCCGTGATGTTGACGTCAGCGGTGAAGGTCGCCACCTGGGCATCCAGAATGGTCTTGCCTTCCGGCGCGATCTTCAGGAAGGCCTTGGAGAAGCCACCGATGAAGTCCGAGCCGCCGGTGAAGGCCAGGCTGTAGCCGTACAGCACCCAGATAATGGTGACGATGCAGACGGTGTAGAAAACCTGCGCCAGCACCGAGAGCATGTTCTTGGAGCGGACCAGGCCGCCATAGAACAGCGCAAGGCCGGGGATCGTCATCAACAGCACCAGAACCGTCGATGTCATCATCCAGGCATTGTCGCCCTTGTTGACGGTTGCCTCGGCACAGGCAGCGGTCGCGGTGAGCAGGCCGACTGCGAAGGCCGCCAATCCCGCGCTATAGGGACGTTTGAACGTCATTTGTTGTACTCCTGAGTGTAAGGTTGAGCGCGAAATCAAAGGGCCGCGGCATCGGCCTCGCCGGTGCGGATGCGGACCGCATGGTCGAGGTTGATGACGAAGATCTTGCCGTCGCCGATCTGTCCGGTTTTGGCCGCCGTGGTGATGGCGTCGATGGTCTTGTCGACCTGGTCCGAGGCGATCGCGACCTCGATCTTGATCTTGGGCAGGAAGCTCACGGCGTATTCGGCACCGCGATAGATTTCCGTATGGCCTTTCTGCCGGCCATATCCCTTGACTTCCGTCACCGTGAGACCGTGAACGCCAATGGCGGTCAGGGCGTCCCGGACTTCTTCGAGTTTGAATGGCTTGATGATCGCCATAACAATTTTCATGGGTCCTATCCCCGCTTGGGCCCGGACCAGACACGACCGGGCGTTCTCGACTGAGGTTCACCACGCGGAGAAGTTCACTACGCGGGCACAGCCAGACCAGATAGAATCAAATGCCGTGCCAGATCGGCCGCATTCCCTAACGGTTTATGAACGCGGGCCTTTTCGGACTTTTCGGGAATCGGCCCGACCTGCGCTATTCCGCCGCGCCTAAAGCCTAGCCATGCCTGCTCAGTTATGAGGCAGGACAGACTGCGGACATAATTGTGCCCATGGGGCGGGCAACTTTCAGGTATTTAGGTAGAGAAGCCTATTGAAGCGCCTCGCCATGCTGCGAAATATCCAGGCCTTCCATCTCCTGTTGCAGCGAAACCCGCAGCGGCACGAAGGCGCCAACCAGCTTCAGCAGCACGAAGGTCATGCCGCCCGACCACAGCAGGGTGACGGCCACGCCGTAGAACTGAATCAGCAATTGCCGCCCATTGCCCTCGAGCAGGCCGGAGGTCCCGCCGATCGCGGCGGTCGCGAACACGCCGGCCAGCAACGTGCCGGTCATGCCGCCGATGCCATGAACCCCGAAGACGTCGAGCGAATCGTCGTAGCCGAGGCGCTGCTTCAGGCTGGTGCAGGCCCAGAAGCACAGCAGGCCGGCGATCACGCCGATGACGATGCCGTGCCAGGGCTCGACGAACCCCGAGGCCGGCGTGATGGTGCCCAATCCCGCCACCGCGCCGGAGATCATGCCGAGCACCGACGGCTTGCGCCGGGTCGACCATTCGACCGCGGCCCAGGTCAGCGCGCCGGCGCAGGCGGCAAGGTGCGTCGCCGTGATCGCCATGACCGCGCGGGGACTGGCTGACAGCGCCGAGCCGCCATTGAAGCCGAACCATCCGACCCACAGCATGCCGGTACCGATCACCGCGAGCGACAGATCGAACGGCGCCAGATTTTCGGTGCCGTAACCATGGCGCTTGCCCATCACCTTGGCCGCGACCAGGCCGCCTACTCCGGCGGACAGATGCACCACGAGGCCGCCGGCAAAATCCAGCACGCCCATGGTGGCGAGGAAGCCGCCGCCCCACACCCAGTGCGCCAGCGGCACATAGACGAACATGAACCAGCCGACGGAAAACAGCAGGTAGGCCGAGAACCGCATCCGATCAGCCACGGCACCCGCCACCAGCGCCACCGTGATGATCGCAAACGTCATCTGGTAGAGCATGAACAGCGCTTCCGGAATCGTCTTCGCCGCCGGGTTGACGTCGTCCATCTTCATGCCGGCGAGAAACCAGCGATCCAGCGTCCCGAGCCACGGACCGTCGCCGACGAAAGCCAGCGAATAGCCGAACGCGACCCAGAGAATTGAAATCAGCGCCACGGCGGCAAGGCTCTGCGCCATCGTCGCCAATACGTTCTTTTTGCGCACCATGCCCGAATAGAACAGCGCCAGGCCCGGGATGGTCATCATCAGCACCAGCGCGGTGGCGGCGATCATCCAGGCGGTATCGGCGGCATTGATGCCGGACGGTTCAGCGGCCAGGGCCGGCGTCACCAGCGATACCAACAATGATGCGATCGAAAAGGTCGCCGCAGCGCGAGCTGCGTGACGTGGCAGAACCCCCATGATGTTTCCCCAGCCTGTTATCGAAATAAGATGTCTTGATGCGATGTCTTCACGCGGTGTCTTGGAGCACCGCTGTGTTGATGCCGTGAAAGCCCGTCAGAGCGCGTCGCTGTCGGTCTCACCGGTGCGAATGCGCAGCGCATGATCGATCGGCGTCACGAAGATCTTGCCGTCGCCGATCTGGCCGGTGCGGGCGCTTGCCGTGATCACCTCGACCGCCTTGTCCGCGATGTCGGAGGCGACCGCGATCTCGATCCGCAGCTTGGGCAGGAAGTTCACGACATATTCGGCGCCGCGATAGATTTCGGTGTGGCCCTTCTGGCGGCCGTAACCCTTGACCTCGGTCACCGTCATGCCGTGGACGCCGATGGCCGTGAGCGCCTGGCGGACTTCGTCCAGCTTGAACGGTTTGATGATCGCGACGACGAGTTTCATGGTCAGGCCTTATCTTCTCAATTTCGGTAATTGGGCGTCGGGTGATTTGCGCCTGACCAAATCTGGCATCTTTCTGGGCAAATGGCACAAAAAAGTTGCAAGCGGTGGGAAAACATTTGTGGCCGGCCGCCGGCATCCCTGTACAGGGGCCCGGATCGTCCGCCACAATGGCTTTTTGCGGCGCCGGAGCCTTGGAGGCGCGTCGCGCGGCCAACCGGGGGAGAAGATCATATGGCGGCTCGATCCTGGTTTTATGCATCCGAGGGCCAGCAGCAGGGCCCCTATCCCGAGATCCAGCTTCGCGAGTTGATCGCCCGGGGCACCATCACACTGGAGACGCTGGTCTGGACCGAGGGCATGGCCAATTGGCAGCGGGTGGCAGAAATCCCGGGCCTCGCTCCGGGCGCCTCGCGACCGCCGGCGATGCCGCGCGCCGGCACCGCCTTGCCGCGCACCGGCGGGTATAGCGACGGACCGCTTTCGATCGACCTGCCGCTGTGGAGCTTCCTCGGTCGTGTCCTGCTGCTGGGGATCGGATCCCTGCTGGTGATTCCCGCGCCGTGGACCGGGACCGCCTTTTACCGCTGGATGGCGTCGCGAACCCAGGTGCCCGGCCGGCCGAATTTCGCCTTCAACGGCCAGCCCGGCGACATCTGGTACGTCTTCATCGCGACGGGGCTGCTGAACTATGCGAGCGTGTACGACAGCACCCTGCAACTTCTCGCCATTCCGGTTTCGGCGTATCTGTCCTGGATATTGCTGCGATGGCTCGCCGGTAATCTCAGTTCGAACGGGCAGCCGCTTCCGATCGCCTTCAACGGCAGCGCGGTCACCTTCATCGGATGGCAGTTGCTGACGTACATCTCGTTCATCACCATCATCGGCTGGGCCTGGGTCACCGCGGCCTGGGTGCGCTGGATCTGCCGCAACATCAGCGGCACGCGTCGCGAGGTGATCTTCAACGGTTCGGGGCTGGAAATCCTGTGGCGGACGATCGTGCTCGGGATTGGCTGCGCCTTCCTGATCCCGATTCCATGGGTGCTGCGCTGGTATAACCGCTGGTTCGTCTCCCAGTTCGAGCTTGTCGAGCGGGCCGCCTGACGCAAGCTTACGCCGTTCACTTGCGCTCGCGCAGCGAGCCTTCCTGCGCCACCGAAGCCACCAGCGTGCCGTCCTGCTTGAAGATCATGCCGCGGGTGAGGCCGCGGCCGCCGCGCGCGCTCGGCGAATCCTGCGCATAGAGCAGCCATTCGTCGGCGCGGAACGGGCGGTGAAACCACATCGCGTGGTCGAGGCTCGCCGGCATCATCCGCTTGTCGAACAGCGTCCGGCCGTAACGCGCCATCGCGGCATCCAGCAGCGAGAAATCCGAGGCATAGGCCAGCGCGCACATGTGCAGCGCCGGATCGTCCGGCAGTTTCGAGGCGGTCCGGATCCAGACATTGATACGGCCGTCGTCGATCTTCTGGCCGAAATAGCGGCCGAGCTCGACCGGGCGCAGTTCGATCGGGCGGTCCGACTCGTAATAGCGCCGGATGAATTCCGGCATCTCGCGGAACATCGGCTGTTTTACGATCTCGTCGGCGGTGAGTTTTTCCGGCGGCGGCACGTCGGGCATCTTGTCCTGGTGGTCGAACGCGCCTTCCTCCTCGACATGGAACGACACCATGATCGAGAAGATGGCGTTGCCGTGCTGGATCGCGGTAACCCTTCGGGTCGAATAGCTCTTGCCGTCGCGCAGCCGTTCGACCTCGTAGATGATCGGAATCTGCGGATCGCCCGGCAGGATGAAATAGCAGTGCAGCGAATGCGGCAGCCGGCCCTCGACGGTGCGGCACGCTGCCACCATGGCCTGCCCGATCACCTGCCCGCCGAACACCCGTTGCCAGCTCGTCTTCGGGCTGTTGCCGCGGAACAGGTTCACCTCGATCGGCTCGAGATCGAGAATGGAAATCAGGTCGATGACGCCTTTGGACATGGCAGCGCTTTCAATTCTTTCCGTCATTCCGGGGCGTGAGCGGTAGCGAAGGAACCCGGAATCTCGAGATTCCGGGTTCACGCCAAGACGCGTGCCCCGGAATGACGGCATTGGAGCCAACGGCCCCTTGCTTCGCGTATCTGTTTCGCCCAGCTATACTCCGTGGGCAAGGGCGTCAGTGAGTGAGATAGCATGTCGGGACAGCGAAGCATTGTCATCTGCGGCGGCGCATTCGCCGGATTGGCGCTGGCCCTGGCGCTGCGTCAGGGCCTCGGCGCCGATATTCCGGTCATTGTCGCCGATCCGGCGCTAGCCTCGCGGCCGAGCCGCGACCCCAGGGCCACGGCGATCGTTGCGGCCTGCCGCCGGCTGTTCGAGGCCCTCGGTGTCTGGGACCAGGTCGCGGGGCAGGCGCAGCCGATCACCGACATGGTCGTCACCGATTCCAAGCTGGAAGACGCCACAAGGCCGGTGTTCCTGACCTTTGCCGGCAACGTCGAGCCGGGCGAACCGTTCGCGCACATGGTCGAGAACCGCCACCTGATCGACGCGCTGGTCGCGCGCGCCGAGGCCGTGGGCATCGATCTCAGGGCCACCGCGGTCACCAGTTTCGAGTCGCGCAGCGATGGCGTCGATGTGACGCTGGCCGACGGCAGCATGATCGAGGCGAGCCTTTTGGTCGCCGCCGACGGCGCGCGCTCGAAGCTGCGCGAGCGCGCGGGCATCGCCACCCATGGCTGGGATTACGACCAGTCCGGCATCGTCGTCACCGTCGGCCACGAGCGCGAACATCACGGCCGCGCCGAGGAACATTTTTTGCCGGCGGGTCCGTTCGCGATCCTGCCGCTGACCGGCAACCGCTCGTCGCTGGTGTGGACCGAGAAGCGCACTGAGGCCGCGCGCATGGTGGCCTTGAGCGAAGAGGAATTTCACGGCGAACTCGAGCAGCGCTTTGGCTTGCACCTCGGCGAGATCAAGGCGCTCGACAAGCCCCGCGCGTTTCCGCTCGGCTATTTCGTCGCGCGCTCCTTCATCGGCGAGCGTCTGGCGCTGGTCGGCGACGCCGCGCATGTGATTCACCCGATCGCGGGCCAGGGGCTCAATATGGGCCTGAAGGATGTCGCCGCACTGGCCGAAGTGATTGTCGACGCCGCGCGGCTCGGCATGGATCTGGGCCAGGCCGACGTGCTCGACCGCTACCAGCGCTGGCGCCGGTTCGACACCATGGCGATGGGGCTCGCCACCAATTCGCTCAATCTTTTGTTCTCCAACGAATCGAAGCTGCTGCGCACGGTGCGCGACATCGGCCTCGGCCTGGTCGACCGCGCCCCACCACTGAAGAACCTGTTCATCCGCCAGGCCGCGGGCCTGTCCGGCGAAGTGCCGCGGCTGCTGAAGGGTGAGGCGCTGTAGAGCCCGTCGTCCCTGCGAACGCAGGGACCCATACGCCGTGCCGTCGATATTTTCGGTAGTGGTAACGGACGTATTGAACTATTGCGCCATTGCGTCAGATGACCGGGGTTATGGGTCCCTGCGTTCGCAGGGACGACGCAGAAAGAGGTTTGCGCTAATTCCTCAATCGATCTTCCTCGCCTCTTCCGGCAGCATGATCGGGATGCCGTCGCGGATCGGATAGGCGAGCTTGGCCGAACGCGAGATCAGTTCCTGCTTGGCCGCGTCGAACTCCAGCGGGCCCTTGGTCAGCGGACAGACCAGGATTTCCAGCAATTTGGGATCGACGGTGCCTTCAAGGCGTTCGGACGGGGAGGTCATGCGGTGGTCTCCGGCTCGGGTTGCGATCCCTTAGCATATTCGTTCGGCGCGGCCAGCCGCCTCGTCATCGCGTCGCGATGACGAGCAGTTCGTCGATCACGGCGGCCTGTTTCGCCCTAGGCAGCTTCTGTTCCGACAGCGCATAGCCGAGATAGGCCCAATAGAGGATCTGCGCCCGGGCCCGGGCCACCGCGGGGGGCAGTCCGTTGGCCCGAAACAGGTTTTCCACGTAGCTCAGCCGGCGCCGGTCGATGGCCTGCACCGCCGCCCGGGCCTTGGGATCGACGCTTGCCCAGGTGCGGACCGCGCTCTCCAGCGCCGGCCTGTTGCCGAATGCGCCGCGCAGCAGCCTAGGCAGCGGATTGGCGGTGCCGGATGCGGCTTCGAGATTGGCGATGACCTGTTCGGCGGCGACATCGCGCCAATGCGCGAGGATCGCGGCGTGGAATGCTCCGATATCGGCGAAGTGCCAGTAGAAGCTGCCCCGCGACACCCCCATCGCCTTGGCCAGCGGCTCGGCCTTCAGCGCCGTAAAGCCGCTGGCGGTCAGCGTCTTGAGGCCCTGATCGAGCCAGTCTTTGGCGGAGAGTTGATCGGCCATGGGGATCCCTGTGACATCTCACCATACACTACTGTATTGACAGCCGGCGGCGCAACATCCATACCTACCATACAGTCATGTATGGAGGCGGTTCCGATGCGCGATCTTCTGCTGCAATGTTCAGGGGTCGCCGCGATCGCGGTGGCGTTGATTCACGGCGTGCTCGGCGAGACCAAGGTGTTTGCCCGCGCCACCATCGAGCCGCCTCGGCTGCGCCAGCTGATCCGGCTGGTCTGGCAGGCCGGCACCGTGGCCTGGATCGGCGGCGGTGCGCTGCTGATCGCGGCGCCCTCGATGGCGTCGGAGCCGGCGCGGCACTGGATCATCGTCACGCTCGCCGTCGTGTTCGGATTCGCCGCTCTCGCCAACGCATGGGCGATGCGCGGCCGGCACATTGGCTGGGTAGCGCTGAGCGGCGTGGTCGCGCTGGCGGTGGCGGGGTATTAGAAGCCTCGATGCTCGCGTGACCGGAGCCTCACGCGCTCTTTGATTTCTTTTTGGCTGCCCGCGCCGAAATGTTCAGTGCCACCGCGGCGCGAATGAGCGCCTTCAATGCCTTTTCATCGATCTTGTCGCCCTCATGGATATCGATGGCGCGCCGAACGTTGCCTTCGAGGCTGGAGTTAAAGAGGCCTGACGGGTCTTCGAGCGCGGCGCCTTTGGCAAAAGTCAGCTTCACCGCATTCTTGTAGGTCTCGCCGGTGCAGAGGATGCCGTCATGCTCCCACACCGGAACCCCGCGCCACTTCCACGCCTCGACCACTTCGGGATCGGCCTGCTTGATGACAGCTCGGACCCGGGCGAGCGTCTCGCCGCGCCAATCGCCGAGCTCCCGGATCCTCGCATCGATCTGCCGGGAGGGAGGGTCTTCTGTCTTCGCCTCCTTCTGGTCGCTTTTCTTCATGATCGTTGCCTTCATTGCCTCCCTCCTATCCGCCGGCAGCGCGTTCACTGCTCCGCCCGAGATACGGCAGCGCAAACATGTACAGGCCGGTAAACAGCAGCAGGAAGAGCGGCGGCAGTGGCGAGTAGACCACCCAGGCAGGAGGCTCGCCCACGCCCATCGCGACGAAGTTGGCGATCACCGTCACCGTAAAGGCGATCGACAGCCAGCGGTGAATCTGCCGAATCCACTTGTTCCAATTCATGGGGCCTCCGTTCAAGATGAACTCATGTGCGGCGCGGCAGACGTCAGCCCGTCCGCACCAGCACCTCTTCCAGCTTCGCAAAGAACTGCTGCCATCCGGCGTTGGCGCCGCCGAAGGCCTGTCGCTGGTCCGGCCGGAAGCCAACCTGCTCCATGCGCAGCAGAGTCCCTGATTTCGTCGGCTTGATCGTAAAGGTCACCACGCTGTTCAGATTGAAGGCCGCATCGGCGTGCGCAAAATTCCAGGTGTAGGACAGCGTCTTGTCCGGCTCGACGACGAGGATCTCGCAGTCCAGCACGCCGCCCCAGTCGCCGCGCAGATTGAAGCGGTGACCCACGACCGGCGCAAAATCGTTCTTCATCAGCCACTCCTCCATCAGGTGTGGCTGGGTGAGCGCGCGCCAGATTTTTGCGGGCGGATGGGGAAACTCACGTTCGACGGCGACGGAGCGCGTTTCAGTCGCTCGTGCGGTCATTGGTCCATCCTTTTGAGCAGGTCTTCGAGGTCGTCGAACCGGGCCTGCCAGAAGCCGACCATTTGGCCGCTCCAGTCGATCAGGGGCCCGAGCGCGCCGGGCTGCGCGCTGTAATGGGTCTGGCGGCCCTCGTGGCGGTCGAGCACCAGCCCGGCTTGCCGCAGAATGCCCAGATGTTTCGAGACCGCCGGCTGCGAGACCCCGGACTGCGCCGTCAGGGCCCCCACCGTCTGCTCCCCCTCGCGGCACAGCCGCTCGAACAGCGCCCGCCGGGTCGGATCGGCCAGCGTTTTGAACAGCACGTCGGGAGCGCTTGGCATCATCTTCAATAACCAGTTGATTATGGATATAATCCATAACCTCGGGGTTATGTATGAGTCAAGCCCGCGCCTAAAGACCAGAGACGGAGCGGCAAGCGTGGATTATCGACGCCAGCTCGATGCTCGCTCGCGCATTTCCAAACTCAGGGGCTGGCTGCCGCTCAGCGCCTGGAAATCTTGCGACGCTTGCAGGCGGCTTGCGGAAGGCGGGGCTACCGGAATAGCGGACCCGCAATCGGAATTTTCCGCCCGCAGTCCTGCCGGACGCGCCATCAGGCAATTGGGGCGGACCGCTTCAGGGTCTCGGACGGAAGCTCTCCAAAAGTGAGCCGGAAGTCCCGTGCGAAATGGCCGGGATTCTGAAATCCGCATTTCAGCGCGACCTGGATCACCGCGGTGCGTTCGCTCGACTGTTCGAGCATCTCGCGCGCCCGGTCCAGTCGTACTCGCTTGGCAAAGTCTGCCGGCGAGTAGCCACGGTCTCTCTTGAACTGCCGGAACAGGCTCCTGGCGCTCACATTGGCCACCGCTACCATCGCTTCGATATCGATGGGCTTGTCCCAGTTCGCCTCGATGAATTCCTCGACCCGCTTGACCGCCGACGAACCGGCTGGCAGCGGCTCCCGCAGAAGGAACTGCGTATAGTTGTGCCGGTGGCACATCAGAAACTTCATGATCACCATGCGCTCGACTTCCGCGGCCGCGAGGTCGGAGAAAAAAGTGCCGCGCTCGTTGAAGTCCGTCGCGAAGCTGAAGATTCTGCGTCGCAACGCGTCCATCGCGGGACTGCGGTCGACGCTGTCGTCAAACACCAGGTTCCCCGAAATCGGTTGTCCGATCAGCGCACCGAGATGCCGATGCAGCGCATCAATTTCGATTCGCAGCACGAGCTGGCAATAGCCGCCCTTGAAATCGAGCTTCACGGGTCTCTCCGGCGGTAACACCATAGTCCAGGATCCTGGTGCAATCTCGCCGGTCTGGCCATCGACCGTGTACTGCCCCGAGCCCTGAATATTGAAGATCTGGCGGACGAAGGTGGCCTGGCCAAAATCCAGCGACACGTCGCTGGCGTACTCGCAATAAGAGAGCCCAAGCCCGATCATCTGCAGATGGTTGGCCCGAACCCCGAATTCGCTCCGGCTGCCGCCGATGTCGAAGCCGATGGCGCCGAAGACGCTGAACAGGCGGTCGCGCGCGAACGCCGGGTCGTTCGATCGCATCACCGGATAACGATTCAACAACGGGGATCGTAAAGGCATTCCGCGAATCAGGCCCAGTTTGATCGGCGTATATATGATGCGTACCCTTCCTTCTCCAGTCCACCAACAATCGGGGCAGCTACGAATTGCCGCGGCCGATATTCAAATCGCGCCTCGGGCAACCAGATACCGCCACGCCTTTCCGGTAACCGGCCAATCCTGCCTTTCCCGTCTTGGCGGAATCCGGCTTTGCCGTCACCGAACGGTCTAAGCCCGTACTAACCCGGATGAATTAGTTAGCAGTCGGTCGCTCGTTGCCGAGCGCTCTTCCTATCGCAGGCCTGCCGCCGCCATACCTCGAGGAGGCCGACCAGGTCCAACTGCGCTCCCGGATCATCGAGGCTCAGTCGAAGGCAAGGGAGCAAATCTTTCGTTCCATCCTGTTGCTCGACATCGCCGCGCAGCACGCACGTCAGATCGCGAAGCGAACCGATGATCCCGCGTTGAACAAAAACCTTGGCGCCCAGGTCACGATTGTCGAGCATCTGATCCAGATCGCCCGAGACATGGCGCTGAAACTCTAGGCCACGCTGCAACCTTGATCGTCTCGAAGACGGACATCAAAGGCAGGCTCACCCATTTCAACGACCAGTTTATCGCCGCATCAGGCTTCATCGAACAGGAGCTGATCGGCCAACCGCACAACATTGTCCAGGTCAATCGCGGCGCCGCCGAAACCGGCTCCGCCTCGTCGCAAGTGCTCTCCTCCGCCCAATCGCTGTCGGCGGAAAGCAACCGGCTCAAGCTGGAGGTGGGCAAGTCTCTCGCGACGGTCCGGGCCGCGTGAGCCCGGGCTACTGCAATCCGGTGTCGCCGCTGGTGCGCTTCTTGGCGAGATCCATCTCGGTCACCGCGACCAGGATTTCGGCGCGGGTCTTGAGGTCGGGGGCTTCCAGCATCGCCTGCTTTTCCGGCGCGCCGTAGGGCGACATCATCGCCAGCGCGTTGACCAGCGCCTCGTTGGGCGCGCTCTCGACGCCTTCCCAGTCCACTTTGAGATTGTTGGCTTTGAGAAAATCCGTCAGCACCGTCAGCAGCGCCTCGCGGTCGACTTCCTCCTCGCCCTTGCGCGCGGTGAAATCGTCGATGTAGGGGAAATAATCCACCTTGCATTGCCGGTACGCGGTCAGCACCGTCAGCTCCTCGATCACCTTGAAGCGCGCGATGCCGGTGAGTTCGAGGATGTAGCGGCCGTCGCCGGCCTCGGCGAGCTGGGTGATCCGTCCGACGCAGCCGACTCGAAACAGCGCCGGCTTGGCCTCGTCGCGCGAGTGGGAGAAATCCGGCTGGATCATCCCGATCAGCCGGTGGCCGTCGCGCAGCGAATCATCCACCAACGCGAGGTAGCGCGGCTCGAAAATATTGAGCGGCATCTGGCCGCGCGGCAGCAACAGCGCGCCCGGTAGCGGAAACACCGGGATCACCTCGGGAAGGTCGCCGGGTCCGCGATATTCGGCATTGATCGGCATTGGCGGTCCCGGTGCTAGGCTCGAAATCAGTGCGATTTACGAAAACAGAATCGTCGACAGCCGCTTCCGCCCCTCGATGGTGGCTTCATCGGCCGGGCCCCACGCCTCGAAGAACTGCACCAACTGCTTGCGCGCGCCGTCCTCGTTCCACTTGCGGTCCTTCTTGACGATGGCGAGCAGCTGTTCAGTGGCCTCGGCACGCTTGCCGCCGGCATTGAGCGCGGTGGCCAGATCGAATCGGGCCTGATGATCGAGCGGGTTTGCGGCGACTTTCTGTTCGAGCTCGGTGACCGGGCCGACCGCCTTGGCCTGCTCGGCGAGATCGATCGAGGCCTGCACCGCCTTGACCGCGGCGTCGTTGCGCTTGGATTCCGGCACCATGGCGATGGTCTGCTTGGCCTGCTCGATGGCGCCTGTCGTGACATAGCATTTCGCCAGGCCCGCCAGAGCGGGGATGTTGGTGGCATCCGCCGCCAGCACCTCGGCATAGATCTGCGCTGCGGTGGCGGCATCGCCTTCGGCCAGAACGGCTTCGGCTTCTTGCAGGATCTCGGCGATATTGGGCTCGCCTGTGCCCGGCATGCCCGCGGTCAGCTTGTCGATGAAGGCGGTGACCTGGCTTTCCGGCACCGCGCCCATAAAACCGTCGGCGGGCTGGCCGTTGACGAAGGCGATCACGGCCGGGATCGACTGGATGCCCATCTGGCCCGGAATCGCCGGATGCTCGTCGATGTTCATCTTGACCAGCTTGACCTTGCCCTTGGCGGCGCGGACCGCCTTTTCGATGATGGGGGTCAGCTGGCGGCAGGGGCCGCACCATGGCGCCCAGAAGTCGATCAGCACCGGCTGGCGCTTCGATTCCTCGATGACGTCCTTCACGAAGGTCTGGGTGGTGGTTTCCTTGATCAAATCGGGCGCCGCCTGGGGCGCCGGTCCGCTGCCCTGCTCAATTATCGTCACGGGGAATCCTCGTCTGATGTCTTTTTCGGATTGGGGGCTATTCTAGCACGGTCTGTGCCCTAATTGGCCCTTGGACGGCCAATTTGCAATCGGCGGAACCCGAACCGGGGGCTTTCGGGCGGAAATGCCGCGAAATGCCGCCGATACCCCCTTCACCGGCCCAATTCATGGTCTTTCCTGGCCCTTCCTGGCCTCGTGCGAGCTGTTGCATTCATGGGCGGCATTTGGCATAGCTCTGCCCGTTGCCGGCGCGTGCGCCGCCAATCTCTCGGATGCGGGTGTAGCTCAGTGGTAGAGCACGACCTTGCCAAGGTCGGGGTCGAGGGTTCGAATCCCTTCGCCCGCTCCAGAATTTCTAAATTGGCAAAGCGATCAAACGACAAGCCGCCCTATGGGCGGCTTTGTTGTTTGTGGCTCGCGCGCTGAACCGCGGCGGTCTTTCTCGCGTCAAACCGCTGTGCGATGTTTCGCACCGGTGGTTGCAGGCGTCGCGCCGCGCGAGGATGAGGATAACGAGTGTTCGAACGCGGCTATCGGCAACAGCTCGAGGCGGATCTGGTCAAATGGGTCGCCGCGGGGGTGATTTCGGGCGACGCCGCGCAATCCATCCGCAAGGCCCGCTTTAGCGACGAGGCGAAGTCACGCCTCCCCGGCATCTTCGCCATGCTCGGCGCGCTGATGCTGGCGGCCAGCGTCAGCGCTTTCGTGGCGGCGAACTGGCAGGAAATTCCGCGGCTGGTGCGGCTGGTCGGCATTCTCGCCATCATCGCGGGCTGCTTCTTTCCCGCGCTGCTGTTGCAGCGGCGCGGCCACCCGGCCGCCGCCGATGCGGCGATCACGTTCGCCACGCTTTGCTTTGGCGCCGGCATCGCGCTCGTCGGTCAGATGTATCACCTGCCCAGCGACTGGCCGGCCGGCGCGATGCTGGTCGCGATCGGCGGATTGATAGCCGCCGCGTTGACCGGCAAGAGTGGCCCGCTGGTCATTGCCTTCGCGGCGATGACGTCGTGGTCATGGGGAAGGTTTGACGGTTCGTTCTGGCGCGAAGTGCATTGGTCCTTTCTGTTGCTGTTCGTGCCGGGGTTGCTGCTGGCGCTGGGCCGCGAAAGCCGCCTGCTTGCGCACGCGGCCGTGCTGGCGCTGAGCTTCTGGCTGGCGGCGCTGTTGATGCCCGAGGGCGGCGCCAAGAGTTTTTTCAATCTGGTTGATGGAGGCCTCGCGATCTCGGCCGCCTACATGGCGATCGGGCTATTGGCGCTGGACCGGGGCTGGCCCACCGTCATCAAGGCGTTGCTGCCGTGGGGGGCCGTGGTCTTCGGAATCCTGCTCTGCGTTGAAATCGGCCTGGTTCTGGAAAAGTCGCTCTTTGGCGACCGGCATGCCGTTACGTCCGTCGTCTATCCTGCCTATGGCGCGGCGCTGGCCGCACTGGCCGCCTTCGCGGTGCTGGCGCGGCAACGCGACGGCGGGAGACTCGTCATTATCGCGGCTTGCGCCGTCGGCCTGACGATCCCGCTGATGTTCGTCGGCCTGACTGAAACCGATGTTCTCCGTCGCGCGCTCGTCTCCATCGCCGTCTTCGTCAGTGCCGTGGCGTTGATTGCGGGCGGACTTCTCCTCGGGCTCAGGACATTCGTTGTCGTCGGTTACGCGGTGTTCGGCGTGTCGGTCCTGATCCTGCTCTGGCAAACCATCGGCACGCTGCTGAGCCAGTCGCTGTTCTTCCTCGTTGCCGGTGTTGCGCTGCTGGTTCTGGCGGCGGGGGCCCACAAACTGGCAAACTGGTCGAGACCCGGCACCGACACACCGTCAGGGAGTCCGGCCTGATGCCTGTGCTGGACAACATCATCGCTCGTGTGCCGCTGCTGCTGCGCTATCTCCTTGCCGCGCTGGTGCTGTGCGGACTCATCCTGGCCATGATCCTGCCGCGCGCGGCGATCCTCCGGAACGGGCAGGAAGTGCGGCTGGAGATCGCGCCGGTCGATCCGCGCGATCTGTTTCGTGGTGATTATGTGGTTCTCGCCTATCGCATCGGCACGGTGGACGTGCCGTCGAGTCTCACGACCTCCTTCAAGCGGGGACAGCAGGTGTTCGTGACCCTGCGCCCCGACGCAAACAACAAGGCGAAAGCCGTCGCCATCTCGGCCGAGCGCCCCGCGGTCACCGGGAACGACATCGTCATCGCGGGTTTTGTGACGGCCAGCTCGACCTGCCGGCTGAACGAAGCCGGGACGCGGGATTGCAAGCTCGGAACCAACGCCGTCGGTGTGCGCTATGGCCTGGAAAGCTATTTCGTGCCGCAGGGCGAGGGCAAGAAAATCGAGTTGATGGCAAGGGCGCGGCTGGAGGTTGTCGCGGCCGTCGCACCCTCCGGCCAGGCGGCGATCAAGCGCCTGCTGATCGATGGCGTGCCAGTCTATGATGAGCCGCTCTATTGATGAGCTAGCGGCGTCGTCGTTCACGGCAGCTTCGTCTGATTTCGCGGCCGAGATATCCGGCCGCGCCGGATCAGCGCCTGCACCACGGCCGAGCCGATCGAGCCGGTGCCGCCCAGAACGAAAACGCGCAACGAATCCTCCTTCGAAATAAGCGGTTCATGTCGCCGGCCAGCAAAGCCTTTCCTAGCTGGAGGGAACATGCAATGCTATGACATCAGAGGTTGCATACTCAATTTTTGATCCGGCGAGGGTAATCCCATGAGCCGAAACATCGTTCTTCTGTCCGACGGCACCGGCAATTCCGCCGCAAAAGTCTGGCGCACCAATGTCTGGCGCACCTTCGAGGCGCTCGATTTGTCGGGCAACGACCAGGTCGCCTTCTACGACGACGGCGTCGGCACCTCGCCGTTCAAGCCGTTGGCGATCCTCGGTGGGGCGTTCGGTTTCGGCCTGAAGCGCAACGTGGTCGACGTCTATAAATTCGCCTGCCGCAACTATCGCGACGAAGGCGACCGCATCTACGGCTTCGGCTTCAGCCGCGGCGCCTTCACGATCCGCGTCGTCATGGGCCTGATTCTCAATCAGGGCCTGGTGTGGGCGCAGGACGAAGCGGAGCTCGACAAGAAAGCCAACGCCGCCTACCGCCAGTATCGCCGGGAGCGGTATCACACCGTGTTCCGGATCGAGAATGTCTTCCGCTGGTTTCGCGATCTGTTCCTGTCGAAGGATTACGACAAGGCGGACAATCGGCCGGTGACCGCGATCCGCTTCATCGGGGTCTGGGACACGGTTGCCGCCTACGGCGCGCCATTGGACGAGATGACGCGCGGCATCAGCCAGTATATCTGGCCGCTGGAGCTTCCGCACCATACGCTCGACCGCACGCGGGTCATGCGCGCCTGCCAGGCGCTCGCGCTCGACGAAGAGCGAACCACGTTTCATCCCGAATTGTGGAACGAGCGGGTCGACCCGCCCGATCAATTCGACCCCGACAGCCCGCGTTGCATCAAGGACGAGCAGCTCAGCCAGGTCTGGTTCGCCGGCGTGCATTCCAACGTCGGCGGCGGCTATCCGGATGACACGCTGTCCTACATTCCCCTGGTCTGGATGATCACCGAGGCGCAGCGCTGCGGTGTGAAGTTCAAATCGGATGCGATCGCGCCGCCGGCGGACCCCGACCCTTTCAAGAACGCGGTCTCGAAACGCGACAAGGACGGCCGCATCTACGATCCGCGCGCCGGGCTGGGCGCCTACTACCGCTACGGGCCGCGCAAGCTGGTGCAGCTGTGCAGGCCCCAATACAAGAAAAAGGAAGACGACGAGGTCCTGATCGAGCGGCCGAAGATCCACGAAACCGTGTTCCGCCGCATCGATAATCGCGCTCATGCCTATTCCCCGGTCGGCCTGCCGCCGGTCTATGACGTGGTTACGGACGACGGCTCGATCCTGACGCCGGATCAATATGGTTTCGAGACCAACAAGGATGCCGAAGCCCGGGCGGAAACGCAGGAATACGTCTGGAATGAAATCTGGAAACGCCGGATCGTCTATTTCGCCACCGTAGGCGCCACGTTATGGCTGCTGGCGTTTCCGCTGCTCAGCGGCGCGGAGCGCGCCGACGAATTCAAGAGCCCGATCCGGTGGGTCTCGGACATCATTCGTTTCGTCGGCGCCTTCCTGCCCGGCTTTGCCTCGACATGGGTCGAAGGCTACGCGCGCGCGCCCGAGCACTTCCTGGCGCTCGCCGGCCTTGTGGCGTTCTTCATACTATGGGGAATGCGGATCGCCTCCCGCATCTCGGGCCGCATGGCATCGATCTGGCGCGGTGTAACCCCCGCGTCGCCGGGCCCGCCGCACAACTTCATCTACCGGCTTCGCAGCAATCGATTCTATATCGCTTTCCATGAGGGCCTCAAGCGCACCTGGGCCCCGGCCTTCCTTGCGCTGCTGCTGGTCTATCTCGGGCTCTCGCTGGCCAGCCATCTGCTCTACAATATCCAGGATGTGGCGGGGCTGACCTGTGAGGAAAGCGGCAATGCCACCGGCCTTGCGAGGGGCTTTGGTACGCCCAGGCCGGACGGCGAATCGAAAACGGTGGAATTCAACACGTCGGACCTCTGCAAGCCGACGGGCATTCTTCTCGAGAGGAATGCGAGATATCATGTGGAGGTGAAGACGACGGTACCCTGGATGGACGCCGATTTTCCGGTCCCGGAAGGCGGGTTCTCCGCCAACGATCCGCCGGTCTGGTACCACCGGTTCCTGCTCGGGTTCGGCGTGCCGCTGCGGCGTGAACTGACGCAGGACTGGTTCCGGATCGTGCTGCGCTACGGTGGCGTCGGTGGCGAAGAGGCCTTTCTCGACCCCGATCCCGACGATTACAAGATCCAGGCCAACATCAGGCCCACGCGCGACGGCGAACTCTTCATCTTCGTCAACGACGCGGTGATCGGCATTCCCGGCCTCTACGATTACTTCTATCGCAACAATCGAGGCGTGGCCAAACTGACGGTCACGCGGAAATGATGCCTGCCCACTGAGTGCCAGGCGCCACGGCGCCCGCGCTGCAATGGGACGTTGCCGCAATGCAGCGCGACCCGGCGCAACAGCCTTCCGGCTGACCTGACCTCCATAAAAGTTTTCGTTCAATTTGCATTCACCTGACAGGGCCGCGCAACGCGCACTTCTCACCCGTGGAAGATGTGCTAGCATTGTTGCGTCTGACCCACCTCACCACAGACCAATGTTCGTCTCTCGAAACGTTCAAAATAAATAACACGCGCGGCCGCACCGGCTGCATAGGGGAGTGACGCGATGAAATCGGCCTTCAATCGATCCATTCTTGCGCTCGCGACGATTGCCTTTGTCGCGGGGGCCAGTCAGGCCAGCGCGCAGCAAAAGCCACTGAAGAAATACGAATCCGGCACCAAGGACTTCTGGGCCAATCCGCCGCCCGACTGGTTCCTCGGCGATGAGATCGAAGCCCAGAGGGGGCAGGCGCCACCGTCGGGTCCGCCGACCGGTGCCTCCGAAGCCGAACTCGCGGCGATGATGAAGAAGATCAAGCTGCCCGCGGGCTTCAAGATCGAAGTCTACGCGTCCGGCGTGCTGTCCGCGCGGCAGATGGCCTGGGGCGACAAGGGCACGCTGTTCGTCGGCTCGTTCGGCGTCGGCAACGTCTATGCAATCAAGGACAATGGCGGCAAGAAGGAAGTCAAGACCGTCCTCAAGGGATTGAAGATGCCGACCGGCATCGCGTTCCGCGACGGCGCGCTCTACGTCGTCGATATCGACAAGCTGATCAGGTACGACAACGCCGAAGCCAATCTCGACAATCTCGGTGCCGGCAAGGTCGTCTATGACGACATGCCGCCCTATATCCCGCATGGCTGGAAGTATATCGCGGTCGACAAGGATGGCTGGTTCTACTTGCCGTTCGGGCCTCCCTTCAACATCGGGATTCCGCCGACCGGCCTGTCGCAGATCCGCCGCGTCGATCCCAAGACCGGCAACGCCGAACTGGTGGCGCTCGGCGTCCGCAACAGCGTCGGCGGCGACGTCGATCCGCGCAGCGGCAAGTACTGGTTCACCGAAAACGCCCGCGACTGGTTGAGCGACGACACCCCGAGCGACAAGCTCAACATGATCTCGAAGCTCGGGGAGCATTTCGGCTATCCCTACTGCCACCAGGGCGACATGCCGGATCCGAAGTTCGCGATGGGTCACAAATGTTCGGAGTTCACGCCGCCGGTGCTGAAACTCGGCGCGCATGTGGCTCCGCTCGGCATGAAGTTCTACACCGGCGACCAGTTCCCCGCCGAGTACAAGAACAACATCTTCATCGCCGAACACGGCTCCTGGAACCGGGCCAAGTACCAGGGCGCGCGGATCAAGCGGGTGATCGTCGGGCCCGACGGCAAGAACGCCAAGCAGGAGATCTTCGCCTCCGGCTGGCTCGAGGGCGACAAGAACTATCTCGGCCGGCCCGCCGATATCGTTCTGGGCAAGGACGGCTCGATGTACGTCGCCGACGACTGGGCCGGCGCGATCTACCGCATCAGCTACAGCAAGAAGTAAGGCTGGATAACGCAGGGCTGCGGTCGCTCGGGAACGAGTGGCCGCAGCTTTGCGTTTCCCAGAAACCGTCATTCCGGGGCGCGTAGCGAAGCGGAGCGAGCCCGGAATCCATAACCACGATAATGCGTATGGATTCCGGGCCTGCGCCAAGTGGCGCATCCCGGAATGACGAGCTTGAGTTGGAGTGGAAATATTGATCATACCTCGCTGGTTTGCACTGGGTGCACTTTGCGGTCTCGTCTTTGCCGCAACGGGTGTCGCCGCCCACGCCGCCGACGTCGCCGCCGGCAAACAAAAGGCCGAAATGTGCATCGCGTGTCACGGCGAAGCCGGCATTTCGCAGATCGAGAACACACCGTCGCTCGCCGGCCAGCCCGACCAGTTCCTCCAGTGGCAGCTGGTGTTCTTTCGCGCCGGCACCCGCAAGAACGAGCAGATGCTGCCGATCGTCGAGCAACTCAACAACGAGGATATCCGCAATCTCGGCGCCTATTTCGCCTCGCTGACGCCGCCCAAGGCAAAGCCTGACGACAACCCGGATCTATCCGCCAAGGGCGCGCAGGCCGCCGCGGGCCGGCGCTGCACCTCGTGTCACACCGACAACTATGCCGGGACCAAGGCGATTCCCCGCGTCGCCGGCCAGCGCCAGGAGTATCTCGTGAAGGCGCTGCACGACTACAAGTCCGGCGTGCGATCCGGCGGCGGCATGGCCGCGATGGCGAATGTCGCCTATTCCCTCAGCGAGGAGGAAATCGAGGCGCTGGCGCATTATTTGGCGCATCTTTGATCTTACCCTCCCCTGGAGGGGGAGGGTCGATCGCGAAGCGATCGGGGTGGGGTGACAGTCTCTCGTTTCGAGCAGGTGCGCGAGCTGAGGGACCGTCACCCCACCCCGTCCCGCATTTCGCTGCGCTCCATGCGAGCCGACCCTCCCCCTCCAGGGGAGGGTAAGTATCACCCCCGCTGTTTTTCATACGCCTTGAGATGGGTGTAGGCGATGCGCAGCCGCGGCACCGGCACTTTGGCGGCGTCGCCGCGCGCGATCAGGTCGCCGATCACGTGGTCGGCTTCGACCGCGGCGCCCGCCTTGATGTCGCGGAACATCGACGCGGTCATCTGCGAACCCTCCGTGGTCAGCAGACCCTTGGTGCGCTGGAAGAACGGGCCGCTCGGCGCATGGCCTTCGGCGGCGGCCACCTCACTGCATTCATCGAGCACGCCGAGGATGAAATCCGTGCCGCCTGGTACCGCCAGGATATTGCCGACCGAGGCACGCATCAGGCAGGTCGAGGCCGCGAGCGAAGCCAGGAACACCCATTTCTCCCACATTTCCTGCACGATGTTCTCGCTGGCCACCGAGCCGAGCTTGCCGCTCGCCATGATTTCGGCGATGGCGCGGACGCGTTCCGATAGCTTGCCGTCGCGCTCGCCGAAATTCAGCGACTGCATCGGCGCCAGCTGCACCACCTCGCGGGCCTCGTTCAGGGTGGCGGCGATCGCGCAGAGGCCGCCGAGCACGCGCTCGGGCCCGAATCTTTTGTCGAGTACGTCCAGGTGCAGCATGCCGTTGAGCAGCGGGATGATCGAGGTCTGCGGTCCGACCGCCGGGGCAAACGATTTGATGGCGTCGTCGAGGTCGAATGCCTTGCAGCTCAACAGCACGACGTCGAACGTGTCGGTGAATTTGCCGGCCTGCACCGTCGGCGGGTTTTTCAAGGTCACGTCGCCGTTCGGACTCCTGATCACGAGGCCGGCGCTGGCCAGCTCCCCGGCGCGCCGCGGCCGCACCAGGAAGGTCACGTCACGGCCGGCCTCCAGCAGCCTGCCGCCGAAATATCCGCCGATGGCGCCGGCGCCGACCACGAGAATGCGCATTGCTGGGTTTCCTTTTTATTGTTGTTGTTGGAGGGCGAATGGTGAGTGGCGAATGGCGAATAGGGAAGGTCCATTCGCTATTCGCCACTCGCTACTCGCCTCGAATCAGTTCCTCGACGTCGCGCAACTGTTCCTTGCCGAAGAATATTTCCTTGCCGACGAAGAAGGTCGGCGAGCCGAACGCGCCGCGCTCGACCGCGCTTTGCGTATTCTCGATCAGCTTTGCCTTGACGTCCGCCTCCTGTGCGCGCGCGAACAGCTTTGCGGCGTCGAGACCGGACGCCGCAAGAGCCTTCATCGCCACTTCGGGGTCGTCCATCTTCTTCGGCTCGACCCACATGTGATGGAACGCGGCGTCGACGTATTGTTCGAACACGCCCTCGAACTGCGCGGCGACGGCGGCGCGCATCAAATTGAGGGTGTTGACCGGAAAGAACGGATTCCAGACATAGGGTTTTACCTTGAATCGCTTCAGGAAGCGCTCTGTCTCCAGCTTGTTGAACTCGGGCTTGTTCTTGACGCCGGCCAGGGTTTCGCCCGGTGATCTGTTGTTGGTGGCCTTGAAGATGCCGCCGAGCAGGATCGGCACATATTCGAATTTCACGCCGATGCGCGCTTCGATCGCCGGGATCGCCTTGTGGCTGAGGAACGCATTGGGGCTGCCGACATCAAACAGGAATTGCGGGGCGGTTGGACTCACAGCGGCGGTCTCCCTGATGCGACGGTTCTTATATGATCCTTGTCATTTCAACAGCCTAGCGGTTCGCCCGGATGGGATCAACCGGAGGCGCCCGGCTGCGCCGCGCGACGGAATGCCCGCTCCGCCAGCCCCGATGTGTGGGCGCGGATGTCGTCGGGCCATTCGGCGATCCGCTGTTCGAACCGGATCGCGTCGCCGGCAAACAGCGCGCGGATGGCCTCCTCGTAATGCGGTCTGTTGCCCGAGGTGACCGACATGAAGCGATAGGCAGCTTCCTGGGCCTGACGGATGCGGTCCTTGTCCTCACCGGTCCGGCTTGCCTGCTCGACCAGTTTGCGGATCGCGACCGAGGCGCCGCCGGGCTGCCTGGCCAGCCATTCCCAGTGCCGCGGCAGCAGCGTCACTTCGCGCGCGACCACGCCCAGTTTCGGCCGGCCGGGACCGCGCGGGGCGGACGCTGCGGCGGCTTCCGCCGGGATCGGCGCCCGAGCATCGTCCGGCAGCCGCGCCAGAACATCCGCCATGGAGCCGCGGAAATCGATTTCGATGGTCGCACTGGTGTTGCCGTCGAAAACGATGATCGACGCATCCCTGGTCCGGTCGAGCGCCTCCTTGGCTGCGCGCGCAACCTCGCGCAGATCGCCGGAAGCGATGCGCCGGTCGCCCTCGAAGGCGACGCAAGCCGGATCAGATCCCGGATTCATGACAAACCTCTCAATTTCCCGAGGGGATTATTATCCGGGTAATATAGCGACGTCAATAATGCCCGGGTAATACAGTCCGTTTGGGTATCTCGACTTTCCGGCGTGCGGCTGGCACCACCATGCGCCGCCGCAACCGACGCGCCACGCCACGCCCCTTGGGAGACGCCATGCTCACCGTCCATCACCTCAACAACTCCCGCTCCCAGCGCGTGCTGTGGCTGCTGGAAGAACTTGGCGTTCCCTACGAGATCGTCCGTTATCAGCGTCAGCCGGACATGCGGGCGCCGGCGGAACTGCGCGCGGTGCATCCGCTCGGCAAATCGCCTGTCATTACCGACAACGGGAACACGGTCGCTGAGTCCGGCGCGATTGCCGAATACATCATCGAGACCTATGGCGAAGGACGCTTGATTCCACCGGCCAAAACGCCGGAGCGGCTGCGCTATACCTATTGGCTGCACTACGCCGAGGGATCGGCGATGTCGCCGCTGCTGCTGAAACTGTTGTTCACGCTGATGCCGAAGCGCGCGCCGGCGCTGCTGCGTCCGCTGGTGCGCAAGGTCTGCAATCAGGCGCTGACCGCGCTGGTCAATCCACAGATCAAGCAGCACATGGCCTATTGGGAGAGCGAGCTCGGGAAAAGCGAGTGGTTCGCCGGCAATGAATTTTCCGCCGCCGACATCCAGATGAGTTTTCCGCTGGAGGCCGCCGCCGCGCGCGGCGGACTCGAGCAAGGCCACCCCAGGGCGATGGCATTTCTCGACCGCATTCACGCCCGTCCGGCCTACAAGCGGGCGCTGGAAAAGGGTGGGCCGTACACGGTTGGACGGTGATGGTTGGCCGCCGGCTGGCTCCCCAGGGAGCATTCGCCGTTCTCCCAAGCCATTGCTGCATTTAGCATAAATAATATTACCCGGATTAAATTGACAACCAGAGGGGCGTCTGCTATCGCCACCGCCAACGGGCAGACTTTCCCCGAGGGCCGTCATGAAAAGCGAAGACAAGAAGGCGGCCATCACCGCTTACAAGGAGCGCAAAACCGTCGCGGGAATCTATGTCGTCCGCTGCGGCGCCTCCGGTCAGGCCTGGGTCGGCCAGACGCCCAATCTCGACACCATCCAAAACCGGATCTGGTTTGGCTTGCGAATGGGCAGCCATGCCAACCGCGATCTGCAGAGCGCGTGGGCCGCGCATGGCGGCGATAGCTTCTCCTTCGAGGCGATCGAACGGCTGAAGGATGAGGAACTCGCCTACGTGAGAGACGCGCTGCTGAAGGAGCGCGCGGCGCATTGGCGGTCGACGCTGAACGGGTTGGCGATCTAACAGACAGAGCCCGTAGCCCGGATGGAGCCCTTGCGTAATCCGGGCCAGCCTCACATCCGTTCCCGGATTACGCAACAGGGCGGCGCTTCGCGCCGTCCTATTGCTCCATCCGGGCTACGAAGTTGCTTCGCCCGCGCGCTCCCGGCTCGTTACGCGGCGCGGATCTTGTCGAGGAAGCCGTTGACGTTGGCCCGAAGCTTGTCGGCCTGACGGCTGAGATCGTCGGCCGCGGTGAGCACCTCGCCGGCCGCGGTGCCGGTCTCCTGCGCGGCCTCGTTCACCCCGGCGATATTGACAGCGACGCCACTGGTGCCTTGCGCCACCAGCTGGATGTTGTTGGAAATATCCCGCGTCGCGGCGCCCTGCTGCTCGACTGCTGCGGCAATCGCCGACGCGATTTCGTTCATCTGGCGGATGGTACCGCCAATCGCCTTGATCGCCTCGACCGCGTTGCCGGTCTCGCCCTGAATGGCGGCGATCTGCGTCGAGATATCCTCGGTCGCCTTGGCGGTTTGAGTGGCCAGCGCCTTGACCTCGCTCGCCACGACCGCAAAGCCCCGGCCAGCTTCTCCGGCCCGCGCGGCTTCGATGGTCGCGTTGAGCGCCAGCAGGTTGGTCTGCGAGGCGATGTTCTGAATCAGCGCGACCACGTCGCCGATCTTCTGCGCCGTGTCCGCCAGCCCCTGGATGGTGGCGTTGGTGCGTTCCGCCTCGACCACCGCCGTAGAGGCGAATTCGGCCGACTGCGTCACCTGACGCGAGATCTCGTTGGTGGAGGCGTGCAACTGCTCGGTCGCCGCCGCCACGGTCGACACATTGGACGACGTCTGGTCCGAGGTGGTGGTAACCGCGGTGGCTTGCCGGCTGGTTTCCTCGGCCGTGGCCGACATGCTGCCTGCTGTCGCGTGCATCTCCGTCGACGCGGCGGTCAGGGTGTCCAGTGCCTCGCAAACCTGCTCGTCAAAGACGGCGATGTAACCTTCGACGGCAAGCTGCCGCTTCTGCTTTTGCTCCTGCTGTTCGCGCTGCTCGGCCTCGAGGCGGCGCGCCGTGATCGCGTTCTCCTTGAACACCTGCAACGACCGCGCCAGCCCGCCGACCTCGTCGGCGCGATCGGCGCCGTCGACCAGGATGTCGAGATCGCCGTTGGCGAGCTTGGTCATCTCGCCCGTCATCGCGGCGAGCGGGCGGGAAATCTGATAGAGCGCGATCCAGCCGAGCACGCCGAAGGCGCAGACCAGCCCCGCAGCGGCGCCGATCACCAGCCACGCGCGGGTCTGCGCGGCCATGGCCACGCTGGCGTCGCGCGCCTCCCGCATTTTCTCCACGTTCATGGCGATCAGCTTGCTGACCGCACCGATGGCGACCTGGCGATGCTTGGCGGCGACTCCGCGCGAATGGTCAAAGGCTTCCTTCACCTTGCCCGCTAGCGCGAGTGCGAACACCTGGGCACTCGCTTCGCGCCGACCGATGACGGCGGTGCGGAAAGTCTCGATCAGAGCGCGCTGTTCCGCTTCCTGGGTGATGGCCTCAAATCGCTTGATGGCGTCAAGGGTGGCGGCAGTCGCCTTGTCGTAAAGCGCGATATGTCCCTTCGCCACCTTTTCCTCGTCGCTGAGGATCACGTTCTTTTCGCTGATGGCGGCATTATTGAAGGCGCTCTCGGCCTGAAGCGCGAGCTGCACCCGCGTGGCGTTGCCGTCCACCAGAGCCGCCGCGGTGTCTGACAATTGGGTCACCGCCAGCGAGGCATAAAGCACGATCCCGATCGATACGACCGCGACGATGGTCGCTGGGACCGCAATTTTGGCAATGATCGCAATATTGCGGAACCCAATCATGTCGTCTCTCCGATTAAGAAAGATTGACCAATACCGCGCAGATCTTAAGAACTTTGGAACGCTTGCGCCCCGTAGTATTACGGGATCGGGGTCAGGTGAGGCGAGCGCCAGCACCGGAGCCATGATGCGAGGCGCTGCGCCGGCTCATTCAACCCTGCATCACGGCCGCGTGGCTGATATCACTTCGCTGACCAGGCGACCGAGCCCCCTTATGTCGCCGGTGGGGTCGACGGAGTCGCCGAGCCGGACGATCACGAGGTTGTGCGATGGCAGGATGACGACGCGCTGGCCGAGATCGCCGGACGCAAAGAATGCGTCGTGCGGAATCCCGAGCCCGATGCGCCCTTTCGCGTTCGGGTGCTCGCTGCGATTGGTCCAGAAGCCTGCGGCGTAGTCCGAACCGGGTGAGGCGGCGATGCAAAAATCCACCCAGTCCTCGTGCAGGAGACGTTTGCCGCCGACCACGCCGTCATTGAGGTAGAGCAGGCCGAACCGCGCCCAGTCCCTGGCGCTCGCCAGCATCCAGTTCGATCCCTGCAGCGTGCCGACGCCGTCGAACTCCAGCGTCACGTGGCGCATTCCCAGCGGACTGAACAATTCGCGCCACGCGAAGGCCAGCGTCTGCTCGGGGCCACCGACGGCGTCGCGGACGATCCGGGCCAGCAACTGCGTGGTCGCGCTGGAATAATGCCATCGGGATCCCGGCGGCGCGATCAGTTTTGCCCTCACGGCAAAACCGGCCATGTCGTCATGCAAGGACATCTGGCTCGATGGATCGAAGCCGGAATTGGTTTCATCCAGCGCGAGGCCCGATGTCATGCGCATCAGATGCTCGACTTCGATCTCGCGTCGGGGGTCGGAAGCCGCCCGCCATTCCGGAATCGGCGCCGGCATCGACGGCGTGACTAGGCCTTGCTGGGTCAGTATCCCGATCAGGGCGTTGACCACGGACTTGGTCATGGAGAAGCCGAGCAGCGGCGTATCGACACTGACGCCGGCGGCATAGCGTTCGGCGATGACGCGGCCGTCATGCACCACGACCACCGCCTTGGTCCGCCGCAACGGCGGTGCGGCCGGTTCCTCGAAGGCATGGTCGAGTGCGGCCCTCAGGGCGGGATCGGATGGCTCGACCACGCGAGGTCCCGCGATCTCGGGAAGAAGCGGTGGCGTTTTCGGCACCTTCAGCGCCTGCAGATCGCTTCTCAGCAGATAGGGCGGATTCGATCCATGCAATTCGATGCAGCCCTGGCCTTCATGAAACGCCGCGCGGCTGCGGAAGAATCCAAAAGTCGAAGCTTCGACGGTTTTTGCGGTTGCATCGAGACGATAGCCGAGCAGATAGCGCAGCCGGCGGATACCGGCCCGATCGTTGCCCTCCTCAAACACCGTTTGCGGATCGAGGCCGGAGATGAAGACTTTGACGCAGAGGTTATGGGCGACGACGCCGGTGGCGACGCGAATGGCGCGATCGGGGCGAAAAATGACCGCCGCCGCCGCGGCGCCTGCCACCAGGAGCGCCGTGACGACTGCGCCGGCCATGAGTTTTCGCAGGACCACGCGTCCTCCCCCCGATCAGCGCCCCTTCTGCGCCTCGCCCACGGAAGGCAGCGCCCTCACGCTGACGCCGGGCGGCGGCAAATCGTCGTCGGGTACGAAGAAATCCGACATCAGGGGCACCGAAGGATCGACCCGGTAATGCTCGAAATCGCGCACGCCGCTTTCATAGAGCACCTTGTCGTCGATGCAGAACTGCCCGGTGAATTCGCGCGACGGTTTGGTAAAGATGACGTAGGCGGCATCGCCCATGATGTCAGGGGTGCGGCTGGCGCGCATCATGGCGTCGCCGCCGAGCAGATTTCCGACGGCCGCGGTGGCGATGGTGGTGCGCGGCCACAGCGCGTTGACGGCGACGCCGGCCGATTTCAGTTCACCGGCCAGACCCAGCACGCACATGCTCATGCCGAACTTCGCCATGGTGTAGGCGGTGGAATGCTCGAACCATTTCGTCTGCATGTCGAGCGGCGGCGACAGCATCAGGATGTGCGGGTTTTCCGCCTTCTTGAGATGCGGGATACAATATTTCGACACCATGAAGGTGCCGCGGGTGTTGATTCCCATCATCAGGTCGAACCGCTTCATGTCGGTGCCCTGCGAATTGGTCAGGCTGATGGCGCTCGCATTGTTGACGCAGATGTCGATGCCGCCGAATTCGGCGACCGTCTGGTCGATCGCCGCCATCACCTGGGCTTCCTCGCGGATATCGCACAGGATCGGCAGCGCCTTGCCGCCGGCGGCGCGGACCTCTTCGGCGGCGGTGTAGATGGTGCCCTTCAGTCTCGGATGCGGCTCCGCGGTCTTGGCGGCGATCGCGACATTGGCGCCGTCGCGCGCGGCGCGCAGCGCGATCGCAAGCCCAATGCCCCGGCTGCCGCCGGAGACGAACAGCGTCTTGCCCTTGAGTGACGTCATGTTTTTCTCCCCTGCCATGGTCTTTGCCAGCAGTGCTTGCGGCCCATCCTTCGAGACGGCCACTTTGTGGCCTCCTCAGGATGAGGTTTAGCTTGTTGAAACACAACAACCTCATGCTGAGGAGCGGCCTCTTGGCCGCGTCTCGAAGCATGGGCCGCAGGCACCGATGGTTTGATCAGCCCTATTGCCCCGCGGCTTCCGCGCCACGGGTACGCGGATCGGGGGCGCCGAGCAATCCGTTCGGCGTCACCGCGATCGAATTGGCCGAGGTCTGGCCTAGCGGCTCGATCACCTCGTGGCCCCTGGCCCGCAGCTCAGCCAGGGCGTCGTCGGCGAAACCCCGTTCGATCCGCACCACATCCGGCAGCCATTGGTGATGCAGGCGCGGCGCCGCCACGGCAGTTGCGACATCCATTTTGTAATCGAGCACGTTGACGATGACCTGCAGCACCGTCGAGATGATGCGGCTGCCGCCCGGCGAGCCCGTCACCAGCACTGGCTTGCCGTCTTTCAGCACGATGGTCGGCGACATCGACGACAGCGGCCGTTTGCCGGGTCCCGGCAAATTGGCTTCGAACCCGACCAGGCCAAAGGCATTGGAGGCGCCGGGCGCGGCGGTGAAGTCGTCGAGCTCGTTGTTGAGCAGCACGCCGGTGCCGTCGGCGATCAGGCCGACCCCATAGGGAAAATTCAGCGTATAGGTGTTGCTGACGGCGTTGCCGCGGCTGTCCACCACCGAATAATGCGTGGTGTTGCTGCTTTCGCGCGGTGGCGCCGGCGGCGTCGCCGACAGTGCATCGGTCCACGGCGTGGCGCGGTCGAGGTCGATGCTGGCGCGCTGTTGGGCAGCGTATTCCTTCGACATCAGCGTCGCCACCGGCGCGCTGATGAAATCGGGATCACCGAGATAGCGCGCCCGATCGGCATAGGCGCGCTTCATCGCCTCGATCATGACATGCAGCGAGGGCGCCGATCCCTGCTTCATGTCGCCAAGCGCAAACCCTTCCAGAATGTTCAGTGTCTCCAGCAGCACGACGCCACCCGACGATGGCGGCGGCATCGAGATGATCTCGTAACCGCGGTAGCTGCCGCGTACCGGCGCGCGGATCACCGGCTGATAGGATTTGAGGTCGTCAACCGTCATGATGCCGCCGGCGTTGCGAACCCCGGCCGCCAGTTTTTCCGCGACCATCCCATCGTAAAATCCGCGGGCTCCCTGCGTCGCGATGGCCGCGAGCGTCGCCGCCAGATCTGTCTGAACCAGGGTGTCGCCTTCCCGCAGCGAACTGCCGTCGGCGCGGGAAAATACCTTTGCCGAGGCCGGCCAGCGCGACAGCCGCCGCGCAATGCCGGGCAGCGTGTCGGCCATGTCGTCGGCAATGACAAAGCCGTCGCGCGCGAGCTCGATGGCCGGCTCAAGCAGATCCGCCAGCGTGAATTTTCCCGAGCCGTATTTCGTCAGCGCCAGCGCCAGGCCCGCGACAGTGCCGGGCACGCCGATGCTGAGCGCGGAATCGCGCGATTTCGCGATGTCGGGCTTGCCGTCGGCGCCGAGGAAGATGTCGCGCGTCGTCGCGGCAGGCGCGGTCTCGCGGTAGTCGATGGCGACGTCCTCGCCGTGCTCCGCCGAGTGGATGATCATGAAGCCGCCGCCGCCGATATTTCCCGCGCGCGGATAGGTGACGGCCAGCGCAAAGCCGGTCGCAACAGCGGCGTCGACCGCATTGCCGCCCTGCCGCAGGATATCGGCGCCTATTTGCGCGCCGATTTTCTCCTGCGCCACCACCATGCCGTGCTCGGCGGAAACGGCGTGAGCCGCGCCGGTGGGGATGTAGGCGCGGCGCTCCTGCGCGCCTGCGGGCACGCCCAATGCAACAACCAGTGCGATTGCGGCGAGGAATGTGCGCCGTTCGGCTGTGAACGAAACCATCAAACCATCCATTGTGGGCCGGGATCAGTGAAATGACGCGGTCTCTTTGCCGCCACGAATGCTATATGAGTTCCAATGCGGGGGGCAAAACGCCTCTTCGTGATTCGACAGAAGATTTTGAGCATGACAGTCGTTGCCTCGGATGCGCGCATTGCGGATACCAAGACCTATCCGCGACGCGCCGCCGTCGTCAGCTGGATATTCTTCGACTGGGCCGCGCAGCCTTATTTCACGCTGATCACCACCTTCGTGTTCGCGCCTTATTTCGTCACCCATGTGGCGTCCGATCCCGCCAGCGGGCAGGCGATGTGGGGCTTTGCCACCGCGGCGGCGGGGCTGGTGATCGCGCTATTGTCGCCGGTGCTGGGGGCGATCGCGGACGCCAGCGGCCGCCGCAAGCCGTGGATCGCTGTGTTCGGCGCGCTGCTGGTGATCGGATCCTCGCTGATGTGGTTCGGCAAGCCCGGCGATCCCAGCGTGATCCCGGCGCTGCTGCTGGCCTTTGGCATCGCGACCATTGGCGTCGAATTCGCGATGGTCTTCAATAATGCGATGATGCCGTCGCTGGTGCCGCCGGACAAGATCGGGCGATTGTCCGGTACCGGCTGGGCGACCGGCTATGTCGGCGGCATCATCAGCCTGATCCTGGTGCTCGGGTTTCTGGCGGCCAACCCCGCGACCGGACGGACGCTGTTCGGGTTCATGCCGCTGTTCGGTCTCGATCCGGTGTCGCACCAGGGCGATCGCATCACAGGTCCACTGACCGCGATCTGGTTCATCATCTTCGTGACGCCGATGTTCCTGCTGACGCCGGACTATCCGGCGAAGCTGCCGGTGCGCGACGCGTTGCGCGTGGGCCTGGCCGAACTGAAGGGAACGCTCGCCGAATTGCCGAAACGCAAGTCGATGGCGGCGTTCCTGCTCGCCAACATGATCTACACCGACGGGCTGGTGTCGCTGTTCGCATTCGGCGGCATCTACGCCGCCAGCACCTTCGGCTGGCACACCATCCAGATCGGCACCTTCGGGATCCTGCTCGCGATCGCCGGCACCTTTGGCGCGTGGCTCGGCGGCAAGCTCGACGATACGCTCGGACCGAAGCGGGTCATCGCCGGCAGTACGGTGGTCCTGCTGTTGTCGATCATCGCCATTCTGTCCGTCGACAGGGATTCGATCTTCCTGGTCAAGGTGGCGCCGCCGGTGCCCGGCGGCGCGCTGTTTTCCGGCGCCGCGGAGCGCGCCTATCTGGTGCTGGGCTGCCTGATCGGCATGGCCGGCGGCCCGCTGCAGGCGGCGTCGCGCTCGCTGCTGGTTCGCATGGCGCCGAAAGACCGCGTCGCGCAATATTTCGGACTGTTCGCGCTGACCGGAAAGGTGACGTCCTTTGTCGGCCCGCTACTGGTCGGCGCCATCACCGCCATCACCGCAAGCCAGAAGGCCGGCATGGCGGTGCTGGTGCTGTTCTTCGTCGCCGGCCTGGCGCTGCTGTCGCGGGTCAAGGAAGAATAGCGGCTAGTTTAGCGCTCAAGCATCTTCCACCTCTAATGCTTCATCCTTCGAGATGCAGATGCTTCGCGATGCTCTTCGCTCCCCTCCCTCCACGCGCTCTTGCGCGTGGCGGGGAGGGGTCGGGGGTGGGGGGCGCTTCCGCAAACTCGCTTGCAGAAGAATACGCCGATAGACCCCCCACCCCCGACCCCTCCCCACCGCTTCGCGGAGGGAGGGGAGAAGAAAAGCGCTAGCGGGCGTCGCTCCGGTAGTGCGTATTCACGGTAACGGCGCCGACGGCGCGCGACACGCAGGGGCAGATCTTGCCGTTGGCCTGCTTCTGGTGATCGCTGAAGAACACGTCGCGGTGATCGATCGCGCCGTCCACCGCGATGACGTCGATTGCGCAGACGCCGCATTCGCCGCGCTGGCAGTCCGACATCACCTCGAAGCCGGCCTCGCCCAGCGCATCCAGCATCGATTTGTTCTCGGGCACCAGGATCTCCTGGCCGGTGGCATCGATCCGGATCCGGAACGGCTCGGTCGGCAACAACCCGCTGGAGCCGAAGGTCTCGTAGCGCAAATCCTGGGGCGCGCGCCCAGCCGATGCCCAGCTGCGCTGTGCCGCATCGAGCAGCCGCATCGGGCCGCAGATCGCGGCCATGGCATCGGGCGGCAGGCGACCAAAGCTGTGGTCGAGGTCGATGCGCCGGCCTTCGTCGCCGGCGTGAACGATCAGGCGATCGCCTAGCAGGTCGGTGAGTTCATCGAGAAACGCGGCGTCGCGCCGCGATGTCACCGCGTAGTGCACCTCCACGTCGGCGTTGCGGCGCATCAGCGCGCCGGCGATGCCGACGATCGGGGTGATGCCGATGCCGCCGGCGATCAGGCACCAGGATTGTCGCGACCAGTCGATCTCGAACAGCGAGGCCGGGCTCGAAACATCGATCCGCGCGCCCGGCTGCAGCGACCACATATAGCGCGAGCCGCCGCGGCTGTCGGGCGCGCGCCGAACCGCGATACGGTAGCCGTCAGGGCCGGCGTCGCCGACCAGCGAATAGTTGCGTGTTTCCGGCCGTCCGTCGATCGATACGCCGACAGCGACATGGCTGCCGGGCGAATAATGTTCGATGGAGAACGGCTCGGGCCGCAGCACGAATTCGCGAATTGTTGATGTCACGTCGCGGATGGCGTGAACCGTGCATTTCGTCCATTTGCGTTCGAACCGCATGGCGTAGACTCTCTATTTTGACGCGTTTTCTTGACGCGAACCGGTGCCCACTTCGCTTGAAAACGCTTTGCTATTCGCTGACGGGCGAACGGATCAGCGCCAGTGCCGGCAGCAGATCCAGATGGGTCCGGTTGCGCAGCGCCAGCCGCAGGTTTCGCGCGGCGAGCCGCGCATGCTCGCGCATCACGGCCTCCGCCCTCGCCCCTTCGCGATTCTCGATGGCGTCGACCACGATGCGGTGATGGTCCTGCGCGATGATGAGGGTCTGATGCGCTTCCGGCAGCGCCGATTGCGCCATGACGAAGCCGCTAGGAGAAGCGAACGGCAGAGCGGAGGCGCGGTCGATCTGCCGGATCAGCGGCGCGCTGCGGGACAATTCCGTGAGCAGGGCATGAAAGCGGGCGTTCATGGTGACGTAGGCGGAGAACGCCTCCACCGAGACCGCGTCGCGCGCCACCAGTTCGTCCAGCTCCGCGAGGCTTTGCTTCAGCGGTTCGAGGTCGCGCGCGCTCACCCCGCGCTCGGCGGCGAAGCGTGCTGCCAGGCCTTCGAGCACCCCGCGCAGCTCGATGGAATCGAGGATGTCGCGCTCGGTGAAGGCTTTCACCATGAAGCCGCCGGAGGGAATCGCCTCCAGCAGGCCCTCCTCCTCGAGCCGGACCAGCGCCATGCGCACCGGCGTTCGCGACACGCCGGTGGTTTCCACCGCTCCCAATTCCGAAATTCGCTCGCCGGGCCGCAAGCGGCCGGACAGGATCAGGTCGCGCAGCGCGAGCTGGGCGCGCACCGTGTGCGATACCGCGCGGTCGGGGTCGCGTTCGTTCATCGCTTCACTCCGCCGCCTGCAGCGTCGCCGGCGGATTTTCGCGCGCGATCATGCGGTCGATCATGCGCCGCGCCCACATCGCGCCGGCGTCGATGTTGAGATTGTAGAACACGCGCTCGGGATTGGCGTCGATGGCGCGCTGCTGGGCTTCGAGGATGATTTCATCCTCGCGGAAGATGCCGGCGACGCCTTCGCGGATTTCGGTGGTGAGCCGCTGTTCGCTCCGGCGATAATTGCGCGCGAAGGCCCAGAAGTAGTGACATGTCGTTTCGGTTTCCGGCGTCATGGTATTGAGCACGTAGCCGTTGACGCCTTGCGAGCGGTCGCCTTCCGGCGCGCCGGTGCCTGCGGGCGCGACCCCGACGTCGATGTTGACGGTGCCGGGCGCCTGGAAGTGAATGATCTGCCAGCGATCGACCGGTCCCGGTTTTTGCAGCTGTCCGGCCCAGAACGGCGGCGCCTCGATGCCGCGCATCCAGCGCGTCACGGTCACGGTGGTGTCGCCATGGGTGACGTCGAACGGCGCCTCGGCGACGGCGTCGTTGCCGATGCTGCCGCCATGCACGAAGGTCTCGTGCGTCAGGTCCATCAGATTGTCGACCACCAGCCGGTAATCGCATTTGACGTGAATGGTCTTGCCGTCGCCGGCCCAGGCCGGATCGTCGTTCCAGTGCATGTCCGGCACCAGCGCAGGGTCCGCCAAGGCGGGATCGCCCATCCAGAGCCAGACGAAGCGGTGGCGCTCGACCACGGGATAGGCCCGCACGCAGGCCGACGGATTGATAGTCTCCTGCGACGGCATGAAGGTGCAGCGGCCGGACGCATTGAATTTCAGGCCGTGATAGCCGCAGACCACGCTGTCGCCTTCGAGACGCCCCTTGGACAGCGGCACCAGCCGATGCCAGCAGGCGTCTTCCAGCGCGCTCACCTGCCCGTCGGCTTGCCGGTACATCACGACCTGCTTGCCGCAAATGGTCCGCGGAAACAGCGCGCGCTTGATATCGGCGTCCCAGGCGGCGGCGTACCAGGCATTTTGGGGAAAGGATGCGGCCATGACGGTTTGCTCGGCGTTGAATGGATGCCGACTGTATACATTAAATTTGGATTCTGCGAAATATCGGGTCTAATTAAGGTTATATAATACCTTTATGTATACAGTATTGAATGGGCGGGCGGAAGATCGAAGGCAGCGGCGGCTGTCGTCCGCCCCCCTGAGGTGCGAGCCCTTTGCGAGCCTCGAAGGGCGACGGACCGCTGCGATCGTTATCCGGCCCATCCTTCGAGGCTCGGCGCAAGAGCGCCTCGCACCTCCAGCGATGAGCGCAATTGCGCTCACGCGGGGGATGACGTCTCGCGAATCCCTAATGCCGGAAATGCCGGATGCCGGTGAACACCATGGCGATGCCGGCATCGTCGGCGGCCTTGATGACCTCATCATCGCGGATCGATCCGCCCGGCTGGATCACCGCGGTGGCGCCGGCCTCGATCGCGACCAATAGCCCGTCGGCGAACGGAAAGAACGCGTCCGACGCCACCACCGAGCCCTTGGTCATCGGCGCGGCCAGTTTCAATTCATCGGCGGCATCCTGCGCCTTGCGCGCCGCGATCCGCGCGGAATCCACCCGGCTCATCTGGCCGGCGCCGATGCCGACGGTGGCGAGATCCTTGGCATAGACGATGGTGTTGGACTTGACGTGCTTGGCGACGCGAAACGCGAATTTCAGATCGCGCATTTCGGCGTCGGTCGGCGCGCGCCGGGTCGCGACCTTCAGCGTCATGCCGTCGACCACGGCGTTGTCGCGGCTCTGCACCAGCAATCCGCCGGCAACGGTTTTCGCGGTCAGGCCCACCGTGCGCGGATCGGGCAGCGCGCCCGCCAGCAACAACCGCAGGTTCTTCTTGGTGGCGACGATGGCGATGGCCTCTTCCGTGGCATCCGGCGCGATAATCACTTCGGTGAAGATCTCGGTGATGGCGCGCGCGGCGTCGGCGTCCAGCGTGCGGTTCAATGCGACGATGCCGCCGAAGGCCGAGGTCGAATCGCAGGCCAGGGCCTTGCGGTAGGCACTGACGAGATCGGCGCCCTCGGCGACGCCGCAGGGATTGGCATGCTTGACGATGACGACGGCCGCAGTGCGCTTGGCATCGAATTCGCCGAGGCATTCATAGGCGGCATCGGTGTCGTTGAGGTTGTTGTACGACAGCTCCTTGCCCTGCAGCTGCCGCGCGGTGGCGACGCCGGGACGCTTGTCGGGGGTGCGGTAGAACGCGGCGGTCTGGTGCGGGTTCTCGCCGTAGCGCAACGCCTGGATCAGGCGGCCGCCGACGGCGCGGAAATCCGGCGCGTCGGTCTTGAGTTCGGCCGCGAACCAGTTCGAGATCGCCGCATCATAGGCGGCGGTGCGGGCATAGGCCTTTGCCGCGAGCCGGCGGCGCAAGGTCAGCGAGGTCGCACCCTGGTTGGCGGCGAGTTCGTCGAGCACCGCCTGATAATCCTGCGCTTCGACCACGACGGCGACGTCGTCGTGATTCTTCGCCGCGGCGCGGATCATCGCGGGGCCGCCGATGTCGATGTTCTCGATGCACTCCTCATAGCCCGCGCCCTTGTCGACGGTGGCCTCGAACGGATAGAGGTTGACCACCAGCAGGTCGATCGGCGCGATGCCGTGCGCCTTCATCGCTTCGGCATGTTCGGCATTGTCGCGGATCGCCAGCAATCCGCCATGCACTTTCGGGTGCAGCGTCTTGACCCGGCCGTCCATCATTTCCGGAAAACCGGTCAGCTCCGAAACGTCCTTCACGGTCAAGCCGGCCGCGGCAATCGCCTTCGCCGTGCCGCCGGTGGAGACCAGCTCGATGCCGTGCCCGGCGAGTGCGCGGGCAAATTCGATCAGCCCGGTCTTGTCGGAAACGGACAATAAAGCGCGGGTTACGCGGCGCGGATGGTCGGTCATGGGGGAGTATCCTGGCTGGTAAGGCCGCCCGGTAGCACGGTTTTGGCAGCCGCGAAACCGCTAGCCGCGGTGTGGATCTGCGTTGACCACAAGGAGTAATGAGCCCGGGCCAAGTGGCCCCGGAGCGTTAGGCGGCTTTTGCCTTGATGGTCGGGATGTGACGGACGTCCTCGGTTCGCTCCGCATGCCAGGTATCGTAGGCGGCCTGCATCCGCGTCCAGATTCCCGCGCCGTCGCCGAAAAGCTTGCCGAGCCGAACTGCAATGGCGGGGGATACCGGCTTTCTTTCCTGCAGGATGTCGTAAAGATGTTGCCGCGAAACCCCGAGCAATCCCGCAATGTCGGCCTTGGTCCGCCCGGTAGCCGGAATGATGTCATCCCGGAGCAGTGCGCCCGGATGAGTAGGGCAGCGGTTCTTGCCGCGCTTTGCCGCATAGACCATGCTCGCTCCTCTAGTGGTATTGCTCATAATCGACGCGGCAGGCTTCACCATCCTCGAATTCGAAGGTGATGCACCATGGTCCATTAACATGGACCGAATATCGCTTCGGATCGAATCCATGCAACGAATGGAAGTCGAAGCCCGGAACATTCATCTCTTCGGGTCGGACGGCGACGTCGAGCCGATCGAGCCTTGCGAAAATGCGTTTATGCATCTTCGCATCGATCTTCGAACTCTTGCCCTTCGCCCAAAGCTCCGAAAGGGCTTTGCTCTTAAAGTTTCGGATCACGAGCCAACGTAAGCAATCAGCTTACATCCGTCAAGAGACACGCCACCGAAGCGCGTCTTCACAGCGGCAATTCCGGCTCGCGGCGCGCGTTGCGCCGTGCCGTGGTGGCCGACGCCGACGTGGTCGATCTGACAAAACTCCAGCGGATCGAGGCGGCGTGCCGGGATTCCTGCCGGATTACGATCTGCGCGGTGCGGCGGGGGCCGTCATTGCCGGCCAGGAACACGCTGTCCTCCAGTTCGACCTTGTCGTCGAGCGCCTCGAAGGTCCAGACGTCGCGGTTCGGCAGCACCAGCATGACGCCGCGCGCGTCGGACAACCGGCTCGCCTTGACC
>NZ_JAUSLT010000162.1 GCF_030646015.1 Bradyrhizobium sp.
GAGACGGGGTGGGGTGAACGTCCCTCAACTCGGGCACCGTTCGAAACGAACGACCTACCCCCCACCCCGCCGCGCGTTGCACGCGCGGCGACCCTCCCCCTCCAGGGGAGGGTAAGAGTCACACCTTCTCGAAATACGGCACCAATCTCCCCGCGAACGGCACGAATCGCGCCGTTACCTTGTCGCCGATGGAAAGGTCATTGTCGCCATGCGCCATCATGCGGAAGCCTTCGGACGTATCGACGAGCACGATGTTGTAGGGAACGTGCGCCCGGGTTTCGGGAGTCGCGGCGCGGCACACCAGGGAGGCGGCGTAGACCGTGCCGGCGCCGCTGGCGCGCTTCTCCACCGGATCCTGCGCGCCGCAGGCGACGCAGAAGCTGCGGCGGAAATATTGCAGGCCGCCGCAGGCAGCGCAGCGTTGATAGAGGATCGCTTCCGCGCCCGTGGTCCAGTCGGCGGGTTTTTGGCTCATCGCACCTGCTCCAGGAACATGCTGACATGCGACGACAGCACGCCGCCATCGCCATGCAGCAGCGCGACCGAGGCATCGCGCACCTGACGGTTGCCTGCGCGTCCCGTCATCTGCAGCTGGGTCTCGACCAGATGCGCCATCGCGCCGCCGACGCCGCAATGGCCGTAACTCAGCAGGCCACCATGGGTGTTGAGCGGCATCGCGCCGTCGCGGCCAAAATGCCCGGAGCGCACCCGTGCTGCCGCCTCACCGCGGCCGGCGAGCCCGAGGTCCTCCAGCAGCATCGCCAGCGTGATGGTAAAGCTGTCGTAGACCGCGGCATAGCGCACATCTGATATCGCGACACCAGCGGCCTGTTTCGCCTTGCCAATTGCAATCTCGGCGCCGAGTTCGCTCAACGCGGGGGCTGCCGTGACATGCTGATGGGTATGCGCCTGGGCGCAGCCGCGCACGCGCACGCCGGCCTCCCCGGTGCGTTCGCGGCTGATCACGAACGCCGCACCACCGTCCGACACCGGACAGCAATCCAGCAGCTTTAAGGGCATCGCCACCGGCTTCGAGGCCATTACGTCGGCCACACTGATGGCGTCGTGGAATTGCGCACCGGGATGGGTCAGCGCGTGGGCGCGCATCAGCACCGCGAATTCAGCGAGGTCTTCCTGCGTCACGCCATATTCGTGCATGTAACGCGAGGCGACCAGGCCGTAATAGGCCGGGATCGTCGGGCCCAGCGGCACCTCGTAGTCGGGATGGCCGACCTGCGCCAGCGCCAGGATCGACGCGTCGCGGCTCTGCCCGGTCAGCCGGTTTTCGCCGCCGACCACCAGCACGTGCCTGACGATGCCGGCCTCGACCAGGTGATGCGCCAGCATGGTCATGGCCAGGCCGGTGGCGCCGCCGACCTGGACGGCATGGGCGTAAGTCGGCTTGATGCCAAAATGCTCGGCGAACACGGTGGCCAGCATGATGTGCGGCGACACCGTCGAGTAGCCGCACAGAATGCCGTCGATCTCGCTTCGCTTCAGCCCGGCATCGGTAATCGCCAGTTGCGCAGCCTGGCTCATCAGGTCGAGCGAGGAAGAGCCCTCGTGTTTGCCGTAGGATGTGAGGCCAACGCCGGTGATGAAGCTCATGTCAGTACGATTTCATCTCAGTAAGATTTGGGCATGCCCAGCACCTTCTCGGCAATGAAGGAGAGAACGAGCTGCGGGCTGATCGGGGCGATGCGCGGGATCAGCGATTCCCGCAGATAACGCTCGACATGATATTCCTTGGCGTAGCCAAAACCGCCATGGGTCATGACGGCCTGCTCGCAGGCCTGGAAGCCGGCTTCGCCGGCGAGATACTTCGCGGCATTGGCCGCCGGGCCGCAGGGCAGGCCCTGGTCGTATTGCCAGCCGGCCGACATCACCATCAGCCACGCCGCTTCCAGCTCCATCCAGTTCTTCGCCAGCGGATGCTGGATCGCCTGGTTCTTGCCGATCGGGCGGTTGAACACGATGCGGCTTTTGGCATAGTCCGTGGCGCGCTTCAGCGCCACCTTGCCGAGCCCGACGGCTTCGGCGGCGATCAGGATGCGCTCCGGATTCATGCCGTGCAGGATGTATTCGAAGCCGCGGCCTTCCTCGCCGATCCGGTCCTCGACCGGAATTTCAAAATTCTCGAAGAACAGCTCGTTGGAGTCGACGGCCTTGCGGCCCATCTTCTCGATCTCATGCACCGCGACGCGCTTCTTGTCGAAGTCGGTATAGAACAGGCTGAGGCCGTGGGTCGGATTCTTGACCTCCTCCAGCGGCGTGGTGCGCGCCAGCAGCAGGATCTTGTTGGCGACCTGCGCGGTCGAGATCCAGACTTTCTGGCCGTTGACGACGTATCGGTCGCCGGTCAGCGCCGCGCGGGTCTTCAACTGCGTGGTGTTGAGGCCGGTATTCGGTTCGGTGACGGCGAAGCAGGATTTATCGCGGCCATCGACGATTCCCGGCAACATGCGCCGGCGCTGCGCGTCGGTGCCGAACACCACGACCGGATTGAGCCCGAACACGTTCATGTGCACCGCCGAAGCCCCGGACATGCCGGCGCCGGATTCGGCAATCGTCCGCATCATGATCGCGGCATCGGTGATGCCCAGACCCGAGCCGCCATATTCCTCGGGGATGCAGATGCCGAGCCAGCCGGCATCGGCCAGCGCGCGGTGGAAGTCGGCGGGATAGCCGCCCTCCTTGTCCTTCTTCAGCCAATAGGCATCGTCGAACCGGGTGCAGATCTTGCCGATCGCATCGCGGATCGATTCCTGGTTGGCGGTGAGTGTAAAATCCATAGCTCAATTCCTTGTAGCGGGCGCCGGTATGGTGACGCCGTCGCGGACCAGTGCGGCGATCTCGTCGGCGGAATAGCCGGCACTCCTGAGAATTTCCGCGCCGTGTTCGTTGAGACGCGGCGCCAGCCGCGCCGCCGGCTCGACCGGCGTGTCCGACCAGGTGGCGGCGACCTTCATGTTGCGGATTTTTCCTTCGGTCGGATGATCGACCACGGGAAAGAAGTCGGTCGCCACCAGATGCGGGTCCTGCAACATGCCCGCGAGGTCATGCATCGGCATCACGGGCACATCGGCCTTGACCAGCAGGTCGGTCCATTCGGCGGTGGTGCGGGTCTCGAGAATACGCGCGAGTTCGGCATAGACGGTGTCGATGTTGACGGCGCGGCCGGCAAAGGTCGCAAACTTCGGGTCGCGGCGCAGGTCATCACGTCCGGTCGCCGCGAAGAAATTTTCCCACTGCTTGTCGTTGTAGACGATGACGCAGATGTAGCCGTCTGACGTCTTGTACGGCCGCCGGTCGCGCGACAGATGCCGCGCATAACCGCCCTTGTCGAGCGGCGGCTCGTAGGTCAGGCCGCCCATGTGGTCGCCCATGACAAAGCCCGCCATGGTCTCGAACATCGGAATGTCGACGCGCTGGCCACGCCCGGTACGATCACGATGCACCAGGCTGGCGCAGATGGCACCGACAGCCGTCAAACCCACGATGCGGTCGACCAGCGCATTGGGCACGTAACGCGGCACGCCGTCGCTGGTCTGCGCCATCAGCGCGGGAAGCGCGGTGGCGCCTTGGATCAGATCGTCATAGGCGGGCTTTGCCGCATAGGGTCCGTCCTGGCCGAACCCGAACACGCCGGCATAGATCAGCTTGGGATTGACCTTCGAGACCACGTCATAGCCGAGTTGCAACCGCGCCATCGCCTGCGGCCGGACGTTGTAGACCAGCACATCGGCGCTCGCGATCAGCCGCAGCACGGCGTCGCGCCCGGCCGGCTTCTTCAAATCGAGGCAGATCGAGCGCTTGCTGCGGTTGGTGTTGAGGAACACCGGACCCATGCCGGGATGCCTCGTTGGGCCGATCTGCCGCGTCACGTCGCCGTCGGGCGTCTCGATCTTGATGACGTCGGCGCCGTAGTCCCCGAGCATCTGGGTGGCATAGGGCCCCATCAGCACGGTCGTCATGTCGATGACCTTGATGCCCTCGAGTGGTCCCATGGCGCGGTTTGCTCCCGATTACCTTGTTGCGCCTAGTAACGGTACGGGATCGCGAAGAGCAAGGCTTGTCAGGGTATGGGCGTATGCGTGCCGCCGGAAAGATTTCGTAGGGTGGGCAAAGCCAACGGGTCGCGCGAATGCGCGCCCGTTGGCGTGCCCACCATCTTTCAGCATCAGCAAGATGGTGGGCACGGCGCAAGAGCGCCTTTGCCCACCCTACGGATCATTACTTCGCCGGCTCCAGCACCGAGACGTAGTTCGCGACCGCCGCTCCGCCCATGTTGAAAATGCCGGCGAGTTTTGCGTTCTTGATCTGCATACCCTCGGGCGCCTGGCCGACCAGTTGCATCGCGCTCATCACATGCATGGAGACGCCGGTGGCGCCGATCGGATGGCCCTTGGACTTCAGGCCGCCGGAGGGATTGACCGGCAGCTTGCCGTCCTTCTGGGTCCAGCCTTCCTTGATGGCGCGGGCGCCCTGCCCGCGCGGCGTCAGGCCCATCGCTTCATACTCGATCAGTTCGGCGACGGTGAAGCAGTCGTGGGTTTCGACAAAGGACAGATCCGACAATTGCAGGCCGGCCGATTGCAGCGCGCGCTGCCAGGCCACGGTGCAGCCTTCGAACTGCAGGATGTCGCGCTTCGACATCGGCAGGAAATCCTGCGCATGGGCTGTGGCGCGGATGTGGACCGCCTTGCCCATGGTCTTGGCGGTTTCCGCATCGGCCAACACCAGCGCCGCGGCGCCGTCCGACACCAGCGAGCAATCGGTGCGCTTCAGGGGACCTGCGACGAATGGATTCTTCTCGCTCTCGGAGCGGCAGAATTCATAGCCGAAATCCTTGCGCATCTGCGCATAGGGATTGGACACGCCGTTCTTGTGGTTCTTGGCGGCGATCATCGCCAGCGCGTCGGACTGGTCGCCATATTTCTGGAAGTAGGCCTGCGCTATCTTGCCGAACACGCCGGCAAAGCCGCCGGGGGTGTCGCCGTCCTCGGGCAGATACGACGCGCGCAGCAGGTTACGGCCGATTTCGGCCGGCGGCGTCCGCGTCATCTGCTCGACGCCGACCACCAGAACGATCTTGGCGGCGCCCGCGGCAATTGCCCGGATGCCCTGATGCACCGCGGCCGAACCGGTGGCGCAGGCATTCTCGACCCGCGTCGCCGGCTTGAAGCGCAGCGCGGGGTCGGCCTGCAGCACCAATGATGCGGTAAAATCCTGCGGCGAGAAGCCGGCATTGAAATGCCCGAGCACGATTTCGTCGACATCCCCGGCGGAAATGCCCGCGTCGGCCAGCGCATCGACGGCGACCTTCACCACGAGGCTCTCGACGGTCTCGGTATCGAATTTGCCGAACGGCGTGTGCGCCCATCCGACGATGCTGGCTGTCATGGTCATTCTCCCTGTCTTGCTCGGGGTGTTATGTAGCCCATCGGCGAACGGACTTCACGCCGGTTTCAACGATTTCATGGCCCGATTGCACATGGCGGTTATGCCGGCCCAGTTGCCGGACCGGATATCCGTGGCCGGACACAACCAGGAACCGCCGACCGCAACCACATTCGGTTCAGCCAGCCACGTCGCCGCATTGGCCTCGCCAATCCCGCCGGTCGGGCAGAATCGCATGTCGGGAAACGGCCCCGCCAGGGCGCGAAGGGCCTTGATACCGCCGGATTGCTCGGCCGGGAAAAATTTGACCAGGCCAAACCCATGCGCCAGCGCCTGCATCAGTTCCGATGCCGTGGCGATCCCCGGCGCGAATGGCAATGGGCTTGCGGCGGCCGCCTTGAGCAATTCCGGGGTGCCGCCCGGGCTGATGCCGAAACGCGCGCCGATATCCTCCGCCCGCGCCAGATCCGCAGGGTTCAGGATGGTGCCGATCCCGACCACGGCGTCCGGCACCTCGGCCATGATGGCTTGCGCGGCCGGAATTGCCACTGGTGTCCGCAGCGTGACTTCCAGCACGCGCACCCCGCCCGCCACCAGCGCCCGCGCCCGCGGCACCGCGTCCTCGAGCCGCTCGATGGTCAGCACCGGAATGACGCAGCCGGAGCGCAAGAGGGCGGCGAGTTTTTCCTGTTTCGTCGTCATGGTGAGGCCTTACGAGAGGATCCCGGCCCAGGCAATATATCTGCAGGCATTGCCGAGCGCGGGATGATTGCACCGGGATAGCACACCACGACGCCGCCCAGGCGATGCCCCGCTTGCGCGGCTTCGACCGGTTCCGCGCCTGCGAGCCGCGCGGCAATGTAGGCCGCCGCGAAACTGTCCCCCGCCGCGGTGGTATCGACGACAGGCCGTGTGATTGGCTCCGGCCTTACCTCCGTTGAGGTTCCTTCAAACCGCACGATGCTCCCGGGGCTGAGAAGTTTCAGCACCGTTTCGTTGCAGGGAATGCGCGCCATCAGCTGTTCGTCGCTTTCGTAAGGGTATAGCGGCAGCAAATCTTCGGGCGAAGCCAGAACGATATCGGATACCGCAAACGCCTCGGCAAAGACGGCGCGCGCGACGTCGGGATCGGGCCAGCCACGGGCCCGATAGTTGGTGTCAAAGACGATCCGGCCGCCATGCTTTCGGGCGCTGCCGAGCGCATCGATCAACTTCGTCCGCCCTTGCGGGCTGTAGATCGACAGCGTGATCGCCGAGAGATAGACGACGTCATAGGTGGCGAGCGATTGCAGGATATCGCCGGTCTCCGGCAAATCCATCAGGCTGCGTGCGGCGGCGTTCTCGCGCCAGTGGAAGAACCGGCGATCGCCGAACGCGTCGGTCTGAATCATGTAGATGCCGGGCAATTTGCCTTTCAGCCGCGCAACCCGGCGGGTGCCTATGCCCTCGGTGGCCCACCCCACCACCATCTCGTCGCTCATGGGGTCGTCCCCCAGTGCGGTGATGTAGTCGACGCCGACGCCGAGCCTCGCCAGATAGACCGACGTGTTGAGGGTGTCGCCGCCATAGCCACGCGAAAACAGACCGCCTTCAGCCTGCTTCAGCTCGATCATGCATTCGCCGATGCAGGCTACTCTGGTCATGGATGCTCGGAAAAATTGCCGGTCTCTCAACCGTCATTGCGAGCGCAGCGAAGCAATCCATCTCACCCAGCAAAGAAAGAAAGAATGGATTGCTTCGTCGCAAGCGCTCCTCGCAATGACGTTGAGAACCTACGCGACGAACTTGCCGCCGAGTTCGTCCTCGATGTGAATCTTGATGATGTCATCGAACGTCTGTTCGGCGGTGGTGAAGCCGAGCTGGCGCGCCCGTTGGGCATCGAAATTGCGCGGCCATCCCGCGACGATGCCCATGATGAACGGATCAGGCTCACGCTTGATTCTTGCCGCCACCTTGTCGCCGGCCACCCGCTTCAAGGCCGCGATCTGCTCACCGACGGTGGCCGAAAGACCAGGCATGGTGAGATTGCGGCGCGCGCCCGCCGTGGCGCTGTCCATGGTCGCGGCGTGCAGCAGGAAACCCACGGTCGAGCGCGGCGAGGCATGCCAGTGGCGGACGTCCTCGGACACCGGCAACACCGCTTCCTTGCCGGCCAGCGGTTCGCGCAGGATATTGGAAAAGAAGCCGGAGGCCGCCTTGTTGGGCAGGCCCGGACGGATGCAGACGGTCGGCAACCGGATGCCGATGCCGTCCATGAAACCGCGCCGGGAATAATCCGCCAGCAGCAGTTCGCAAATCGCCTTCTGGGTACCGTAGCTCAGGAGCGGCGTATGGAAAAACTCGTCGCCGATCGCATCGGGGAACGGCGCACCGAACACCGCGATCGACGAGGTGAAGACGATCCGGGGTTTGTAGCCCTCGCCGGTGAGCCGGATGGCATCGAACAGCATCCGCGTGCCGTCGAGGTTGATGCGATAGCCCTTGTCGAAATCGAGCTCGGCTTCGCCGGAGACGATCGCCGCGAGGTGGAAAATCACGTCGGGCCGGTGCGCCACCAGCGGCGCAGCCGTGGCGGGGTCGGCGAAATCGCTGGTGACGATGCTGATCGGGATCGCCGCATTGGCGGGTTTGGTCGGCGCGACGACGTCATGCAGCGTCATCCGCGTGATCTCGCGGTCGCCGAGGCGGCCGTCGCGCAGCAGCCGCTCGGTCAGCTTGCGGCCGACCATGCCGGCGGCGCCCAGAACCAGAATATGCAAGACCCGACTCCTTGTTGTTTTTTGCTTTATAGCCTTTTCAAGCGAAGTGGGAACCGGCTCGCGGCAAGAAAACACGTCAGGAAGATGCGCCAGATCAAGAGCGGACGCGCGCCTGCCGGCTCACTCCTTGACGGCTCCGGTCATCGCCGACACGTAGTGCTCGACAAAGAACGCATAGAGGATCACCAGCGGCAGCGACCCCGCCAGCGCGCCCGCCATCAGCGAACCCCAGCGATAGACGTCGCCGTCGACGAACTCGTTGACGATCGCGACCGGCACCGTCTTGTTCTGTACCGAGGTGAGGAAGGTGAGCGCGTAGATGAACTCGTTCCAGCACAGCGTGAAGCAGAAGATGAACGCCGATATCAATCCGGGGATCGACAGCGGCAGCACGATCTTGGTCAGGATCTGCCAGCGGCTGGCGCCATCGATCAGGGCGCACTCCTCCAACTCGAACGGGATGGTCTTGAAGTAACCCATCAACAGCCAGGTCGAGAACGGAATCAGGATGGTCGGATAGGTCAGGATCAGTGCGAACGGCGTGTCGAACAGGCCGTACTGGAACACCACGGTGGCGAGCGGAATGAACAGGATCGAGGGCGGCACCAGATAAGCGAGGAAGATGAAACCGCCGACCCATTGCGCACCGCGATAGCGCAGCCGCACGATCGCGTAGGCGGCCAGCACGGAGGCCACGATCGACAGCACGGTGGCGCAGACCGCCACATACATCGTGTTCCACAGCCACAGCGGATAGTAGCTGTCAAACAACAGCTTATGAATGTGCTTGAACGTCGGATTCCAGGTCCAGAACGGATTGTAGGTGTTGAGATCGAGCAGCTGCTCGTCCGGTTTGACCGCGGTGAGCGCCATCCAGTAGAACGGGAACAGCAGCACGATCACGATGATCGACAGCGGCAGATAGAGCGTCACCATCCGCCGCGGCAGCGACTCCAGGTAGCTCATGCCGACGCTGTGATCGTCGGCCGCCACGGTGCGTGCCGATCCCGACAGCACGGCTTTGAGGTCGACGGGCTGTGTGCGCAGATCAGTCATTGTTTTCACCTTGCTGCCACTTGCGCCGCTGCAGTCCGAACCAGGACACCATGATCGCCGCCAGCAGGAACGGAATCATCGCATTGGATATGGCCGCGCCCTCGCCGAGCACGCCGCCGATGATCGCGCGCTGATACGACAGCGTCGCCATCAGATGAGTCGAATTGACCGGACCGCCGCGCGTCATCGCCCAGATCAGCTGGAAGTCGGTGAAGGTGAACAGCACCGAGAAGGTCATGACGACGGCGATGATCGGGGTCAGCAGCGGATAGGTGATGTTGCGGAACATCTGCCAGCGGGTCGCGCCGTCGAGGGTGGCGGCCTCATAGAGCGAGGGAGAAACGGTCTGCAGGCCGGCCAGCAGCGTGATCGCGACGAACGGCACGCCGCGCCAGATGTTGGCGAAAATCACGCATGCCCGCGCCCAGTAGACATCGCCGAGGAAATTGATGTTCTCGGTGATCAATCCCATTTCCTTCAGCGACCAGGAGATGATCGAGAACTGCGAATCGAAGATCCACCAGAACGCCAGCGCCGACAGCACGGTAGGAACGATGAACGGGATCAGCACCAGCGCGCGAAGCATCGCCTTGAACGGCATGTTCTCGTTCAACAGCAGCGCGAGATAGAGACCGATGCCGAATTTGATGGCGCTCGCGACGAAGGTGTAGAGCAGCGTATTGAACACCGATAGCCAGAAGATCGAATCGTCCCAGAGCCATTCGTAATTTTCAAGTCCGACGAACGCGCCGGGGCGGCCGATCCGCGCATCCGTGAACGAGATCCAGATTCCGAGCCCCAGCGGATAGGCCAGGAAGAAGATCAGGAACGCCATCGCCGGAAGCATGAACCAGAGGGCGATGAAGTTGCGATTGGACTTGACCTGCTGCCACGCGGTCGCCTCGCGGATCGGCGGCCTGGCGGCCCGGGGTTGCACTGCGATGTCAGCCATTAACGGAATCCCGCATTAAAATCGGCAAACGCGCCGTCTCCACTCGCATGAACGCAAGAACTCAAGAAGCAGGAACGGCGGCATTCGTGCCGTGTCGCTGGTCGGCGGACGGGCGGCAATTGCTTGCCGCCCGCCCGGTTACCTCTCAACGATAGATGCGCTTCAACTGGCGCTCGGCGATCGCGATCGCGCCGGCGGCGGTCTCGCGGCCGGTGGCGTAGTTGGCGAACATGTCGACTACCAGGAAGTCGGCGATCGCGGTCGCCGCCTTCTCGCCGGGGGTGCCGATGCCGGAAGCCGGCAAGGCGCGCTTGCTGGCCTGGCTGAACACCTGGTTCTTCGGGTCGGCGGTCCAGACCGGCGAGTTGTCATAGGAGTTGAGCGTGTGGGTGAGATAGCCCCGCGCGCCGGTCAGCCACTTGTCGTAGTTTTCCTTCTCCAGCATGAAGGCGATGAAGGCTTTCGCGGCGTTCGGGTACTTGGTGAACTTGAACGCCAGGATCGGAACGCAGAGCTGCAGTTCGGTCGGCTTGCCGACCGGACCGACCGGCCACAGCGCGTGATAGGTGTCCTCGGTGAGCTCTTTCTTGGTCGGATCATCCTTGGCCGCGACGTAGATCGAGATGCCGTTGGCGGTGCAATGCAGATCGCCCGACAGATAGATCTTGTTGTTCGACGAGTCGTTCCAGGACGCCGCGCCGGGCAGGAAGGTTTCCGACAGCGCCTTGCAGTATTCCAGCGCCTTCAGGGTCTCCGGCGAGTTGATGATGACCTTGTTGTTCTTGTCGACGGTGTAGGCGCCGTGACCCCACAGCACCCAGTGCAGCCATCCATTGGCGTCGCCCGAGGCGTGGCCGAGCGGGAAGCCGGCCGGTGTGTTGTTCTTCTTCAGCGCCTTGCACAGTTCGAGGAAGCCCGGGAAGTCCTTCGGGAATTCCTTGAAGCCGGCCTTCTCCATCGACGATTTGCGATAGGTCATGTAGCCGCCGATGGTGGCGACGGGAATGCCGAGCCAGTCGTTGCCCTGCTTGCAGGTAACGGCGGCCGCGTCGGTCCATCCGCCGTATTTCTTGCCGAGATAATCGGCGACGTCGTTCATCTTCAGAACCTGGGTCGGGAACAGCTGCGGCAACGTGTGCAGGCCCCAGGCCAGATCGAGACCCTGCCCGGTGTTGGCGGCGACCGAAGCCTTCGGCTGCACGTCCTCGAAGGACTCGCTGAACACGTTCATTTCGGTGCCGGTGGCGGTCTTGAAGGCGGCGACCATGGCGTTGAAGGCGTCGTCCTCGGCCGGCACGAAACGCTTCCAGCGCATCACGGTGAGCTTGGCGCCCTTCTCCGCCTTCCAGGGCGATGCCTGCGCCCAGGCCTTGGCGAAATCGAGCAGAGCGGGCCCGGTCAGTGCGCCGGTTGCAGCAAGCGCGGTGCCGCCCTGAAGCAGGCTACGGCGGGTAAAGTCATGCATAGTCGATCCTCCCTTTTGGATTTGATTATGTTTTTTAGTTCAGTCGCTTCCCGGTGGTCTCGTCGAACAGATGCACGAGCGCCGGATCCGGTTTCAGCCGGATCTTGTCGCCCGGATTGAATTGATGACGCTCGCGGAACACGGCGACGACCTGCTCGCCGCCGAGCTTGGCAAACACCTGGGTTTCCGAGCCGGTCGGCTCGACCACCACGATCTCGGCCTCCACGCCGTCGTCGGCAATGGTGAAATGCTCGGGCCGGACGCCGTATACCGCGGGCCGGCCTTCGGAATTGGCGGGCGCCGAGGCCAGCGGCAGCTTGACGCCGTTCGGTCCCTCGAACGAGGCGGAGCCGTTCGACTTCACCTGACCTTTGAGGAAGTTCATCGCCGGCGAGCCGATGAAGCCCGCCACGAACTGGTTGTCCGGCTTGTCGTAGAGTTCGAGCGGGGTGCCCATCTGTTCGACGACGCCGTCATGCATCACCACGATCTTGTCGGCCATGGTCATGGCCTCGATCTGGTCGTGGGTGACGTAGACCGTCGTGGTCTTCAGCCGCTGATGCAGCTCCTTGATCTCGGTGCGCATCGCCACCCGCAGCTTGGCATCGAGGTTGGACAAGGGCTCGTCGAACAGGAACACCTGTGGGTCGCGCACGATGGCGCGTCCCATCGCCACGCGCTGGCGCTGGCCGCCGGACAATTGCC
>NZ_JAUSLT010000177.1 GCF_030646015.1 Bradyrhizobium sp.
AGTTCTCCGCGACGTCCGCAAAACCTACGCCGGTGGCTTCGAGGCCATCAAGGGCATCGACTTCGAAGTCGGCGACGGCCAGTTCTGCGTGCTGGTCGGCCCCTCCGGCTGCGGCAAGTCCACGCTGCTGCGCATGGTCGCCGGCCTCGAAACCATCACGTCAGGCGACATCGATATCGGCGGACGCATCGTCAACCAGATCGAACCGGCCGACCGCGACATCGCCATGGTGTTCCAGAATTACGCGCTCTATCCGCATATGACCGTCTACAACAACATGGCCTACGGCCTGCGCAACCGGCGCATGCCGGAGCCCGAGATCGACACAAGGGTACAGGAAGCCGCCCGCATTCTCGAACTCGGCACCATGCTCGATCGCAAGCCGAAGCAGCTCTCCGGCGGCCAGCGCCAGCGCGTCGCGATGGGCCGCGCCATCGTGCGGCAGCCGAAGGTCTTCCTGTTCGACGAGCCCTTGTCGAACCTCGACGCCAAGCTGCGCATCGCCATGCGCGTCGAGATCCGCACATTGCAGAGGCGCCTGAAGACCACCTCGATCTACGTCACCCACGACCAGCTCGAGGCGATGACGCTGGCCGACATTCTCGTCGTCATGAACGGCGGCCGGGTCGAGCAGATCGGCAATCCGCTCGACATCTATCAGAAGCCCGCCACCACCTTCGTCGCTTCCTTCATCGGCGCGCCGCCGATGAATCTGATGCCGCTGCGATCGGACGAAATCAGGGCGCAATTCGCCGGCGACAGCCGCGCCGGCAGCGAGGCCGGTATCCTCGGGATCCGCCCCGAGGATTTTATCATTTCGAGCGAGACCATTGCCGGCGGCATCGCGCTCGACCTCACGGTGGAGGCGATCGAACGGGTCGGGGCCGAGACCTTCATTTACGGCACCCGTCAGCACGAAATTCAGGGCGTCGCCGCCAACCCCGGCGAACTGCCACCGGGCGAGGTGATCGTGCGGATCCCCGGCGCGGTCGCGCCCGCCATCGGCGAGCGAATCAAGGCGGTGGCCCCGCGCGAGAACCTGCATCTGTTCAGTGCCGACGGGCGGAAACGAATCGATCTGTAGGCCTCGATTTCCGCCATTTCGGGCATTTGTCGCGGTTCTTCAGGCGCTTGAACGCGCCGCAAATCATGCCCATATTGCTGAAGACCGGAGGGCAGATCCGCCACCCGGTCACCGTGGGGCGCCGCAAGGGCCCTGAAATGCCAAAGTCGCTTCGAGAGGGCTTTGTAAACTATGTCTCGTGTTCCCTCGTTATCCAGTCCGTTCCTGCTTGGCTTCGACGAAATCGAGCGTGCGCTCGATCGCGTGGTCAAGGGTGCCGACGGTTATCCTCCCTACAACATCGAGCGCTGCGACCGCAGCAATGGTGCGCCGGAATGCCTGCGAATCACGCTGGCCGTGGCGGGCTTCACGCGTGACCAACTCGATGTAACCATTGAGGAAAACCAGCTCGTCATCCGCGGCCGCCAGCAGGACGACAAGGTCCGGCAATACATCCATCGCGGCATCGCCGCGCGCCACTTCCAGCGCACCTTCGTGCTGGCGGAGGGGATGCAGGTGCTGGGCGCGGATTTGAAAAACGGGCTGTTGTCGATCGACCTCGCAAGGCCGGAACCTGAAAAGGTCGTTAAGACAATTGCTATCAATGAGCACGAATAATGGAACGAGTAGCGGACTCGACCGCTTAGTCTGACAGAGGAGTCGAGACCATGACTGATGCTGGTGTTGTGTTTGAAACCGAAACCGTCTCCACCGAGACGCTGGCCACCCTGGGCGAGGGCCATATCGCCTATGTGAAGCAGATCCGTTCCGAGGACGTACCGGGACTGTTTCCGCAGGCGCCGAAGATCGCGCCGGGCCTGAAACTGTTTGCGCTGCATGCCGCCGATGGCACGCCGATCATGCTGACCGACAGCCGCGAAGCCGCGATCGCCAATGCATGGAGCAACGAATTGCAGGCCGTCAGCGTTCACTGACGGAGCTCTGTCCTGAACGCGGCGCTTGCCAGTGTCACTGACGCAGCCGTTCGCGGCTGTGGAGACACATAAGAATTCGCGATACGCGGGCCTTGCCTCGATCATATCGGGCCAATGTCCGCGTATTTTGTTTTGAGATTGCGCCGCACTTGTTGGCGCTATTTCAGGGACGCCTGAAGCGCGAGCAGCGCCTCTTTGAGCGGCGGGAGATCGTCCTTGACGGCCCTCCAGATAATCGCGGCGTCAACGCGCTGATAGTCGTGCCGTAAGATGTTGCCTATGCCGGCGATATCCTGCCAGCGAACATCCTTGTGCTGTGCTTTCAGATCACGGCCGAGATGACGGCTGGCTTCGGAAATAACCTCAATGCCGCGCTCGACCGCCGAGCGCAGCAGCCACGAGCGCTCGTAGTCTCGCATCGTTTTTCCAGCGAGCGCCCTTTTCGATTCCTCGAATGCTTTCGAGCATGTCGTGGATACGCAGCAAAGGCGAGCGTGTGGCCATCTAGAAAACCCGCGTCGCCTCGGCCTCGACTTTTTTGCGTATCAGCGGATGCAGACCCTTGCGGGTGGTGAGATCAACCTCGACACCGAGACTCTTCTCGAGCAATCGCTTGGCCGCCACCAGATCCAGGGCATTGAATCGCCCGCGCGGATCATAATCGATAAAAATATCCACATCGCTTTTGGCACTGGCCTTGTTACGAGCGGTTGAGCCAAACAAGTAAAGCGAAGTCGCGCCCAGCGCCTTGATGGCGCCAGCCTGATTCCGCAGTTTCCTGAGTGTTTCGGCTTTGGTCATAAGATGATCATAGCACAGCTTGTGCAAGACCCGGCAAAGGCGCCCCGCGGATCGCCCTACGCCGCGCTCGCCGGCGGCAGCGCAAGCACCGAATAGATCGCCTGGGCGTCGCGCGAGGCGCGCAGCTTCTTGGCGACGTCCTGATCGCGCAGCAGCCGGGCGATGCGCGCCAGCGCCTTCAGATGATCGGCGCCGGCGCCTTCCGGCGCCAGCAACAGGAAAATCAGATCGACCGGCTGGCCGTCCATCGATTCGAAGTCGATCGGGCGTTCGAGGCGGGCGAACAGGCCGAACAGCTTTTCCAGCTTGGGCAGCTTGCCGTGCGGGATGGCGACGCCATAGCCGACGGCGGTGGTGCCGAGCTTTTCCCGCTGCAGCAGAACCTCGAACACCGCGCGTTCGTTCTGCCCGGTCAGGCTGGCCGCCCGCGCCGCCAGTTCCTGCAGCGCCTGCTTCTTGCTGTTGACCTTCAACGCCGGGAGGATCGCCTCGGGTGCGACCAGATCGGTAATCATCATGGAGCGTTCCGAGGTGAATTAAGCCGTCAGGTTGCGAAATAGGGTTCAGAGGGGTGACGTCAAGAACGTGGGATCGCGGTAGCAGGCCTACACCCGGCTGCCCATCAGGGCTTCTACGGGCCTTCTCCTACTCCAACGCAGGACCGGTGCCAACACCCGGGGGAGTTGTCCCGGGTCTCCTTGAAGTCTCCTGCTCCCTTGAGAGCGGGGGACCACAGGGAGGCTCCCTATAGGGAGGCTCCCCGGGGGCGTCAATGCCGGTCATGGCCGGTTTTTTGCCCGGTTTCCTGCCGGTTTCCTGGCTATCCCCCTGACGGGAGCACCGGGGGATCGATCCAGCCGACATTGCCGTCCGGCCGGCGGTAAATGATGTTCACCCGCCCGCTGGAGCCATGCTGGAAAACCAGGCAGGCGGCGCCGGTCAGGTCCAGTTCCATCACCGCCTCGCTGACCGAAAACCGCTTCAGCGACGTGGTCGCCTCGGCGATGATGACCGGGCTGTAGCCGGTCTCGTCGTGCTCGTCGTCGCCGGCCGGCGCCTCGATCACATAGCTCGGGACGCTGAAGGTCGGTGCGGTCAGCTCAGCCATCGCCACCGCTTCGGCATGCGACTTTCGCGCCGAGCGATCCTTGAGCCGGCTCTTGTAGCGGCGCAGGCGCTTTTCGATCATCAGCAGCGCCTGGTCGGCGCTGGCATAGGCGTCGGCGGCATTGGAATCGGCTTCCAGCGTGATTCCCGAATCCAGATGCAGCGAGCAGTCGGTGCGGAAACCGAAACCGTCCTTGCTCAGCGTGATGTGGCCGGAATAGTTGCCGTCGAAGTACTTGCGCAGGACTTCATCGGTGCGCTCGCTGACGCGCCCGCGCAGGGCGTCGCCGACGTTGATGCTTTTTCCCGAGATCCGGAGAGTCATTTGATGCCTCGATTGGTCTGGACGGAACCGACACTATCCCGATTTGGCGGGGACGCAATCAGGCCGGGGCGGTGTCCCGGGATCGGTCGGTGGATGCGGCGGGCGCCGAAAGGGCATTACCGAGCATGCTCTGCTTGTCGCGGCGGCGTTGCACCGAGGAAGGGATTCGCATCGCCTCGCGGTACTTCGCAACCGTGCGACGGGCGATATCAATGCCGGAGACGCGCAATCGTTCCACGATGGTGTCGTCGGACAGGATCACGGCCGGGTCCTCCGCGTCGATCAGCTGCTTGATGTGATGCCGGACGGCCTCGGCCGAATGGGCGTCGCCGCCGTCGGCCGACGCGATCGAGGCGGTGAAGAAATACTTCAATTCGAAACTGCCGCGATTGGTCGCCATGTATTTGTTGGCGGTGACCCGCGACACCGTCGATTCATGCATCTGAATCGCGTCCGCCACCGCTTTCAGATTGAGCGGCCGCAAATGCGCGACGCCGTGGGTGAAGAAGCCGTCCTGCTGGCGCACGATCTCGGTCGCGACCTTCAGGATGGTGCGGGCGCGCTGGTCGAGCGCGCGCACCAGCCAGGTGGCGTTCTGCAGGCAATCGGAGAAATACGACTTGTCGCCGTCCTTGCGGATGTTCTTCGACAGCTCGGTGTAATAGATCTGGTTGACCAGCACGCGCGGCAACGTGTCGCTGTTGAGCTCGACGTGCCAGCCGCCATCGGGGCCCGGCCGCACATAGACATCCGGCACCATGGTCTGGGTCCGGGCCGAGCCGAATTTCAGGCCGGGTTTGGGGTTGAGCCGGCGAATTTCACCGATCATGTCGGTGATATCCTCATCATCGACGCCGCACAGTTTGCGCAAGCTGGCGATATCGCGTTTGGCCAGCAGGTCGAGATGCTCGACCAGCGCCCGCATCGCGGGGTCGTAGCGGTTGAGCTCGCGCAGCTGGATCGCCAGGCACTCGCTGAGGGAACGGGCGCAAACGCCGGGCGGATCGAATTTCTGCAGCACCGCGAGCACCGCCTCGACGTCCGCCTGCGACGCCCCCAGCCGTTCGGCGGCCTGGCCCAGATCCGGCGGCAGATAACCGGCTTCGTCGACCAGATCGATCAGATATTGCCCGATCATGCGCTGCGCCGGCGCGGTAAAGGCCACCGCCAGCTGTTCGGCGAGATGGCTGCCGAGCGTCTCCTCGGCGGCGACGAAGGCTTCGAGATTGTAACTGTCGTCGTTGGAAGCGCCGCCGCCCCATTCGGTATAGGCGGTCGGCGCCGCGTCCTGCGCGGTGCGCGCAGCGGCCTCGGCCGGCTCCTCGGTAAACACGTTGTCGAGCGGGGTATCGAGGGTCTGCTCGATCTCGGAGCGGCTGCCGAGATCGCGGTTCATCCAGTCTTCCTGCGGCGCCTCGAAACCCTCGCCGGCGGCCCCGCCGGCCATGTCGGAACCCTCGCCGCCGCTCTCGTCGCCGTAGGCGGAGGCCTGCTCGTCATGCCCGGAATCCTGGCCGGAATATTCGCCCCGCTCGGCGACCGGTTCGCCCGCCACCGGCGGCTCGGTGCCCTCGCTGGCGCGCTCCAGCAGCGGATTGCGCTCCAGTTCCTCTTCCACGAAGGCCGAAAGGTCGAGATTGGACAGCTGCAGCAGCTTGATCGCCTGCATCAGCTGCGGCGTCATCACCAGCGATTGGGACTGACGGAACTCTAATCTCTGCGACAGCGCCATGACGGAAAGAACCGATCCACGAAAAGTTGGTCCGATTCTTGCTTAAACTAGTCCAAAGCCGATGTACACGGCTTGACGGACGGGAAAAAAGGACTAGAGGCGGAATCCCCGGCCAAGGTTAAGTTCAAGCTTAGAGCCTGAATTCCTCGCCCAGATAGAGCCGCCGCACATCCGGATTGGCGACGATTTCTTCCGGACTGCCCTCGGTCAGGATCTCGCCGGCATAGACGATGTAGGCGCGGTCGGTCAGCCCGAGCGTTTCCCGCACATTGTGGTCGGTGATCAGGACGCCGATGCCGCGATTGGTGAGGTGGCGGACCAGGTCCTGAATGTCGCCCACCGCGATCGGATCGATGCCGGCGAACGGTTCATCGAGCAGCATGTAATTCGGCCGGGTCGCCAGCGCGCGTGCGATCTCGACGCGGCGGCGTTCGCCGCCGGACAGCGCAATCGACGGGCTTTTGCGCAGCCGCGTGATGTTGAACTCATCGAGCAGCGAGTCGAGTTCCTTCTCGCGTTTCTTCTTCGAGGGCTCCACGACCTCGAGCACAGCGCGGATATTCTGCTCCACGGTGAGACCGCGGAAGATCGACGCTTCCTGCGGCAGGTAGCCGATTCCGAGCCGGGCGCGCTGGTACATCGGCAGCTTGGTGACGTCGTGTCCATCGAGTTCGATGGCGCCGCGATCGGCCTTGATCAGGCCGGTGATCATGTAGAACACCGTGGTCTTGCCGGCGCCGTTCGGCCCGAGCAAACCGACCGCCTCGCCGCGCCGCACATAGATGCTGACGCCGCGCACGACCTGCCGGGTGCCAAAACTCTTTTCCACGCTATGCACAGCCAGGTAGCCGGCCCGCTTGGTCAGCCGGGGCGCGGTCGCGCCATTGACCCTGGATTTTGGCGGACGCGGCTTTTCCGCTGGCGCGGGAGCGCTCGGTCGCGGCAGCACGACATCATGGGCAACGGGAATCGCCTCGCGGGCCATCGGCGGCGCATCACGCACCGGACTGGTCAGCATGTCGCCAATGGTATCGCCGAGCGCGGTGATGTCCTCACGCGAGCGCGCAAATCCGGGCGGACCGCGCTTGGCCGGCCGTCGACGGAACATGCTGAGTAAATCCACCATCCCCCGCTTCGCTCAAGCCTTTCACGGTGTCCCGCGACCCGCCGCCGGCCCATCGATTGGCCGCGGCAACATGAATGAACGGATGTCCCTTGCCCGAAAGAAACACCCTCGATCTCAGGCTCGGATCGCGCCGCCAGCCGCCCGGTAGATACAGCCTTGCCCCGCGAGCTTCAACCTCGCCACCGGCACATATCGTACAAGTGATTGATGTTATTTTGGTTTATTTGAGGGACTGGGCGACGGTGCGGGTGTCGAACCCGGCATCCCCGGGATTGCAGGAGCGCCGCCGCCGCCGGAGGATATGAACAGGCCCTGCACCCGGCCTGAGTCGGATTCGACGCGCGAGACCCCGGTTGCCATGTCCACCATCAGCCGGTCGCCGCGCAGCACGTTCTTGCCCTGGGTCAGCACGATGCCGCCGAGCATGGTGATCATGTTGGCCTTGGTATCGAACACCGCTGTTTCCCCGGTCACCACCTGGTCCTTCTGGGTCACCACCACGTTGCCCTTGGCCTCGAGCCTTCGGATCGACGAGCTGCCGCCGGGCCCGGGGGTCGCAGCCTGCATCGGCGCCGATTTGGCCGCTTTCGCATTGGCGCCCTTGGCGTTGGCGGCAGGTGCGGCGGGTGTCGACCCTCCATCGTAGAACACCACCAGGCTCTTCGACGTCATGGTGGTGTCGCCCTGGATCACCTTCACATTGCCGGCAAAGGTCGCTTCCTTTTTCTTGTCGCGCATCTCCAGCGAGGCGGCTTCGATCTGGATCGGCTGGTCGCGATTCTGCGAAAATCCCTGCATGGCGTTGGGGACGCCTGACATCGCGCTTTGCGCTGATGCTTCGCCGGCGGCGAGCAGCGCCAGCGCACAGGCGGCCGTGCAGGCATAACGTGCTATCCGCATGGTCGAAGTGCTGCGCGGAGAAAACATCATCATCAAGATCATTTCGGGTTGGCGGACTTGCCGGACACCGATCGTGTCCTGGCAGATTGATTGGCAGGTTGATTGGCAGATGGCGCAGCGGAATCGGGCGGCGTCGCCGCCTCCTCCTCGGGAGCACCCAGATTGTCCAGGTTCAGCACGACATTGCCCTCGAACCGCACCACCTCGCCGCCTCCGGTTATCCGCAGCCGGTCGGCGCTCAGCGTGCCGTTGAGCAATTTGACGTCGACATGTTCTTCCGACGTCACCGTGCTCTTGCCGATATCGACCAACGCCTGCGACATCCGGGCTTCATAGCCCGAGGAGGACTGCAGGAAAATATCCTTGCGCAGGTCCAATAGCTGCGCCTTGGAGTCGAACAGCCCGCTGCGGGCATCGAGCGTGATCTGGGTGGTGCGGTCTTCCATCAATACCTTGGCGCGCAACGTCCTGAGGTCGACCTTGTCCGGATCGGTCAGGTCCTGGGTCGCGGTTTTGGCCCAGACCTCGTAGGGCCGCTGATCCGGCGTGTAGCCGGACATATGCGGCGCTTCCATCGTAATCTTGGTGCCGGAAACCACCAGGTTTCCAATGTCGACCGGCAGCTTCGGCAGCAGCATGCGGAACGGATTATAGACCGAGATGAAGACGATGACCGTCATCGCCAGGATCACGGCGGCCGGCACCGCGACGCGCAGCACCCGCACCATCCGGCTGTGGCGCGCCGCGATCCGAAAGCGGGCATCCATTCCGGCTTGATAGGGTGGGTTTTGAACCGAATTCACCGCTGCTCCAAAGCGCTGGGATCGCGGCCATACTACCCGGAATCGCCAGAATTTGCAGCCCGACACTCGCTAGCAGTGTGACCGAAACGGGGCGGAGCGCCGCGGCATAGCGCCTTAAGGCCCTCAGGAATGGGCGAAAATGTCCTCGGTGTCCCAGCCCTGCAGGTCGAGCCGGGCCCGCGAGGGGAGGAACCCGAAACAGGCCTGCGCCAGTTCCAGCCGTCCTTCACGCGCGAGCATGCCGTCGAGCCGGTCGCGCAGGCCATGCAGATGCAGCACGTCGGAGGCGGCGTAGGACAGCTGCGCCTCGCTCAGGCTCTGCGCGCCCCAGTCGCTGGACTGCTGCTGTTTCGACAGATCGACGTTGAGCACCTCACGCACCAGATCCTTGAGGCCGTGGCGGTCGGTATAGGTGCGGCAAAGCCGCGAGGCGATCTTGGTGCAGTACACCGGCTGCGGCATCACGCCGAAGGCGTTGTAGAGCGCGGCGAGATCGAACCGCGCGAAGTGGAAGATTTTTGTCACTTTCGGATTGCCCAGCAGCGCCTTCAGGTTCGGCGAATCGGTATGACCTTTCGGGATCTGCACCACGTCGGCGCTGCCGTCGCCGTTCGACAGTTGCACCACGCAGAGCCGGTCGCGGTGCGGATGCAGCCCCATGGTCTCGGTATCGATCGCCACCGAATCGGTATAGCGGGACAAATCGGGCAGGTCACCGCGATGCAGGCGGATGGTCATGATGCTGTAAAACCTCGTCGAATCGGTGCGGCCCAAACTAACGTTGAAATCGCCAACGAGGACAGCGATCGGCGGCGACAAGCACCTGTTTCGATCTCAAACTACTGAAAGGCAAGTGTTTTCGATGGTGTCGGCCGGCCGGCCGATACGGCGTCCGACTTTCCGGTGGCGATGCCTGGCCGGACCTGAGCAAAATATCGAAAACAACCCCATGCACAGTTACGGGCCGGGTTGCCGGCAAGCGCTACTCGCACTTCTGCAAAACGCCTGAAATCGCCTGATCCGAGCACATGATGCCGCCCCACTGGTAGCCGATGCGGCCGTGGAATTCGATCTTGAACCAGTCGTAGCCGTCCATCGTGCCGGCGCGCTCCAGCAGCGTAATGCCGCTCTTCTCGGTCAGGCTTGCCAGCTTCGGTGACGACATCGACGGCGCGCCGCGCATGATGCCGCCGAGCGACATGCCTGCCATCGGCAGCTTGCCTTCGCCGGAGGCGCGGCGGCCGGGATGGGTGTCGTTGGGATCGCAGCGGTCGGTCTGCGGCGCCTGATGGAAGCCGGGGCCGCAGGGATCCGCATTGCCGAGACCGGCGCGCCCGTCCTGCGCGGCGGCCTGCGGCCTGAAGCTGCATTTGGCCGATCCCCAGTCCGGAATTTCAACCGTGATCTGCGACTGGTCCGGCGAAATCTGCACCGCGTAATCGCCCTCGGAGAACCGCAGGGGATCGCCCGGGCTCTGCTTCAGCCGCATCGTGCCGCCCTCGATCGGACCGGCCTTGATCGCGTTAGGGGCGATCACCGTGAGCGTGATGGCGTTGCCTTTCGGGCATGAATAGGTGCGGGTCTGCGCATGGGCGGTCGCGGCGGAAGCGATCAACACCAGGATTGCCAAAAGTCTGGTCATCCGAATTCCCGTCACAACTGATCCCATCGCCTGGACCCAGGCGGTGCCGCGGCGCGAGTACTAATCACACCGCGGCATCGAACGATTTGCCGTCACACACACTGCCCGGCGGGGTTCAGCTTTTTCGGCGGCGCGCAGCCCGGCGGGGGCGTTACCGGCCTCGGCGGGGGCGGCGGCGGCGGCCGCACGCAATTCGGGAATGTGCCCGTCGTACCTGCGGGACAGACCTGAGGTGGCGGCCGCACGCAGTTCGGGAATGTGCCCGTCGTACCTGCGGGACAGACCTGAGGTGGCGGCCGCACGCAGTTCGGGAACGTGCCCGTTGTACCCGCGGGACAGGCCTTAGGTGGCGGCCGCACGCAGTTCGGGAACGTGCCCGTCGTACCCGCGGGACAGGCCTGAGGTGGCGGCCGCACGCAGTTCGGGAACGTGCCCGTCGT
>NZ_JAUSLT010000182.1 GCF_030646015.1 Bradyrhizobium sp.
ATCGGAGCGGATCAGATGGGCGAGATCATCGCAGGGACACCGGGCCTCAGTCAGTTCGCTTAAAGCACCTTTTGATATCGAGTATCATGACATACCCCATCTCCGAGATTGACGGCCTGCCAGCCTTCGCCGCTTCGAAACTCAAATCGCTTGGCATCCGCACCACCGCCGGGCTGCTGGAAGCCGCCCGCACGGTCAAGGGGCGCAAGGCGCTCGCGGACAAGACCGGCATCAGCGAGCAGCAATTGCTCGAATGGGCCAATGTTTCCGACTACATGCGGATCCCCGGCATGGGCAAGGCAAAGGTCGGCCTGGTGCGCGCCGCCGGCGTCACCACGGTTCGCGAGCTCGCCCTGCGCAACCCGGCGCGGCTGGCACAGAACATGAGAGATGTGAATACCAAGCGCAAACTCGTCCGGATTCTGCCTTCGGAAAAGTCGGTCGAACAGCTGATCGCGCAGGCCCGCAAGCTTCAGCCCAAAATCACCTACTGAAGGTCGCTTATCGACCGCTTTGGATGGCCCCCGACAGCGGGCGCAGCGTCTTGACTCCCATGCACGGACCGCGCAAAGCGACCGCATGATCGCGACCACGTCCAGACCCGCCCCTTCCGCCACCCCGGCAGATCGTCAGGTGCTGCGGGCGCTGCTGTCGCGACCCTATCCTGCCGTGATGGGGGTTCTGAACATCACGCCGGACTCATTCTCCGACGGCGGGCAGTTCATCGCACCGCAGAGCGCGCTGGCGCAGGCCCGCCGCATGATCGCCGAGGGCGCCGACATCATCGACATCGGCGCGGAATCCACCCGGCCCTACGGCGCGCAACCCGTCACCGCGGACGAAGAACTGCAGCGCCTGCGGCCGGTGCTGGCCGACGTGGTGTCGCTCGGTGTTCCCGTCTCCATCGACAGCATGAAATCGGCCGTGGTCGCCTGGGCGCTCGATGCGGGTGCAGCTGTCGCCAACGACGTCTGGGGCCTGCAGCGCGATCCCGACATGGCGAAGCTCGTGGCGACACGCCATTCGCCCGTCATCGTCATGCACAACCGGGATCGCGTCGAGGCCGACATCGACATCATGAAGGATATGGCGGCTTTCTTCGCGCGCTCGCTCGAGATCGCCGACAAGGCCGGCATTTCACGTGAAAACATCGTGCTCGACCCCGGCATCGGCTTCGGCAAGACCCCGGAGCAGAGCATGACGGCGCTGGCCCGGCTCGACGAACTCGGTGCCTTCGGCCTGCCGCTATTGGTGGGAGCGTCGCGCAAGCGCTTTATCAGTTCGGTCAGCCCTTCGGAGCCGCAGCAGCGGCTGGGCGGCTCGATCGCGGCGCACCTGATTGCGGCCCAAGGCGGCGCCCGGATCATCCGGACCCATGACGTGGCGGAAACCGTTCAGGCGCTGCGGGTGGCCGCGGCAATCGAGGACAGACGATGACGGATACCATCTTCATCACCGGCGTCGTCATCCATGCCCGCCATGGCGTGATGGAGCATGAGACCGAGGTCGGGCAGCGTTTCGTCATCGATCTCGAACTGTCTGCGGATCTGTCGGAATCCTCACGCACCGATCGCCTGGCCGATACCGTGTCCTACTCCAACGTGGTGGCGACCGCGACCGCGGCCTTCAAGAATGCCAATTACAAGCTGCTGGAGCGCGCGGCCGGCGCCGTCGCCGAAGCCGTGCTGGCGGCGTTTCCCCGCGTCAGCGCCATCAAGGTCACCGTTCACAAGCCGCATGCCCCGATCGCCGCGATTTTCGAGGATGTCGGCGTGGTCCTGACCCGCACCCGGCAAGCGACCGCGCATGGCTGACGTCCTGATTGCACTCGGCGGCAATGTCGGCGATGTCCGCGCGACATTCCAGAAGGCGATCGCCAATATCTGCGGCATGACGCAGGCGGCGTTGCTGGCGCGTTCGTCCGATTACGCCACCCCGCCCTGGGGCGACGAGCAGCAGGCGCGCTTCATCAATGCCTGCATCGAGATCGAGACCAGCCTCGATCCCCATGCACTCTTGTTCACACTGCACAAGATCGAACACAAGTTCGGCCGCGATCGGCCTAAGGAAACGCGCTGGGGTCCGCGCACCCTCGACCTCGATTTGATCGCCTATGACGACGTCAGGGTCCAGAAGCCGGAACTGACGCTGCCACACCCGCGGTGGTTCGAACGGGCTTTTGTGCTGGTGCCGCTGGCGGAGATCGTCCCCGATCGTGTCATTGCGGGACGCAGCGTTGCGGCGGCGCTGGCGAAGCTGTCCAGCGCTGGAATCGAGCGGCTACCCGACCTAAATTGACCATAAGGGACCAAAAACAACCGTTTGGCTTGGCGGCCGCCACGTGGCAATTTCCGGCCAACAAACAACGGCGCCCGGGAGCGATCTGCGTAAATGACATCTGTAACCGACGACCTGCGGCTGGCAGCGGATTTCGCGCCGGCGACCTATGACGACTGGCGCAAGCTGGTTGATGGCGTGCTGAAGGGCGCGCCGTTCGAGAAGCTGGTCGGCAAGACCTATGATGGCCTGAAGATCGACCCGATCTATCCGAGGGCGCGAGGTGCCGCGCCGGTCGCAGGCAGGCCAGCGGCAGCCCCCTGGCAGATCATGCAGCGGATCGACCATCCGGATGCCACCATGGCCAACGCGCAGGCGCTGCACGACCTCGAGAACGGCGCCAACGGGCTGACCCTGGTGTTCGCGGGCGCCAATGGCGCTCATGGTTTTGGGCTCGACCCCTCGGCGGAAGCGATCACGAAAGTCCTGGACGGCGTCTTCATCGACGCCGGTATCGGGATCGAGCTTCAGATCGGTCCGCAGTCGCGGATGGCGGCGATCCACATCGCGGAATATGTCAAGCGCAGGGGCCTCGATCCCGCCGCCTGCGATATCCGCTTCGGTATCGATCCTCTTGGCGCCGGTGCGGTGTGGGGATCCAGTCCCTATTCATGGCCCGAGATCGTGCCTGCGATCACCGGCGCGATCAAAGGTCTCGCCGCCATGGGCTTCAAGGGGCCGTTCGCGGCGGCCGACGGGCGGGTGATCCACGACGCCGGCGGATCGGAAGTGCAGGAGCTGGCCTTCGTGCTGGCAACCGGCGTCGCCTATTTGCGCGCGATCGAGAGCGCCGGTATTGCGCTGGAAGACGCCCAAGGCATGATCTATGCGCGGCTTGCCGCCGATGCCGATCAGTTCCTGACCATGGCAAAATTCCGCGCACTGCGGCTGTTGTGGGCGCGGGTCGAACAGGCCAGCGGCCTCGTGCCAAAGCCGCTGTTCATCGCCGCCGACACCGCGTGGCGGATGCTGACCCAGCGCGACGCTTACGTGAACATGCTGCGGGCGACGATGGCGACGTTCTCCGCCGGGCTCGGCGGCGCCGACAGCATCAACGTGTTGCCGCATACGCTGGCGCTGGGCTTGCCGGATGCGTTCGCGCGGCGCGCCGCGCGCAACACCCAGCTGGTGCTGCTGGAGGAATCCAATCTCGCCAAGGTGTCCGATCCCGCCGCCGGCTCCGGCGGCATCGAAACCCTGACGCAACAGCTGTGCGAAACGGCGTGGTCGCTGTTCCAGGAGATCGAGAAAGCCGGCGGCATGTTCGCTTCGCTCGAGCAAAGCCTGATCCAGCGCAAGGTCGCGGCAACACGAAAAGTGCGCGAAGCCAATATCGCCAGGCGCAAGGAGGTGCTGACCGGTGCCACCGAATTTCCCAACCTGCATGAGGCGCAGGTCGCGGTGCTGGAGGCCCAACCAATTGTGCTCGCGCCGTATGGCGAAGCGAAGATAAAATTCGATCCGCTGCCGCCGATGCGACTGGCCGTCCCCTTCGAACAGTTGCGCGACCGCTCGGACCAGATCCTGAAGAAATCCGGCGCGCGGCCCAGGATTTTCCTCGCCAATCTCGGCACCCCCGCCGACTTCACCGCCCGCGCGACCTTCGCCAGGAGCTTTTTCGAGACCGGCGGCATCGAGGCGGTCGATACCGAAGGATTTGCCGATCCGGCCGCGCTGGCCAATGCGTTCAAGGCATCCGGCGCCGCTCTGGCCTGCCTGTGCTCGTCCGACAAGGTCTATGCCGCGCAGGCGACGGCTTCCGCGAAAGCCCTTCAAGACGCCGGAGCAAGGCATATCTATCTGGCAGGCCGGCCCGGGGAACAGGAAGCCGCGTTCCGCGCCGCGGGCGTTCATGATTTCATCGTCGCCGGCGGCGACGCGCTGGCGGCCCTGCAGGACGCCTGGCAGCGGATGGAGCGAGCATGACGTCGACCGCAAAACCCGTACTGACCGGCGGCTGCCAATGCGGTGCGGTTCGCTTTGCGCTGTCGGCGCCGCCCGCCAAGATCAGCATCTGCCATTGCCGGATGTGCCAGAAGGCCTCCGGCGCGCCATTCGCGTCATTCGCCGATATCGAACACGCCGATTTCGCCTGGACCAAGGGCAAGCCGGCCACATTCCGCTCTTCGTCGATCGCCGAACGCGATTTCTGCCGGGATTGCGGCACGCCGCTGAGTTACCGTCTGATCGACGGTCCCCGGATCGAGATCATGACCGGCGCCTTCGACCGCCCCGACCGGCTGGTGCCGACACGGCAGTATGGAACCGAATCCCGGCTCGGCTGGGTGGTGGGTGTCGCCAACCTGCCGAGCCAGACCACGCTGCAGAATTACGGGCCGGAGAAGCTTGGCGGCATCGTCAGCCACCAGCATCCGGACCATGATTGACAGTGGCGACCTCCGAGGTCGCACGTGCTATAGAAGAAGCCCATGAGCCGCATACCGAACTTCGCGAATATCGCATTTGAAAACACCGCCCGCGCCCAACGCGCCGGCAGCACCGAGCCGTGGCTGACGCCCGAGGGCATCCTGGTCAAGCCGGGCTACACCGAGGCTGACCTCGAGGGCATCGATTTCCTCGAGACCTTCCCCGGCATCGCGCCGTATCTGCGCGGCCCCTACCCCACGATGTACGTCAACCAGCCCTGGACCGTCCGGCAATATGCCGGCTTCTCCACGGCGGAAGATTCCAACGCGTTTTATCGCCGCAACCTCGCCGCCGGGCAGAAGGGTCTCTCGGTCGCGTTCGACCTCGCCACCCATCGCGGCTACGACTCGGATCATCCGCGCGTGTCCGGCGACGTCGGCATGGCCGGCGTGGCGATCGACTCGATCTACGACATGCGCACGTTGTTCTCAGGCATTCCGCTCGACCAGATGAGCGTGTCGATGACCATGAACGGCGCGGTGCTGCCGATCCTGGCGCTGTTCGTCGCGGCCGCCGAGGAACAGGGCGTGCCGCCGGAAAAACTCTCCGGCACCATTCAGAACGACATTCTGAAAGAGTTCATGGTGCGCAACACTTACATTTATCCGCCAGCACCCTCGATGCGGATCATCTCCGACATCTTTTCGTACACCTCGCAGAAGATGCCGAAATACAATTCGATCTCGATCTCCGGCTATCACATGCAGGAAGCCGGCGCGACGCAGGACCTCGAACTCGCCTACACGCTGGCCGATGGCGTCGAATATCTGCGCGCCGGCCTCGCCGCCGGGCTCGACGTCGACCGTTTTGCTCCACGGCTGTCGTTCTTCTGGGCCATCGGCATGAATTTTTTCATGGAAGTCGCAAAGATGCGCGCGGCGCGGCTGCTGTGGGCCAAGCTGCTGACGCAGTTCAACCCGAAGGATCCGCGCTCGCTGTCGCTGCGCACGCATTGCCAGACCTCGGGATGGTCGCTGACCGCGCAGGACGTCTACAACAACGTGATGCGCACCACCATCGAGGCGATGGCGGCAACCCAGGGCCACACCCAGTCGCTGCACACCAACGCGCTCGACGAGGCGCTGGCGCTGCCGACCGATTTCTCCGCCCGCATCGCCCGTAACACCCAACTGTTCCTGCAGCAGGAAAGCGGCACCAACCGCATCATCGATCCCTGGGGCGGCTCCTATTATGTCGAGCGGCTGACCCGCGACCTCGCCGCCAAGGCCTGGAGCCATATTAGGGAAGTGGAAGAACTCGGCGGCATGGCCAAGGCGATCGAGGCCGGCGTACCCAAGTTGCGGATCGAGGAAGCCTCCGCCAAGACCCAGGCGCGGATCGACGCCGGCCGGCAGGCCGTGATCGGCGTCAACAAGTTCAAGCCGTCCAACGAAGCACCGATCGACGTGCTGAAGGTGGAGAATTCCACCGTGCGGCGCTTGCAGATCGACAAGCTGTCGCGGCTGCGATCCGAGCGCAGTCAGAAGGACGTCGACGCGGCGCTGGCGGCGCTGACCCGCAGCGCCGGCGAAGGCAACGGCAACCTGCTGGCACTGGCGATCGATGCCGCGCGGGCCAAAGCCACCGTCGGAGAAATTTCCGATGCGATGGAAAAGGTGTTCGGGCGGCACCGCGCCGAAATCAAATCCATCACCGGCGTCTACAAGCGGGAGGCGTCCACCATGTCCAACCGGGTCGAAAGAGTGCAGGCGCTGATCGACGCCTTCGAGGATGCCGAGGGTCGCCGTCCCCGCATCCTGGTCGCAAAAATCGGCCAGGACGGCCACGACCGCGGCCAGAAGGTGATTGCGTCGGCGTTTGCCGATGTCGGCTTCGACGTCGACATCGGGCCGCTGTTTGCCACCGCCGAGGAAGCCGCACGGCAGGCGGTCGAGAACGACGTGCACATTTTGGGGCTGTCGTCGCTCGCCGCGGCCCATCTCACCGCGGTGCCGGAACTGAAGGCCGCGCTGAAGAAGCAGGGCCGCGACGACATCATGATCATCATCGGCGGCGTGGTGCCGCCGCAGGATTACGACGCGCTGTACAAGGCCGGCGCCGAGGCGATCTTCCCGCCGGGCACCGTGATCGCGGATGCCGCAGAGGAGCTGATCCACAAGCTCAATGCGCGGCTGGGGCACAGCGAGGCGGCGGAGTAGCTTCCCGCCGGCCATACCTATTTCAGATATTTGGGTCGTGCCTCCGAATAGCTCGTCCCACAGGTTTATTTTTTTACGGAACACGTAATGATTGTGTCGCGCGCTGCGACAGCGTAATCTTGGCGTAGGCCATTTGGTATTTCGAGAATTCTGTATGACGCGTCTCGAGCCGTCTTTTTCCTCCACCCGGCCCGAAGCACCTCCTCCGGCCAGCCCGACGAATTTCCCTGAAACATTCTGTACTTATCTCGCCAAGCAGTTCATCGCCAGGCAAGGCTTCGAGATGGCACGCGTTCCCGAAGCCGAGCGGCTTTACGACGCCTGCGAGATCGTGCTGGCGCGATCCGATGGCTATACGTTTTGCATTCTCGCCATGGTCGACCGCGAAGCGCGGCCCGGCGCGGCCTTTACTATTGGCGTCGGAGAGCTGGAGCAGATCGGCGAAGCCTGCCTGAAATATGCCGGCAAGATCAACCGGAGCCAGATGCCGGTCTCGATCGGAATTATCGAGGTCGGCCCCGGATCCCCCGAGCAGCCGCGGCGGCTCGAGGCATTCAGGCGATCAGGCCTGCTGGCGAAAGTCGTGCCGTTTGCGATGACCGTGGATACGGTGACGGGCGCGGTCTGGAGCAACGGCGGAGGCTGGTTCTCGAAGGGCCTTTATCACAGCTTCGTCGAGGGACTGCTCACCTCGCCACGGGAAACCGTCGACATGGCGCCGCCGGTCGTCGCGACGGCGTCATTCGGCTTTCCGATCCTGACCACCGCCATACTGGCCGTGCTGTGCGCAGTATTCGCAGCCGAAATCGCCTTTGGTATCGGTCCCTGGACAAATTTGCTGGAGCCGACGATTCCAACTCTGGTGGCGTTTGGCGGGCTCTCAAGAAGGCTCGTCCTGCAATCCGGCGAATGGTACCGGCTGTTGTCAGCGCCGTTCCTGCATGTCGATGCCGGTCATCTCGCGCTGAACGGGATCGCTCTGTTCATGGCAGGCCGCGCCCTGGAGGGGCTGATCGGACGCGCCTGGTTCGGTGCGATTTACGCCTTTGGTGCGCTTACCGGCTCATTGCTCTCGCTGATGATCAGCCCCGCCTTGGTCGTCGCGGTTGGCGCCTCCGGCGCGATCATGGGTCTGTTCGCCGCCGCGTTGGTCATCAGCATGCATTTCCCGCCCGGCGCCATTCGCATGGGCCTGCAAATGAACGCGGCCTATATCCTGATTCCTTCGCTGCTTCCGCTCTCGGACGCGCTGAAGGGTCACGAGGTGGACTACGGGGCACATTTCGGCGGCGCCATCGGCGGCGTGCTGGTAGGCCTCGTCATCCTCGTCATCTGGTCGCGAACCGAAGCATTGCCGAAATTCCGGCGGGCGGCAGCAACAATTGCGATCGCCGCCACCGTTGCCCTGATATATCCCGCGATATTCATCGTGCGTGGCTATGAGGCCATCGCGTTCACTGCGCAACTTATTCCCCACGACAAGCTTCCGGAAAGCGACGTTGAAATGCGAGCCCGCATGACGGAGCTGATCGAGCAATTTCCGCGCGATCCCCGGCCGCGTTTTCTCAGGGCGATGGATTTTTTGAATGCCAACGATTTGGCCGGCGCGGAACTCGAAGCCCGCGCCGGGTTGGCCGAGGAGAATAGCTGGCGCACGTCCCTGTCACCGCTACTCGGCTATGGCTTGCGAGTCGTGCTGGCCATTGCCGTCAACAGAGACCGGCGTCACGAGGCGTTGCAGATCGCCCGCTCAGCTTGTGCCGCCAAGGACGGCCCGCTACGCAAGGCGCTCGACGACAACAAGCTTTGCATCTAGGCGGCATTAATTTCGGCAGATCGGCGGTGCGAACAGCATCACCGTGCCGGTGACGCCTTGCGACCGCAGCGCAAAGCTGGCTAGTATGGCCGCATCATAAGAGCGCCTGATTTCACCGGCGCCACGGGGAGGAACGCATGCCCAAAATTACCCGCCGCGCTTTCGCGGCTTCTTCCGCCGCTGCCGCGGCCGTAGCCGCCTTCGGTTCCAGGCCGGCATTGGCGCAGGCCTATCCGGCGCGCCCGGTGACGGTAATTGTGCCGTGGGGCGCCGGCGGTGGGACCGACGCGACCGCGCGCATCGTCGCAGCGCTGCTGGAAAAGGACCTCGGCCAGCCCTTCAACGTGGTCAATCGCACCGGCGGCTCCGGCGTGGTCGGCCATACAGCGATCGCCTCGGCACCGCCCGACGGCTACACCATCGGCATGCTGACGGTGGAAATCTCGATGATGCACTGGCAGGGACTCACGGAACTGGCGCCCAAGAGCTACACGCCGCTCGCCCTGATGAACGAAGACCCGCCCGGCATCCAGGTCAGCTCGACCTCGCCCTACAAGACCGTAAAGGAGCTCGCGGACGCCATCAAGGCAGCCCCCGTCGGCAAGTTCAAAGCGTCGGGCACCGGCCAGGGCGGCATCTGGCATCTCGCGCTGGTCGGCTGGATGCAGGCCATGGGACTTCCCGCCAACCAGGTGGCCTGGGTGCCGTCGAACGGCGCAGCACCGGCGATGCAGGATCTCGCGGCGGGCGGTCTCGATCTGACCACCTGCTCGGTGCCGGAGGCGCGCGCAATCATCGAGGCCGGCAAGGCACGCAGCCTCGCCATCATGGCGCCGGCGCGCAACCCGGTATTCCCCGACGTGCCGACGCTGAAGGAAGCGATGGCCATCGACTATTCGACCGGCGCTTGGCGCGGCATTGCCGGGCCGAAGGGCCTGCCCGCCGACGTCGCGGCCAAGCTCACGGCGTCGTTGAAGAAGGTCTACGACTCCAAGGAATACAAGGAGTTCATGAGCAATCGCGGCTTCGGCGTGGTGTGGGGTGATGCGGCCCAATTCGCGACCTTTATGGACAAGGGCGACGCCCAGATGGGCGTGGCGATGAAGGCCGCCGGTCTCTCCAAGGCCTGATCCGTCCCGCCTGCTCACTTGTTCGGAAATCCGTGAGGCTCGGTTCATGCGTCTTCCCGATCGCGTCACGGGATCGTTTCTCGTTGTTCTCGGCGCAGCCGCCGCCTATGGCGGCTGGCTGTTGCCGCCGGTGCCCGGCCAGCCGGTCGGTCCCAACGTATTCCCGCTGGTGATCGGCTCGGGCCTGGCGCTTTGCGGGCTCGCGATCACGTTCGGCATCGGCAGCACCTTCGAAGAGGAAGAAGAGATCATTCCGATCGAGGGCGGCGCGGTCCGGCCGCCGCCCGGCAAGCTCTATGGCCTGCGCTCCCTGCTGCCGCCGGCGCTGCTGCTGTTCTATGTGGCGGTGGCAGACCGCCTGGGCTTCATCATCACGGCCGCATTGATCGTGTACGCGACATCAGCCGCGCTCGGCGCCAGGTGGAGGCTCGCGCTGCCGCTCGCCGTGATGGCGCCGATCGGCATCCATCTGATTTTCAGCAAGCTCTTGCGCGTGCCGCTCCCGATCGGGCTGCTGCCGATGCCGTGGTGATCCATGCTTAACACCCTGATGGAAGCGTTTGCCCTGATTTCCACCTGGGAAGTCATCATCGCCTTGCTGGCGGCATCGGTCTACGGGCTGGTGATCGGATCGCTACCCGGGCTGTCCGCCACCATGGCGACCGCCCTGCTGGTCCCGGTCACCTTCTACCTCTCGCCGATCGCCGCGATCGCCACCATCGTGGCGGCGTCCACGATGGCGATCTTTTCCGGCGACATCCCCGGCGCGCTGCTGCGTATCCCGGGGACCCCCGCCTCGGCCGCCTATGCGGACGAAGCCTATGCCATGACCCGCAAGGGCGAGGCCGAACTGGCGCTCGGCGCCGGCGTCTGGTTCTCCGCCGTCGGCGGCATCGCCGGCACGCTCTCGCTGATGATCCTGGCGCCGCCGCTGGCCGAAGTCGCGCTGTCGTTCTCGACCTTCGAATATTTCTGGCTCGCCTTCCTCGGCCTGATGTGCGCCACGCTGGTGGCGCGCTCCTCGCCGGTGAAGGCGATTGCCGCCATGTTCATCGGCTTGCTGGTGGCGTGCGTCGGCATCGAAAACCCGGGCGGCGTGCCGCGTTTCACCTTCGGCTTCACCGACCTGTTCGGCGGTATCGAGCCGATCCCGGCGCTGGTCGGCGTCTTTGCGGTGGCGCAGGTGATGCGCGCGATGCTGACGCCGGAGCCGCCGCCGATCCCGAAGCGCAAGTTCGGAAGCATCATGGCGGGCCAGTGGCGGCTCACCAAAAAATATCACCTGCAGATGACCCGTGGGAACATCATCGGGATCATCATCGGGGTGCTGCCGGGCGCCGGCGCCGATATGGCGGCCTGGGTCAGCTACGCAATGTCCAAGCGCTTCTCGAAGGAGCCCGAAAAGTTCGGCACCGGCCATGTCGAAGGCCTGGTCGAGGCCGGCGCCAGCAACAATGCCAGCATCGCCTCGGGCTGGGTGCCGTCGCTGCTGTTCGGCATTCCCGGCGACACCATCGCCGCGATCGCGATCGGCGTGCTCTACATGAAGGGGCTCAATCCCGGCCCGACGCTGTTCACCGAAAAAGCGTCGAGCATGTATGCGATCTACCTGATGTTCATCATCGCCAACCTCTTGATGATTCCGCTGGGCATCGTGATGATCCGCCTCGCCAGCCATGTACTGCGGGCGCCGCGTTCCTCGATCATGCCGGTCATCATGCTGTGCTGCGCGGTCGGATCGTTCGCGATCGGCAACAACATGTTCGGCGTCGTGACGGTCGCGACCTTCGGGATCATCGGCTACGTCATGGAGGCCAACGGCTACCCGGTCGCCGCCATGGTGCTCGGGGTCGTGATGGGCACCATGGTGGAGCAAGCCTTCGTCACCTCGCTGATCAAATCCGACGGCAGCATCCTGCCGTTCTTCGAGCGGCCGATCTCGGCGATCCTCGCAGCCTTCGCGATCGGCGCGGTGATCTGGCCGGTGGTGGTCTGGCTGTGGCAGCGGCTGAAACGCAAGTCGCCGGCCGTCACGCCGGCCGGTTGAGGGCGCGCCGAGCCCCCTCGCCTGTGACGTCTGGCCGTTGTAAACCAAGCCATGAACCTGCCGAAAATTGCCTCCGTCGACCTCAAAACATTGGCCAAGGACCTCCGTGCCGGCAACCGGGCGGCGCTGGCGCGCGCGATCACGCTGAACGAAAGCCGGCGCGGCGATCACCAGGCCATGGCGCGCGAGCTGGTGCAGGCGCTGCTGCCGGATACCGGCAAGGCGATCCGGGTCGGCATCACCGGCTCGCCCGGGGTCGGCAAATCCACCACCATCGACGTGCTCGGCATGTTCCTGATCGAACGCGGCCACAAGGTCGCGGTGCTGGCGGTGGACCCCTCCTCGGCGCGCACCGGCGGCTCGATCCTCGGCGACAAGACGCGGATGGCCCTGCTGTCTGCCTCCGACCATGGCTTTATCCGGCCCTCGCCGGCCGCCGGCACGCTGGGCGGCGTCGCCGCTAAAACCCGCGAAGCGATGCTGCTGTGCGAGGCCGCGGGATTCGACGTCGTGCTGGTGGAAACCGTCGGCATCGGCCAGTCCGAGACCGCGGTGTGCGACATGACGGATTTCTTCCTGGCGCTGATGCTGCCGGGCGCCGGCGACGAGTTGCAGGGCATCAAGAAGGGCCTGGTCGAACTTGCCGACATGATTGCGGTCAACAAGGCCGACGGCGACAACATCAAACGCGCCAATCTGGCGGCGGCCGAATACCGCGGCGCGCTGCATATTCTCACCCCGCGTTCGGAACACTGGCAGCCGCCGGTCGAGACCTATTCGGCGCTGACGGGGACCGGCATCGACGTGCTGTGGCAGAAGATCCTCGATCACCGCACCGCGATGAATGCGTCGGGGGAATTCGCCGAACGGCGGCGGCAGCAACAGGTCAAATGGATGTGGTCGATGCTGGAGCAGCGGATGATGGCGCGGCTGCGCGCCGATCCGGCGATCCGCGGCAAGGTGAAGAAGATCGAGGCCGAGGTGGCCGACGGCCGCATCGCGCCGGCGCTGGCGGCCGAGCAGATCGCGGAGATGCTGAAGTGACATGAGCGACAAACTCCGCATTCTCGTCACCGGCTTCGGCCCGTTCCCCGGCGCGCCGTACAATCCGACCCAGCCGCTGGTGGCACGGCTGCTGCGGCTGCGCCGTCCCGCGCTCGGCGATATCGATCTGTCCGGCCACATCTTTCCGGTGACCTATCGGGCGGTTGACCGCCAATTGCCGGAAGTGCTGACAAAACACCGGCCGCAGGCGCTGCTGATGTTCGGCCTCGCCTCGCGCACGCCCTATGTCCGGATCGAAACCCGCGCCCGCAATGCCGTCACCACGCTATGGCCCGACGCCGATCACACACGGGTGCGCAAGGGATCGATATCAGGCGGCGCCGACGCCATGACGTTTGGGCCGCACACCGCCAGACTGCTGCGTGCCGCAGCCGGTACCGGAGTCGATGCGCGCGCCTCGCGCGATGCCGGGAGTTATCTGTGCAATTACCTGAGCTGGCGCGCGATCGAGGCGACCTGCGGCGACAGCGGCCCCCGCCTCGCCGCCTTCGTCCATGTGCCGCCGCTGGCGCGCGACGGGGCTCGGCAGCGCAAGGGCGCGGCGCACCGCGTCACGCTGGAGGAACTGGTCGATGCCGGCGAGGCGATGCTGCTGGAGATGGTGCGGCTGGCGCGGAGGGCGGCGCTCGCTAACGATTAACCCTACCCCCAACAATCGCCTTCCTCCGCCCTCGCCTTCAGCATGCCGCGCCGCATTTTTGCGCTACTCCAGAACCCGCGGACCTGCGTCCGCCGGAGACGCGATCATGGACGTCAATCGCCGCCATCTCATCGGAGTATCCGCCGCCGGCGTTGCCGGGGCGCTGGCGATGTCGCCGGATGCCGCACGCGCGGCACCACCGACCTCGGCGCTCGGCCGCGACGCCACCCAGTATGGCGTGCGGCCCGGCAGTCCCGACGATCAGACCCGGGCGCTGCAGCGCGCCATCGACGAGGCCGCGCGGGCACAAGTGCCGCTGGCGTTGCCGCCCGGGCTCTATCGCACCGGCATGCTGCGCCTGCAGAACGGCACGCAACTGGTCGGCGTGCGCGGCGCCACCAAACTGGTGTTCAGCGGCGGCGCATCGATGCTGCAGGGCGAAGGCGCCGGCAGCATCGGCCTGACCAACATCACGCTCGACGGCGGCGGCATCCCGCTGCCGACACGACGCGGCCTGGTGCATTTCACAGGCGGACGCGACGTCCGCATCACCGATTGCGAAATCACCCGCAGTGGCGGCAACGGCATCTGGTTCGAAAACTGCTCCGGCGATGTCAGCGGCAATATCATCTCGAAGATCGCCGTGACTGGCTTCACGTCATTCGATGCGCAGGGCCTGCTGGTGTCGCGCAACACCATTGTAGACACCAACGACAACGGCATCGAAATCCTGCGCCACGCGATCGGCGACGACGGCACCCTGGTGCTCGACAACCGCATCGAGGACATCAAGGCCGGCCCCGGCGGCTCCGGACAATACGGCAACGCCATCAACGCGTTTCGCGCCGGCAACGTCATCGTGCGCGGCAATCGTATCCGCAACTGCGACTATTCCGCGGTGCGCGGCAATTCGGCCTCCAACATCCAGATCACCGGCAACAGCGTCTCTGGCGTGCGCGAGGTGGCGCTGTATTCCGAATTCGCGTTCGAGGGGGCGGTGATCGCCAACAACACCGTCGATGGCGCGGCGCTGGGCGTTTCGGTCTGCAATTTCAACGAGGGCGGACGCATCGCAGTCGTGCAGGGCAACATCATTCGCAACCTGCTGCCGAAGCGCCCGATCGGCACCGCGCCGGACGACGAAGCCGGCATCGGCATCTATGTCGAAGCCGATTCGTCCGTGAACGGCAACGTGATCGAGAATGCACCGTCGTTCGGGATCATCGCCGGCTGGGGCAAGTATCTGCGCGACGTCGTGATATCAGGCAACGTGATCCGCAACGCCTTTGTCGGCGTCGGCGTGTCGGTGGCGCCGGGCGCGGGCACCGCGCTGGTCAACAACAACATGATCTCGCAAACGCCCCGCGGCGCCGTGGTCGGGCTCGATCACGCGCGGCCGATCACGCCGGATCTATCCGCCGAGGGCGCGCAGCGTTTTGCCCAGGTGGTGGTGGGCACCAACGCAGTGCGCAGATAGCTTCACGCAGCCGCCCTGCGGCGCCGTCGCACCATCAGGACGAAGACCACCGCGAGCGCCGATGCCACCGTGTACATCGTGAACGCGTTGAGATAGCCGATCATCACCGACTGCCGCATGATCTCCTTCGCCACCCTGGCGAGGCCCGGGACGGTGTCGAAGTTCCACGCTCCCGTCACCTCCGGCATGGTGATGGCCCGGTTATAGGGCGTGATCATCTCGGTCATGCGGCTGTAATTGGCGCCGGTCGTGCGCACGATCTCGGCGATCGACAGTGAGATGAAGAAGCTGGAGCCGATGTTGCGCAGCAAATGGAAGATCGAGGACGCCTCGGCGTAATCCTTCGCCTCCAGCGTATCGAACGCCACCACCGTGATCGGCACCCAGACGACGCCGACCGCAAAACCCTGGATGGCGCTGTTGATGACCAGGATCTCCATGGTCACGTTGAGGTCGAAGGTCAGCATCCACAGCCCTGCCACGGTTTGCAGGCCAAAGCCGAACGCCATGCTGATGCGCGGATCGATCCGGCTCATGAAGCCCGCGGCCAGGAACCCCATCAGCATTCCAATGCCACGGCATCCGATCACCTGCCCGACCAGCGCGTCCGAAAATCCGACATGCTGCTGCAGCAGTGGCGGCAGCAACACCATCGGCGTGAAATTCAGCATGCCGTAGATCGTCACCAGTGCGAGCCCGATCGCGTAGTTGCGGTCTGTCAGCAGCTTCAGGTTCAGGAACGGCGCGCGCGTGCTCAGGCTGTGCACGATGAAGACGTAGAAGGCGAGTGCTGCGACCAGGCACTCGATCACGATCTCCGTCGAGTTGAACCAGTCCAGCCGCACGCCGCGCGCGAGTACGAGTTGAATGGCGGCAAGAGCGGTGGCGAGTGCGAGAAAGCCGGTCCAGTCGAAGCGAACTTTTTCCAGTTGCACGGTGGACTGCAAGGTCAAGTGCATGCCGATGGTGGCGCAGACGCCGATCGGCACCAGCATGTAGAACGACCAGCGCCAGCTGTAGATCTCGGCGAGATAGCCGCCGACCACCGGACCGAACACCGGCGCGACCGCAACCGCCATCCCGAAGACCGACATCACCATCGTATGCTGGTGGCGCGGGAACGTGGCGAACAGGATCGACTGCGAAAGCGGCACCACCGGCGCACCCGCGCCGCCCTGAAGGATACGCCACAGCACCAGCATTTCGAGCGACTGCGCCATCCCGCACAGCATCGTCGCGGCGGTGAAGCAGGCAATCGAATACACCACCACGCGCTTGGTGCCGAAGCGGGACACCAGCCAGCCGGTCATCGGCGTCACCACCGCGGTGGCGAGAATGTTGAACGTCATCGCCCAGGCGATCTCGTCCTGGGTTGCCGACATCGCGCCCTGCATCTGCGGCAGCACGGTCGATGTCGTCAGCAGCGCGGTGCCATAGAGCGAGGACCCCAGCACCACGGTGGCCAGGGTCAAATATCGCTGCGCCGCGGTCAGGGCCGGGCCTTCGGTAGCGACGCTTGCTGAGCTTGTGGCCATGTCCCCTGCGGCGCCCAAGAGGCGGATAATAACCAAGCTTACTAACTAATAACCTAGCTTACTAATCCGCCGGCGGCTACAATTGCGGCATGCCGAATACCGACGAATACATTGGTGTCGTGATCTCTGACGTCGCCCGCTTGTTGCGGACGGAGTTCGATCGCCGCGTGCGCCGGCTCGGCATCACCCGGGCGCAATGGCTGGTGCTGACCCGCCTGCACCGGTATCCGGGCGCCTCGCTTTCGGAGTTGGCCGAGATGATGGAGGTGGAAAAGGCGACCGCCGGCCGCATGATCGACCGTCTGGTGGCCAATGGCTGGGTGGCGCGCCGGACCCAGCGTGACGACCGCCGCGTCAAGCGGGTGTATCTCACACCGGAAGCCGAACGCGTGCACAAGCGCATCTGGCGCGTCGCCGAGGCAACGGTGGAAGACGCCCTCACCGGCCTGTCGGTGCAGGAAAGCCGGCAACTGATGACATTGTTGCAGCGCATCAAGAAGACCCTGGTTTCGGCCGTGGACGCCGTCCCGCCCGGGAGGGCCGTGGCTGCGGGCCGCAGAGCTGCGTCACGTGGCGCACGCGGTCTCAATGGGAAGGCCGCGCCATGAGCAAGCGCCTGCGGACATCGGCGCTGATCGGCGTGCCGGCGCTCGTCCTGCTCGGAGCGCTGATGGTCTGGCTGCAGGGCGGCCGGTACGCCTCGACCGAAAACGCGTTCGTGAAAGCCGATATCACCCAGGTCGCCAGCGAAGTGCCCGGCCGGATTATCGACGTGCGTATTCGGGACCATGCGGCCGTCAAGGCAGGCGACGTACTGTTCCGCCTCGATCCCGTGCCCTACCAGCTGGCCCTCGCCAAGGCCGAAGCCGAGACCGATTCGGCGCGTGCCGCCGTCGAGCAACTCAAGGTGAGCCTGCGCGAGATCCGGGCCGAGGCCACCGAGGCCGAGAACAAATTGTCGTATCTTCAGATCCAGGCCAAACGACATCGCGATCTGTCCGGACGCGGCGTCACTTCGGCGACCAGGGTCGAGCAGGCCAACAGCGAGGAACAGGAAGGGCAAGACCGCCTCGCGGTGCTGCAGCAGCGCATCGCCCGTGTTGAAGCAGCCCTCGGCGGCAAGCCGGACAGGCCGACCGATCAATATGCGGCGGTCCGCGAAAAGCAGGCAATGCGCGATCGCGCGGCGCTGGATCTGACCCATACCGAGATCAAGGCCCCGCGCGCCGGCGTGGTCGTCAATTTCAAGCTCCAGATCGGCGAGCAGGTCAAGGCGCAGACGCCGCTGTTCGCTGTTGTCACCGACCGCCGGCCCTGGCTCGAAGCCAACTTCAAGGAAACCGACCTGACCCACGTGACCGTCGGACAAAAGGCGAAGGTCATTCTCGATATGCATCCCGACATCACCTGGGATGCCGAAGTGGAAAGCATCAGCCCGGCGACCGGCGCCGAGTTTGCGATCCTGCCGGCGCAGAATGCCTCGGGCAACTGGGTGAAGGTGGTGCAACGCCTGCCGGTGCGGCTGCGACTGCTGGAGCGGCCGGGCGAGCCGCCGCTGCGCGCCGGCATGACCGCCTATGTCAGCATCGACACCGGGCGCACCCGCGACCTCACGAGCATATTCGGCAACGGCGCTGCGGTTGCGGCGCGCCCCCATCTGCAAGAGACGACCAAAGCGCAATGATCGGCTTGCGGCCCGGCGCCTACAGCGCGTTACGCAGCAGCGGATAGCGTTGCGCGATCGCGTCCAACGCCAGCCCGTGACCATCTTCCACGTCTTCCAGCATTGGCATGTCCATTGCCGGCGCCGACGGCGCCTCGTCCGAAGCGAAATGCTCGGGTTCCGCGGCAATGGAAATATCCTCCGGCGGCAGTTCGGCAACAATCTCCACCGGCGACGGTGGAGGCCGATCGGGTTGATCGCGCAGCCTTTCGGCACGCGGCAAAGCCGTTTGGGTGTGCCCGAGCCAGGACATGTCGACTGCGGAATTGTCCGCCAACGCCTCGCGCGTCGACAGGCTGCGCCAGGTTTCGACCGCGGTCTTGGCCTCCTGGATATTTTCGAGGAATGCGAGTTCGGTGTGAAAGCGGCGCCAGCGGCCGGTTTCGAACAGCTCGGTGAGGTATTCCAGCCGCTGTTCGGCCAAATTGCACCAGCGCGCGACAACGTCGCGCCCATCTGCCACGTCCAATCGATGTGTCATGAACCAGCCCGTAAGAGGAGAAAACGGACGCAGACGCAACGAAAACGAATCAGGCAAACGTGACAGCGATATTTTGTGGAAAACCTTAACGAAGTCTATCAAACGACGTTGCTGGATGCCGTTTATCGACCAAAAGCCGTAGTCATGCGGGGTTTTCCGCCCAATCCGCCGTCAAGATGCATAGCAGCATGGCCGGGCTGCGCCGCCAGCACCCGCGCGTATCCACCGATTTCATCGGGTGAGACTTCCCGCATGGAAAGCCGGAAAACAGCGCCACAAACGAAAGACCCGTCCGGGGGGACAACCGGACGGGTCAAGCCATATGGGCGCTTGGGGTGGATGGGCGCTCGCGCCGAATACAGCCTCGATGGGGAGGGATAACCGCTCCCACAAATATAAGTCGCAGCAGGGGCGATAGACGTTCAAACGAGCGCGCGATTTTTTTGAATTTTTTGCCAGCCGCTTTTGGCGGATATTTTACTGCGCGGCGGGGCGATTGGCCTCGCTGGCGGCTGACTTATCCGACGCCATGGCGGCCGCCGGCTGGTTCAGAGCCCGTGTCGGGAGTACCTGTTGCCGGCCCGCGACACTTTCAACCGCCGGCGCGGCCGGAATCGCGGCGACCGGCACCGCCGGCGCGGCAGTGATCGACGAGACCGCCGCAAAAGCATCGGCTTGGCCGGCGCCGAATTGATCGTCGCGACCGGGGCTGCCCAGATCGCGGGCAGTTCTCATCAGGATTGCGCGCAGTTCACCCGGCTTCAATGCAGGATTGCGCTCCAGCATCAGGGCCGCAAGGCCGCTGATGTAGGCGGCGGAAAATGAGGTTCCGGACGTCATCTGATATTTTCCATCCGGAGCGGGCAGGAAGATGTCGACGCCGGGGGCCGCGATGGCGATATGGCCGCCGCGGTTCGAAGCCGCAAACAGTTTGTCGCCGGCGTCGGTAGCGCTGACCGCGATCACATTGGCGTTAGCGGCTGGATATAGCGGCGGCGATTTCGCACCGGCGTTGCCGGAGGCCGCGACCATCACGATCCCCCTCGCCGCCGTGGCGCCGATACCGCGCTCGATCAGCGGATCTTTCGGACCGGCGAAGCTCATATTGACGATCTGGGCTCCATGCAGCACGGCATAGTTCAACGCCTTCAGGATCACGAAGGTGGTGCTTTCCGCGCCGTTCGCCGCTGTGCCGAAGGCGCGGATTCCCAGAATCCTGGCCTGCGGCGCGCTGCCCATCAGCCGCGCGTGCGACACGATCGCGCCGGCGATGCCGGTGCCGTGAACATGCGGGCCTTCCTTGCTGCCGAGCGCATCGTAATTGTCCGCGACCGAGTTCAAGAGTTCCGGATGCCTGTCGTCAATTCCGGAATCGATCACGGCGATGGTCACGTTGGCGCCGCTGGCCAGCGTATGGGCCTGCGGCAGTCGAAGTTTTGCAAGCGCGTATTGCGCGGGATCGCCTTCGGTCGGCGCCGCCTTCTGGTCCTGCAGAACGTAGCGGAAATTCAGTTGCACCGAGCGCACGCCGGAAGCCGCAGCGAATGAGCGGCGCGCCTTCTCCACCGGGCGGCCGTCGGTGATCCGGAACAGGCCGATGGTGGCGCCGACAAGCGGAAAATTCAGCGATTGCAGCCGCACGAGGCCGTGACGCCGTGCCAGCGCATCGGCCTGCGCGTCCGACAGCGAACCATCGATCTCGGCCACGAATTCATTGGGAACCGCGGTCGGGTTGAGCGCTGCCAGCGGCCCGTTGCGGCCGGCGCCGCCGTTCTTGCCGTCCTTGCCGTTCTTGGTGGATTTGCCGGCGCCGCCGCCATCGGACAACGAAACCGGTTTCTCCCGGCATTCGCCACTGCTGTCACGATGGGCGTAACTACAGGCTGGCGAAAGGTTCGGCGAGAAGCGCGCATTCGGAAGCGTCGACGTCACCCCGACGCGGGGCGTATTGATACCGGGCGGGGTTCTGTTGATCCCGACAACCGGATTGATCCGCGGCGCCACAGTCGGATTGATGGTGGGCATCCGTGACTGGATGTTGAGGTTGGGCGAGCGCATGACACTTTGCGCGTGAACCGCCGGGATACCAGCGCATGCGAACGACAACGCAGCGGCGGTCAACGCCAGCGCCGTACGCCGCATTCCAATCAGCCGGTTCGCGGGATCGTGGATCATGAGGCCTCGGGTTTACGCGGGCGAGCGGAAGCGCGGCCTACGGCGCAGCCACGGCGAGACTGACGATTTTCTCGCGCTGCAGCCTGCTCAGCAGCGCCGCGGCTTCGTCCTTGCTCATCGCTCTGTTGCCGAATTGCAGCCGAAACATACCGCCCTTGGCGCCGTCGGTGACGACGGCCTGATAGCTGTCGAGCAGTGCGGTGATATCGGCAATGCGCGCTTCCGGCGCGAACCGCACCAGCGCGTATGGCGCTGCCGCCGCACCGAGGTCGCGGGTGACGGGCGCATTGGTGCTGAGCGAGGCCGTCTGGAACGAGGAGGTCTGGTTCTTCACCAGCACCGCGCCGATCACGCCAGCCTGCAGAAGCAGCGCCAGCGCGCCCAGGCTCGCCGACCAGGCCAGCGTCCGCGGCGACAGGCCAGCGAAAAACTCGGCGACCCGCGCCGATAAATTCAGCGAGATCGACGGCGCGCGCGCCGGTTCTGCGTCGATCGCAGCGAACAGTTTCTGCATGGCGCGAGCGGAGGGCGCACCGAGGCTTTCGTTGAGCGAGATGGTTTCGGCGTACTCTTCCCGGATCACGGCATACTGCCTGGCAAGCTCAGGGTCGCGCGCCAGCGCTTCATCGACGCGGCGGGCATCGCGCGCGTTCAGGGTGCCGGCCGCATGCCAGGGCAGCAGCACTTCGATTTCGCTGGGTTCTTGATCCAGCACTTGTTTGCTCGCTGCCATCATGGCCAACCTCGTTCAATGCCGGCCGCCTTCAAGAGGTCGGCCAATTTCTTGCGCGCATAAAACAGGCGCGTCTTCACCGTGTTCTCGGGTATCCCGACGATTTCAGCGACCTCTTCCACCGATTTCTCGTGGTAGTAGACGAGATCGACGATCTCCCGATGCTCTGGCGAGAGTGCGGTGAGGCACTTGCGCAACGCTACACTGGTATCCTTCTTCTGCACCGCCACTTCGGGATCATCGGACGTATCCTCGATCGCGTTGGCGGCCTCGTCGTCCAATTCGCCGTCCTTCCTGCGCCGCAGCGCAGACAGGGCCTTGAATCGCGTAATTGCCAGGAGCCAGGTGGAAACGGCGGATCGGCCTTCGAACTTGTCGGCCTGCCGCCAAACATCGAGAAAAACCTCGCTGATGAGGTCTTCCGCAACCTGTTCGTCCCGAACCAGCCGAAGCCCGAAGCGGAACACCCTGACATGGTGCCTTCCGTACAGCACCTGCATGGCGAGCCGGTCGCCTTGAGCGATCCGAGCGATCAGGACATCGTCCGTAGCCGCCTGTGTCGCACTCAATGGCCGTCTCGCAAGGTTGGTCGGATTGGATCGGCGGGTGGTTCGATGGGAACGGCAAGATTCTTGAAATTATCGCAAGTCCGCGATTTCACGTGTGATCTACCCCACAGTCGGGGAGATAAGCGAAAAATTGGTATCATAATACGGAAACACTTTCTTCAAGCCCGTGGCCACCGCCGCCGAGATTATGTCGACCTTATCAAGGCTTTGTCGTCAAAGCAGCACTTGCTTGCCGTTTCCACACCACCCGTCTTTCCCGGCCCGGCCAGATCGTCTGCCGGTACCCGGTTCCCGCTAATTTCCCTTGCGAAACAAGGACAAGCCACCCCGCTGCGCCCCGATTTTGAACGAAGGATACCAAACCTAAAGGCTTTCCCACTTAGATTTTCGGAGCATTAGTTCCATCACCGGCGAGATTATGGCCACCGCTGCGTCCTCGTTCCTGAATCCGATTGCGGCCGAACTGGAAGGCGTGGGCCCCAAGCCGACGGCGAAGACGCTGGCGCGTCGCGCCAGGCAGCGTCGCCAAATTCTGGGGATGATCGGCGTCAGTTACCTCGTCGATGGCTTCGTCTTGCTGATCTACGCTTACGCCGGCACGATACCGGCCGCGATCAGCCCGGCATTCGCCGTCTGCGGCCTGGTCTTTACCGCCGGTTCGATCGCACTCTCGGAAATGGGGTTCAACGAGCGCTTCAAGGATCATTACCTCGTCGCGCCGCAGTCGATCATCAACATGATGATCATGCTGGCCTTCACCTGGATCGCGCCGGAAGTCGGCGTGATGTTCCTGTGCACCCTGTTCGTCGTGTTCAGTTTCAGCTCGCTGCGATCGACGCCGCAACAGACCGCGATGGTCTGGACCGCGATGGCGTTCGGCCTCGCCGCGCTGTTTCTTTTGACCGACAAGCCGATTGCCATGCCGCACGGCAGCTATGTCGAGCGCTTCGCAACGATGATGGTGTTCATCCTGACCATCGGGCGCTGCATGTTCATCGGGATTTTCTCCAGTGCCATGCAGGGGTCACTCTACAAGAGCGGCGTCGAGCTGAAGGAAGCCTACAAGCGCATCGAGGAACTCGCCGAACTCGACGATCTGACCGGCTCGTTCAACCGCCGCTGCATCATGGGCATGCTGGACGAAGAGATCGCCCGCGCCCATCGCAACCAGGCGCCGTGCTCCGTCGCCCTGATCGATCTCGACTGGTTCAAGCGCATCAACGACACCTACGGCCACCCTACCGGCGATGAAGTGCTCCGGACATTCGCCATTACCGTGTTCGCCAACGTCCGCCCCATCGACAAGTTCGGCCGCTATGGCGGCGAGGAATTCCTGCTGCTGCTTCCCGACACTTCGGGTGAAGGCGCCGCGCGCATCCTCGACCGGCTGCGCGCGATCATCGCCGATCTCGACTGGAGCGCGTTCTCGCCCGGCATGCAGGTAACGATTTCGGCCGGCATCGCGACGCTGAAGCCGAACGAGACGCCCGACATCATTCTCGCGCGTGCCGACAGCGCGCTTTACGCAGCCAAGGCACGGGGACGCAATCGCATCGCCAGCGCCTGATCCGACCAATTCCGTTTCCGGACGACGGAGAAACCGTCGACGGCCTAAATGTCCGAATGCTCCAGGATAGAGTCATGAGTTCGAAGCCCGCCGCCACCACCGAAAGTCTGCTCGACGAGTTGCAGACCACGCTCGCGCATGGAACCGTGGCGCGCCGGGTCGAGACCCTGCGCCGGGTCACCGACCTCTTCATCAACGGCGCGGTGGATTATTCCGACGAACAGGTCGGGCTGTTCGACGACGTTTTCCAGTGCCTGATGGTTCACATCGAGACTTCCGCCAGGGCGCTGCTCGCCAATCGTCTGGCTGCGATCGACACCGCACCGCCGGGCACGATCCGCGCGCTGGCGTTCGACGACCTGATCGAGGTCGCCGCTCCGGTGCTGTCGAGGTCGGAGCGCCTCGATGACGAGGCGCTGATCGAGACCGCGCGCAACAAGAGCCAGGCGCATTTGCTGGCGATTTCGCTGCGACGGGTGCTGAGCGGCGCGGTGACGGACGTATTGGTGCTGCGCGGCAATGACGAGGTGATCCAGAGCACCGTCAACAATCCCGGCGCGGAGTTTTCCGAACGCGGCTTCACCCGGCTGGTCCATCGCGCCGAGGGCGACGACAATCTCGCAACCTGCCTCGGCATGCGTCCGACGATACCACGGCACCTCTATCTGAAACTGATCGCCAAGGCTTCCGCCACGGTACGGGAGCGCCTCGAGGCCGCCCATCCGAAGCAGGCAGGGGATGTGCCGACCGCCGTGCGCGAAGCGACACGGCTGGCGCGCTCGGCGCCGGTGGCGATCAGCAAGGACACCGCGATCGCCCATGCGCTGGTCAAATCGCTCTACGAGGACGGCCGGCTCGACGAATTCCAGATCGCGACGTTCGCCGAGGCCGGCAAATTCGACGAGGCCAACGCGGCGCTCGCGGCGCTCGCCAACGTGCCGGTGTCGATCGCCGAGAACATGATGCTGGAAACCCGTGCCGAGGGCGTCATGATCCTGGCCAAGGTCGGCGCGTTGTCGTGGTCGACCGTGAAGGCGATCATCAACATGCGCGACAAACTGTCGGGCCTGGAGCCGACCGATCTGGCGGCCTGCAAGGCCACCTATGAACGGCTGCGGTCCTCGACCGCACAGCAGGTCCTGCGCTTCCACCGCATGCAGCAGGCCGCCGCCGCACCGGCGGCGTAAGCCTTCAACCTCATTAAAACCGCAACATCCTCGGCCCCGCCAGCGCGCCGATAGCGGCGACCAGCGCGGCGGCGATCGTGTACCAGGTCGCGACGAACAACGGCGAGTCGTCGGTGCAATGCGAGGCGTAGAGCGTTGCCGCCAAGCCCGCCGACAGCAGTCCGGCGATCGCGCCGGCGACCGCGGGCCGTGTCGGAGCGCCGTGACGCAAGCCGAGCAGCGCCGCCACCAATAGCGGCAGCGCCATCAGCGGGATCGATGTCAGGCAGTTCCACGCATTGCGCCCGATCAAACGCGTCATCATCGGCGCCCGCTGCGGCATCATCATCTCGCCGCCGATGCCCGCAACCAGAAGCCCGATCGGAATCAGCAGCAGCCATGCCCAGCCCCGCAGCGAGGCCTCCGGCCGCGACAGATGCAGGCTGATGGCGATGGCCGAGATCGCCAGCGCCAGCGTTACCGCAAATTTCAGGTCGAAAAACGGATTGCGCATCGCGGTCATGACGTCGGGCCTGACGCCGAGCTCGGCCACGAAAATTGCGATCGAAACCGGCGCCGCCAGCAATAGCGACAGCGCCAGCACGGACCCGACCGGCCGCGCGCGGTGGGCGTTGTCGGCGGCCAGGGTACGAATGAGCTGATCGGTCTCCATTCTCATTTTCCCCGTAGCCTGGCGGTGAGGCTGGCCAGTCCGCGATGCAGCGCCACGCGCACCGCGCCCTCGCTCATCGCGAATTTCTTCGCGGTATCCTGGATCGACGCGCTATCGACCGCGATCGACTGCAGCACGTCGCGTTGACGGGCCGGCAGCGACTGCAGCTGGGCCTCGACCTCGCCGGCCGGCACGGTCTCCGCGGCCGGCTCGCCCGGCAACGTCTCGGCGAAATCGTCGATGTTGACGAACACCCGTCGGCCGCGGCGGCGCAGCGCGTCGATCAGCTTGTTGCGGGCGATCGCAAACAGCCATGGCGCGAACGGGGCACTGGCGTCCCAGGTATGCCGCTTCAGATGCACCGCCAACAAAATGTCCTGCACGATGTCCTCGGATTGATCGGCCGGTTGCCCTGCCCGCGTCAGGCCGCGGCGCGCCGCGGCCCGGAGCACCGGCGTGACGGCCCTGAGCAGGCGATGATACGCCGCATCGTCGCCTGAAATGGCCGACCGCATCAGGCCGGTCCATTCGTCCTCACGTTCGCGCACGCGCGCTCCCACATTGCAATTCGGTCGATCTTTCAATTTGTTACGCCGACAGCCGTCAATCACGAGTTCGTGATCGAAGCTTCCGGCGGCCTTGAGACCGTCGCGCCCCGGCTTCGGGAATCGCGACCGCGAATTCCGCTCCGATTGGCTCATAACATCGATCGGTTCCGCTGACACCCACAGCGTCGGTTACGGCATGCGATGCGAATGCGTGCCCGGCGACCGCGTGCCCGGCAGGGCCGTCGCTGCCCTGCTTTCGCCCGGTCTCGCCCGAAGATTCCCTTTTTCTGCCGCGCTGCGGCCACGCGGTGGGGTCTCATTTCGCCTTGGGGGCGGGCAAATGGGGAGATTGCCAAATGATCATCAAAGCCAGCGGGCGCTCGGCATTGATTCTAGCGACAGGGCTCTTTGTGTGTTTGGCGGGGCCATCGCAGGCGGCACCAGGCGATGACACGGTGACCGCAACTGCAAAATCCGAAAGCGCCACGGGGGCGCCGATCAAGCTCAACAAATACTCCAAGCCGCGTCACTCCAAGAAAGTCGCGCAGCGAAAATCCAGCAAGGTGGCGCTGAAATCCTCGGCCACCAGGAAGGCGACTTTCGTCGCTGGTGACGCCGACAAGGCTTCGACCGCGATCCCGCCGTCGATCGCCAATGCCAACGCGCAACTGGCCTCCGCCGAGGCGCCCGCTGGCAGCGCCATGGCGATGTCGGCGAAAGCCAACACGATGCTGCTGGCCGCCGCGGACAAGCCGGTTGACGCCCAGCCGGCCGCTGAAGCCGAGGTCGTCGCCTCCGATCAGCTCAACGATCTCGACCGCGCACTGCAACAAGCCAAGCCCGACGCCAAGTCCGCAGCGTCAACCATGACGCTGGCGTCGGTCGAAACGCCTGCCAGCCCAGCCGCGCCTGTCATGGCCGCCAGCAAGGAAGATTCCGCCTGGGACCAGACCTCGCTGATCGGGAAGATCTTCATCGCCTTCGGTGCGCTGCTGACGATGGCCTCCGCCGCGCGCATGTTCATGGCGTAAGGAGTTTCGTGCCCCGGACGCTGCGCAGCGCGAAGCGTTGCGCAGCTGAGCCGGGGCCCATGATTTCCATGCTGCTGTCTGAGTCCCGGCTCTGCGGAGCAGCGCGAAGAGCGCTGCACCGCGTCCGGGACACGGCAATCCCCCACTTGAAGCCCACCCCGCCAGCGGGCACATTGCCGGCGCAATCAGGCGCCGGGGTGAATCATGAGCACGTTCGAACACATCATTGTCGAAGCCAAAGGCGCGGTCGGTATTATCACGCTGAACCGCCCGAAAATGCTCAATGCGCTGTCGTTCGGCGTATTCCGGGAGATCGCCGCGGCGGTCGACGATCTCGAGGCCGATGACGCGATCGGCTGCATCCTGCTGGCTGGCGGCGAAAAGGCCTTCGCGGCGGGCGCCGACATCAAGGAAATGCAGCCGAAAACCTTCATCGACATGTTTTCCAGCGATTTCACCGCGATCGGCGGCGACCGCGTCGCCCGATGCCGCAAGCCGACCATTGCCGCCGTCAGCGGCTATGCGCTGGGCGGCGGCTGTGAACTGGCCATGATGTGCGACATCATCATCGCCGCGGACACTGCCAAATTCGGCCAGCCGGAAATCACGCTCGGCACCATTCCCGGCATCGGCGGCACGCAGCGGCTGACCCGCGCGGTCGGCAAGTCCAAGGCCATGGACCTCTGCCTCACCGGCCGGATGATGGATGCCGCCGAAGCGGAGCGCTCGGGCCTGGTCAGCCGCGTCGTGCCCGCGGACAAGTTGATGGCGGAAGCGCTGGCGGCGGCGGAAAAAATCGCCGCGATGTCGCGTCCCGCGGCCGCCATGGCCAAGGAAGCCATCAACCGCGCCTTCGAGACGCCGCTGGCGGAAGGCATGAACGTCGAGCGCAACCTGTTCCACTCGACCTTCGCGCTGGAGGATCGCGCCGAAGGCATGGCGGCGTTCATCGAGAAGCGCAAGCCGGTGAACAAGAACAGGTAGCGGGGCGAACACAACTCCCTCGTCGTCCCCGCGAACGCGGGGACCCATAATCGCGGTCATTTGTTGTTGAAGAAGGCCGTCGACCAGCGTGGTCAACAATAACCGCCGCGGCGTATGGGTCCCCGCGTTCGCGGGGACGACGAGAGAGATTATTCCGCCCGGCTCCTCACCAGCGCCGCGCTGACCAGCGCGCGATAGGCGCGTTCCGACAACGTCTTGGGCCTATCGAGGCCGAGCCGCGCCAGGCATTCAACGTCGGCCGTATCAGGCGTGCGCGTAAATCCCTGCCACAACAGCCCGGGCAATTGCAGCGGCGAACGCTGCGCTTCCTGCAACGCCTGCAGCGCCGGAATCAGCCGCTGCTCGGTGTCGGTGAAGTCGCTGCCGAACGGAAACGATGGCAGCAGGCCCGCTTCGCGCGCCGGCCGCAAGGCGGCCTTGATGCGCTCCGGAAAGTTTTCGCGTTTGTCCGCCGGGATCTCAAAACTCTTCGGCAGCTTGCCGGCATCCTTGGCCTGCCGCGCCAGTTCGCTCTGAAAGCGCGAGTCCGCGACGCCGAGCATCGCCGCGATGACATCGGCGTCGGATTTGCCCCTGAGATCGGCGACACCGTATTCGGTGACGGTGACATCGCGCAGGTGGCGGGGAATCGTCAGGTGGCCATAGTTCCAGCGGACGTTCGAATGCGTCCTTGCCTTGCCCTGCCGGGTCGCTTCGACCGTGAGAATCGCGCGCGCGCCGGCCAGCGCAAACGCCTGGGCCACAAAATTATACTGGCCGCCGACGCCGCTGACCACCTGCCCGTCTTCGAGGCCGTCGGAAACGGCGGCTCCCATCAGGGTCGCCATCATCGCATTGTTGACAAAACGGGCGTCGACCCGGGCGCGCCGCTTGGCGGCCTCGTCACCATAGAGCTCGTTGGTAAAGGACACCGGCATCATCTGGATCCGGGCGAGCCGATCCGGCGTCATCTCCCGCAGCGCGCGATAGAACGATTTCGGCCCGAGGAAGAACGCGCCATGCAGCGCCACGCCATCGACCTCGCGCTTGAGAATGTCGGCCTCGATCAGGCCGATGAACGCCTCGGTCAGCATCTCGCTGACGCCGTAGAGACCCTTTTCGAACGTTGCAGTTTCCAGCGCCGAAGGCTCCGCGCCGGGCGATAGCCGCTGCATGATCTCGCGAAACCGCGCATTGTCGCGATGACGCACGATCAGCCCCTGCGCCAGCGCATCGCCGATCTGGCCGATTCCGATCTGCAGCGTGCCGCCATCGCGCATCAGGGTCGCGGCATGCAGCCCGATGGCGTATTTGGTGTCGCTGACCGGCTCGGCCGGTGGCGCGAACAACGGAAAATCGGTCTCGGGACTGTCGAGCAGCGCGTCGAACTCCGAGGCCGCAAGGTCTCCCGCCCCCGGCATGAACGGCAGTTCGGAATTGACCTGCCCGTACACCTTGAACGAGGCGCGACCCTCGGCGCGGGCGCGCAGCAGATCCAGCGACGTGTCGGTGTTGCAGCTCAGGCTGTAGCGGGTCTCGCCATCGACGACGCGCTTTGCCACCAGCTGCATGACGACGTTGAGCCCGCGCGCCAGCAGATAGGACGACGCATGGGTGTAATTGGCGGAAATATAATGCTGCTGCGCGAACGGCGCGTGCAGCCATTTTCCCGCCAGGAAGAAGAACTCGATCACGCTGATATTGGTCGGCAGCGCACCCGCATGCAGCGCGCCGGCATAGGCCAGATCGGGATAGCCGCCGAACAGCCGGTCGATGACGGGCGCGATGAAGCGGCGCTCCAGCAGGCTCCTGGGCCTCGGCTTTTCCAGCGTCAGCGCGGTGAAGAAGGTCAGATTGATGGTGCGGTCGGCGGCGGCGCGCGCGTAGAGCGCGTTGGCGATGTGATTGGCCTTGCCGAGGCCGAGCGGCAACCCGACCACGAGGTTGGTGCCGACATCGCGGATGATGTCCTCCGCGATGTCATCGGGGTCGGTGAATTTCTTCGGCATCGGGTTTCCGTCGGGAACAATACCAGCCGGCATCGCCGGCCGGCTCACAGATTCGAGCTGTCTGAACCTAGTATATTTCCATCAGTCCTTCCTGGCTGCGGGACGCGAACCGCCCCGCAAAATCTCCTCCATGGCCCTGACATTCGCCGAACCCGCACCCTTGCGCCAGATCAGGACGGTCTGCGCGCCATTTTCGGTTCGCGCCAGCGAATGCACGCTCAACCGCTTGCGCTCCGGAAACGTGGTCAGCACGCTTTTCGGGATCAGCGATATCCCCATGCCGGCCACGACGCATCCCAGGATCGCATGATAGGACGCGAGTTCGATGGTGCGCTCCGGCATCTGCTGACGCCTTGCATACCAGTCCTCGAGCCGTTTGCGGTGCGGGCAGCCGGGCTCGAACACCAGCACGGTGTGCGGCAGACTGCCCTTCCTGCCGATCGGCGGATGATTGGCGGGAGCGACGATCACCAGCTCTTCGTCAAAGGCGAACGTCTTCTCGAACGGCGCATCCGCAATCGGCTCGGCAACCAGGGCGGCGTCGAGATCGCCGGCCAGGATCGCGCTTCCCAGCACCACCGGGTTGCCGGTGCGCAGTTCCAGTACGACCCCGGGATGCCTGCGGTGATACTCGCTCAGCAGCCCCGGCAGCCTGACCGCCGCCGTGCTCTCCATCGCACCGAGCCGGAAGGTGCCGCGTGGCCTTGCGTCCAGCACGGCGCCGCGCGCTTCGTCGGCCAGCGCCAGCAGTCGCTCGGCATAGCCGAGCAACACCTGGCCGGCCGGCGCAAGGTGAAGCCGCTTGCCCTCGCGAATGAACAGCGCGACGGACAAATCCTCCTCGAGCTGCCGGATCCTCGTCGTGACGTTGGACTGCACGCGATGCAGCCGCTCGGCCGCGCGCGTCACGCTGCCTTCGCGCACCACGGCGCTGAAAATCTGGAGATCCGACAGGTCCATACATCTCTCCGTGAGATCAATTGTATCACAATTATTCATTTTATGGGATTGAGCATCCCGCGTAAAGACCACGGAGACGCGATGATTGACCATCGCGGTCAACACCAAGCCACAAGAGGAGAACGATATGTCGAGGGCTTATTGGATCGTGCGGGTCTCGGTTCACGATGAGCAGCGATATCCCGAATACCTTGCCGCGGCCGGTCCTGCCTTTCAGAATTTCGGAGCCAAATTCGTGGTGCGCGGCGGCGCATTCGAAACCATGGAAGGCCACGCCCGCGACCGAAATGTCGTGGTCGAGTTCAAGGACCGTGCGACCGCGCTGGCCTGCTATCACAGCCCCGAATACCAGAGCGCGAAGGCGATCCGGCAGCAATATGCGGACGCCGATTTCATCATCATTGACGGCGCCGCCTGAGGGCCGCGTGGCCGACGGCAAGCCTCCATCCTTCAGGGAGATCGATATGCTGACGCTGTATTACGCTGCGCACACCTGTTCACTGGCGTCCCATATCGCGCTGGAGGATGCCGGCGCCGACTACACGACCGTGCGGATCAGCTTCGCCAATGACGAGCAGCGCCAGCCGGAATATCTGGCCATCAATCCGAAAGGCCGGGTTCCGGCGCTGGTGACCGGTCGGGGCATCCTGACCGAGACGCCCGCGATGCTGGCCTTCATCGCGCAGAGCTTTCCGCTGGCAAGGCTGGCCCCGCTGGACGATCCCTTCCTGTTCGCGCAGGTCCAGGCCTTCAACCTCTATCTGTGCTCGACGCTGCATGTGGCCCACTCCCACCGCATGCGCGGTTATCGCTGGGCCGACGATCCCGAGGCCATCGAGGCGATGCAGCGCAAGGTACCGCAGTCCGTGGCGGCCTGTTACGAGCTGATCGAGCATCAAATGCTCGGGGCGCCCTGGGTGATGGGCGAAACCTACACGATCTGCGATCCCTACCTGTTCACCATGGCGCAGTGGCTGGAGGGGGACGGCGTGGACCCCTCGCGGTTTCCCAAAGTGAGGGATCACCGGCGCCGGATGTCCGAACGGCCGCAAGTTCAAAGGGCTGTTGCCGAGGAACTTGCCTGATATCTGTGACGAACCGGCAACAGCAAAGCACTGAATCAAGTTTCGGTGCGCGACTGTTTGCCAGTAGCGGCAACGGCCTCTAAACAGTAAACACCAAGGCGTCGGCGGGGGCGGACGACCGGAAGTGTTTGCGGGATCATATGGTTGGGCGTGCCGCTAAAGTAGGCCACGTAACAAGGCGCGTGCTTCGATCGGGCATTTGTCTTGGCGTGGTGGTTTGCGTCGGATTTGCGGCTTCCGCAGCCCGCAGCGAAAACCTGCCAGAGGCCCTGGCCAAGGCCTACCAGACCAATCCGCAGCTCAATGCCGAACGGGCGCGACAACGCGCCACGGACGAGAACGTCCCCCAGGCGCTGGCCGGCTACCGGCCGCAGATCGTCGCCAGTCTCAGCGCCGGGCTGCAGGCGGTACGCGACCTGCTGCCGGGCAACACGTTCCAGTCGGCGAACCTGAAGCCATGGACCGTCGGGGTGACGGTGACGCAAACCCTGTTCAACGGTTTCAAGACCGCCAACAGCGTCCGCGTCGCGGAACTGCAAGTGCAGGCCGGGCGCGAAGCCCTGCGCAATGTCGGCCAGGGCGTGCTGCTCGACGCCGTCACCGCCTATACCAACGTGCTGGCCAATCAGTCGCTGGTCGAGGCGCAGCGCGTCAACGTCGCGTTCCTGCAGGAAACGCAGGGTATCGTCCAGAAGCGTCTCAATGCCGGCGACGTGACGCCGACCGATACCGCGCAGGCCGAGGCGCGGCTCAGCCGCGGGCGCGCGGATCTCAATGCCGCCGAGGTCAATCTGGCGATCAGCCAGGCGACCTATACCCAGGTGATCGGCAATCCACCGTCGCAGCTGCGGCCTGCCGAAACCGTGGACCGCTATTTGCCGCGCAGCCGCGACGACGCGACCGGCCTCGCCTTCAGGCAGCATCCGGCGGTGCTGGCAGCGGCCTTCGACGTCGACGTCGCCTCCACCACCATTCGCGTCGCCGAGAGCAGCCTGCTGCCGACTGTCACCTTGCAAGGCAGCGTCAGCCGCAGCCGGGACGGCGATCCCACGCTGGGCACATTCGGGACCGATCAGGCCTCCGTGGTCGGCCAGCTCAATGCGCCGATCTATGACGGCGGCACCGGCGCCTCGCAGACCCGGCAGTCCAAGGAACTGGCGGCGCAAAGCCGGCTGGTGCTCGACCATATCCGCAACCAGGCGCGCACCGCGGCGGTCGGCGCGTGGGTTTCCCATGAGGGCGCCAAGGTCGCGGTGGCCGCTTCCGAAGCCGAAGTACGCGCCGCAACGGTCGCGCTGCAGGGCGTCGGCAGAGAAGCGCAAGGCGGCCAGCGCACCACGCTCGATGTGCTCAACTCGCAGCAGGACCTCACTCTGGCGAAGGCGCGGCTGATCGGCGCCCAGCGCGAGCGGGTCATCGCCTCCTACACGCTGCTCAGCGCCATCGGCAAGCTCGACGTCAAGACGCTGGGGCTCAACACGCCGGATTATCTGCCGGAAGTGCACTACCATCAGGTGCGCGACGCCTGGCACGGCCTGCGTACGCCGTCGGGGCAGTGAAACGTCAGGCCGGCGCCATGAAAAGCTGCCGCATTCACATCACGGGAGCGTCAGGTGCGGGCGTCAGCAGCCTCGGCCGTGCATTGGCCGATGCCCTTTCTATCCCTCATCACGACACCGACGACTATTTCTGGCAACCAACGTCGCCGCCCTACCAAAACATGCGCGAGCCTGCCGACCGACTCCGCCTGATGCACGAGATGTTTCTGCCACGCACGGATTGGGTGGTGAGCGGATCGCTAACGGGCTGGGGCGACGCAATCATTCCCGCCTTCGATCTGGTGGTCTTCCTGACCACCCCCAGGGAGATCCGGCTGCGGCGCCTGCAAGCCCGTGAGGCCACCCGATACGGGGCGGAGGCGGTCGCGCCCGGCGGCTGGCGCCACAAGGAAACCGGGGAATTCCTCGAATGGGCGTCACAATACGACGACGGCGATTTCGCCAGTCGCAGCCTCGCCAAGCATCAGGCGTGGCTTGCGGCATTGCCCTGCCCTGTTCTGCCTCTCGACGGATCGAGGCCATTGTCCGAACTGGTCGCGGAAGTCAGCCGTGCGATGGCTCCGGCACGTTAACCGGGTACTGATCATGTCAGGTATTTTTCATCACGGGGTTGGTGGCGGTCGCTAGACTCACGCAACGGATCTGGATTCCATCGATTCGTAGTTCCGCACCATCTTGCGAGGCCTCGTGATCGTCAAAATCCTGCGCTGGTCGATAACGACCTTGCTCGTTCTCCTGCTGCTGGGTGTTGCAGCCATGGCCACCTTCTGGGTGGCGGCTTCGACGCGCGAAACCGGCCTGCGCGACGAACTGGCGCCATCGACCGGCCGTCTGGTGCCGACCGGCTCCGGCCGGGTTTTCGTGCAGGAGAAAGGCCCCGCCGACGGCGTTCCCGTCGTGCTGTTTCACGGCACCGCGGCGTGGAGCGAATTGTGGCGGCGTACCATCGATGCGCTTGCCGCAGCCGGCTTCCGCGTCATCGCGCTCGATCTGCCGCCATTCGGCTTTTCCGACCGGCCCGGAAGTTATACCCGGCGCGACCAGGCCGCGCGCGTCAACGATGTGCTCGATCAGCTCAAGGCTGGCCCAGCCATCATCGTCGGCCATTCGTTCGGCGCGGGTGCCGCGACCGAACTTGTGATGCGATACCCTGACCGGGCCCGTGCGCTGGTGCTGGTCGATGCGGCGCTCGGCCTGACGTCGCCGCCGTCGGAACCGCCGCTGCTGGTCCGGCCGCAGGGGATCCGCGAAATCCTGGTATCGCTGACGATCACCAATCCGCTGGCGACCAAGGTTCTGCTGCAATCGCTGATCGAGAAGAAGGAGCGTGCGCTGCCGGAATATATCGAGATCCTGCAGCGGCCGACCAGCCTGCGCAACAGCACCCCTGATATCGCCGGCTGGCTGTATTACTTCGCCGGCGACGACCGCACCGCCGACAGTGCCGACCGCAGCGCCTATCCGCGCCTCAAATTCCCGGTGGCGATCCTGTGGGGCGACAAGGATTCAATCACCCCTCTGGAGCAGGCCCACGACCTGCAGAAGCTGCTGCCGCGGGCGGCGTTGACCGTGCTGCCCGGTCTTGGTCACATTCCGCAAATCGAGGACCCCGAGGCCTTCAACTCCGCTTTGCTCACGGCGCTCGGGAAGCTGTAAACTCGCAAGCACAGATTCGGGCTGGCAGGAGACAACAATGGATATCATCAGGTGTTGCGCCTGGGGCTACGCGGCGCTGCTCGGCTTCGTGATCTTGACCGGATACATCCCCGCCTTCATCGATGCCAACGACATGATCTTCGGCCTGTTCCGGCGCACCTGGTATGCCGATGGGCTGCATCTGGTCTCGGCGCTGTGGGCGGCGACGGCGGCATTGACCTCGCGCCGCGCCTCGGAACTGTTCTTCCAGCTGTTCGGCGCCTTCTATTTCGCCGATGGCGTGCTCGGCCTGTTGACCGGCAGCGGCTATCTCGACTTCGGCATCCTGATCAATGGCATCCAGAACTTGCCGCTGAGCACCCGGTTTTTTGCCAATGCACCGCATCTCGGTCTCGGCGGTGTGGCGATCCTGATCGGTTATCTACTGGCGCCGCGAACGCGGGCCGCCGTTCATGCTTAGGTGGCTGCGGCGCATACTCGTCACCGTCGTGATCCTGATCGCGCTGGCCGTGCTTGTGCCGATGGCCTACATCGAGGGCAGTTGCTCGCCCTCCACTGCCGCCGCGACGTCCTCTGCGTCGGGACCGGCATTGCCCGCGATCGACGAACAGGGGTATCGGCGCAAACAGGCCAACACCTTCTTCACCTTTCCGGAATGGTACATCGTCTATTCGTTCGAGGATTTCGGCCGCTTCCTCGATTCCTCCAGCGAAAGCCAGTTCGGCTACCTCCAGCACATCTTCGGATTTTGGCGCAGCTTCTGTACCATCAACCGCGCCGTGCCCGACAGCGGCGAATCCCGCGCCGAGGTCAAGACCATGATCTATGTGATCGGCGTCAGCTATTCCGTCGAATACGCCATCAAGGGATTTTACGAGAACACCATCGGCCGCATCACCGAGTGGATCAGAGGCCCCACGCGCACACCGCAGGACGATTATGCCCGCAAGGTGGCGCAGGACTACGCCGCGTTTCTCTACACCATCCCCTGGTACAAATTTCCGTTTGGCGAGAAGCTGGATGGCCTGATGGCGATTTCGACGCCGACGACGAGTTCGATCCGCAGCCGGGAGCGCGACTTCGCGCTCGGCGCGGAATATTTCGTCAAGATCGGCTACAGCAGGCTGATCCAGAAAGCGCTCGACGCCTCCAGTGACAGCGAGCCGCGCGATATCATGCTGGTGGTGGCGACGCTGCCGCCGGAGGTGCTGGCTAAGGAGCCGCGCATCAAACCGGTCCGCACGCTCACCCCACAATGGCAGCTGGTGCAGACGCCGCGCTACCAGGATTTCACCGAAATCATCAAGGGCCTGCTGGACCAGGGCATTCCACTTGCCGAGATCGCCGGCAATCACGAAATCCTCATCACCGTGATCGCGCCCAAAGCGGCGGCCCTGGATGCGAAGGCCACCGCGGAGCTGTTTTCGCTCGATCTCGATGCCAAGCCTGGCTTTCGCAGAGCGGGTCTTAAGGCTAGGATCAATCAGCTGGTCGATATCGCCAGGGACCTTAAGGCCAAAGGCGCTGATATTGAGCATTTCTACGACTATTGAAGGCAGGCCACCTACGGCCTGGCTGCGGCCGTTGGGCAGGATCGCCGGGGCGATCACGCTGGTCGCTTCCGGCTGGTTCGCGATCGTCGTGGCTCTCACCTTCGTATCACCGCCGGGCAAGTCGATGGCCATCATCGGACCCCCGTCGCTGGCGCTGGCCGCGGCCGTCAAGGCGAACGGTCACATCCTCGCATCGAATGACTATGTGACGCTCGCGCGCTCCGACGATGCCGGCTTCGTCGCGCGCCTCTATGCGGCCGGCGCATTGTTGGTGCTCGATGCCGAGCAGGCCGGCGGCTGCAGCGGATTGCCGCCGAAGCGGACCGCGAGCCTCTGATCGCGCGTCGCGGCTACGACGAATATTTCTGATAGAAGGTGTTGGTGAAAACCTCACCGGGATCGTATTTGCGCTTCGCCGCGAAGAAGTCATTGATTTGCGGATACGACCGCTGCAGCTGGTCGCGCGAGTAATACAGCTGGTAGGGCAGGAAGAACCGGCCCTTGTGGGCGACCGTGAGATCGATCAGTTCCTCGGTCGCCTTCTTCATCCGCCGGTTGCCCTCGTCGTCGGTGCTCTGGTTGATATACAGCACCAGCGAAAACGCCGGCTCAGGCGCATAGGTCAGAAAGTTCCTTTCCTGATGCACGATGCGCACCGACGCGTTCAGCAAATTGGTCTTGTTGTCGGTCAGTACCTTGCGCATGCCGTCGACAAAGCTGACGAACTGGCTGCGCGGAATGAAATATTCGTGCAGGATGTCGGTATCGTTGGGTAGCGCGTTACGTAGATAAGGCACCGAATCGTGCATCGGATCGTTGCGGCTGACCAAGCAAGCCTCCGCCGATCCGATCGCCTGCGCGCGCGAAACCGTGCAGGTTTCCATCCGGTGCTCGATGTGCTTTTCGGAGAACCATTTTAATTCCTGGAACAGCGGCCCCTGCTTTGACAGGTTGACGGTCAGCCGCCGCACCTTCACGCCGCTGACCTCGCCGAGCGGCTGGCGCTTGAAATCGGTACCGTCCACCCTGGTATAGGTATAGAGCAGCATTTCCTTCAGAAACGTGCTTGGCGCGGTCGAAAGATGCCCGTACATCAGGCCGACATTGGCGTCCTTTTCGATCTCGTTGGCGAACAGCGCCGGAAATTCCTTGTAGTCGAGCATCCGCCGGCCGGTCTGGTAGACCAGATTGTCGGCGATATCGAGTTCGGCCTCGACGATGACGCCGAACAGGCCGTAGCCGCCGACCACGAGGTCGAACAATTCCCTGTTCTCGGTCGGCGATACCGTTTTGAGCGAGCCGTCGGCGAGCATCACCCGCATCGATTTGATCGACTTGGCGAGCGCACCGGCCTGATGGTCCATGCCGTGGGCATTGACCGAGATCGATCCGCCGACGCTGAAGATGTCGGTGGACTGCATGGCGCGAACCGCGAAGCGCGGATGCAGCACGTTCTGGATATCGTGCCAGGTCGCTCCCGGCTGCACCGTGACCGATCGCGTGTTCTCGTTGAGCTCGATCCGATTAAAGCCCCGCATGTCCAGCACGACGCCGCCCTTGCGAAAGGCCTGCCCGCCCATGCTGTGGCGCACGCCGGCCGTCGTGAGCGACAGCTTGTTGTCGCGCGCAAACGCCAGCGTTTTGGCAATGTCTTCGACGCTGTGCACCTCGACCACGCCGTAGATTTCGGTCTTGTTGAGACAGCTTGCGTCATTGATGCTGCCGCCGAGCTGCGACCATTTTACGCCCGGTAGCGGCGCAATCGCCTTGATTCGCTCCAGATCGATCTTGCCTTGCTCGCCGCCGTCTGCGGCGGGCCGGCAATCCTTTTCGCCGACGGGGTCGGCCGCCAGCGCCTGCAGCTTGCGAAAGCCGTACACGCCGAACAGCACCACCAGCACCGCGATCGCCGACGCGCCGGTTTTGAATTTCCTGGATAATTTTTGCATTAAGTTGATTCCGGATCGAGCGCGATCATCTAGAGGCAGGCTCTATTAGTCAAACCTGGAAGCTTCTGGTTCAACAGACGCGCTGTCAGCCGATGCCCGGTTGGGCAACCCGATGCTTTCCCGGCGATAACTGCGCAGCCAGTCGCCGGACTTGCGCAAGCCACCGAACGGAAACAGGTGAAATCCGGCGATCGCTGCCGTCGCAGTTTTCGGCGCCGACTGCAGGCCGCGCATGACTTCATCCGGCCCGGTGTCGGTCAGGAGCCGGCCGAAACGGCCGATCTGGCTGCGCACCGCCCGCATCGAATGGCCGACGCCGCAGCGGAGCGCGAATTTCATCAGCGTGGCCGGCGTCGCCGGGCCGGCGAGCCCGACGATAACCGGAAGCTGGATGCGGCGCGCATCCAGCCCACCGATCCATCCGAGAATCGGCGCGGCCTCGAAGCAGAATTGCGTCATGACCTCGACCTGGATTTTTCGCTCGTGCCCCCACGCCTGCCACGCGTCGAGCACATCAAGCGCTTCGACCGTTTCCAGATAAGGATGGCCTTCGGGATGACCGGCAACGCTCAACCGCGCGATGCCGCGGGCCTCGAGCAATCCGCTGGCGCAGAGATCGAGGCTCGATTTGAAGGGCCCCCTGGCGATGGCGGTATCGCCTGCAATCAGCAGGATGCGCGTGACGTCAGCCTCGTCGCGCAGCCGCGCCAGAAAATCGTCGAGCGCCTCGCGCGAGGCCATTTCGCGCGCGGCGATGTGCGGAACCGGGTTGTAGCCGGCGCGGCGCAGTGCTGTGGCCGTCTCGACGTTGTGGCGATAATTGTCGCCGGGCAGAAAGGTGATGGTGACGTCCGTGCCGGGAGCGAAGTGATCGCGCAATTCGGCCAGCTGATGCCCGCGCGAGGAGACCTCGACCGAAGCGGACGACAGCAGCGCGGTGAGGTCGCGGGACGGAACCAGGTCGGCTGCGGTCACGGCTCCCTCCCCGGGGTCAGGCCTGGGCGCGGCGGCGCGAAATCACATAGGTTTCATCGTTGAACCACAGACCGCCGTGCTTCTTCAGCACCCGGTCGGTGGCTTCGAGGTAGCGGCCGTCGCGGACCACCTCCGACAGCCTGACATCCTCGATCTGCGCGACATAGATCGCGGCATTCCAGGCCGCGAACAGCGTCGAGGTGCCGATCGGGCCAGAGACCTCGTCGGGCAGCGTGTGCATGTGATAGCGGAAGATCGAGCGGGCGTCGGACGAGACGTTGAAATTATAGTGCCGTGCCGCCGCGCCGAGCTCGTGCTTGACCTGTCGCAGGATGGCGTGACGATCCGACGTGAAAGGATTGTCGCCGGGCCAGACCCCGTCGATGATCTCCATGCCGGGATCGCCGCCATGCGAATGGATGCCGATCAGCCGGCCCCCCGCCCGCAGCGACCGCACCAGCGGCGCCACCACTTTCGATGCCTTGAACTCGACACTGGCCCGCGCCCGGTAGGGCTGCGAGGCAATCACCAGATCGTAATCCGCCATCACCCGTCCCGGCCGTGGCATGATCGGATCGAGCAGGAAGGAATGATCCTCGCGCCGCAGTGTCAGGACGATCGGCCGCTGATAGACCGGGTTGCCGGTGGTCGGGCTGATCCCCGCGCGCCAGTTCTGCGCCAAAAACCCTTCGAGTTCGCCGATCTGCTCGGCAAAGCCCTGTGCGGTATTGCCTGACAGCGCTACATCCTTCCAGATCAGGCTTTGCGCCGCGGTCGCCGAGCGCGGCGTCAGCCACGGCGCTTCGGCATAATAGAGGTTGGTGATGACCAGTACGGTGGCGGGATGCTCGAACAGGCGGTCCGCCATCTTTTCCAGCATCAGGCGGACGTCCTCGTAACTGATTTCCTTGGCCACGACATACAGCGGCATGGTCGGGAAGCGGGCGTGCACCGCCCGCATCACCCGCGACAGCACGGTGCCGTCGCCTACTCCCGCATCGAAGATCCGCAGCGCCGGCGGCGCCGGCTGCAGGTTGCCGAGTTCGAGCGAAATCCGGCTGGCGACTTCAGTCTTCTCGCTGCAGGTCGAGACGAACAGCAGATATTTCTGGCGGTTGTCGAAGAACCGGAAGCCGGCAGGCGCTACGTCAGCGGCTGCACCGAAACCGTTGACCACCCTCGCCGGCGCCGACGGTTGGCCGGGCGCGGGCGGCAACGTGCTGCCGTGCTCGGACAAATAGGCGCGCACCTTGTCGAGGGTGCCGGTGGTGATCTTGGCGCCGTCGCGCAACCGCGACACCAGCTTGCCGTCATTGACGACCAGCCGCCCGAAGGTGGATTCCGCCGTGCGCGTGGCGCGGCAATAATCGCGGATTTCGCCCAGCACCTGATCGGCGGTGGCGTGTCCCGGATTTTCCTCGACCCGCATGGTTGATCTCCCGCGGTTTGATCCCTGCCTGCAATCAGGGGGCAACCGCTGGAATGCGTCAACCACAAACGGAGTGGGCAGGAACAGTGGGCGCACGCCCATGTCGCGCGCGCAAATGCCCGTTGCTGACCGCCTCGGCGAAGGCGATCCATTCAGACCGGAGCTTTCAATTCGCTGGAGCTCAGCTGCCGCTGGACGCAGCGCGGTCGATGAACAGGCTGCCCTTGGTCACGATCAGCTCGCCGGGCTTCAAATTGCCTTTGACTTCGACCAGGTCACCATTGGTGAGACCAATCCTGACCTGACGGAGTTCGATCGTCTTGTCCTCGTGCGCGACCCATACCCGGACCTGGTCGCCTTCGATGATCAGCGCCGTCTTGGGAACGCCGACCGACGGCACGTCGCCGGGCGCATAGATCGTCACGGTCGCGAACATCTCCGGCTTCAATAGTCCGCGGCTATTGTCCACGGTGGCGCGGACCAGCAGCCGGCGGGTGGCGGGATCGATCGCCGCCGCGACGTAATTGATACGGCCGGTCAGGACGCGACCGGGCAATGCCAGCACGTTGAAGCTCAGCTCCTGCCCCACCGCCACCGCGGACGCCTGGGTCTCCCGCACGAAGGCGGTGAGCCAGACGGAGGAGAGATCGCCGATCACGAACACCGGATCGCCGGCGCCGGAATTGACATATTGACCGGGGCCGATCTTGCGCTGCACCACCGTACCCGCGATCGGCGCCGATATCGTCGTTTCCGGATTGATGCGGCCATTCTGTTGGAAGGTCGCAATGGCCTCGTCGGTCAGACCAAGGATGCGCAACTTGTTGCGCGCGGCTTCCAGCGCCGTCTGCGTCGAGCGCAGATCGTTCTGCGCCTGGATCAGGGTGGCCTGGCTCTGCTGATAGTCTTTCAGCGGAACGGCCTTGCCCTCGAACAGATCCCTGGCGCGCTTGTCCTGCAGCAGCGCCAGATCATGCGCCGATCTCGCCTTGTTCGAGGCGGTCATGGCCGCAATGAAATCGTTCTGCGCCTGCACGTTGTCGGCGGCCTCGATCACGAACAGCGGCTGGCCCTGGGAGACGCTGTCGCCCGGCCGCGCCAGCAATTTGGTGACCCGGCCGGCATAGGGTGAAAACACCGGCGTCGAGCGGTCCTCGTCGACCGCGATCTTGCCTTCGGTGACATGCTCTTCGCGGAAGGCGCGCTCGGTCACCGGCTGGATCGTCAGGCTGGCCCATTCGGCCGGGGTCGGGGTGTAGCGCTGCAGCCCCTTGCGGGACTGGCTCGACACTTCGGAATGGCCGTGGCTTGCCCCACCATTATGCAGGACGCCAAACAAGGCGGCACCGGCCAGTGCCAGCAGGGCTGTGGCGACAGCCAGTCGTTGCCGGGTAAGCTTCTGCAATTGTTTAATAAAATATCGGAACATCAGGCTTGATCAACCGGTTGTGATTGCAGCGACAATTTGCCTCATAAGTATGCTAATAGTGCCCAACGCCTGTGACAAACAACCAAAAAATTGATCGGCATGGCGTGTTTGACGTAAAATTTTTTGAGAACTAGCCCCTCCCTGAGGGACGCGCCGGCCACTGCGGCGGGTGGCTGCCGAGCGGCATCGCCGGGCGGGCCCAGAACGCTGGCGTTTTCGACAGCAAGGCCGAATGGCTGACGGACCGCAACGGACCGAAGCCTGAGGACATCTCCTCCACGAACGGTTTGACTGCATCGCCTTTCAAATCCTCAGTCGCAAAACCGTCGGCGATGCGGCCGAGATTCCACAGCCATTGCCCGGTCCGCGCCAGCGATACCCGGACGTGCCAGCTGCCGCCTTCGCGTGCCTGACGCGCCCTGGCCATCATGGCGCCGAACGCCATCAGGTAGCCGGTGGCGTGGTCGAGCATTTGCGCCGGCAATTCCTTCGGACCCTCGACCCCGGCCGCCTCGCCTTCGGCATGATTGAAACCGGTCGCGGTCTGCACCAGCGAGTCGAAACCGCGGCGCCCGGCCCATGGCCCGGCGTGGCCATAGGCCGAAAGCGACACATAGACGATGCCGGGATTGATCTTCGCCGCGTCTTCCGGCGAGAAGCCGAGCGCGGCAATGGATTGCGGCCGATAGCCCTGCGCGAAAATATCCGCATCCGCCAGCAGGTCGCGCAGGACGCCCCGCCCCTGCTCGCTCTTGAGTTCGACAAAGCTCGTGAGCTTGCCGCGCCCGGTGTCGATGGTGAGCCAGGGAATGAACGGCAGGTCGGGACCGGAAATCAGCAGCACATCGGCGCCGTGCGCCGCCAGCGTGCGACCGGCGACGGGACCTGCGATTACCCGCGACAAATCGAGCACGCGCAGCCCTGCCAGCGGGCGATCGCCTGCAGGCCAGGATTTTGGCGCGGCATCGCCGATCTTTTCGATCGACACCAAAGGCTGTTCGGCCAGCGCGCTGGCATGGGGGTGCGCCAGCCATTCCTCGCGCGAACGCATCATCGCAACCACGCCGCCATTGGCATAGGCCGCGGTCTCGAACGCCTCGGCGTCCCACTGCAGCAACGCGGCCTGGACCTCGTCACGCTCGGCCTTGCAGTTCAGCACCTTGCAGACGGCATCGCGATGATGCGGAAAATTGGTATGCAGCCGCACGAAGCGCGCATCGCGGGTGTTGTAAATTCCTGCGATGGCGTCCCAGGCCATCGGCGAGCCCTTGCCGTCGACCCGCAGATAGCGCTCGCTGCGGCATTCGACGACGGCGTGCCGCATGTCGGCCGCGACGCCCTGGCTTTGCCCGCTGCGCAGTTGCCAGATCTGCGCGGCAGCAAGGCCAGTCGCGGCGATCGAAGCCTGCGCCGCGACGGCGACACGAAACGACGACGGCAATTGCGGCTCCTCGCTGCTCAACGTGACGACATCGAGCGCTGAAGGATCGCCGCCGGCGGACGTCCAGATGTCGGCGAGAATTTCGCGGGGAGTTTGCATGAGGGCTTCTCGTTTATCTCAGGCTGACATTCAAAGCGGATGAATGGCCGGGTCAAGCCCGGCCGTGACGAGGCACCGCTCTTTCAGCGTCATTGCGAGGAGCTCTTGTCCGCCGAAGCCCGCCTTCGGGCGAAGGCGGATGCGACGAAGCAATCCATTTCGCAGCGTAAAGAAAAGATGGATTGCTTCGTCGCAAGAGCTCCTCGCAATGACGATATCCGGACATGAGTATAATTCTCGCGGCGCGTTTCGCCCGAGGTTTGCCATTTACTTCCCGCCCTCTCCAATCAGAGGGCGCGGGGAGGCCGGGCGCCCGATGCGCCCGATAGCCGCGTGTGCAATGGGTAGTGGGTAGAACGCACACGCGTTAGTCAGGTCACACCGGAATCACCCGGCACTCCCCGCGCGATGGTTTACGCTTATACGTGGTCTCCCCGGCGATCGGCTTTCTTGCCACCGTCACCTGCGGGACTGACCGCAGGCTTGACACCAGCACCGAGATGTCAGGACAACACGACTTCGTCGTCCGCCTCAGGCGCCCTCGTCAGGAGCACCATCCGCGTCCACCGCATCCCCGCCCCGCGCTGGTGACGTTGCGCAACGCCCCTCCGGATTGGGACGGGATGGCTACGCTTATAGTCTGATTTTTATTTCTGGAAAACAGAAATATTTTTTCGCGAGGGGCTTGACATGACTTCTGTAAATCAGAAGTGATTTGCCCGTCGGTGGGGCTTGCTCACTTCGCCTCGCTCGCCTTCAGCTCCTCGGCGAGGGGACGAAGGGCTTGCGTCGCATTGTCGAGATGCTTCTGCCATTCCGCGCCGGGCATGAAGGCGAGGACGGGCTCGTCGCCGGGCGAGCTCTTGATGTACTCGGGATCGCGCAGGCTATCGGCAATGGCAGCTTCAAGCTTTTTGACGATGTCGTCGGCAACGCCCTTTGGTACGGCAAAGCCGCGTTCCGCCGTACTTGTGACCGCGGCGCCTGCTTCCTCTGCCGTCGGAACGTCGGCAAGAGACGGAAAGCGCTTCTTTGACAATATGGCGATGGCACGGAGTGGCCCCCTGTTGCCGCCGTGCAGCTCGGGCAATTCGCTGAGGCTGACCATTCCGACCTCCAGATGGCCGCCCAGGAGATCGGTTCGTTGCGCCGATGTCCCGCAATAGGAAATTTCGTTGGGCTGGACCTTGGCGGCGCCCGCCAGCATGCGGATCGCCAGATGGCCGTTGGTGCCCGCACCGTTGTGGCCGAACGTCACCGAGCCCGGCTTGCTGCGCAACTCGGCGTGAACGTCCGAAAGATTTTTGAATTTACTTTCCGCCTTCACCACGATCACGCCGGGATCGTCGACCACGCGGGCGACCAGGCGTATTTCATCCATGCTGTACTGGGTTTTTCGCGTCAGCGGCAGGAAGTTGTAGCCGGGCACGTTGACCACGCCCATCGTGTAGGCATCGGGCGCGGCGCGGGCAATCCCGGCGAACGCGATCTCGCCGCCGGCACCCGGCTTGTTCATCACCACGAACTTGGCCTTGCCGTCGAGCCTCTTTTCGACGAACGGCAGCAGCTTGCGCGCCATCACATCGGTTGCCCCGCCGGGAGCAAAGCCGATGATGACCTCGATCGGCTTGTCGTCGGGCCATGCCGCCCAGGCTGATCCGCAGGCTGCGATGCCGAATGCCGCTGCCAGTGCGAGGATTTTTTTGCGCATGACGATCCGCCCTGTTCTTTTTTTTGGCCGTTGGCGCCGCTTGAAGCAGCGCGACCGACAAGTTATGCGCATCTTGTAACTGCTCGGCTCGGCGGGTGGCAACCGGCGCCAGGGTTGAGCCCGTGCGCGTCGGCCGCATGACGGCTCTGATGAAAATTCCTTGACGCCGGCAGGATCCGTACATCTGCTCGCGGCGGGTATTCGCTACCGGGCGTCTTCCCGAGCGACGACAGAGTTTTTCGGGGCTGGTTGCGATCAGGGCGTCGCAATCAACCCCTTGTCTGCGGCAACGATCCAGCGATTACCCCAACGCACGATCGAGTCGATGCGCCCAACTCCGGGCACGTTGTCCCCAACCACTGCTGTCCGGCTGCCATCCGGTCCTTCGAGGACGACCGTGCCACCTCGAACATCACGAACTATCCAGCCCTCAATTGTCGTCGGTCGTGTCTCCGGGGTTGGCACCAGCGGCTCACGAGGCGCAATCGAGCCAGTGGGCAGACTGGTATCCGGTGGCAAAGCTTCGGTTGTCGTTCTTGGTATCGCACCCGACGATAAACTCGGAGGTTTGGTCCCGGTACCGAGCGCCGTTTGCTTTCGACCACTTTCGGCCTTATTGGCCGGCTTCATTTCGGTTCGACGGATGGAATGATCTTTTTGAGCTGACGGGGCCGATGCGACGACCACTGGAGAATCGTACCAGCTTGAGCTGCTGGCCCATCCCAATCCGAACCCAACGACGAGTGCGCCCGCTGCAAGCCAAACAACGCGGGCCCGATCGACACCCGGGTTCAGCAATTGCAAAGCTTCTTCCCGGATGGGGCTGAGGTAATCCGAGGGGTCCATGCTCGCGGGTGGCGACGGCAGCTGGTTGTTGGTCACGTCTCCACCCCAATACCTTCAAAAATGATTGGCTGTTGGACCTGCATGACGGACCTTCCCTGGCCAATGATCATGCGTAGAACTGAACGAATTCTTAAGAATGCCGGTGAGCTCACGCCCCTCAATGAAAATCGCGCGACGGCGGCAGGATCCGCACGTTGCGCGGATGACGGATTTTCTGGGCGGGATTGTCCGGATGCTCGCGGCGGTCGTCGTTGAGCGGTTCGATCAGCGCGGGACCGGCCGGCACGGCATGCTTGCGGCCGAGCGCGTCGTTGGCGAGGCCGACCAGATCGTGCGAGCGGTCGGTGAGGCGTTGCGCGACCAGGTGCGTCACCTGTTCGGGGCTGCTCTGGATGTAGCCCTCGACCAGAAGCAGCCGCGCGCCCATCACTTCCTTGCGGAATTGTTCCATCACCTGCGGCCACACCACGATATTGGCGATGCCGGTTTCGTCCTCCAGCGTCATGAACACCACGCCCCTGGCGCTGCCCGGACGCTGCCGCACCAGCACCACGCCGGCGCAGCGGACACGCTTTCTGTCGTTGGCGTGACAGATGTCCCTGCAGGCGACGACACGCTCCCCAGTGAACATCGGCCGCAGAAACTCCATCGGATGGCCCTTCAGCGACAGCCGAATGGTCTGGTAATCGGCGACCACCTGTTCCGGCAGCGGCATCTCCGGCAGCGGCCGCGCGTTCTCGTCCGGCTGCTCGCGCGCGGTGGCGATTTCGAACAGCGGCAGCGCCACGTCGTCGGGCAGCCGCCGCACCGCCCACAACGCGGCGCGGCGATCGAGCCCGATGGAGCGGAACGCATCGGCATCCGCCAGCTGGATCAGCGCGCGCTTGGGCAGGCCGGTATCGCGGGCGAAATCCTCCAGCGAGGTGAAGGGACGGCGCGCTCGCGCGGCGACGATGCGGTCGGCCCAGTCGTCGACATCACCTCTCCCCGCAGGCGGGGAGAGGTGAATTGGGCTCGCATGCGGTACCCTTCGCGACGACGCCTGCATCCGCTTCAGCCTCTCCTCGTCCGCATCAGCCCATTTGAAGCCGTCGATCTGGCGGAAGCCGAGGCGCACGGCGCAATACTTGCCGCTCCCCTGCTCCAGCGTATTCTGGGCATGGCTGAACGAGACGTCGACCTCGCGCACCTCGACGCCGTTGGCGCGGGCATCGCCGACGATCTGCGCCGGGGCGTAAAAACCCATCGGCTGCGAGTTCAACAAGCCGCAGCAGAAAGCATCGGGATGGAAATGCTTCAGCCATGACGAGATGTAGACCAGTTGGGCAAAACTCGCGGCATGGCTTTCCGGGAAACCGTAACTGCCAAAACCCTTGATCTGATTAAAACAGTTTCTCGCGAATTCGGGATCGTAGCCGCGCCGGATCATGTTGCCGGTCATCTTCTCTTCGAAATTTCCGATCGTGCCGACATTGCGAAACGTCGCCATCGCACGACGCAGTCCGTTCGCTTCTTCTGAACTAAATCCCGCCGCCTCGATCGCGATCCGCATCGCCTGCTCCTGAAACAGGGGGACGCCGAGCGTCTTGTGCAGGACCTTGTAGAGTTCGTCAGGAGATCCGTGCTCGGGCGACGGCGAAGGATAATTCTCTTTCTCGATGCCGTTCCGCCGCCTGAGATAGGGATGCACCATGTCACCCTGGATCGGACCTGGACGGACGATCGCCACCTCGATAACGAGGTCATAGAATTTTCGCGGCTTCAGCCGCGGCAGCATGTTCATCTGGGCGCGGCTTTCGACCTGGAATACGCCGAGCGACTCGCCGCGGCACAGCATGTCGTAGACCTCGGGGACATCCTGCGGAACTGACGCGAGTTGCCAGCGCTCGCCCTTGTGATCGGCGATCAGGTCAAAACATTTGCGGATGCAGGTCAGCATACCCAGCGCCAGCACGTCGACCTTCATCATTTTCAGGGCGTCGACGTCGTCCTTGTCCCATTCGATGAAAGTGCGGTCATCCATCGCGGCGTTGCCGATCGGCACATAGGAGTCGAGCCGGTCCTGCGTCAGCACATAGCCGCCGACATGCTGGGAGAGGTGCCGCGGAAATTCGATCAACTCGCCGGCGAGTTCGACCGCGAGGCCGACCATGGGATTGTGCGGATCGAGCCCGGCCTGCCGCACCTGCATCTCGTTGAGGCCCTTGCCCCAACTGCCCCACACGGTATCGGCCAGCGCTGCGGTGACGTCTTCGGTCAGCCCCAGTGCCTTGCCGACGTCGCGGATCGCGCTGCGCGGGCGATAGTGAATGACGGTGGCAATGATCGCGGCGCGGTGGCGGCCATAGCGGCGGTAGACATACTGCATCACCTCCTCGCGCCGCGAATGCTCGAAATCGACATCGATATCGGGCGGCTCCAGCCGTTCCTTGGAAATGAACCGTTCGAACAGCAGGTCGACCTTGGTCGGGTCGACCGAGGTGACGCCGAGCACGTAGCAGACCGCCGAGTTCGCCGCCGATCCCCGGCCCTGGCAGAGGATGTTTACGCTGCGCGCATAACGGACGATGTCGTGCACGGTGAGGAAATAATGCGCGTAGTTCAGCTCGGCGATGAGGTCGAGCTCCTTGCGCAAGGTGGCGCGGAGCGTGTCGTCGAACTCGCCGACAAAATATTGTTGGACGCCGGCCCAGGTCAGGTCTTCCAGATGCTGCTGCGCGGTCTTGCCCGGCGGCACCGGCTCGTCGGGATACTGGTATTTGAGCTGGTCGAGCGAAAAATCGATGCGGTTCGCAAACCGCATGGTTTCCGCCAGCGCCTCCGGCACGTCGCGAAACAGCCGCGCCATTTCGTGGGCCGGCTTGAGATAGCGCTCCGCATTGGCTTCAAGGCGCTTGCCGATGGTGTCGATGGTGGTCTTCTCGCGAATGCAGGTCAAAACATCCTGCAGCGGGCGGCGGGCGGGATGGTGATACAGCACCTCGTTGGTCGCGAGCAGCGGCACGCGGGCGGTGGCCGCGATCCGCTGCAGCCGCGCCAGCCGGCGTCTGTCATCGCCGCGATACAGCAGGCTGGCCGCCAGCCACACGCCATCGGCGCCGCTGCGCCGCAGCTGGTCGAGAATTTCAAGGGTTTGTTCCGGCTCGAAGCGGTGCGGCAGCGTCAGGACCAGCAATTGCCCTTCGGCGAATTCGAGCAGATCGTCGAGACCGAGGCGGCATTCGCCCTTTTCGGTCTTGTCGGCATCGTCGCCGCGCTTGCCGCGGGTCAGCAACTGGCAGAGCCGGCCGTACGCGGCGCGGTCGCGCGGATAGGCCAGGATATCAGGGGTGCCGTCGATGAAGACGAGGCGTGAACCGATCAGCAGTTTTGGTTTGCAGGTGAGCTCAGGATTTTCCAGTTCCTTGTAGGCCCGCACCACGCCGGCCAACGTGTTGCGATCGGCCAGGCCGATGGCGGCAAGCCCGAGGTCGCTGGCCTCCCGCACATATTCCTGCGGATGCGATCCACCGCGCAGGAACGAGAAATTCGTGGTGATTCCGATTTCGGCGTAAGCCATGCCGTCAGGGCCCTTCATGCGAACAGCCCGTGCACGAACCAGTTCGGTTGCACGATCTCACCCTCGCGCTGCGCGATCTCGCGGTCATACAAACCGTCGCGGTACAGCCAGAACCGCAAACCTGTTTCGTCCTCGACGCGAAAATAATCGCGAGTCAGCATTTCCTCTCGCGATCGCCACCATTCCATGGCGACGCGCTCCGGACCCTCGACGCGCACCACCGTATGGGACGCCCGCCGCCACTGAAACCACGCCGGCGGCCCATCCGGCACTTCCGCGATCACCTTGATCGGTTCCGGCCGCGCGAACAGCCGCAGCGGCCGCAACGGCGGTTCGCTCTCTTCCCGCTCCGGCCAGTCCGCAACTTGAGCCGCCGCCAGATGATGCTGCGCCGGCGCCGCCATCACCGCGCGTTCCGGAATATGGGTGTCCTGCGGCAGGTGCACGACCACGCGCGGCCCGCCGATCCGCGCGGCGATGCGGTCGATCAGGGCCGCCAACTCGTCATTGTCGTGCACATTGGCATCGAGATCGCGCTGCTGCTGCACCACGATCTCGACGCGGCTGGCCGACAGGCGAATGAGATCGAAGCCGAAACCGGGATCGAGCGGATCGCTCAACGCATCGAGCCGCTCGCGAAACAGCCGGTCGATCACCTCGGGCCTGGTCACGGGTTGCCCGGTATCGACCGCAATCGCGCGCACCGCGCCGTCGGTGCGGAAGAACTGGGCTTGCAGCCGCCGCGCGCCCTTGCCCTGCCGGTCCATCGCCGCGACCAGCATTGCCGCCAGCCGCGACAAGGTCGCCGAGATCACGGCTTCGGTGGCGACCGGTTCGGCAAACCGCTTTTCGACGATGTAATCCGGCAGCGGTTTTAACGGGCTGATCGGCGCATCGCCCTGCCCCAGCGCCTGCTCCAGCAAGGTGGTAAAATCATCGCCGAACCGCGCCGTGATTTCGTGGCGCGCGCGCGAGGCCACGTCGCCGATGGTTTTCAGCCCGGCGCGGCGCAGGCCGCGGGTGATGGCTTCATCGGCGCCGAGCGCAAACACCGGCAACGATTTTATCGCCTCGGCCTCGCCGCCATCGGCCACGATGCGGCCGGAGACATGACGCGTCATGGTGCGGGCGCAGATCGATGTGCCCGCGATCGCGGCGCTGACGGCAAAACCCTGCCGGGTCAGCGATCCGCACACCATCTGCATCAGCGCGGCCTCGCCGCCGAACAGATGGGCGCAGCCGGTGATATCGAGAAACAGGCCATGCGGGGGATCCAGCGCCACCAGCGGGGTGAAGCGGTCGCACCAGGCGGCGATGTCGCCCAGCGCCTTGGCGTCCGCCGCCTCGTCGGCATCGAACACTTTTAACTGCGGACAGATGGCGCGGGCATTGGCGAGCGGCAGGCCGATCGACAAGCCGAGACGTGCTGCGGCGTCATCGAGCGCGAAAATCTGCAGCGCATTGTTCTGCCTGGCGACGACGATGCTGGGCTCTTGTTTCACCTCCCCCGCTTGCGGGGGAGGTCGTATCGCATCGATAGATGCGATACGGGTGGGGGAAACTTGAACGGTTTGACTCGCGGCGGCACCCCCACCCCGGCCCTCCCCCGCAAGCGGGAGAGGGAGCGCACTGTCCGTGTCGTTAGCCGGCCCGTCGTTGTCGCGGTAAATTTGGCGCTTGATGCGGTCGATGGGCAGGCGCGGCAGCCACAGACTGAGAATACGCCGACGGTTTCGCGAAAAGGCACTCATCACATTTCCATTCCATGATCCACCGGCCAACCGGGCCATGACGATTGCGGACGAGTTGCGCGTCGAGCACCGGCGCGCCCCACGCGCTCCCGGCTGAGGCGGGCGGCGAATGCGCCGCGCGCACGATCCATCGGGTCTCCGCCGTCGAGGGCTGCGGCTGCGCCGCCACCCGCAGCAATAGTCCGGTGACGCCGGAGGCCTGCGCCGCCAGCGTCAGCTTGCGGCTGGCGACGAGATCGAACTGCCGGGCTTCGCCCCAGACTTCCAGCACCACCGCGCCAAGCGCATCGCAGGCCAGCGCGTCGGCGGCGGTGCGCAATGCGGCGTCGACATCGGCAGCGCGCACCGTGACCACGCAGCGCGGATCGAGCCCGAGTTCGGCAAGGCCAGCCATCGACAGCGCGCCGGATTCGATCTCGGCAAAATCCTGCCGGATCCACACCAGCGGCCGCCGTGCCGCCGCGCGCCCCGCCAACCCCGCGATGAATCCGGTTGCCACGGCGCTCTGCCGTCCCTCGGCAAACACCTCGTGCATAGCGGCCAGCGCGAGGCCGCCCTGCAGCGTCGCATCGGCCTCCGCATGCCCAAGCGCCACGCGCAAAGGGACTGTCGCGTCCGCCTGCGCCTCGATGCGCTCGATGCTGCCGCGCATCTTTGCAAGCGTGTTCGTGCGTGCGCCGGTCATGCGCCGCTCCTCGGGGGTGTTGGGCCGTCACAGGTCTTTGTTGAACCCGCGACCAACCCATTTGTTCATGATATGTTCTAATATAAAGCTAATAGGGCCAAGAGAGTCAATCAGGATCGGAGGGAGTGATTTTCATGAGCAATCCCAATGGGATCGAAGGAGCCCGAAATGGCTCGCAGCCGCCGGGCCGCGCTTTCGCTTCGCGCGTTGCCTGGATCAGTCCCGAACGGCAAACTGCGGTCATGGACATTCAAGCCACGGAAATTCAAGCCGCGACCCCATCGGACATCCCGGCCATCATGCTTGTGGAACGCATGGAAGGCTATGCGCGCCTGGTCGGCAGATGGGATGCCGAGCGGCACGCCACTGAAATCGAAAACCCGTCTTGCAGGTATCTGCTGACACGAGATGAAACAGACGTCGCCGGATTCGCTATTTTGCAGGGCGTCGGAAGTGTCAACCAACGCCTTCGGCTGAAGCGCATCGCCGTGCGAAACGCCGGGCACGGAATCGGATCAAACTTCCTGCGATCGGTCCTGCGAGTTTGTTTCGACGAATTGGCTGCTCATCGCGTCGAACTCCTTGTGTTCGAGGACAATGAGCGGGCCTACCGAGCTTACGTGAAAACCGGCTTCGTCGAGGAAGGCCTCGTTCGCGACCTACACCGGGATGCCGATGGCAACTTTCGATCCATGCGTCTGATGTCCCTGCTCAGACCGGAATGGGTGGCGCGCCCGTAGGCTCGGCGCGCGCGGCGTAGCCATGCATCCCATTCACACAGATAGTCAGCACAAGGATTTGACATTCCATCTCACAACCTTTAATTGTGAGACTACTGTGCCGTCTCGAGTCCGGCGCGCTGCGTAGCGACCCTAGCCCCGGACGCCGCGCAGCGTGCCGGTCTTGCGGCACGAGACCCGGGTCCCATTCTGTTTATCCAGTGAAGCGTTTCCGGCTCCGCCGGCGTATGCCCGTCCTTGTGTCCGGACGCGGCGGGGCTGCGGCCAGGCCGGCGTCCAGCGGTTTCGCAACGATAATCCAACCTTCAGATCCCGGCGTCCCCGATTTCGCATGAGCGGAAAATGGTGAAAGCCTGCGCAGGAAATGCAGGCCTTTGCCCTTCTTGCCTCGTCGTGGCGTGCGAAGTGAAGCAATCCGTCGCACAACCTGCCGAGACATTGATTGCCTCCCTTCACGCTGACTTCACGGCCGGACTCTTCCGAACGCCTCCGGCCAGTCACCTGGACCATTTGGCTCGCCTGGGTGCTCGTCGCCGCGCTCGGTCCGGTCCTCTGCTCCATTTCTGCAACGGCCTTCGGCAAGCAAATATCGCGGGACGCCGAGCACCCGACGCTGATCGCGATCGGGCTTGTAGCCATCGTGCCTCTCGCATTGTTGGCTCCGCCGATCATGCAGGGGCTCGTGCTCCGGCGCATCATGCCGAAGCTCAACGTCGCCTTCTGGTTCCTGGGTATCCTGCTGTCCGGCATCGTGTGGCTCGTGCTGACGCAGAAGCTGCCGATCGAAGGGGGCTTCGGAACGCAATTGCGGCTTCAAAACGCCGCGCGGTTTGAGCGCCTGGCTGGCACGTTGAACGCAGCGGCAATCCTCCGCCTGCCATGGGGTCCGTTTCTACTCTCGACGTTCGCGACCAGCACACTCATCTCGATCGTACCCGCATGGATGCTCGGCGCGGCATCCGGGATGCGGCGAGCGACGTTACTGTTCCTCGTTGCCGCTATCGCCGGCGCATGCGTATCGGGCATCGTCGAACAGATCTATCTCATGACCGTCGATAACAGGCCGATCCGTGATTGGGCCCTCAACGGCATGTCATGGACCCAACGTTTTCAGATCCTCACCGTCCGCGGTGGCGTCGGCGCCGTCTGGGGTGCGACCACTGCAATCGTCGTGGTGCTGATGATACGGCCATTGGAAAACACTTCGGCCACAGCGAATTTCGTTCTCCATGATGCGACGGACTTGAAATTGATGCTGATCGCCCCGTTGCTGATTGCCGTGCTGGCGCCATTTGCCGGCTACCTTGCGGGACCGAACGGGGTCGTCGGCAGCGCGCCGGAACTGCGCAAGGCCCTATCGCTTCCGCAGGATCGCTCGCAGGGCGAGGTCGTTCTCGCCTATTCGCACAACATCGCGATTTCCGTCGGCCACGCGCCCACGGCCGTGATCGCGCCCGATGGACAGACGGCGATTGTTCGCGCCGTCGATCACACATTGATGCAGGTGGAGCTGGCGACCGGCCGCGACTTGCAGCAACTTGCCAGCGCGCTCGGTCCGACGGAAAGGTATTCCATCGCGTGGAGCCCGAACGGCCGCTATCTCGCGCTTCGCAGCAATGGCGCTGACGTCGCGGTGCCGGGCACGCCGTACCGGCGAAACCAGAATCGCGTTCGGCTCTATCTGCTGCCGGACCTGAAACTGGCTGGAGAGTTCTCAGGCCGCGAAACCGCCTGCCTGGATACGTACGCCCGCGAACCGATGCTGTTCTCCCGCGACAGCAACAGCCTATGGATGGCATGCGGCCAGTCTGGCGCGCCCAAACCCGACGACGTGATGGCCGTTCGGCTTGACGTGCTGACGATCAAGCCATTCGATATCCGGAGCTACGGGGCGGTCGCGGCGAACGGCCAGACCGGAGGGCTCGACCGAATCGGCGATAGCGTGTGGGCTTGGCAGTTCGGTCCCCGCGGCGAGGCATTCCGGATTCATGATCTGACTAATGATCGCGACATCGTCATGGTCGCAATGCCCAAACCGCTGATCGGGAGCCTCACGGCGCAGACCGGCCAGGTCCAGATCGATGACAGAACCATCCGGCTGAATTTTTGTGGCGTTCCGCCGGGCGCACTGGCTAACGCCAAGCCCTCATCCTGGATATGCCGGACGCTGACCTTCGATACGCTGACCGGAGCCCTGATCGGCAGTATCGACCAAGGCGATCACCGCGCTCCAAATCCGCAGATCAATACGCCGCAGCAAGCATTGTCGGGACACGGTCTGCGTATCGAGGCGTTCTGGCGGAAAGACAGCAAGACAGGCGAACTCGTCGTGCGCGACAGCGTCACTGGCCGCGAGCGGCAGCGGATCATTTCCATCGCGCAGCGACTGCTGCAAATGTCAGCCGATGGCCGCTGGCTCCTGACCGCCGCAATCGATGGAGGCGATCTGAGGCTGTACCGTGTCCAGCCCTGACGGGGGCCGGGTTCGGACGATCTCGCCTCACGCCGCCAGCGTGTTCTCCACCAGTTTGATCCAGTACGAGGTGCCGAACACGATCGCCTCGTCGTTAAAATTGTAGGCGGGATGGTGCAGCCCGGCGCTGTCGCCGTTGCCGCAGAAGATGAACGCGCCGGGACGCGCCTCCAGCATATAGGCGAAATCCTCCGCGCCCATCAGCGGCGGCATGTCGTGAACATTGGCGTCGCCGGCAACTTCCTTCGCCACCTGGGTGGCGAAATCGGTCTGCGAGGCATGGTTGACCACCACGGGATAGCCGCGCTCGTACACCAGGTCGATCCTGGCGCCGGTCATCTGCGCCACGCCGGCGACGACCTCGCGCACCCGCTTCTCGACCAGTTTCCTGACCTCGTCGGTCAGGGTGCGAACGGTGCCCCTGAGTTCGGCGGTTTGCGGGATCACGTTGCGCGCGTTGCCGGCGTGGAACTCGCACATCGAAATCACGGCGGATTCCAGGGGATCGACGGTGCGCGAGACGATCGACTGCAGCGCGGTGATCAGCTGCGCGCCGACCAGAACCGAATCGATGCACATATGCGGCCGCGCGGCGTGGCCGCCGAGCCCCTCGATCTTGATATCGATCGCATCGGTCGCCGCCATGATCGGACCCGGCCGGATCGCGAACGAACCGATCGGGATTCCCGGCCCATTATGCATGCCATAGACCTGATCGATGGCGAAGCGGTCCATCAAGCCGTCCTTGATCATCGCGGCGGCGCCTGCGCCGCCCTCCTCCGCCGGCTGGAAGATCACCACCGCATCGCCGGCGAAATTCCGGGTCTCGGCGAGATAGCGGGCCGCGCCCAGCAGCATCGCGGTATGCCCGTCATGGCCGCAGGCATGCATCTTGCCCGGAACCTTGGAGGCATAGGGCAGATTGGTCTCTTCCTCGATCGGCAGCGCATCCATGTCGGCGCGCAGCCCGATCACCTTGACCTCGGCATTGCCGGCGGGTTTGCGGCCCCTGATGACGCCGACCACGCCGGTGCGACCGAGGCCGGTCGCCACCTCGTCGCAGCCGAATTCCCGCAAGCGGTCCGCCACGAATGCCGCAGTGCGGTGCACGTCGTACAGCAATTCGGGATTTTCGTGGATATCGCGGCGCCAGGCCTGAATATCGGGTTGCAGATCGGCGACGCGGTTGACGATGGGCATGAGGGGTCTCGGTTGGGGGTTTGAGCGATTTGCCCCTGTCTAGCATGCAAGCGGCGGTCCACCCAACAGCCCCCGGCGATTGACAAAGGCCGTCATGGCCGGGCTTGTCCCGGCCAACCACGTCTGACTATTTAGCGGGAAAGACGTGGCTGCCCGGGACAAGCCCGGGAATGACGGCTGTGGGATCGGGCGGAAACCAAACAAAATGCCTGGGCGGATTGAAGGTGATTTCGACTACATCGTCGTCGGCGCGGGCACCGCCGGCTGCATCGTCGCCAACCGGCTGTCGGCCGATCCGAACAACCGCGTGTTGATCCTGGAGGCCGGCGGCAACGACAACTGGATCTGGTTTCACATCCCGGTCGGCTATCTCTTCGCGATCGGCAATCCCCGCTCGGACTGGATGTTCCGGACCGAGCCGGAAGCCGGTCTCAACGGCCGCGCGCTGGCCTATCCGCGCGGCAAGGTGATCGGCGGCTCCTCCGCGATCAACGCCATGATCTCGATGCGCGGACAGGCCGCCGACTACGATCA
>NZ_JAUSLT010000183.1 GCF_030646015.1 Bradyrhizobium sp.
ATCGGAGCGATGACCTGCTATCTCGCGCTGTCGCGGCGGCTGGAACTGGTGGTGGCGCGCGCCGCCGGCGTATCCGCCTGGCAGTTCATCGCGCCGGCGCTGGCAAGCTCCATCGCGCTCGGGTTGCTGGCGACCGTCGCCTACAACCCGATGTCCGCCAATTTGCGCGAACTCTCCAAGCGGATGGAGGCGGAACTGTTCGGCTCGGCGCCCGGCGGCGGAATTCAGGACGCATCCGGCTTCTGGCTCAATCAGGTCGCCAGCGACGGCCAGTGGATCATCAACGCCGCCCGCAGCGAGCAGCAGGGCGTCCTGCTCACCGGGCTCACGGTGTTCAAGTTCGACAACGACTTCCAGTTCAAGGAACGCATCGAGGCGCGTGAGGCGCGACTCGAGGAAGGCCGCTGGGCGTTCAAATCGGCGCGCCGATTCTCCCTCAATTCCCCCCCTGTTGATCAGGACAGCTTCTTCATTCCGACCATCCTGACGCCCGCCCAGGTCCGCAACAGTTTTTCCACTCCCGAAACTGTGTCTTTCTGGCAACTACCCGGCTATATCCGGTCCTCGGAAAGCTCGGGATTCGCGACCGCCGGGTACCGGCTGCAGTACCACAAGCTCATTGCACAGCCGTTTTTGCTGGCTGCCATGGTCATGTTGGCGGCCTCCGTAAGCCTGCGCTTCTTCCGGATGGGCGGCGTGCAGAAGATGGTTTTGAGTGGCGTGGGAGCAGGCTTTCTGCTCTACGTTCTGTCGAAAGTAACTGAGGATTTGAGCAAGGCTGAGTTGATGCATCCGATCGCTGCGGCGTGGCTGCCTGTGTCTGTGGGCGGCCTCACCGGCTTTTTGGCCTTGCTGTACCAGGAGGACGGGTAGTGGCCGTTGTCGCCGCCCGCCAGGGAAGGTCGTCCGCGTTCCAGCGGCGCACGCTCGTGCGCCGCCACTGGAGTCGCTTGGCCGCAGCCGGCGCCCCGGTTCTGGCGCTGGCGGCCGGGCTGATTCTGGCCACCGCGCTCGACCTCGCGACCACGGCGCCGGCGTCCGCGCAGGGCTTCACCTATAATCCGCGCCCGCCCAAGCCGGCGCCGCCCAAACCCGCCAATGACGGCCAGATGCTCGTCCAGGCGGTCGAGGTCAATTACGACTACAACAATCAGCGGGTGTCGGCGGTCGGCAACGTGCAGATGTTCTTCAACGGCACCGGTGTCGAGGCCGACAAGGTCATCTACGATCAGAAGACCAAGCGGCTTCACGCCGAGGGCAACATCCGCATGACCGATGCGGAAGGCAAGATCACCTACGCCAACGTCATGGATCTGAGCGACGACTACCGCGATGGTTTCGTCGATTCGCTACGCGTCGACACCGCCGACGCCACCCGCATGGCGGCGACCCGGATGGACCGCTCCAGCGGCAACTACACCGTTTTCGAGAACGGCGTTTATACCGCCTGCGCACCGTGCAAGGACGATCCGAAGAAGCCGCCGCTATGGCAGGTCAAGGGCGCGCGCATCATTCACGACCAGACCGAGAAGATGCTGTATTTCGAAAATGCGCAGCTGGAATTCTTCGGCGTTCCGATGGCGTATCTGCCGTACTTTTCGACGCCCGATCCGACCGTGAAGCGCAAGACCGGCTTCCTGATGCCGGGCTTCAGCTCGGTGACGGGCTATGGGTACGGCGTCGAGACGCCGTTCTATTGGGCCATCGCTCCCGACTATGACGCGACTTTCAACCCGCGTTTCACCACCCGGCAGGGCGTACTGTTCCAGGGCGAATTCCGCCAGCGCCTGATGAACGGATCCTATCAGATCCGCGGCTACGGCATTAACCAGCTCGACCCCGGCGTCTACGCCGGCCAGCCCGGCGACCGTGACCTCCGCGGCGGCGTCGAGACCAAGGGCCAGTTCGCGATCAGCGATAAATGGGTATGGGGCTGGGACGGCGTCCTGCTGTCCGACTACTTCTTCATGTCCGACTACCGCCTGTCCCAGTACCGCGATCCCCTGGGCTCGTTCCTGAGCCTGCCGACCGAGGCCATTTCGCAGCTTTACCTGACCGGCGTCGGCGACCGCAGCTTCTTCGACCTGCGCACGATCTATTACCTCAGCTTCTCGGGTAACCAGGAAAAGGTTCCCGTGATTCACCCGGTCCTCGACTATTCGAACGTGATCAACAGCCCGATCTTCGGCGGCGAGTTCAGCTACAAGACGAACCTGACCAGCCTGTCGCGGAGCACCGCGGCGTTCGACCCGATCACGACGGTGGCCAACACCCAGGGCCTGTGTCTGAACACGTCGGCCGATCCGCTGGCCCGGATGCCCAACGCCTGCCTGCTCCGCGGCGTACCCGGCACCTACACGCGGGCGACCGTCGAGGCGCAATGGCGGAAGTCGTTCACCGATCCGATCGGCCAGATCTGGACGCCGTTTGCCATCATCCGCGCCGATGCGATCGACGCCTCGATTTCGAACCAGCCGGGCGTTTCGAATTTCCTGCCCGTCGGCGACACCCAGGCACTGCGGGTGATGCCGACCGTCGGCCTCGAATACCGCTATCCCTTCATCAACGTTCAGCCCTGGGGCTCCACCACGATCGAACCGATCGCGCAGATCATCCTGCGACCCAATGAGACCTATGCCGGCAAGCTGCCCAACGAAGACGCCCAGAGCATGGTGTTCGACGCCAGCAACCTGTTCTCGGTCGACAAGTTCTCCGGCTACGACCGCGTCGAGGGCGGCGGCCGCGCCAATGTCGGCGTGCAGGCGACCACGCAATTCGACCGCGGCGGCTCGGTCAATGTTCTGTTCGGGCAATCCTACCAGCTGTTCGGCCTGAACTCGTACGCGGTCGCTGACGCGACCAATACCGGGCTCGCTTCCGGCCTGCAGAATACGCGGTCCGACTATGTCGCTCGCGTCAATTACTCGCCCAACAGAACCTACACGGTCAGCGCGCGCGCGCGCGTCGATGAAGCCACGCTCGATGTCAACCGTTTCGAGGCTGAAGGCCGCGCCAGCTTCGACCGCTGGTCGGTCAGCCTGACGTACGGCAATTACGCGGCGCAACCGCAACTCGGTTACCTGACGCGTCGCGAGGGATTGCTCGGCAGCGGATCGATCAAGGTCGCCGCGAACTGGGTTGTGACGGGAGCCGCCCGGTGGGATCTTGAAGCCAACAAGATCAATCAATACGTCGTCGGCGCCGGCTACGTCGACGACTGCTTCGTGCTGGCTGCCAACTACGTGACGTCCTACAGCTATTCGGCGGGCACCACGCCGCCGGTACTCAGTCACGCGTTTATGTTCCAGATCGGCCTGCGGACGCTCGCCACCACGTCCTCGTCGGCCAGTGGCGCCGGCATACAATAGCGCCAGCTTGAATACCGCCGGACCATTGCTGCCGTCGCGGATCCAGTTCGAACCGGGTTGATACAGCGAAGATGATCATGACGAGCCCCACGCCCTTCCATCGCCTTCTGTCGCTCGTGCTGGGTTGCGCCGCGGCGCTGGTCCTGATGGCCGGCGGCTCGCCGCTGCAGGCGCAGAGCGTGGCCGTCATGGTCAACGGCGAACCCATCACCAATTACGACATCGAACAGCGCGGCAAACTGAATTTCCTGTCCACGCGCAAGGCGCCGGTCCGCCAGGAAGTGATCAACGAACTGATCGATGAAAAGGTCAAGATCAGGGAAGGCAAGAAATTCGGCGTCGAGCCGACGTCGTCCGACGTCGATCAGTCCTATGCGCAGATGGCTTCGCGGATGCGCATGCCCGCCGAACAGCTCAACAAGACGCTCGAGGCCCAGGGCATTCGCCCTGACACACTGAAGTCGCGTCTAAAGGCCGAGATCGTCTGGACCAGCCTGGTCCGCGGGCGCTTCAAGGGAAGCCTCCAGGTCGGGGAAAAGGACGTTGCCGCCGCCGCCCAGGCCGCGGGCAACGAGAAGCTCGAGGCCGAGGCCTTTGAATATCAGCTGCAGCCCGTCGTGTTGATCGTCCCGAAGGGATCAGCCCCCACCCTCCTCGAGGCACGGCGCAAGGAGGCCGAAGCATTGCGTAGCCGGGTGCAGACCTGCGAGGAGGCCAACGCGCTGTTCAAGTCGATGCAAAACGCCACGATACGCGCCGTCGTGACCAAGACGTCGGCCGACCTCCCGCAGGTGCTGCGCGAGGTACTCGACAAGACCCCGATCGGCCATTTGACCGCGCCTGAGCAGACCAAGGCGGGCGTCGAGATGGTGGCGCTGTGCGGACGCAAGCCGACCACGGTCGACACGCCGAAGAAAAAGGAAATCCGCGACAAGATGTATGTCGAGAAGTACGAGGCGAAGTCGAAAGCCTACCTGCAGGATGTCCGCAAAGCCGCGATGATCGAATATCGTTGATGCATGGCAAAGCCCCTCGCGCTGACCTCAGGCGAACCCGCGGGCATCGGGCCCGACATCACGATCAAGGCGTGGCTGCGCCGCGATGAACTGAAGCTGCCGGCATTCTACCTGGTTGGCGATCGGGACTCCCTCGGCAAGCGCGCGGAAGTCCTCGGACTGAAGGTAAAAATCGCCGACATCAGGCCTGAAGATGCCGTCGCGGCATTCGCCGACGCATTGCCGGTGGTGGCCACCGGCCAGGCCGCAACGGCGCTGCCGGGCCAGCCCGACGAATCTAGCGCGGAGGCGGCGCTGGCATCGATTCGCCAGGCGGTTGCCGACGTCGCCTCCGGGCGGGCCAGCGCGGTCGTCACCAACCCGATCGCCAAGAGCGTGCTCTACCGCGCCGGCTTCCGGCATCCCGGCCATACCGAATTTCTGGCCGAACTCGCGGCAAGCGGCGGTCGCACGCCGCAGCCGGTGATGATGCTGTGGTCGCCCACCCTCGCCGTCGTGCCCGTGACCATCCATCTTTCGCTGCGCGAGGCGATCGCGCAACTGTCGAGCGACTTGATCGTCAGCACGGCCCGCATCGCGGTGGCGGATCTGAAAGCCCGCTTCGGCCTCGCCCATCCGCGCCTCGCGGTGTCCGGCCTCAATCCGCACGCCGGCGAAGACGGCTCGCTCGGCCTCGAGGACCAGACCATCGTGGCGCCAGCGATCGAAATCCTGCGCAATGAAGGCATCGACGCACGGGGACCGCTGCCGGCCGACACCATGTTCCACGCCGCCGCGCGCAAGACCTATGATTGCGCGATCTGCATGTATCACGATCAGGCGCTGATCCCGATCAAGACCATTGCCTTCGAGCACGCGGTCAACGTCACGCTGGGGCTGCCGTTCATCCGCACGTC
>NZ_JAUSLT010000006.1 GCF_030646015.1 Bradyrhizobium sp.
AGCGCCGGCAGCAATGAAATGTCGATGCGCATGATTCACGCGCATAGTGCCTCAACCGCCTATGATTCGCGACGATATCCGCATCATGTAGCCGTGCAGCGACTCCGACATGAACGGCAGCGCCAGCAGCAGCGTGACGAAGATCGCCAGGATCTTGGGCACGAATACCAGGGTCTGTTCCTGGATCTGGGTCAGCGCCTGGAACAGCGACACCACGACGCCGACCACGAGACCGACCACCATCAGCGGCGACGACACCACGACGATGGTCCAGATCGCATCGCGCGCCACGTCGAGGGTTTCAGCACCGGTCATGATACGCGTTCCATTCAGGGGTAACTCGTCATTCCGGGATGGTCCGAAGGACCAGACCCGGAATCTCGAGATTCCGGGTTCGATGCTTCGCATCGCCCCGGAATGACGGTGCAGAAAAATCAGATCGGCATCCGCATGATGTCTTCGTAGGACTGGATCATCCGGTCGCGCACCGACACCAGCGTCGAGACCGCGACGTCGGTTTCGGCTACCGCCGTCACCACGTCCATCACATTGGCCTTGCCTGACGTCATCGCCACCGTCTGGGCGTCGGATTTGCGGCCGGCCTCCATCACGCTGCCGAGCGCCTCCTTGAGCACCGTGCTGAAGGATTGACCGCCGCCGATTTCGGCGCCCTTGCCGGCGCCTGCGCCGACGCTGGAGGTCATGCGGGCAAGTGCGGCGTAGGCATTTGCAGCGGATGTGGGTGAAGCCATGGTCCGGGGTTTCCTGTTCAGGCCTTGAGGATGTCGAGCGTGCGTTGAATCATCCGGCGCGTGGCGCTGATGATGTTGAGGTTCGCCTCGTAGGATCGCTGCGCTTCGCGCATGTCGGTCATTTCGATCGTTTTATTGACGTTGGGATATTTGACGTTGCCGGCAGCGTCCGCCGCCGGATTGGACGGCTCGTATCTGACCTGGAACGCCGAATTGTCGGGCCTGGTCCTGCCGAGCGCCACGACCCTGGCATCCAGCGTGCGATCGAGTTCGGAGGTAAAGGTCGGCACCTTGCGGCGATAGGGATCGCCGCCGGCGGTTGGCGCGGTGGAATCCGCGTTGGCGATATTTTCCGAGAGCACCCGCATCCGTCCCGCCTGCGCGCGCAGGCCGGAGGTCGCGATGCTCATCGAGCGGCCGAAGTCATTTCCGTCACTTGCCATGATCGCGATTCCCTAAAGGTCAGCGTTTGCCGATGGCGGTTTTCAGCAGCCCCAGGCTGCGGGTGTAGAGCGAGGTCGCCGCGGCGTAGTCCATCTGGTTGGCGGAGACCTTGAGCATCTGGTCCTCGAGATTGACGGCGTTGCCGGCGGGCCTGGTCTGGAACCCGGCCCGGCCGTGCCGCGCGAAGGTGTCGCCGCCGCCCGCGGCGGCGATGTGGCTGGTGCTGGTCTGCATCATCGCCAGCGAACCCATCGCCGCCGCGCTGACGCCGTTCTTGTCGAATTTCGGCTCGACCAGCTCGCGCGGCCTGAAATTCGGTGTGTCGGAATTGGAGATGTTTTCGGCTAGTACGCGCTGGCGCTCCTGGTGCCACTGCATCTTGGTGCGCAGCGCCGACAACATCGGAAAGTCGTGGATAGCCATCGCATCCGTCCCGTTGCCTCGGGGGCACGGCGCCGCTGAGGTAGGCAGAATTTGCCGTGTGTATGGTTAACAACGGGTTAAAATCGGCTGAGGTAACCGTGGACAACCCGCTATCGCGGGGCGCCAAGGGCGATCCGGCGTGGAACGGAGCGCATTTTTGCCACGAAAGCTGCGTTAACCAACCGCGCGGGGCGCTGAGAAGTCGTTTTGGCTCAAGCGATTCTTGGTTTATTAAGAAGGCGTGGGCGGCACTTCTTGCCGTGGGGAATTAACACTTTCGGCTGATCCCAGGGCTTGCTGGGCCTTAAGGCTTGTCCGGTTTCGGTTCGCCGGACGAACGAGATACGTGAAGAAAGCGCTATTGGGGACATAGCATGCCGCAAACACTCTGGTTCTTCTTCTCGTTCGTGGCCGTGCTGGCCCTGATCGGCCTCGCCGCCTGGCTGGTCCGCCGATTCGCCACCAACCGCCTCGGCGCCAACACCAGCCGGGGGCGGATGCCGCGGCTGGCGGTGATCGACGCCGCCGCCGTCGACGGCCGCCGGCGGCTGGTGCTGGTACGGCGCGACAACATCGAGCATCTCCTGATGATCGGCGGGCCCACCGACATCGTCGTGGAAGCCAATATCGTGCGCGCCATGCCCGGACGGGAACAGGCGCCACGGCCCGCGGTCGGCGGCGGTACCGAGCCGGCGCCCCGGATCGCGCCGCTGCCCGATACTGGCTGGAGCGATGCCGAGGCCGCCCGGACCGACATGTTCGACCATGCCGAGCCGCAAATGCCCGAGCCGCCGCCGCGGCCGGTTCGCCCCTCGTTTGCCGACGAAGCGCGCCGCCCGGCGCCGCCGCCGATGCCGGAACGGCGCCCCGAGCGGGCCGAACGCATCGATCGCAGCGATCCACTGGCCGGCTTCGCGCCGGAGCCGCTGGGCGGCCGGCCCGAGCCCCGCCCCGAGCTGCGGCCGGAACCGATGCCGTCGCGGGTCACCTCGCGCAGCGAGCCCATGATGCCGCGGCCGCCGCGTCCCGAACCGCCGAAGGCGCCGCCGCGCGCGCCCGAACGGGCCGCCGCACCGCCGCC
>NZ_JAUSLT010000186.1 GCF_030646015.1 Bradyrhizobium sp.
TCGACGCTGATAGGTCCCGCGCATGCGACCACGGTGTCGTTCGCGCTCCTGATCGTGTTTCTGATCGTGCGTCCTCACGGCCTGCTTGGCCGAAAGGGCTTTGAATGACGCGATCCAACTTCGTCCTGCTGGCACTTGTCATTAGCATCGCCGCGCTGCCCATGGTCGGCGGGTCCTACGCGCTGCGACTAGGCACAATCGCCTGCATGTACGGCATTCTCGCATTATCGTGGAACGTTGTCGGCGGTTTGGCGGGCTATCCGTCGTTTGCGACGGCTGCGTTCTTCGGGTTTGGCGCTTATACGGCGGGCGTCCTGCTCGGCAAAGGTGTACCGCTAGTGGTTTCCGTTCCCGCCGCGGGGGTAATCTCCTTTGTGCTGGCGGGCCTGCTTGGCGCGGCGCTGCTTCGCCTGCGCGGTCACTATTTTGCCATCGCCAGCCTGTCGCTGATCGAAGTGTTCCGCGAACTCGTCAACAATGCCACCGATCTTACCGGCGGCGGCATGGGATTGAATATCCCGCTGACCTCCACGGCCGGCGTGATGGCGGATGCGACGCTCTTTTTCTACGTGATGTGGGGACTGCTGGTCGGCACCGCGTTGATGGTCGTTGTAGTGGCAGGCTCCAAGCTCGGTTTCGGCCTCGCCTGTATCCGGCAGAACGAAACCGCCGCTGATATGATCGGGCTCAACACCACGCTCTACAAAAGCGTCGCGTTCGGACTGTCCGCCTGCTTTGTCGGCGCTGCGGGCGGAGTGTACGCGGCGTGGGTTCATTACATCGATCCGTCCGACGTGTTCGACATTCTTTACTCGGTGAAGCCGATCGTCATGGCGCTAATCGGAGGGCTCGGCTCGCCGCTCGGCGTCCTCGTCGGGGCGCTGGTTTATCTCGGGTTGGAGGAGGTGGTCTGGCGCAACTACATCCAGATTCACAGCGGCGTGCTCGGCATTCTGATCGTCGTTCTGTTGCTTTTCCTGCCAAACGGATTGATGTCGCTGAGGTCTCGGCTTCTTGCATGGAGACCGAAGCGTGTCTGAAATCCTCCGGCTCCAGTCCGTCTCGCGGAATTTCAGTGGCTTGAAAGCGCTACGCGATGTTTCGCTCGGTATCGGCAAAGGCGAGGTTCTGGGCCTGATCGGCCCGAACGGCGCGGGGAAGACCACGCTGGTCAACGTGGTTACAGGTGTCACGCCGGCAAGCTCCGGCACGGTGACGTTCATGGGGCAGGATATCACGCGCGTGAAGACCTATCAGTCCGCGCGCCTCGGACTGTCGCGTACGTTCCAGGTCGTGCAGCCGTTCGCGGAATTCAGTGCGCTGGATAACGTCGCCGCTGCGGCGTTGTTTTCCCAGCCCGGCGAGAGCATCAAATCGGCGCGGCAGGAAGCGCGCGCGCATCTCGCGTTCGTCGGCCTTGAATCGCAATCGGATCAGCCCGCGGCGACCCTGACCCTGGCAATGCGCAAGCGCCTCGAACTCGCGAAGGCGCTAGCGATGAAGCCGAAGCTGCTGTTCCTCGACGAAGTCAATGCAGGCCTGAACAGCGCGGAAGTCGAACGCGCTACCCGCCTTATTCATCAGCTTGCAGAAAACGGCATCACCATCGTGATGATCGAGCATTTGATGAAGGTTGTGCTGAATGTCTGTACGCGGATCGTGGTGTTGCACAATGGTCAATTGATCGCGGACGGCGCTCCGCGGGATGTAATCAAGAATCCGGCCGTCGTTGAGGCCTATCTCGGTCAGCAATATGCGCAAAGGGCTGGCGCTCATGGCTGATACACCCATCCTCGAGTTGCAAAGCTTGCGCGCGGGCTATGGCGAGGTTCAGGTGCTGTGGGGCATCGATCTTGCCGTCCGAAGCGGGGAAATCACCGCGCTGATCGGTTCCAATGGCGCGGGCAAGACGACGCTGATGCGTGCTTTGTCGGGACTGATACCGATCCAGTCGGGAAGCTATCGCTCCGACGGCGTCGATCTCTCCGATGCGACCGCAGCAGCAATCCTGTCGCACGGCATCGTTCACGTGCCGGAGGGCCGGCGGCTGTTCGGCGCAATGAGCATCGAAGACAATCTCTTGATGGGGGCCTATTCGCGCACGGCCGGACGGGCCGAGATTAGCCGCGACATGGACCGCGTTTATGCGACGTTCCCCAAACTGTTCGAGCGTCGCAATCAGGCGGCGGCGACGTTGTCCGGCGGCGAGCAGCAGATGTGCGCGATTGGGCGTGGGTTGATGAGTGCGCCGAAACTCCTGATGGTCGATGAATTGTCGCTTGGATTGTCGCCGCTGCTGGTGGAGCAGCT
>NZ_JAUSLT010000194.1 GCF_030646015.1 Bradyrhizobium sp.
GCACCGTGTGAGACGAGAGACCGCCACCCCACCCCGCCGCTCCTTTCAGTCGCGTCGACCCTCCCCTCCAGGGGAGGGTGAAGGATTTCCAGTTCCCCTCCCCGCCGACTCCGCTAGATTGCTCCCAAGGGTCGCAACAAGACCAGGACTTCCGGGAGGACGATCGTGCACAAGGGGCGTGTGGTTTTCGGCGCCATGGACGAGGTGATCTTCGGCACGGCGGCCGCAGAGGCCATCGTCGGGCAATTGGACCGTCTGGGTACGACGCGCGCCTTCCTGATGGTCAGCGGAACGCTGAACCGAGAGACCGACGAGATCGAGAAAATCAGGATGGCGCTGGGCCCGCGTTGCGTCGGCACGTTCGATGCGATGCCGGCGCATACGCCGCGGGCCGCCGTGATCGCGGCGTCCGAGCAGGCCCGCGCCGCCGGCGCCGACCTCATCGTCACGGTCGGCGGCGGCTCGATCACCGACGGCGCCAAGGCGGTGCAGATCTGCCTCGCCAATGATATCAGGAGCGTCGAGGGCATCGACAGGGTCCGCGCCCACAAGGGCGGCACGCCTGCCATGAATCCGCCAACGGTGCGCCAAATCAGCGTGCCCACCACGATTGCCGGCGGCGAGTTCAGCGCCATTGCCGGGGTCACCAACGAAGGCACCAAGGTCAAGGAGCGACTGGCTCATCCCCTGGTGATGCCGCGGGCGGCGATCCTCGATCCTGCGCTGACCGTGCACACGCCGGAATGGCTGTTTCTGTCGACCGGCATCCGCGCCGTCGATCACTGCGTCGAAGGCATTTGTTCGCGCGAGACGCATCCTTACGCCGACGCCCAGGCGATCAAGGGATTGTCGATGCTGGCGCAGGGCCTGCCGCGGGTGAAGGCCGACGCCGATGATCTCGATGCGCGGATGGATTGCCAGATCGGCACCTGGCTTTCGATGGGGCCGCTGTCGTCGGGCGTGCCGATGGGCGCCAGCCATGGCATCGGCTATGTGCTCGGCGCGGTGTTCGACGTGCCGCACGGCTATACTTCCTGCGTGATGCTGCCGTCGGTGATGCGCTGGAACAAATCCGTCAATGCGGAGCGGCAGGCGCTGGTATCGGCGGCGATGGGACAGCCCGGTCAGGACGCAGGCGACGTGCTGGACGGCTTCATCCGCGGCCTCGGCATGCCGCGCAGCCTGCAGGACGTCCGGATCGGCCCCGAGCATTTCGATCGCATCGCCGCGCAGGCGATGGGGACGCCGTGGGTTCCGCGCAACCCGCGCCAAATCGATTCCCCCGCGCAGTTGCGCGAAATTCTCGTTATGGCCGCCTGAGAAAAACTGGAGAAAAAATGTACACCGGCAAGCATGCTCATCTGCGCCCCCTGCAGCCCGCTTTCATCATGGCAGGGTCCGGCGAGACCGTGACCTATCGCGAGCTGGAGGTGCGCAGCAACCGGCTGGCGCATCTGTTGCGCAATCTCGGCCTGAAGCGGCTCGACCACTATGCGATCTTCATGGAGAACAACAGCCGCTATCTGGAGACCTGCGGCGCCGGCGAGCGGTCCGGCCTGTACTACACCTGCGTGAACTCGTATTTGACGCCGAGCGAACTCGCCTACATCGTCGGCAACAGCGAATCCCGCGTGCTGTTTACATCCGTCGCAAAACTCGACGTCGCGCGCGAGGCGCTCAAGGACTGCCCCAGGGTCGAACTCTGCGTCGTGGTCGACGGACCAGGCGAAAGCGCGCGTATCGTCGGTCTGCGCGACGCGACGGCTGGATTGCCCGGTACGCCGATCGCGGACGAATACGTCGGCACCGCGATGCTGTATTCGTCCGGCACCACCGGCCGCCCGAAGGGCATCCTGCGGCCGCTGCCGGAGCAGCCCGCGACCCAGCAGCTGCCGCTGTTCGATTTCCTGCACAAGCTGTGGCAGTACCGCGAAGGCATGATCTATCTGTCGCCGGCGCCGCTGTATCATTCGGCGCCGCAGGCCGCCGTCAATCTCGCGATCAAGAGCGGCGGCACCGTCATCATCATGGAGCAGTTCGATCCCGAGCGGTACCTCGACCTGGTCGAGCAATGGGGCGTCACCCACACCCAGCTGGTGCCGACGATGTTCTCGCGCATGCTGAAGCTGCCGGAGGCAAGGCGGAAGGGTCATGACCTGTCGTCGCTCGAAATCGCTGTTCATGCCGCGGCGCCGTGCCCGGCGGCGGTGAAGGACGAGATGATCAAATGGTGGGGCCCGATCATCCACGAATATTACGGGGCCACCGAGGGCCTCGGCTTTACCGCCTGCAACAGCGAGGAATGGCTGGCCCACCGGGGCAGCGTCGGCCGCGTGCTGCTCGGCGACCTCCACATTCTCGATGAGGACATGAAGCCCTGCCCGATCGGCACGCCGGGCACGGTCTGGTTCAAGACCGCGACGCCGTTCGAATATTTCAACGATCCGAACAAGACGAAGGAGGCGCGCTCGCCGGACGGCAGCATGAGCACGGTCGGCGACGTCGGCTATGTCGACAAGGACAATTTTCTGTACCTGACCGACCGCGCGACCTTCATGATCATCTCCGGCGGAGTCAACATCTACCCGCAGGAATGCGAGAACCTGCTGATCACCCACCCCAAGATCGCGGACGCCGCCGTGTTCGGCGTGCCCAATGCCGATCTCGGCGAGGAGGTGAAGGCCGTGGTGCAACCGATGCCGGGAATCGCACCGGGACCGGAACTGGCCGACGAACTGATCGCTTTCTGCAGCCAGTCGCTGTCGCGCCAGAAAGTGCCGCGCTCGATCGACTTCGAGGCGGAGCTGCCGCGGCTGCCGACCGGCAAGCTCTACAAGCGGTTGCTGCGCGACCGCTACTGGGGCGACAAGACGTCCCGGATTCTGTAAGGCGACAACAGGCCTGTCGTCCGCCAATGCGCGGCGAACGGATACGCCGTGGCATGGGCTGTGAATAGGCCTATACCAGCTGATCCTGTACGGATGGCCCTGGATCAACCGGAAGGGAACTGAGTGGCGGCACCGATCAACATCGATGTCTACAGCGATGCGCTGGTGGTGCTGGGCACCGCCGGCATCGTCATTCCCCTGGTGCGCCGCTTTGGGTTCAGCCCCGTGCTCGGCTATCTGGCGGCAGGCGCTATCCTGGGCCCGCTGGGACTGGGCTCGCTGATCAAGCAGTTTCCGTTGCTGTACTGGGTCACCGTCGTCGACGCCAGGAACGTGGCCGGTATCGCCGAACTCGGCGTGGTCTTCCTGCTGTTCATTATCGGCATGGAGCTGTCCTTTGAGCGCTTGAAAACCATGCGCCGGCTGGTGTTCGGACTGGGAAGCCTGCAGATCATCTTCTCCGCCGCCGTGATCGGCGCCATCGCCAGCCTGTTCGGCAACCCGCCCACGGTATCGATCATCCTCGGCGCGTGCCTTGCTTTGTCCTCGACCGCGATCGTGATCGAGGTGCTTTCCAACCACGGCCGGCTCGCCTCGACCGCCGGCCGAACCAGTTTCGCCGTCCTGCTGGCGCAGGATCTCGCGGTGATACCGATGCTGCTGCTGGTCTCGATCATGGGCAGCCGTTCGGGCGACTCGGTCATGACCCATCTCGGCTTTGCGCTGGTCAATGCGACGCTGGCCGTTGCCGCGATCGTGATCGTCGGTCGCCTGCTGTTGCGGCCGCTGTTCCGGCTGGTCGCTTCCACCGCCTCGCACGAGTTGTTCGTGGCGGCGGCGCTGTTTGTGATCATCGGTGCCGGGGTCGCCGCGGCCACGGCCGGACTTTCGATGGCACTGGGAGCATTCATCGCGGGGCTGCTGCTTTCCGAAACCGAATTCCGCAAGGCGATCGAAACCACCATCGGTCCGTTCAAGGGACTGCTGCTGGGCGTGTTTTTCTTCACCGTCGGCATGAATATCGACGTCCGCGAATTGGCCCGCGAGCCACTGTTGCTGTTTGCTTCCGTCGTCGGGCTCATCGTCATCAAGTCCGTCCTGCTGACCGGCCTCGCCCGGATCTTTCGCCTGTCCTGGCCGGCGGCGATCGAAACCGGTCTTCTGCTCGGCCCCGGCGGCGAGTTCGCATTCGTCGGCATCGGCCTTGCAACCTCGCTTGGACTCATTGGCGCCGATGTATCGAGCTTCACCTTGACGGTGACATCGATCACCATGGCGCTGATCCCGGCGCTGTCGCTGGCCGCGCGGCGCCTGGCGCCCAGGTTCCGGGAGCCCAGGGCGCTCGATCCGGAACTCACCGTGGCGCCGGCCGGCGGCACCGGCCATGCCATCGTCGTCGGCCATGGCCGGGTCGGACAGGTCGTCTGCACCATGCTGGACCGGCACGGCTGTCCCTATCTTGCGGTCGACAATGACGCTGCCGCCGTGCCCGAACAGCGGCGAAGCGGCCGCGAGGTCTATTACGGCGACGCCACGCTGCCGGAATTCCTCAGGACTTGCGGGGTGATGGAAGCCAAGGCCGTGATCGTCACGGTTGCCGCGGCGGACGCAATCGACGAAGTCGTGCGACAGGTGCGCGCGCTGCGAAGCGACATCGTGATCGTTTCGCGCGCCCGCGACGCCGTCCACGCGCGCCACCTCTATCGAATCGGCGTCACCGACGCCGTGCCCGAAACCATCGAGGCCAGCCTGCAATTGTCGGAAGCCGCATTGATCGGTCTGGGGCAAGGCACAGGACTGGTCATTGCCTCGATCCACGAGCGGCGCGACGAGTTCCGCCGCGAGCTGCAGCAGGCGGCGGGGCTGACGGAGGATGAACCGTCGAATTCGGTCCGGCGGAAGACGCTCCGACGGCCGTGATGCAGGCGGGCGCGCCCTTAAGACCTGCGCCCGACACCGGCGACACGTCCGTCCGATGCCTCGCCTGGCGCGGATTTGCGCCAGGGCAGCAGCATCGATACCCGGTCCCTGTAGCGGCGATAGTCATCGCCGAACAGATCGACCAGATCGCGCTCTTCCAGCCAGATTCCGACGAAGATGTAGGCGGTGGTCACCGCCGCGAACAGCAGGTGACCGGCGGTCATGGTGGGCGCCGCCCAGAACGCGATGATGAAACCGAGATAGATCGGGTGCCGCACGAAGTTGTAATACAGCGGCGTGCGGAAGCGCGGCGCCGGCATCTCGCGGCCAGCCAGGTTGTTGGCGACCTGGTGCAGCCCGAACAGCTCGAAATGATTGATCAGGAACGTGCTGGTCAGCACGATCAGCCAGCCGATCAACGACAGACCGGCGATCGCCATCGCGGCCCGCGGATCGGCGACCTGCCACAGCACTGCCGGGATCGGCCGCCACTGCCAGAACAGCAGCACCAGGGCCAGGCTGGCGAGCAGCACATAGGTGCTGCGCTCGACCGGCTTCGGCACGAACTGCGTCCACCACGTCTTGAACTGCTTGCGGGCCATGACGCTGTGCTGGATCGCGAACAGCGACATCAGCAGGAGGTTCACGATCAGCCCTTCCGCAATTCCTCCCGCCGTTCCGCTGTCGATGGTCTTCGGCACCGCCAGGCCCGAGACGAAGCCGATGGCATAGAGAAACGTAACGAAAAATACGGTATAGGATACCACACCGTAGAGAAATATGATCAATCGGCCCATCTGCTCCTCCTTGCTGTGAACGTGACGCGCAAGCCGCGTGTCGTCGTGGATGGAATTCTCATGTGCGAGGGCGCCGCTCGACGAAGACGATGCCGGACAGCACCAGCGCGGCGCCCGCCGCCTGCGTCCATGTCGGCGCTTCGCCAAGCAGCAGGAACGCCAGAGCCGCGCCGAACACCGGCATCAGGTTGACGAACTGCCCGGCCCGGACCGGCCCCAGCTCCGACACCCCGCGAGACCACAGCAGGAATGCGATCGCCGAAGCGAACAGCGCGATGTAACCGATGCTCAGGAGCACGCCGACCGAGCCGAGCGCCGCCAACGGTTCCGCCGGGCCGAACAACAGCGCCGGCAGCATCATCGGCAGTGCCGCGGCCACGCTGGCGGCCAGTGTGACCGCCGGCGGAAGATCCGCTGGACGGCGGCGCAGCATCAGCGAATAGGCCGCCCAGATTGCGACCGCCGCCAGCATCCACAAATCCCCGGCGCTGAAACCCTGGGAAAGGATGCCGGCTGGATCTCCGCTCGTGATCAGGACACAGGCGCCGGCAACCGAGATCAGCGCGCCGCCGATCTGCCTGCCGGATGGCCGCTCCGATCCCAGCCATGCGGATCCCAGCAGCGTCGCGACCGGGGAGAGCGACAGAATCAGCAGGGCGCTGGTGACGGTGGTGCTTTGCAGCGCAAGATAAATCAGGATGTGGAATGCCGCGATCCCGGTGGCGCCAAGCGCAGAGATCAGCCGCCATTCGCGGCGCAGCGCCGGCCAGGCGGCGAGTGTGCCTTGCCAGACGAACGGCGCGATGATGGCGAGGGCGAGCAGCCAGCGCAGGAAGTTGAGTGTCACCGGATCGACCGCGCCGCGAAGCGCCCGGCCGGCGACGAAATTGCCGGACCAGAACAGCGCCGCCAGGGCCAGCGCCAACGCCGGAGAGCGAAGCACCGCGCGCGCCTTCGCTAGCTTCATTTCAGATGATGTCAGGGCTGCCGTCGCGACTGTCATGCTTCTCACCGCCTTTGCGCGTGGAAGCGTGACCCGCTAACAGCCGGCCGTCATGAGGCCGGCGTCCCATACTCGCCGGCAAAGCGCTCGAAATGACGCGGACGTCTGGGCTGGCTGTCCTATGACGCCTCGCCGATGCCGGCGTCCCGGGCCAGCACGATGGCCTGGGACCGCGTACCGACCCCGAGCTTGGAAAAAATGCTGGAAACCTGATTGCGCACCGTCTTCTCGCTCTTGCTCAACGCCGCGGCAATGGCCGCGTTGTCGAGGCCTCGCGCGATCAGGGTCAGGACGGCGTGCTCGCTCGCGGTCAAGCCGGCCTGCCGCAGCGCCCGTGACGAACCGCCGGCGTCGCCGAGGAAGGAGCGGAGTTCGCCGAGAAACAGCGGCCATGCGGGTTCGCCCGGGAGCAATACGTGGTTGCGACCTTCCAGCGGAACGAAGCGGGCCGAGGGGATCAGGGCCGCCAGCTGCCGGCCCTGTTCGAACGGCACCCGGGCGTCGTTGCGCGAATGCATCACCAGGGTCGGGACACGCAGGCTGGCCGCCTCCGCGGTGACGTCGAGCTGATAGAGCTGCTCGACGATGGCCACAGCGTTGTCGGGCGACGCCGAGAGCCGCTCCAGATCGTTGAACCACTGGTGCTGCTCGCGGGTGCCGTCCGGAATGAACTGCGAGGTGAAAACCTGCCGGAACGCCGGATTGTCGCGGCCCCAGCCGAGCCGGATCAGCTTGACCAGCGTTTCGGCCTCCTCGCGCTCCTGCTCGGTGATATTCCGGCGCAGCACGCCCTTGCCATAGGCGCCGAACAGGATCAGGTGCGACACCCGGTCGGGATGACGCGCGGCATAGGCAATGGCGAGCGCACCGCCCTGCGACATTCCGAACAGCGGGAATTTCTTCAGGCCTTGCGCCTCGACGACGGCCTCGAGGTCCTCCATCCACGCCTCGAAGGAGGTGGAGGGCGGCGAGCGATCGGACAATCCGCAGCCGCGCTGGTCATAGCGGATATAGGTGTGGTCGCGCGACAGTTCCTCGAGCCAGTGCGCCCAGACCGGGCTGCGCGCATCATGCTCGACATGGCTGAGCCAGTGCGCGGTCCGCAGCAATGGCGGCCCGCGACCGATCGAGGCCATCGCGATCTGGGCGCCGTCGCGGGACTTGCAGAAGCGAATCTGTTGGCCAGACCTCGGCATGGAACCCCTGACGCCAGGCTGCGTGGAGTCCATCCTATCCCGGCCTCCTTTTGAATTCGACCGCTACGATGCGTCTCGAATCCAGCGGATCGTCACGCCGCCGCGATCAGAGAGCCAAGCGGCACGTCCAGCGCGTAGACAAACCCTGTGGGAGCGTAGGAAAGCTGCACCTGGCCGTTCAATTGCTGGCCGAGCGACTCCATCATCCTTGTGCCGAAGCTGCGGCGTTCCGGCGGCTGGACCGGCGGGCCGGCCTTTTCGGTCCAGGTCAGGCGGAGCCGCTGCTTGTCGTCGTCGATGGTCCAGGCGATTTCGACGCGGCCGCTCGGGATCGAGAGCGCGCCGAATTTCGTGGTGTTGGTGCAGAGCTCGTTGAACGTCATCGCCAGCGCAATGACGGCGCCCGAGGTGATCCGGATATCCGGCCCGTTGAAATGAAAGCGCCGGGCGCCCTGGCTTTCGAACGGCTCGGTCGCGCCGCTGAACGTATGGGTGAGGCTGGCATTGGACCAGCTGATCTGCATCAGCAGATCATGAGCGCGGCCAAGCGCCAGCAGCCGACCCTCCATCGCCTGCTGTCCGTGTTCGATGGTGGGTGCGGCGCGAAAACTCTGCGATGCGATGGCGCTGACGGTGGCGAGCGTGTTCTTGATGCGATGATGAAGTTCACCCAGGATCAGCTTCTGCAGCTTGTCGGCGGCCTCGCGCTCCTTGGCGTCGATGCCGGCCTGCGCCAGCAGCATCTTGGCATCGATGCCGGCCTGTTCGAGCAACACCCGAAGGCTGTCGTTCTCCGCCGACAACACGGCCTCATGCGCCGAGCGGGGCGGCAGTTCGGTCGGCGTCGCGGCGTGAGAAGCCGCAACCACTGCCGGAATGACTGCGCTCGGAACAATCTTCAGTGCGCCGACCCCCACCATGGTCTGCAGTTCGGTGATCATTTGGTGCATGCCCAGCGGCTTGCCGAAGAAGCGGCTGTCGACCGGCCGTTCCGCGTCGGACGGTTTCACCTGGCCGGAAACCAGGATGATCTTGATGCCGGGCCAGCGGTTGTGCACCGTGTGGGCGAGCTTGAGGCCATCCATGCTGCCGGGCATTTGAATGTCGGTAAACAGCAGCGAAATGTCCGAGCGCGACTCCAGGATCGCCATCGCCTCGTCGGCGTTGACGGCCTCGACCGAGTGAAAACCGGCATCCTCCACGATATCGACCGCACGCATCCGCAGCATCATTTCGTCCTCGACGATGAGGACGTTCGGCACTTCTGTAGGATCCACTGACATGGAGAGCTTTGCTCGTGCTTGGAGGGAGTCGATCGTCGACCTAGGGTAGCGCCCGAAGTCGCAATAAGTTCCATCGATGGCCCTCGGCGCGGGCTTCGCAAGTGCCGATATACGCTTATAGCGACTTGTATTTGACGGATCCGGTAGCCATTTTGGCAAGGCGACCGTAGTGAGCGGGCCGGATTGCGGCACCGGCTTCAAGCGACAGAACGTGTCGGGCTAATTTCAGGCAACCATAGCATCGGGGTAATCAGTTTGAAGATCCGCGTCGGTTACGAGATGATTTACGACTTTCCGCAGCCCACGCCTGTCATCATGGTGCTGGGTGCGCATTTCACGCGGGCGTCCGACGTCATCATTCCCGATTTTCTGACCGTCAGCCCGTCGGTCGAGATCACGCCCTATCGCGACGGTTTCGGCAACTGGTGCAGCCGCATCGTCGCACCGGCCGGCCGCGTGCGGCTGGCCGCCGACGGCATGGTTCGCGACAGCGGCCTGCCCGATCCGATCGTGGCTTCGGCCCTTCAGCACGCGGTGGAGGATCTGCCGGCCGAAACCCTGGTCTATCTGCTCGGCAGCCGCTATTGCGAAACCGACCGGCTGTCCAACGTCGCCTGGAAGTTGTTCGAGAGGACGCCGCCGGGCTGGGCGCGGGTTCAGGCGATCTGCGATTTCGTTCACAACCACATCAAGTTCGGCTACGAGCACGCCCGCGCCACCAAGACGGCGGCGGATGCGTTCGACGAGGGCAAGGGCGTCTGCCGCGACTATGCCCACCTCGCCATCACCTTCTGCCGCTGCATGAATATTCCGGCGCGCTACTGCACCGGCTATCTCGGCGACATCGGCACGCCGAAGCCCTGGGCCGCGGGCGATTTCGCCGGCTGGTTCGAGGCCTATCTCGGCGGCCACTGGCACACCTTCGATCCCCGCAACAACATTCCGCGGATCGGCCGGATCCTGATCGCCCAGGGCCGCGATGCCTCCGACGTGCCGATCACGCAGACGTTCGGGCCGAATACGCTGGTGAGTTTCAAGGTCTGGACCGACGAAGTCGAAGAGGCCGCCTAGGCCTTCCTCGTCGCGAACCAGATCAAATGGCGCGCGCCGCTACGCCTGGTGGTGGCGCGCACCGCGACCTCGTTGACCTCGAAGCCGGCGTCACGCAGCCGTTTTGAAAACGCCGGGTGCGGCCCCGACGACCAGACCGCGAGCACGCCGCCCGGCCGCAACGCCCGATGGATCGCCTTCAGCCCCTTCGCATCGTACAGCGCATCATTGGCCTTGCGGATCAGTCCTTCCGGGCCGTTATCGACATCGAGCAGGATGGTGTCGAACGCCCCAGGTTTGGATGCGATCACCTCGATGACATCGGCGGCGAGGATTTTCGCTCTGGGATCGTCGAGGCTGTCACCAAAAATTTCGGCCATCGGCCCGCGCGCCCAGGCGATCACGGCGGGCAGCAGTTCGGCCACCGTGATCCGCGCTTTCGGCCCGAGCACCGCAAGCGCGGCGCGCAGGGTAAAGCCCATGCCCAACCCGCCGATCAGCAGATGCGGCGCCTTGACCGCTTCCAGTCTGCGGCAGGCCAGCGTGGCGAGCGCCTCCTCCGATCCCGACAGCCGGCTGCTCATCAACTCGTTCTGGCCGAGCTTCATGGAAAATTCGGCGCCGCGCTGCATCAGGCGCAGTTCGACGTCCGAGCCGGGCACGCGTGTCGTGTCGATGTGTTTCCACGGAATCATCTGGGGCTTTTACGCCGCTTTGGCGGTATCGTGCAAAGCCGTTATGGAGCGATCGGACAGGTGCCGGGATTCTGGCAGGGCGCCGGCGCGACGCGCGTGGTCGCCGCGGCGTCGTTGGACGCTGGACCTTCGGTTCCATTGACGATGGGCGAGACACGCCAGCGATAGGCCGTTCGCGGCGTCAGCCCTGAATCGGCAAAGCTGGGACCGGCGACATCGGTCACGGCAGTGAATGGACCGTCGGCGCCGGCACGAAAGATGCGATACGCCGTGGTTGCCTCCAGCGGCGTCCACGCCAGCGCCGCTGACGTGTCCGACGTGTCGATCACCTTGAGCGGATTGAACGCGTTGGATGGCGCTGTCCCGGGTGCCGCACCCGCGGTCAGCGCGTCGAGCATGGCCTTGATGGTCCGGATCTGCGCGCCGGATTTTGTCACGTAGCTGTCGCTGTGGTTGACGTAGCTCCACCAGTCCCAGCACCCCTGCGGATTGAACGGCGCGAACGGACTAGCCTTGGTCTGCGGATAGAGCACGATCAGCCGATTGCTGTCGGCCCAGGCATTGTAGCCGGTATCGTCGATATAGCGCCGGCCGATATCGCCGACATTCTGCTTGCATCCATGCAGGGCGATGTGGACGCGGCACGCCGCACCCTGCTCGCAATCCTGGGGAACGAACACAAAGCCGGTGTTGTCCAGACTGAGCGGGCCGGGATCGTTCGGCTTGGTGTAAATGGACTGGTCGAAACGCTTGATCGTCCCGGTCAAGGGTCCCGGGTTCGGCGCATTCAACGCACCGTAAATGTGTTGCAGGATGATCCCGGCCTGATCATACCCGCAGCTGTTGATGAACGGCGCGGCGTTGACCTGGCAATCGTTGAGGCCGTCGACGGGCTTGTCGGGCGCAACGGCTAGCGAGTGACCCGCCCCGACCGTGGTCTGGTAATAGAGATTGCCGCGGTTGGCCTCGCTCAGATAGTGACGATAGAAATCCGCCGCCGCATCGGTGACCGACTTCGCCACCACCGCGTCGTTGTAGCCATGGAACAGATAGATCTTTTGCCGCGTGACGAACTGCAGGGAATCGATATCGCCGGAGGCCGCTTTGGCATCCGCCTTCTCGAAAGAGCGGTTCATGTCCCGGGGCGGCCCGACCATGCACGATCCGGTCGCGGTCATGATCGGCAGCGGGTAGCCGTTCATGATATCCATGGCGTCAGCTTTGGCGCACCAATACGGCCCGCCGGCGACAACTCCGACGCCCTTGATCACCGAAGACCAGGCGGTGCCGAACTGAACCGCCATGAACGCGCCGGAGGAAATGCCCGATATCGAGCTTTCGCGGATGTCGGCATTATAGCCGGACAGTTTTTCAGACTCGGCAGCCAGCGCCGGGCCGGCAACCAACACCAAACAACTCAAGGCGATAGCCGTCCGGCGCCATGCGGCAACGTCCATGAGACACCTCCCGCTCAAGTATCAGTCTGTTGGAATCTCTAGCAAACGGCATGCCGGTTGTGTGCCAGATTCAGGAAACAGGTGAACCTGCCTGACTGAATTCTTCCGCATCCTGGGAGATTCACCCCGCCGCCCGCCGCTCGGAAATCGCCTTTCGCAGTGTCCGCGACAGCGATTCCACCGAATACGGCTTCTGAATCAGCTCAAAACCGCGATGGGCATTGTCGGCGAGAACGCTGCTGTATCCGCTGGTCAGCACCACCGGCAGGCCCGGATAGCGATCACGAATAACGTTGGCGAGTTCAACGCCGTTCATGCCGGGCATGATGACATCCGAGAACACCAGATCGAAGGTGAGCTCATCCTCGGCGAGCGCCGCGAGGGCGTCGCCGGCATTGGCGGCCCATTTGATGGCGTAGCCGAGATCCCTCAGCAATTCGGTGGAAAAACGTCCGACCTCTTCATCGTCTTCCACCACCAGAACGCAATGTCCGCGGCCGCTCATCGCGGCTTCCGCACCGACCGCGGCGATTTCCGCGCCCTTCGCCAGACGTTCGGCCTGAGGCAGATAGATGGTGAAAGTGGAGCCGCTTGAAGTAGATCCTTGGCCGCGCGTGCTCGTGACACTGATTTCGCCGCCCGACTGCTTGGCAAAGCCGAGTGCCTGACTGAGACCGAGGCCGGTGCCCTTGCCGACATCCTTGGTCGTGAAGAACGGCTCGAAGATGACTTCCAGCATGTCGGCCGGGATCCCGGATCCGCTATCGGTGATGGAAACGGCGACGAACCGGCCGTCGCGACGCGCCTGACCGCGCAGCGCCGGAATGGCGTCGACCACATCGACATGGATGACGAGACGGCCCTCTCCCGCCATCGCATCGCGGGCATTGACCGCGAGATTGACCAGCGCGGTTTCGAACTGGGCGACATCGGCGGTGGCAAGACACGGGGGATCGCAAAGCTCGACATCGATCTGGATTCGGCCGCCCATCAGCGGACGGATCAGCTGCGCGATGGTTTCGACCTGCGAGCCTACATCGAATACCTGTGGCGACAGCGGCTGCCGCCGGGCAAAGGCCAGAAGCTGGCCGGTCAGCTTCGACGCGCGATCGACCGTGTCCGAAATCGCATCTACGTAACGGCGGCGCCGGTCCTCGCTGAGCTCGCGGCGGCGCAGGAAGTCGGTCGCCGAGCGTATGATGGTGAGCAGGTTGTTGAAATCATGGGCGACGCCGCCGGTCAGCTGGCCGATCGCATCCATCTTCTGGGATTGGCGCAGCGCCTCCTCGGCCTGCCGCCGCTCGGTGATGTCGATGGCCTCGGGCAGCACCCCGGAGACTGTGCCGTGCTGATCGAACACCGGGCGCATGGTGAAATCAAAGAAGCGTTCGCCGGCGGGAAGATCGAGCTGCATTTCCCTCCGCACGCTTTCGCCTCGCAGCACCGCTGCAAAGGCCTCCATCACGATGTCGCGCATTCCCTCCGTTGCGGCAAACCAGGGCGAATCCCAAAACGGTTTTCCGGCGACGTCCCATATGTTGGCCCGGATGCCGGCCAGCGACGTCGCATTGGCGTAGAGAACGTTGCCCTGCAGGTCGAGCAGCCCCTGGTACTGATTGCTGGTTTCGAATATCGCGCGCATTTGCGCTTCGCTGGATTGAAGCTGCGAGGTGCGTTCCGCGATACGCCGCTCCAGCGTCTCGTTGAGATTCCGAAGCTCGAATTCGGCTTCCTTGGCGACCGTCACATCGTGGGCGACGCCGATGAAGCCGATATGTTTTCCGGTCGGATCCCAGCGCGGCTGCGATTCTGATCGCATCCAGCGCCATTGCCCATCGGCCCGGCGATACCGCCCTTCCAGCACGAATGGCTTAAGCGTTGCCTCCCCGGCAACACTTTCCTTCACAATGCGTTGCACATCGTCCGGATGCAGGATGGTCCGCCAATCGAACGCCAGCCCCTCCTCGTAAGGCACGCCGAGAAATTCGAGATAGGCCTGGTTGGCAAAGGCACGGGTGCGATCGATCTTGGTGACCCACATCGGCACCGGCGCACTGTTGGCGATCAGGCGGAACCGTTCTTCGCTCTCGCGCAGTGTCTCCTTGGCAATGGCCAGATCGGTGATGTCGATGTGAGCGCCCACCAGCCGCAGGGCAGCGCCGTCGGGATCGCGCTCGATCCGGGCCTCGGTAGCGATCCAGCGCACCTGCCCATCGTTAGGCCTGATGATTCGATATTGCGATGAAAACTGCTCGCCGGTGCCCTTCACCGCATCGATGAATTTCCGCACCGTTCGATCGCGGTCGTCCGGATGCAGCCGCGCAATCCAGTCCTGGTGGGTGTCATCCGCGTCAGCCGACAGGCCGTGGATGGCGCGGTAATCGGGGGTGCGGCGCTCGTTCCGAAAACCGTCCCGCAGGTCGACGGTGACGGCAGCCACCTTGACGACCTGCTCAAAACCGGCCGTTGCGGGTTCCGAAAACGAGTTGCTTCCGGTTGCCCGATCCTCATTCCCTGTGCCTGCCATGCTCGCTTCGCCTCGCGACCGGTTTCGGGCACTCTACATTAGGGCTGCCTCGAATTTAAGGCGATGCGGGCTTGCCGGGGTAGTTAACCTCGCGTGACGGGATCGATGGATTCCGTCTATTCCTGCAAGACATTCACAAGGCATTCATCCCTGCTCAAGCGGTGCTTCCCGTGCCGCCCGTTCGCCGGAAAATGCAAAACTGGAAATGCTGGGTCGAGTTCCATGGCGTGGCATGATCCTGCCTGAGGGAGTCCACCAGCTCGAAACCTTCGCCCAATTCCCCAGCAAGGCTTGCCGCATCGTACCGGTTGACGGGCAGCCCGCTGCATTTTTTCGGGCCGTCGAGGGCAAAGGTCCCGATGACGACATGGCCGCCAGGCCTGACCGCCTGTCGCAGACGCGCCACGTAGGCGGAGCGGTCCGCGGGATCGATCAGGAAATGAAAGGCGGCCCGGTCATGCCAGATGTCGAAGGTGTGTGCCGGCTGCCATTTGGTGACGTCGGCGGCGACCCATTCCACCTCGGTCGCGCGTTCACCAAGCCGCGTTTTGGCGGCATCAAGCGCGGCCTGTGAAATGTCCAGCACCGTCACGCGCCTGAACCCGCGCGCCAGAAGGCTGTCGACCAGACGGGACGCGCCGCCGCCGATATCGATGATGCCGGACTCCGGCACCGGCCGGGCAAGGTCGATCAGTTCGAGCGATGGCGCCGGATTTTCCTGAAACCAGCTGACCTCGCTCTCGTCCTTTGTCGTATAGACCGTTTCCCAGTGGGATTTCCGGTTCGCATCCGTCATGGGCGATCTCCGTTGGCCCCCAAGCGCTCAAGCCAAACATGGTCACACCGCCCATGCCACACAATAGCGACGTCGCTCTGCACGATCCGGGCATTTCGCCCTCGCCTATCCCAGCATCTGAGTGTCGCCGCACACCGAAATCGCTTGGCCGGAAATCGTCCTGCCGCGCGGGCTGCACATGAACAGGATCTGGTCGGCGATCTGCTCCGGCGTCACATAGTCCTTGATCGAGGTGTAGGAGAACGCCGTGCGCTCCATCTCGGCGTAGGAAATCCCGCGCTGCTGCGCCTTGGCTTCCAGCACCCGGCGCTGCCGGTCGCCGGCGACGAGGCCCGGCAGGATCGCGTTGACGCGGATGTTGTCCGGCCCGAGTTCGATCGACAGCGACTTTGTAAATCCGATCACGCCCCATTTTGCCGCGGCGTAGGGCGTGCGCATGGCGAAGCCGAGCCGGCCGGCCGCCGAGGAGATGTTGACGATCGACGCGTTCCTGCTCTTGCGCAGATGCGGCACAGCAAGGCGGGTGCAGTTGAATTGCCCGGTCAGGCAGATTTCCAGGCAGCGGTCCCAGTCTTCCGGATTCATGTCCTCGACCTTGGCCGTCGGTCCGGCGACACCGGCATTGTTGACCAGCACGTCGAGGCCGCCGAGTTTTGCCACAGCTTCCGCGAACAGTTTTTGCACGGCCGCGCGGTTGGAAACATCGCATGGCGTCGATGTGATGGCGGGATCGCTGGAAGCCAGTTCGGACAGCGCGATTTCATCGACATCGCAGGTGTGAACCCTGGCGCCTTCGGCTGCAAAACGCCGCGCAATGGCGCGCCCGATGCCGTTGGCGCCGGCGGTTACCAACACGCGCAAATCCTTGAGTTCGAGATCCATGGTCACTCCGAGATGTCGTTTGGAAGGAAGGATGTCAGTCGGCGAGTCCGCCGCGCGAAAGAATGAAATCCGCAGCACCCTTGATGTCGGCGGCAATTCCGGCCTGCGCGGCCTCGCCATTGCCGGCTTCGATCGCCTTGCGCACCGCGGCGTGAAACCGGATTGCGTCGCCCTTCGCCAGCCGGTCGGGATTGGCCCTGAGATCGAGGTTGATCACCGGTCCTGCTTTCAGCCACAGCGCGCGGATAATTTCGACCAGGATCGGCGAATGCGCCGCCTCGTAAACCGCGAAATGAAAGGTCTTGTTGAGTTCGACCGCGCGCGGCAGGTCGGGTACATCAGCCTCGCTCTCCAGCCGCATCGCTTCTTCGGCGCGCGCGATTCCGACGAGGTCGCGGCTGTCGCGGTGCGCTGCGGCCTGCCCCGCGGCATGGCCCTCGATGGCGATCCGCACCTTGGTCAGGTCGCGAAATTGCGCCGCCGACATCAGGGGAACGCGCACCGCGCGGTTCGGCGTCACCTCCAGCGCCTTGTCGGCGACCAGCCGCGATACCGCCTCGCGCACCGGCATGATGGAGACGCCGAGCACTTCCGCCGCCGCGCGCAGCGACAATTTCTCGCCCGGTGCCAGCCGGCCGGACATCAGCAGATCCGCCAGCCTGGCATAGGCGCGCTCGCCCAGCGTCTGACGGTCCAGCGGTTCCACCAGGTTGAGCGCGGTGGGCAAATTCAACGGAAGGCTCCCCCATGCGCCCGGATGTTTCGAGAGGGGACTCGACAACGGCCCGGACTTTTGTCAGTCTAACTGTGATCACAGATCACGGCAAGCGACACAGCGCCTGCCGAAAAGAAGAAACAGCCGCAGCCCACGCGGCCGCACCAGGGAGATGAAGGCTGATGTCCAATAATAGTCAATTCACACGCCGTAGCCTGTTGAAGACCGCCGGCGGCATTGCCCTGGTGTCGGGAATCTCCGCGCCGGCGATTTTGCGCGCCCAGACCGCCGATGTCATCAAGATCGGCCATCTGACGCCGCGCACCGGCTTTCTCGGACCGCTCGGCGAATACGCCGCGATGGCCGCCGATCTCGCGGTGGAGGAGATCAACGCCGCCGGCGGCATGATGGGCCGCAAGGTGGAGCTTCTGAAGGAGGATTCGGTCAATCCACAGACCGCCTCGACCAAGGCCGAGCGCATGATCGAGCGCGACAAGGTCGCCTGCATCATCGGCGAAATCTCTTCGGCCTCGTGCCTGACCATCGCGCAGGTGGCCTCGCGCACCAAGACCCTGTTTATCAACACCGGCGGCAACTCCGACGCGCTGCGCGGCAAGGATTGCCAGCGTTACATGTTCCACGTCGAGTCGCAGAACTCGATGTACGTCAAAACCGTCGGTCGCTCATTCCTGCGCGACGGCCTGGTCAAGGGCAAGAAGTGGTATTCGCTGACGGCCGACTACGCCTTCGGCCATGACCTGCTGAAGGTCTCGAAGCGCTTCATGGAAGCCAATGGCGGCAACTTCGCCGGCGACGATCTGGTGCCGACCGACGCCACCGACTTCTCCGCCTATCTGCTCAAGATCCGCGAAGCCAAGCCCGATCTGGTCGTGATCAATCTCGCCGGCAACCAGATCACCAACTTCCTCAAGCAATACGCGGAATTCGGCCTGACCTTCCCGGTCGGCGGCTTCGGCTTCGACACCGCGCTGGCCTGGGCGGCCGGCAAGGGCAATTTCGTCGGCACCTGGCCGGTGGTGTGGCACCATCTGCTCGATACCCCCGGCTCCAAGGCGTTCGTCACGGCCTTCACCAACAAATACAAGAAGCCGCCGGAGAACCAGGCCTGGGGCGATTACGTCGCCACCAAAATCGTGGCCAAGGCCATCAATGACCTGAAATCGGCGGAATCGCCGAAGATCATCGAACACTTCGAGAAGGGTGCGAAGTTTGACGTGCTGAAGACGCGGGAAGGCTATTTCCGCGCCTCGGATCATCAATTGATGCACGAAATGTACGCGGTTACGGCGTTGCCCGCCGACAAGATCAAGAACCAGTGGGACATCTTCGCTTCCAGCCCGGCGGTGCCGGCTGCCAACGAAGACCTCGAGATCATCGCCGCGACCAAGGAAGAGAACAGCTGCACGTTCCCGAGCTGATCCAAGAGAACGCCGGCCCTCTTACCCTCCCCTGGAGGGGGAGGGTCGACGCGAATGAAATGAGCGGCGGGGTGGGGTGAAAGTCTCTCTTCTCGAACAGTGCCCGGGTTGAGAGACCGCCACCCCACCCCGTCTCGCATCTGCGATGCGAGCCGACCCTCCCCCTCCAGGGGAGGGTGAAGAAGAACGCCGCCGCTCGAAGGGCGCCGCCTCCGATAATGAGACCCCATCCATGTCCACCATGTTGCTCGCCCAGCAAATCCTCAACGGCCTGCTCGACGGTGTCTACTACCTGCTGATCGCGCTCGGCCTGTCGCTGATCTTCTCGCTCGGCGGCATCGTCAACCTCGCGCATGGCGCTTTCTACGCGATCGGCGCCTACCTGACGCTGGTGCTGTCGCCTTATCTCGGCTTCGGCGGCTCGTTCGTGGCGGCACCGGTAGTGGTGGCGCTGATGGGCGTGGTGATCGAGCGCACGCTGTTCCGCCGCTTCTATCGCTCCGATCCGATCCTCTCGCTGCTGATGACGTTCGGTCTAGCCATGGTGGCGGAGCAGGCGCTGCGGATGATCTTCGGCGCGCCGCCCTTGTCCTATTCGATACCGACATGGCTGCGCGGACAGGTCGCGATCGGCAGCTTCATCTATTCGTTCTATCGCGTGGTGCTGCTCGGCATCGCCATAACCTGCATCGCCGCGCTCTGGCTGCTGCTGCAGAAGACCTCGTTCGGCCGCGTGGTGCGCGCCGGTGTGCAAAACCCCGACATGGTCGGCGCGCTCGGCATTTCCCTGCAGCCCTATATGTCCGCGGTCGCGGCGCTCGGCATCGGCCTTGCGGGCCTTGCCGGCGTGCTGCTGGCGCCGATCTATTCGATCCATCCGGCGATGGGCCAGGAAATCATCACGCCGGCCTTCGTCGTGGTGGTGATCGGCGGCCTCGGATCATTCTGGGGCGTGGTGGCCGCCGCCTTGCTGGTCGGCCTCGTCAAGGGCGTCATGGTCGGAATCGGCTATTCCGCGGCTTCCACCGCGGCAATCTATCTTCTGATGCTTCTGGTGCTGCTGTTCCGGCCACGCGGCCTGTTCGGCGAACGCATCACGCGGTTCGAGTGAGACGCTGACATGATGAACCGCCTGCCCATTCCGCTTGTCATCGCCGCCCTCGGGCTGTTGGTGCTGCCGCCGCTGCTGCTGGCGCTCGGCCTCACCATGACCTCGGCCTCCGAGGTCGTCACCTTCGCGCTGGCCTGCATGGCGCTGAACATCCTGGTCGGGCACACCGGCCTGGTCTCGTTCGGCCATGGCGCCTGGTTCGGTCTCGCCGCCTATGCGGCGGCGCTGATCCAGCGCAATTTGATGCCGGACTCGTTTTTCGGCCCCACCATCGGCGGCGTCCTGATCGTGATGGCCGTCGCGCTCACCTTCGGATTCCTGATCCTGCGCCGGCGCGGCGTGTATTTCTCGCTGCTGACCCTGGCGCTGGCGGCGATGCTGTATGCCGTGGCGTTCCGCTGGACCGACGTCACCGGCGGCGAGAACGGCCTCGGCGGCATCACCCGTCCCAGTCTGTTCGGCGTCAATCTGGAATCCTCCACCAATTACTACTGGTTCGTCGCCGCCATCGCCTTCCTGGTTCTGATCCTGCTGTGGCGCTTCCACAATTCGACCGTCGGCACCGTGCTGGTGGCGATCCGCGAGAACGAACAGCGCGCGCGTTTCCTCGGCTATCCCACCAACCGCTACAAGCTGGCCGCTTTCGTGCTGTCCGCCGGGATCACCGGGCTTGCCGGCATACTCTTGCTGTTCCAGAACCGCATGACCTCGGCCGATCCGATCTCGGTGGCATTTTCAGGCGAATTGCTGGCGATGGTGGTGATCGGCGGCATGCGCAGTTTCCTGGGGCCGGCGCTCGGCGCGCTGTTCTTCATCCTGTTCCGCGAATTCCTCGGCATCTATACCGAGAACTGGCTGTTCTGGTTCGGCCTGGTGTTCGTCGGCTTCATCGTGTTTTCGCCGACAGGTCTGGTCGGCGTCGGCGAACGGCTGATCGCGCCGTTCCGCAAGAAGACCACCGAGGATGCCGCGATGTCGGCGCGCCGCATCGAAGCGTTGCCGCTGCCGGAATTCCTGCGGCCGAAATCTCACACCGACGGGGCGGTGCTGTCAGCCCGCCACATCGTCAAGAGCTTTGGCGGCATCAAAGCCGTGCAAGGCATCGATATCTCGATTGAAGACCGCACGCTGCATGCGCTGATCGGACCCAACGGCGCCGGCAAGACCACCGCGTTCAACCTGCTGTCCGGCATGTTTCCGCCCGATGAAGGCTCGGTCTCGCTGCTGGGCCAGCCGATCGCAGGCCATACGCCGGAGGAGATCGCGCGCGCCGGCATCGGCCGTTCATTCCAGATTACAAATCTGTTTCCGGCGCTCAGCGTCGGCGAAAACATCCGCCTCGCCGTGCAGGCGCGGCATCCACAGCGCTTCGACCCCATCACCAATGCGCTGTCGATCGAGGCGATCAACGAAGAGACCGACGCCACCATCCGCTATCTCGGCCTTGCCGGCATCGAGAAGGCCGAAGCCGGCATGCTGTCCTATGGCGGCCAGCGCCTACTCGACATGGGCGTCGCACTCGCCACCGCGCCCCGCGTGCTGCTGCTCGACGAGCCGCTCGCCGGCCTTGCCGCCGCCGAACGCGAACGCATCGGCGCCATCATCAAGCGCATCTCATCGGACCTGCCGGTGCTGCTGGTCGAACACGACATCGACCGGGTATTCCAGCTCGCCGACCATATCACCGTGATGAATGAAGGCCGGGTGCTGCTCGACGGCACCGTCGAGGAAGCGCGCGCCAGCCCCGAAGTGCAGGCCGTCTATATCGGCTCCGGCGCCACTGAAGTCGCCGCAAAGCCGCGCGAGACCGCCGCCCGCGTCAGTGCACTGCTGACGGCGAGCCAGGTCGATACCTTTTACGGCAAGAGCCACATCCTCAACGACGTCAATTTCACGCTGCACGAGAACGAGATCATCGCGCTGCTCGGCCGCAACGGCGCCGGCAAATCGACGCTGCTGAAGACCCTGATCGGAATCGCACCGGCGGCGAATGGATCGATCAGACTGGCGGACAGCGAGCTGATCGGTAATTCGTCCGCCCAGAATGCCCGGCTCGGCATCGGCTATGTGCCGCAGGGCCGCGGCCTGTTCGCCGGCATGAGCGTCGAGCAGAATCTCGAGCTTGGCGGCCTGAAGCGCCAGACCGGCAACGGCGTGCACTGGACCCGGGAGCGGATCTACGAATACTTCCCGCGCATCAAGGAGCGACTCGACAGCCCGGCGGATTATCTCTCCGGCGGCGAGCAGCAGATGGTGGCGGTGGCTCGCGCGCTGTCGGGCGATGTGCGAGTATTGCTGCTCGACGAACCGTTCGAGGGCCTCGCGCCCACCGTGGTGGAGCAATTGTTCGAGACGTTCGACCGGCTGCGCAAGGAAATCGCCATCATCATCGTCGATCACCATCTCGATTTGGCGCTGGCTCTGTCGGATACGACGGTGGCGCTGGAGCGCGGCCGGGTGATCCACCAGGGGCCGTCGAAGGCGCTGCGCGACGATCTCGATCTGCGCCGCAAGGTGCTTTGGCTATGAGACCAAGGTTTGTGAGAAGCGAAAATGACCAGTACTGAACGCAACGTCGCCATTGTCGGCTCCGGCCTGATCGGGCGCGCTTGGGCCACGATCTTCGCGCGCGCGGGCTGGAACGTGCGGCTCACCGATCCGCATATTCCGACCCTGAAGGCGGCCCCCCGGCTGATCCGTGACGAATTGCACGCGCTGGCACGCCATGGCCTTTGCAGCGATCCGGACGGCGCGGTGGCGCGGGTCTCGATCGCGGCCAGCCTGCAGGAAGCCCTGCTCGACGTCGAATTCGTCCAGGAGAACGGGCCGGAGATCGTCGAGGACAAGAAGACCATCTTCGCCCAGCTAGACAAGCTCACCCCGCCGAACGCGCTGCTGGTGTCCTCGACTTCGGCCATCACGGCCTCGCGCTTCACCGAAACGCTGCCCGGCCGGGCGCGCTGCCTGGTCGGCCATCCCGTCAACCCGCCGCATCTGGTGCCGCTGGTCGAACTGTGCGGCGCGCCGTGGACCTCGCCCGACGCGATCGATCGCGCCCGAAATATCTACCGCGAGATCGGACAGGTGCCGGTGACGATCAACCGCGAGATCAACGGCTTTGTCTTGAACCGGTTGCAGGGCGCGCTGCTCGCCGAAGCGTTTCGCCTGGTCGGCGAAGGCTATATCTCGGCCGAGGATCTCGACCACACCGTGAAGGATGGCCTCGGCCTGCGCTGGTCGTTTCTCGGACCGTTCGAGACCATCGAGCTCAACGCGCCCGGCGGCATTCCCGATTACTGCGCGCGCTACACCGGCTTCTACAAGGAATTGGCTGCCGCTGCCGCCGGACCCGAAGTCTACCAAAGCCCGAACGTGGATCGGGTGATCGCGGCCTGGCCGCATCAGCCGACGCCGGAACGCATCGCCGAATTGACGCAGCGGCGCAACGAGCGCCTGGCGGCATTGGCCGCGCACAAAGCCCTGCAAAACGACAAATCCTGAACTGGCGACCGACCTTCAAGAAAGTGAGCATCCCATGAGCCGCAAAGTCATCATCACCTGTGCCGTGACCGGCGCGATCCACACCCCCTCGATGTCGAAGGCGCTGCCCGTGACGCCGCAGGAAATCGCCGACGCCGCGGTCGATGCCGCCGAAGCCGGTGCGGCCATCGTGCATCTGCACGCGCGCAATCCGAAGACCGGCCAGCCCGACCAGAGCCCTGAAGCCTTCGCGCTGTTCCTGAAGATCATCAAGCAGCGCTCCAACTGCGTGATCAACCTCACCACCGGCGGCGCGCCGACCATGACGGTGGACGAGCGCGTTCGCCCTGCCGCAGTCTACAAGCCGGAAGTGGCGTCCCTCAACATGGGTTCGATGAATTTTGCCTTCTTCGGCATGCTCAACCGCTTCAAGAAATTCGAGCACGACTGGGAACTGAAGCATCTGCAGAACAAGGACATCGTGTTCCGCAACACGTTTCAGGACATCGAATACGTGTTGAAAACCCTGTCGGAGACCGGCACCCGCTTCGAATTCGAATGCTACGACACCGCGCATCTCTACAACCTCAACTACTTCCTCGAGCAGGGCATGGTGAAGCCGCCCTTGTTCGTGCAGACGGTGTTCGGCCTGCAGGGCGGCACCGGCGCGCATCCGGAGGATGTGCTGCACATGAAGCGCACCGCCGACCGGCTGTTCGGCGACAAGATGGTGTGGTCGGTGCTGGGCGCCGGGCGCAACCAGCTGCCGATCGCGGCAATGGCCGCCGCCATGGGCGGCAATATCCGCGTCGGCCTCGAGGACTCGCTGTGGGCGGCTCCCGGCCGGATGGCGGCGTCGAATGCCGAACAGGTCACGCTCGCCCGCAAGATCATCGAAGGCCTCGGCCTCCAGGTGGCGACGCCGGACGAGGCCCGTGAAATTCTCGACCTCAAGGGCGGTGACAAGCTGGAGGTTTGAGCGGTTCCGGCCGGCGCAGACCATTGCGCGCTGCACCAACGGCTGCGTCGCCGATTAGCCGTCGCACGGAATTGCATTAATCCGAAGGATCGAGGCCGGCGCCGGCCTTACGGGTTGCGCGAGCGCGCCGTCATGGCTAACCTCCTCGACAATCGGCCCGATGAGGCTGAAACATCGAGGGAGGGGAACATGCGGAGCGTACGCGCGCTTGCGGCCGTGGCGTTGTCTTTGTTGGCGGCTTCCAACGTCGCTGCGTTGGCTGCCGAACCCAAGAATGGCGGCATTCTGAAGGTCTATCACCGCGACAGTCCGGCCAGCGCCTCGATCCATGAGGAGGCGACCTATTCGGTCAACATCCCCTTCATGCCGATCTTCAACAACCTCGTCATCTACAAGCAGGACGTGCCGCAAAACTCCATGGAGTCGATCGTCCCGGACCTCGCGGAGAGTTGGGCCTGGAGCGGCGACAGGAAAACGCTCAGCTTCAAGCTGCGACAGGGCGTCAAATGGCACGACGGCAAGCCGTTCACGTCAGCCGACGTCAAGTGCACCTTCGACATGCTGATGGGCAAATCCCAGCAGAAGTTCCGCAAGAACCCGCGCAAGTCCTGGTACAGCGAGGTTGTCGACGTCACGCCGAAAGGCGACTTCGAGGTCGCCTTCAACCTCACGCGGCCGCAGCCGTCGATGCTGGCGCTGCTCGCCTCCGGCTACACGCCGGTCTATCCCTGCCACGTCTCTCCCGGCGACATGCGCACCAAGCCGGTCGGCACCGGTCCGTTCAAGTTCGTCGAGTTCAAGGCCAACGAATCCATCAAGATCACGCGTAACCCGGACTACTGGAAGAAGGGCCTGCCGCACCTCGACGGCATCGAATACACCATCATCACCAACCGCTCGACCGCCATTCTCGGCTTTATTTCCGGCCAGTTCGACATGACGTTTCCGACCGAAGTCTCGATCCCCCTGCTCAAGGACGTCAAGAAGCAGGCGCCGAAGGCGGTGTGCGTCGTCGAGCCGGTCAACGTCTCCACCAACATCATCGTCAACTCGTCGTCGCCGCCGTTCGACAACATCGACATTCGCCGCGCGATGGCGTTGGCGCTCGACCGTAAGGCCTTCGTCTCGATCCTGTTCGAAGGCCAGGCGGACATCGGCGGCACCATGCTTCCGGCGCCCGGCGGTTTATGGGCGATGCCGAAGGAGATGTTGGAGACAATTCCGGGCTACGGCCCCGACATCAACGCCAACCGGGAGGAAGCCCGCAAACTGATGGCGAAAGCGGGCTATGGGCCGGGCAAGCACCTCGCCGTCAAGGTCGCCACCCGTAACATTCCGATCTACCGCGACCCCGCCATCATCCTGATCGATCAGCTGAAGAGCATCCATATCGACGGCGAACTCGACGTGGTGGAAACCGCCAACTGGTTCTCAAAAGTGGCGCGCAAGGACTACGCGCTCGGCCTCAATTTGACCGGCAATGCGGTCGACGATCCCGACCAGTCGTTCTTCGAAAACTATTCCTGCGGCTCGGAGCGGAACTACACCAACTACTGCAACAAGGACATCGAGAAGATGTTCGACGAGCAGTCCGCCGAGACCGACGTCGCCAAGCGCAAGAAGCTGGTCTGGGAGATCGACAAGAAGCTGCAGGAAGACGTCGCCCGCCCGATCATCTATCACGGCCGCATGGGCTCGTGCTGGCAGCCCTATGTGAAGGGCATCACCATCATGGTGAACAGCTCCTACAACGGCTATCGTTACGAGGATGTGTGGATGGACAAGTAGCCTCTCCTGCCGCAGGTCGCGGCAGGGGTAGCCCGCCAGCCTCTACTATTTGAGCGTACTCCGGTCGCATGATGCCATCCCTTTTGCGCCATACGCGCTGACAGGAGCAGCCCGTTGTTTGCCTATATCGTGCGGCGCCTCGTGTTGATGCTCGTGACCCTGTTCGGGATCTCGGTCATCATCTTTGTGCTGCTGCGCGTCGTGCCCGGCAACATCGTCGACATCCTGTTCGACGCCGCCGGATTCGTCGACCAGGCCGACAAGGCGAACCTGGAGAAGGAACTCGGGCTCGACCAGCCGATTTTCGTGCAGTATGTGAAATGGATCGGCGGTCTGCTGCATGGCGACCTCGGCTACTCCTATGTGTCCGAGAAACCCGCCCTGCAGGAAATATTGCCGCGGATTCCGATCACCGCGCGGCTGGCCGCGCTGGCGCTGCTGTTCTCGGCCGCGATCGGCATTCCGCTCGGCGTCATCAGCGCCGTGAAACAGGGCACCCGGCTCGATTATGCCCTGCGCGTCGTCAGCCTGAGCGGCCTGTCGCTGCCGTCGTTCTGGCTTGGGCTGTTGATCCTGATGGCGTCGGTCGCGATGTTCGGGACCATGCCGATCTTCAATCCGAACCCAGCCACCTGGACCGAGGCGTTCGCGATCTACTGCGTCCCCGCAATGGCGGTCGGCTTTCGCAGCGCCGCGCTGACCATGCGGATCACCCGCTCCTCGATGCTGGAAATATTGCGGCAGGATTATATCCGTACCGCCCGCGCCAAGGGCGCGTCCGAGTCATCCGTCAACTATCACCATGCGCTGAAGAACGCCGTGCTGCCCGTCATCACCGTGATCGGCATCGAGGCGGCATTCCTGATCGGCGGCCTGATCGTCACCGAGACCGTGTTCAATATTCCCGGTGTCGCCCGCTTCCTGGTCGAGGCGATCCGGTGGCGCGACTATCCGATCGTGCAGAACCTGGTGATGCTGATCGCCCTGGTGGTCGTGGTCACCAACTTCACGGTCGACATGCTCTACGCCGCGATCGATCCACGCATCCGCTATACGGATTAGGAGCCAAGGCTTGGCCGTCATCAACTACGATAGCGAACTGCGACGCGCCGGCGCCCATTCGACGCATGGCTGGCGCAAGCTGACGTACCTGGCGCGGCGTCACATGCTGGGCTCGATCGGCCTCGTGATCATGATCCTGTTCGTGCTGGCCGCGTTGCTGGCCGATTTCATCGCCCGTTACGATCCGCTCTCGGTCGATTCCCTGCAGCGTCTGGCGCCCCCCAGTGCGCAGCACTGGCTGGGAACCGACTCGTTCGGCCGCGACGTCTGGAGCCGCATCATCCACGGCGCCCGCATCTCGCTCGCCGTCGGCGTCGGTTCGACGTTGCTCGGTTCGTCGATCGGCGTGATGGTCGGCCTCGCCTCGGGCTACCTGTCCGGCTGGGTCGACCTCGTGTTCCAGCGCATCACCGATATCCTGCAGGCGCTGCCGCTGTTGGTGCTGGCGCTGGTCATGACCGCAGCATTGGGGCCGTCGCTGCCGAACGTGATCATCGCGATCGCGATCCCGCTGATCCCGACCGTCGCCCGCGTGATCCGCGCCAATACGCTGGCGCTGCGCGAGCTGCCGTTCATCGAGGCCGCGAAATCGGTCGGCATGAGCGAAACCCGCATTGCGCTGCGCCATGTGCTGCCCAACACGCTGGCGCCGTTGATCGTGCTGGCGACGGCGCAGCTCGGCTCCACCATTCTCACCGAAGCCTCGCTGTCGTTCCTCGGCCTCGGCATTCCCGAGCCCTATCCGTCATGGGGCCGCATGCTGTCGGAATCGGCGGCGGAGTATGTCCGCACCGCGCCGTGGCTGGTGATCTTCCCCGGCGTCGCCATCAGCCTCGCGGTGTTCGGCACCAACCTGTTCGGCGACGCGCTGCGTGACATCCTCGATCCGAGGCAGCGCGGCTGATGAACGAGGTTGTGGCGGACGATATGGTTCTCGACGTGAAGAACCTGCAAACGGTGTTCTTCACCAATTCGGGGCTGTTCAAGGCGGTCGACGACGTCTCGTTCAGCGTTCGCCGCGGCGAGACGCTGGCGATCGTCGGCGAGTCCGGTTGCGGCAAGAGCGTCACCGCGCTGTCGATCATGCGGCTGGTGCCGGATCCGCCGGGCCGGATCGTCGGCGGCTCCGTAACGCTCGAAGGCACCGAGCTGCTCGGCCTCGACGAGGCCGAGATGCGCGCGATCCGGGGAAATCGCATCTCGATGATTTTTCAGGAGCCGATGACCTCGCTCAACCCCGTGATGCGGATCGGCGACCAGATCACCGAAGCGGTTCGCCTGCATCGCAAGATGACCGCCAGGGAGGCCTGGACCAAGGCCGTCGACATGCTGCGCCTGGTCCGGATTCCCGAGCCCGAGCAGCGGGCGCGCGAATATCCGCATCAGCTTTCCGGCGGCATGCGCCAGCGCGCCATGATCGCGATGGCGCTGGCGTGCCGGCCGGCGCTGCTGATCGCGGACGAGCCGACGACGGCGCTCGACGTCACCATTCAGGCCCAGATCCTGGCGCTGATCGTCGAACTGCAGAAGGAGCTCGGCACCGGGCTGATCCTGATCACGCACGACCTCGGCGTGGTCGCGCAAACCGCGCAACGCGTCATCGTGATGTATGCCGGCAAGAAGGTCGAGGAGGCCAGCGTCGAGGCGCTGTTCGAAAATCCCCGGCATCCCTACACCCGCGGCCTGATGGCATCGATGCCGGCGGTGGCGACGTTCGGCTCCAACTCCGATGCGCGGCTGGTGGAAATTCCCGGCATGGTGCCGTCACTGACCAATCTGCCGCCGGGCTGTGCCTTCGCGCCGCGCTGCTCTCTGGCGATCGAGCGCTGCCGCGCGGAGTATCCGCCGTTGCAGGACTGGGGCGATAATCACCTGGCGGCGTGCTGGCGCGCCGCGGAAACGGCGGCGGCGCCATGACCGAGACAACCCCGCTGCTCAAGGTCACCGACCTCGTCAAACATTATGCGGTGCGCGGCGGCGTGCTGCGCCGCCGCGTCGGCACGGTGCATGCCGTCGATGGCGTCAGCTTCACGGTCGGCGTCGGCGAAACGCTGGGCATGGTCGGGGAATCCGGCTGCGGCAAATCGACGGTGGCGCGCGCCATCCTGCGGCTGGTCGAGCCGACCAGCGGCAGCATCCAGCTCAATGGCCTCGATATCACCCATCTCGGCAAGGCCGATCTGCGCGAGCACCGGCGCTCGATGCAGATCATCTTCCAGGACCCGTTCGCCTCGCTCAATCCGCGCATGACGGCGGGCGATATCGTCGGCGAACCGCTCAGCGTCCATGGCCTGGCCAAGGGAGAAAAAAAGCGCGAGCGGGTCGCGGAGCTGTTCGATCAGGTGGGCTTGCGGTCAGACCAGATGCAGAACTATCCGCATCAGTTCTCCGGCGGCCAGCGCCAGCGCATCTGCATCGCCCGCGCGCTGTCGCTCGGGCCCGATCTGATCGTGTGCGACGAGCCGGTCTCGGCGCTCGACGTCTCGATCCAGGCCCAGGTCATCAACCTCCTGATCGACCTGCAGCGCAGGCACGGCTTTTCCTATCTGTTCATCGCCCACGACCTCGCCGTCGTCGCCCATATCAGCCACCGCGTCGCCGTGATGTATCTCGGCCGCATCGTCGAGATCGCGGAGAAGGCCGAACTGTTCGCCAACCCGAGGCATCCCTATACGCAAGCCTTGCTGGCCTCGGTGCCGGTGGCGGATCCGAAGAAGAAATCGCTGAAGCCGATGATCGACGGCGACGTGCCGAGCCCGATCAACCCGCCCTCGGGCTGCGCGTTTCACACCCGCTGCCGCTATGTGATGGACCGCTGCAAGGTGGATACGCCGGTGCTGGCCGAGGCAGGGACCAAGCATCAGGTGGCGTGCTGGCTCAATGAGGGGACGGGACGGGTGACGATCGAATAATTCGCGGGACGCCCACTTACCCTCCCCTGGAGGGGGAGGATCGGCTCGTATTGAGCACAGCGAAATACGAGACGGGGTGGGGTGATCTCTCAACTCGGACACGGTTCGAAACGAGAGACTGTCACCCCACCCCGCCGCTCCTTTCAGTCGCGTCGACCCACCCCCACCCGGGGAGGGTAAGAGAGCCAGCTACGCCGCATCCGCCTCGATCTCCACCACGATCTTCCCCGTCGTCACCTGCTCGCCCTCGACGACATCAATCGCCGCCACGGTGCCCGCGATCCCTGCCGTATGCACATGCTCCATCTTCATCGCTTCCAGCGTCATGACGGGTTGACCCGCCTCGACCTTCTCGCCCGGCTTGACCAGCACCGCGACGACGCGGCCGTTCATGGCGGCGCGGACCTTGCCGTCGCCGCCGTTTGACGCTGCCGTGGCAGGCGCTGCCCGGGTCAGGTCGCGGACCGCAATCGTTATGCCGCGGTGCAGGACGAACAGCCGGTCGCCGTCGCGCAGGAATCTGGCGGATTCCATCAGGCCATTGCTGCTGAAACGAATGCTGTCGCCGTCGAGCGCACGGATTTCGATCCGGTACGCCGTGTTTTCAAGAGTGGCGAGATAGCCGCCATCGCGTTCGCGGCCGACTTCGAGCTCATGGATGCCATGATCGAGTTCGACGCGGGCCGGCACCGGAAAGGTCGACGCCAGCGTCCGACCGCTGCGCCACGGCGGCGCAAAGGGATCGGTGACATAGAGCAGCACCGCCGCCAGCGCCGCCTCGGATGCAGCGTCGGCGCGCGGCGCCAGCAGCTCGTCACGATGCTGACCGATGAACGCCGTAGTCGCCTCGCCCGCAGCGAATACCGGATGCGCCAGGCAGGCGGCGAGGAAGGCCTGATTGGTGGTGACGCCGAACGCCGCGGTCTGTTCGAGGCCGTGAATGAGCTGGCGCCGCGCCGCGTCGCGGCTTTCGCCATGGCTGATCAGCTTGGCGATCATCGAATCGTAGAACGGCGGAATCTCGACGCCCGATTGCAGCGCGTGCTCGACGCGGATCTCGCCGGGCATCTGCCACAGCGCCATCCGGCCGGACTGCGGCATGAAGTCCTGGCCGGCGTCTTCCGAGCACAGCCGCACCTCGATGGCATGCCCCGAGAACTTGACATCCTCCTGCTTCAGCCCGAGCGGCTCGCCGCTCGCGACACGCAGCTGCAGTTCGACCAGATCGAGCCCGGTGACCGCCTCGGTGACGGGATGCTCGACCTGCAGTCGCGTATTCATCTCCATGAAATAGAACTCGCCGCTATGATCGAGCAGAAACTCGAGCGTGCCGGCGCCCTCGTAGCCGATCGACTTGACGGCGGCGACCGCGACCGCGCCCATCCGCGCCCGCAACTCCGGCGACACCGCCGGCGACGGCGCCTCCTCGATCAGTTTCTGGTGCCGGCGTTGCACCGAGCAATCGCGCTCGCCGAGATGAATGGCGTTGCCATGGCGGTCGCCGAACACCTGGATTTCGATATGGCGGGGATCGGCGATGGCGCGCTCCAGGATCACAGTCGGGTCGCCGAACGCGCCCTGCGCTTCCGAGCGCGCGCTGCGCAACGCATCCGGAAACGCCGCCGCGTCCGCGACCAGCCGCATGCCGCGCCCGCCGCCGCCGGCGACCGCCTTGATCATCACGGGAAAGCCTGTTCTGCCGGCCTCGGCCAGCATGACGGCATCGCCCTGGTCGGCGCCCTGATAGCCGGGCACGCAGGGCACGCCGGCCGCCAGCATGATTTCCTTGGCGCCGGCCTTGTTGCCCATCGCCTTGATGGATTCGGGCGACGGCCCGATGAACACCAGGCCGACATCGCGGCACGCCTGCGCAAAATCCTCGTTCTCGGCGAGAAAGCCGTAGCCGGGATGCATCGCATCGGCGCCACTGGCTTTCGCCGCGGCGATGATGGCCTCGATCTTCAGGTAGGATTGCGAGGGCAGTGCCTCGCCGATCCGGATCGCCTCATCCGCCTCACGCACATGCAAGGCATCGCGGTCGGCGTCGGAATAGACCGCGACCACGCCGTAGCCGAGGCGACGCGCGGTGCGCATGATTCGCAATGCGATCTCACCGCGATTGGCGATCAGGATTTTCGAGAACGGGGTCGGCTTCATCTGCACCTTCATGGCCGCGCGACCGAGAACTGCATGGCTTGCGGCTTGCGCGCCTCGGCCTCGCGGCAGATCGCCAGCACCTCCGCCAGCACACTGCGGGTGTCGCGCGGGTCGATCACGCCGTCGTCGAGCACGCGGGCGCTGGTCGAGAACACGTCCATCTGGCCATCAAACACGCCGGTGATCTGCGCCTTCATGGCGTCGATCTTTTCCTTCTCGATCGGCTTGCCGCGTCTGGCGGCGGCGGCCTCGGTAACGATGGCCATGGTTTCGGCGGCCTGCTCGCCGCCCATCACGGCGGTCCTGGCATTGGGCCAGGAGAAGCAGAAGCGCGGATGGAAGCCGCGGCCGCACATGCCGTAATTGCCGGCGCCGAACGAGGCGCCGCAATAGATCGTGATCTGCGGCACAGTGGCGCTGGTGACGGCCTGGATCATCTTCGAGCCGTGCTTGATCATCCCTGCTTCTTCATAGGCCTTGCCGACCATGTAGCCGGTGGTGTTGTTGAGATAGAGCAGAGGCGTGCGCGACTGGCAGCAGGCCTGGATGAAATGCGTCGCCTTGTTGGCGCCGGGAACGTCAAGCGGGCCGTTGTTGGTGATGATGCCGATCGCCTGGCCTTCGATGCGGGCGTGGCCGCACACCGTGGCCGGGCCATAATTGGCGCCGAATTCGGTGAAATCGGAATCGTCGATGAAGCGCGCGATGGCCTGGCGCATGTCGACCGGCCGCTTGTGATCCATCGGCATGATGCCGAGCAGTTCCTCGGGATCATGGCGCGGCGGGCGGTGCGAAGCCTTGTCCGCTTCCGGCCGGTCCCATTGCAGATTGCCCATGATGTCACGCGCGATCCGCAGGGCGTCGCGGTCGTCCTCGGCGAGATAATCGCCGAGGCCGGAAATGCTGGTGTGCATCTCGGCGCCGCCGAGTTCCTCTTCGGTGGCGATTTCCCCGGTCGCGGCCTTCAAGAGCGGCGGCCCGGCCAGAAAAGCGCGGGTACGGCCGCGCACCATCACGATGTAGTCGGATAGCCCGGTCTGGTAAGCGCCGCCCGCGGTGGACGAGCCGTGCGTCACCGTCACCACCGGAAGGCCAGCAGCGGACAAGCGCGCCAAATTTCGAAAAATGTTGCCGCCGCGGATGAAATCCTCGACGCGGTAGCGCAGCAGATTGGCGCCGGCGCTTTCGACCAGCTGCACGTAGGGCAGCTTGTTCTCCAGCGCCATTTCCTGCACCCGCAGCGTCTTGTCGAGGCCGTAAGGCTGCAGCGCGCCGGCGTCGATGCCGGAATCATTGGCCGAGACCATGCAGCGGATGCCGGCCACAAAACCGATGCCGGCGATCAACCCGCCGCCGGGAACGCTCTTGCCGGCGTCGGGCACGTCGAACATGTAGCCGGCCAGGGTCGATAGCTCGATGAACGGCGTGCCGGGATCCAGCACCAGCGCCACCCGCTCGCGCGGCAGCAATTGCCCGCGCTTGTGAAAGCGGTCCTTGGCGGCGGCCGACGCGGCGCGCGCCCGCTCCTCCAGCCCGCGCATGCGCGCAATCAGCGCCAGCATGCCGTCGCGGTTGGCCTGGAAGGCGGCGCTGTTCGGCGCGATGGTGGATTCAATGATGGCCATGAATTCTCCTGCCCGTCATTCCGGGATGCGCTGTCGGTCGGTAATTGCCGACCAGGGGCGCAGGCCCGGAATCCATACTCACGATCGTGGTTATGGATTCCGGGCTCGCTCGTTGCACTCGCGCCTCGGAATGACGATTCATCAAGGTCATGCACTCTTCTTTGCAAAATGCTCGGCATAGGCCTGCCGCAGCTCGACCTTGCGCAGCTTGCCGGTCGCCGTCATCGGCATTTCATCGACGATCCTGACGAATTTCGGCACCTGGAAGCCGCCGAGATGTTTTCTGCAATGCTCGGATATTTCGGCCTCGTCAGCGACCGCGCCGGGCTTCAGCTTGACGAAGGCCGACACCGCCTCGCCCCATTGCGGGTGCGGCAGACCGACCACGGCGGCGTTCTGCACCGCCGGATGCGCCAGCAGCGTCTCCTCGATCTTGACGGAGGCAACATTCTCGCCGCCGGACTTGATCATATCCTTCTTGCGGTCAAGGAACAGCACCTCGCCGTGCTCGTCGATCAGCGCGAGATCGCCGGTGTGGTGCCAGCCGAATTTTCTAGCCTCTTCGGTCGCCTTCGGATCCTTGTAATAGCCCATCATGACGTTGGGGCCGCGATGCACCAGCTCGCCGGCCTGGCCGCGTGGTAGCAGGTTGCCGTCGTCATCCATGATCGCGGTCTCGTTGACAATCAGCGACTCGCCCCAGTAATTGCCGAAACGCTCCAGCTGCCGGGCCGGCTGCGACATCGTGGTGGCCGGATACATCTCGGTCTGGCCGCTCGACAGCACGAAGTTCGGGCACATATCCGCCATCGCGCGTTCCAGCAGCGGGCGGCTCATCGGCGCCATGGTGTAAATGCAGGCCTTCAGGCCGGAGAGGTCGTACTCCCGGCGGCGCGGGTGATCGAGGATCGCCTGGTACATCAGCGACAGCCCGACGAACACGGTGAGCTTGTCGCGCACGATGGCTTCCATGCAGACCACGGGATCAAAACCGCGCATCAGCGCCATGCGGCCGCCAACCGAGAGATAACTCAGCAACAGCACATGGCCGGCGCAGTGGAACAGCGGAAATTGCCCGGTGATGCCATCATTGCGGTCGAGATGCATCTCGATGCAATTGCTCATGACCGCCATGACAACGGCGAGGTGGCAATGCATCGCGCCCTTCGGGCGCGAGGTGGTGCCCGAGGTATAGATGATCATCGCGAGATCGCGGTCGTCGAAATCGATGTCGGGCTCGATCTCGGACCGGCCCTTGATCAGATCGTTGAATTCTTCAAGTCCGGCCGCAGCCGCCTTGCCGGTGAGATCGACCGCGATCAGGTCGATGCCGCGTTTTTGCAGCGCCGCGCGGCGATCCGGCTGGGCATGCAGATTGTCATCGATCAGCGCGAAACGCACCTCGGCATGATCGAGGATGTAGTCCATGTCGGCGGGGCCGAGCATGGTGTTGATGGGCACCCAGACCAGACCGGCGCGATGAATGCCGAACAGCGCTTTGACGAATTCGACCGAATTGTTGCAGATGGTCGAAATCTTCTCGCCGGGCTTCAGGCCGCGCGCGACCAGGTAATTGGCAAACCGGTTGGCGTCGCGCTCGAGCTCGGTAAACGTCACGCGCCGATTACCGTCGGTCACGGCGACCCGGTCCGGAAACCGCGCCGCCGCCTTCTTCAAGAGGTCGCCGATCGCCACCCGGCCGATACGGCCGGGTCCCGGCACGCCGCCGGTGGCTGCGAGACTGGTCATGCGGTTCACTCCCTCATTTCGTCATTGCGAGGAGCACTCTTGTCCGCCGAAGCCCGCCTTCGGGCGAAGGCGGATGCGACGAAGCAATCCATTCTTTCTTTGCGTGGCGAGATGGATTGCTTCGCTTCGCTCGCAATGACGGCTGGCCGTGGCCGAGCCTAACGCCCAATCCCGAAGATCTGCCGTGCTTCCACCGGGCTCGCGATCTCGCGGCCGGCGTTGCGCGCGCAGGTCGCGATGCCTTCGATCAATTGGCCGTTCGACGTCACCTTGGTGCCGTCGCCGAGATAGAAGGTATCTTCCAGCCCGGTGCGCAAATGACCGCCGAGATCGGCGCAGCGCTGGTGCAGCGGCCAGATTTCGGCGCGCCCGATCGCAGTGACCTGCCAGTTCGCGTCCGGCAATTTCAGCTTCAGCAGGATCGGCAGCAATTCCGGATCGGCCGGCATGCCTGACGCCACGCCCATCACAAAGTTGTATTCCAGCGGTCCGGCATACATTCCGGTCTGCCGGTACATGCCGACACAGCGCACGATGCCGACGTCGAAGCATTCGAACTCGGGAATCGTGTTGGCGACCTTCATGACGTCGAGATAATCCTGCACCTTCTCGACCGCGTTATCGAACATCATCGGCGGCCAGGCCCAGGTGTTGTCGGCCTTCACCTTCAGATAATTCAGCGAGCCTGCATTGCAGGCCGCCATCTCGGGTTTGGTCTCGCGCACGCAATCGAGCGCGCCTTGATAATTCGGCCCGGAGGTTCCCGTGGTGTGGTTGATGATGACGCCGGGGCAGGCCTCGCGGATCGCCTGCTGGATCTCGCGCGACACGGCGACTTCCCAGGACGGCAGATGTCCCTTGCCCGGCGCCTGCTGGCGCAAATGGATATGCATCACGCTGGCACCGGCGTCGAACGCGGCCCTGGCTTCGCGCGCCATTTGTTCCGGCGTGACCGGCACGTGATGCTGCTTCGGGTCGGTCAGCACGCCGTTCAGCGCGCAGGTGATGACAGCCTTGTCGCTCATGAATTAGCCTTTGGATCAGCCTTCGATCGGTTCAGCCCGCGACGCACGCGCGCAATGTTCGCGGCGGATCATGCGGCCCGCTTCATCCGGCTTCTTGCGTCAACGCGCTATCGCCGGTTCCGACCTCAGGCCCGCCCCTGGCGCAGGCCGGCAGCGGGCATGCCGGGATCGCTGCGGTAGATCGCGAGATCCCTGGAGCCTGAGAAAATCGCGCGCGGCTTCAATCCATAGAACCGGCGGATCGAATGGCTGAAATGGGTGGAGTCGGGATAGCCGATGTCCTGCGCCAGATGCGCGAGGTTGAGGTCCTGGTTGGCGAAGTGCAGCAGATGCCGCGCGCGTTTCCAGGCCCGGAAGGCCCGGAACGAGATGCCGGTCTCCTGCTTGAACAAATGCAGGAAGCGCGACGAGGAAAGCCCGGCCTCCGCGGCACAGCTGGCGGCCGTCACCGGATCGCCGCAGAACCGGCCGATCTGGGCAATCGATTTGATGACGCGCGGATCGAGCGAACGCGGAGGCAGCGCTTCGCCGAAGCACATGGTGTCGAACTCGGCATTGCTGATGTCGTCGCCATGCTGCCGCTGCTGCAACGCGCGATAGGCGGCGCGGACGCGTTGCGCAAAGAACGGAGCATCGGCTCCCGAAAGCCGCGCGGCGAGTGTTTCGAAGGCGCCTTCGCGGACGCTTTCCGGCTCGATGACGAGGCAGATCGCCGAGCGATGGTCGCTGGCAATGGTATGACGCACATTGGGCAGCACAACGGCCAGCTCGCCGTAGCTTTCGTAACCCGTGGCGGTGGTCAGCCAAAGGCCCGCCTCGATCGAGACATAGACATGAAACGCACCCGGGCAGCGTTGCCGCGGACGGCCGAGCAGGCCGGCGTAAAACACCCGCTCCGGCGTAATCAGCATCAGATGGCCGGATTCCCGGCGCGCGCTGTCATTCATTTCCGTCCCCTCCCGGGAGCAGGTCTGCTTCTTGCCGCGTGGGTGCGGGCTCTCTGGCGGAGCAGGCGGCAGAATACAGAAATCGCGGCGGATGTCACCGCGATAAAGTTCGGGAAATGCTCAGGATTTGGCCGGTATTCGGGGGAGCGCGGTGAGCGGAAGGCTCTGGCAGCGTGCCCCGGATGCTGCGCAGCGCTCTTGCGGTGCGCTGCTGATCCGGGGTCCATCTTTAGGCTGAGAGTGGGTCCCGGCTCTGCGGAGCAGCGCCAAGTGCGCTGCACCGCGTCCGGGACACGAAACGCATTGTTTCTCAGGAGCGCCGCGCGACCTTCTGCTGGTCGCCCGCCAGCGTTTCGGCGGCGACCGCCCGCTGGTAGCCGTCGCGGGCCTGCAGGCGTTGCCAATAGGCTGCGACGTTGGGCCCAAAATCCCTGGAAAGACCGATGTTTTCCGCCAGCCGCAGCGCATAGCCGATCACGATATCGGCGGCGGTGAAGCGCCCGGCGACCAGCGTCTCCGCGTTGGCCGTGGCGGCCTCGACCGCCCGCAGCCGGCCCAAAAACCACTTGGCGTAGTCGCCGGCCACCTGCGGGTTGCGGCGTTCCTCGGGCTCGAGCTGGGCGTAACGGAGCACCAGCGTCTGCGGAAAGGTCAGCGTCGCATCACTAAAATACATCCAGTTCAGGAACGCGCCATAGGCCGGCTCGTCGACGGCGACCATCAGCGGCGTCGGCCCGTGCCGCGTGCCGAGATAGTGACAGATGCCCGTGGACTCCGTCATTTTGGTTTCGCCGTCGATCATGAACGGAATGGTCCCGAGCGGATTGATCGCGAGATATTCCTTGGCGAACACCCGCGGCGGGAACGGCAGCATTTTCAGCTCGTAGGGCAGCCCCATCTCTTCCAGCATCCACACCGGCCGGAACGAGCGCGCGGCGTGGCAATGATAGAGCGTGATCATCTTACATCCCTTCACTTTCCCTCATGGTGAGGAGTGCGTCCGGCAGCGCTTGCGCTGCAGGCGCACGTCTCGAACCATCTGGCGCATTCCCTGCTCCCATCCTTCGAGACGCCGCGCAAGGTGCGCGGCTCCTCAGGATGAGGATACTGGTTGCGGCAGCCTGCCGATCGGATCGGCATAGCATGGCGGGTCTTGCAGAAATACGAGTAATGCGACCGCCGCCACGATCAGAGATTGGCCCCCTCGATGATGCTGCCGAACCGGACATAGCCCTTGCCGTCCCAGCGCTGCAGCAGCATCTGCCGCAGCGGATGGTGGTTGGTCGGGCTGGTGTTGACGCGGACGCCCGGCAGCAGCGTCGGAACCTCCAAATTTTTCAGATTGTTGGCCTGGGCCATGATGCTGTCGCGGGAGAAATTGCCGTTGCACTGCTCCAGCAATTTACGCAGCACCGAGGTGACCGTATAGCCATAGGCATTGAGGAACTCCTTCGGATTCCCGTCGCCATAGTATTTCGCCATGAAGGCGAAATAGTCCTTCATCCCGGCGTCGTCGGCCCATGCCGGATCCGAGGGGTCCTTGATGTAGGTCGAGGTGATCAGGCCGAGCGCGCGTTCCGGCCCGACTGGCATGATCGTCGAGGACACCGACGAGGCGCCGCTGGTGACGAAATGCATCGGCTTCCAGTCCAGCTCGAAGACTTTTCGGATTGCCTGGGCGGCGAACCGCGCGGTGACGCCGGAGATCAGCACGTCGGCGCCGCTGGCGCGCAGGGTCACGATCTGGGAATCGACGGTGGGATCGGTGACTTCATAGGACACCGCCTTGACCCGGGCCTCGTATTGCGCGCCCAGTACGTCCTTCAGTCCGGCGACGAAATCCTTGCCGAGATCGTCGTTCTGATACAGCAGCGCGAATTTGGCATCGGCCTTCTGGCTGAGCGCATATTTGGCGAAGACCTGGGCTTCGGTGCGCGAACTCGGCGCAAAGCCCATGGTCCACGGATAGGTCTGGTAGTCGCCCCATTTGTCGCCATTCACCGACAGGAACAGATGCGGCACCTTGTTCGCATTGATGTATTTGACCACCGCCGAGTTCGGCGACGTCCCCAGCATCGAGAACAGGAAAGCCACATTGTCGCTTTCGATCAGCTTACGGGTTTGCTCGACGGTCTTGGCCGGATTGAAGGCGTCGTCATAAAAGACAAAATTGATCTTGCGGCCGGCGATGCCGCCCTGCTCGTTGATCATCTTGAAATAGGCATCCGAGCAGCGCGCGATGGTGCCCAATGCCGAGACCGGGCCGCTCAGCGACGTGGTGCATCCGATCTTGATCTCGGTGGCGGTGACGCCGGGGGTCTCCTGGGCGCGGGCGGGGCCGGCAAGTGCTGCAACACCGGCGGCGGCGGAGCCCGCCAGCAGGGAACGGCGGTTGAGCGATGTCATGCTTTTCTCCAGGTTACGTTGAACCCTTGGCTTGCGAACTTTGCGCAGGCGTTGCATGCAGTCTCGGAGAAAATCGATTGCGTATCTTGCGTTTAAGCGCTGATCAGCTAGTCGACACAAGACGGTGCGACTTGCTTCCTTCTCCCCTTGTGGGAGAAGGTGCCTTCGCGAAGCGAAGGCGGATGAGGGGTCTCTATCCGCGGAGACAGACCCCTCACCCGTCTCGAATGCGCTGCGCGCATTCGATCCACCCTCTCCCACAAGGGGAGAGGGAAGGAAACGGCACCTCCTGAGTAGAAAGGCCAGGCCAATGGATTTCGAACATAGTCCGAGAGCGATCGAGCTACAGGAAAAGCTGTCGGCGTTCATGGCGCGGCACGTCTATCCGGTCGAAGGCCTCTATCAGGAGCAGGTCGAGAACGGCCATCGCCATCACCGCCCGCCCATCCTGGAAGAGCTGAAGCGCCGTGCCCGCGCCGAGGGGCTGTGGAATCTGTTCCTGCCCGGCGAGCATGGCGCCGGGATCAGCAATCTCGACTACGCGCCGCTGGCCGAGATCATGGGCCGGGTGTCGTGGTCGTCTGAAATCTTCAATTGTTCGGCGCCCGATACCGGCAACATGGAAGTGCTCACGCTGTACGGCACGGCGGAACAGAAGAAGCGCTGGCTTGAACCGCTGCTGGCGGGCGAAATCCGCTCGGCGTTCTCGATGACCGAGCCTGAAGTGGCCTCCAGCGACGCCACCAACATCCAGTGCAGCATCCGCCGCGACGGCGGCGACTATGTCATCAACGGCCGCAAATGGTTCACCTCGGGCGCGATGAGCGAGGATTGCAGGATCCTGATCGTGATGGGCAAGACCGATCCTGACAATCCCAACAAGCATCTGCAGCAGTCGATGGTGCTGGTGCCCCGGGAGACGCCCGGCGTTCGCATCGTGCGCGACATGCGCGTGTTCGGCTATGACGAGGCACCGGTCGGCCATCCCGAGATCGTCTATGACAACGTCCGGGTGCCCTTGGAAAACATCCTGCTCGGCGAAGGACGCGGTTTTGAAATCGCACAGGGCCGCCTCGGGCCCGGCCGTATCCATCACTGCATGCGGCTGATCGGCTGTGCGCAGCGCGCGCTAGAGCTGATGTGCGCCCGCGCGCAATCCCGCGTCGCCTTCGGCAAGGCGCTCGGCGAGCAGGGATCGGTGCGCGAGGACATTGCAAACTCCTGGTGCGAGATCGAACAGGCGCGGCTGTTGACGCTGCGGGCTGCCGAAAAAATGGATCGCGAGGGCAACAAGGCGGCGCGCGACATGATCGCCGCGGCAAAAGTCGTGGTGCCGAGCATGGCCGCCCGCGTCATCGACCGCGCCATCCAGATCCACGGCGCCGCCGGCGTGTCGCAGGATACTTTCCTGGCTGAAGCCTACATGTACGCGCGTTTCATGCGGCTCGGCGATGGGCCGGACCAGGTGCACCTGGCGCAGTTGGGGCGGGGATTGCTGAGGCGGCATGGGACGGCGGGGTGAGCGGGGGCACCATCGCCTCATCACCACAGCTGTCATCGCCCGGCTTTGACCGGGCGAATCCGCCCAGTACGCAGCGACCGCTCGGTTCGATTACAACCGCCTCTGGAATACTGGATCGCCCGCCTTCGCGGGCGATGACAGTCGTGATCGTTGCGACCTCCGTCGGCCCTTCCCCGCCTCATACATTACAATGCTTTCTTAACTCCAGCCTTGCGATCTGATTGCGATGAACCTCGTCCGGCCCATCTGCCAGCCGTAGCAGCCGCGCCGTCGCATAGGCCGCGGCCAGTCCGAAATCGTTGCTGGTGCCGCCGCCGCCATGGGCCTGGATCGCCCAGTCGATCACCTGGCAGGCCATGTTCGGCACCGCGACCTTGATCATGGCGATCTCGGCCTTGGCCTCGCGGTTGCCGACGGTGTCCATCATGTGCGCGGCATGCAGCGTCAACAGCCGCGACTGCTCGATCATGATGCGAGATTCCGCGATGCGTTCCTGGGTGACGGTCTGCTCCGATACCGGCTTGCCGAAGGCGACGCGGCTACGCGTGCGCACGCACATCTTTTCCAGCGTGCGTTCGGCCAAACCGATCAGCCGCATGCAGTGATGAATCCGGCCGGGGCCGAGCCGGCCCTGCGCGATTTCAAAGCCGCGGCCCTCGCCGAGCAGCATGTTGCTGGCGGGCACGCGGACATTGTCGAACACCACTTCGGAGGCGCGGTCGGGCACGCCGTAAAACCCGAACACCGGGATCGGCCGCAGCACCTTGACGCCCGGCGTGTCCATCGGCACCAGGATCATCGACTGCTGGCGGTGGCGGTCCAGATTGTCCGGATCGGTCTTGCCCATGAAGATGCAGATCTTGCAGCGCGGGTCGGTGGCGTTGGTGGTGTACCATTTGCGGCCATTGATGACGTAGTCATCGCCTTCGCGAACAATCGAGCTCTCGATATTGGTGGCGTCGCTGGAGGCCACGGCCGGTTCGGTCATGGCGAAGCAGGAGCGGATTTCGCCAGCTAGCAGCGGCTTCAGCCACTTTTCCTGATGCTCCCGCGTGCCGTAGCGCGCCAGCACTTCCATGTTGCCGGTGTCGGGCGCCGAGCAGTTGAACAGCTCGGGCGCAAGATGCGACCGTCCCATCACCTCGCACAGCGGTGCATATTCGAGGTTGGTAAGACCGGCGCCATGCTCGCTCTCGGGCAGGAACAGGTTCCAGAGGCCCGCTTCCCGCGCCTTCGGCTTCAGCTCCTCGACAACAGGATAGACTTTCCAGGGCCCGAGTTCTTCCGCCTCCCGATAGAACCGCTCTTCGTTCGGATAGACGTGACGGTCCATGAACGACTGTACGCGATGCTTCAGTTCACCGACTTTCTGGCTCTGTTCGTAGAACATCGACGACCCCATTCATGGTTCGGGAAGATCACTTACCTTCCCCTGGAGGGGGAGGGTCGACGCGCGTGAAACGCGCGGCGGGGTGGGGTGAAAGTCTTTCGTTACGAACAGTGCACGAGTTGATAGACTGTCACCCCACCCCGTCTCGCATCTTGCGATGCGAGCCAACCCTCCCCCTCCAGGGGAGGGTAAGAAAGTCACTACTTCTTCGCGCCGGGCAGCGTGCCCATCATCTTGCACAGCACCGACAGCATCACCTCGTCGGCGCCGCCGCCGATCGAGGTGAGGCGGCTGTCGCGATAGGCGCGGCTGACATGGGTCTCGTTCATGAAGCCCATGCCACCCCAGAACTGCAGGCAGGCGTCGGTCAACTCGCGGGCGAGCCGGCCGGCCTTCAGTTTCGCCATGGTCGCCAGCCGGGTGACGTCCTCGCCCGCGACCAGCGCCTCGCCGGCGCGGTAGATCAGCGCGCGCAACAACTCGACCTCGGTCTGCATTTCCGCCAGCTTGAAGTGCACGACCTGGTTGTCGAGGATGCTCTGGCCGAACGCCTTGCGATTGCGGGTGTATTCGATCGTCTCGTTGATGATCGTTTCATGCGCCTTGAGGCAGGCGGCGGCGCCCCATAGCCGCTCCTCCTGGAACTGGACCATCTGGTAGGTAAAGCCCATGCCTTCCTCGCCGATGCGGTTGCACTTCGGCACCCGCACCTCGTCGAAGAAGATCTGCGCGGTATCGGACGAGCGCATCCCCATCTTGTCGAGCTTTCGCGCGACCTGGACGCCCTTGCTCTTCATGGGAACGCAGATCAGCGACTTGTTGCGGTGCACCGGACCATCGCCGGTGTTGGCGAGCAGGCAGATCCAGTCGGCCTTGACGCCGTTGGTGATCCACATCTTGCCGCCATTGATGACGTAGTCGTCGCCATCGGAACGCGCGCTGGTCTTGATCGAGGCGACGTCGGAACCGGCGCCCGGCTCCGACACGCCGATGCAGGCCACCGCGTCGCCCGATATCGCCGGCGCCAGAAACTCGCGGCGCACCTCATCCGAGCCGAACCGCGCCAGCGCCGGCGTCGCCATATCGGTCTGCACCCCGATCGCCATCGGCACCCCGCCGCAATGGATCGCGCCCAGTTCCTCGGCCATCATCAGCGCGTAGCTGTAATCCAGCCCCTGGCCGCCGAATTCGACGGGCTTGTTGAGGCCGAGGAAGCCGAGAGTGCCGAGCTTCTTGAACATCTCGTGCGAGGGGAATTGTTCCGCCTTCTCCCATTCGTCGACGAAGGGATTGATTTCCGTTGCAATGAACTTTTGCAGGGTGCTGCGGGCGTCGTCGTGGTCTGCGGTGAAGAGCATTTTTCTAATCCATTCTCGCCATTCCGGGCGCTCGTCTTCTTCCCCCCTCCCCCCGCGAGCGCAGCGAGTGGTGGGGTGGGGTGGGGGGTGGGGGGTGCGTCCGCAAATTCACTGGCAATCGTATGCGCTGATAGACCCCCCACCCCCGACCCCTCCCCGCCACGCGCAAGGGCGCGTGGGAGGAGGGGAGAAGATTCACAATCCCATCTGCCTTGAGGCCAGATCCTTCATGATCTCCTCGCTGCCGCCGCCGATGGCGTTAACCTTGACCTCGCGGTAGATGCGCTCGACCTTGATGCCGCGCATGAAGCCGGCGCCGCCGAAAATCTGTACCGCCTCGGAGGCGCAGAACGCCATGGTCTGCGTCGCCTGGTTCTTCAGCATGCAGATTTCGGCGACCGGGCTTTCGCCATGGTCGAGCCGCCACGCCAGCATTTCCAGCATCGCCTGCGTTGCCGCCACTTTCTGAGCCATGTCGACCAGCTTGTGCCGGATCACCTGATGCTGCGCCAGCGGCTTTCCAAACGTGTGCCGCTGCTTGGCGTAGGCGGTCGCCTCGTCGAGGCAGACCCGCGCCGCCGCGGTGCAGCCGGCCGCCATGGTCAGCCGTTCGCTGTTGAAATTATGCATGATGATCTTGAAGCCCGCGCCCTCCTCACCGAGCAGATTGCCTGATGGAACGCGGCAATCGTCGAAATGCAGCGTCGCGGTATCCGAGGCCCACCAGCCCATCTTCTTGAGACTCGTTCGCGACAGCCCCGGCGTATCGCCCTCGATCACCAGCAGGCTCACCCCGCCGGGACCCGGACCGCCAGTGCGCACCGCCGTCGTAATGTAATCCGCGCGCATGCCCGACGTAATAAAAGTCTTCTCGCCGTTGACGACATAATGGTCGCCGTCGCGCCGCGCGGTGGTGCGCAGATTGGCGACGTCGGAGCCGCCGCTCGGCTCGGTAATCGCCAGCGCCGAAATTTTCTTGCCTGAGAGAATTTCCGGCAGCACCCGCGCCTTGAATTCCGGACTGCCGGCGCGCGCGATCGGCGGCGCGCCGATCGAATTGCTCTTCAGGCTGGCGGAAACCCCGCCGGCGCCGGCCCGCGCCAGTTCCTGCACCGCGACGATCCACATGAAATTGTCGACCTGCGTGCCGCCATATTCTTCGGGAAAGCCGAGGCCGAGCAGCCCGATGGCGGCGGCTTTTTCATAGAGTTCACGCGGAAACCCGCCCGCCTCGTCCCATTCATGGGCGAAGGGCTCGATTTCCTTCTCGACGAAGCGGCGCACCACGTCGCGATAGGCTTCGTGTTCGGCGGTGTAGAATGGGCTCGGCATCCGCTTCGCTCCCGTGATTCTTGTTGCGGCGCAGGATGCGCCGGAAACCGGCAGGCGAACTTGCGTCGAGTGGCTGGAAGTACACCGTCCGGCGCCCCAGATGCTAGCGTGGAAAGCAAAATCTCTCATCCGTCGTCCCTGCCTAGTGCGCAATTGCGCACTAGGCAGGGACGACGTTGAGAGAGTGGTGGCTACACCCCAGCCAGCCACTCGACGCAAGACAATATATCGCTACGCTCGCCAACTCATCACGCGGCCCAAGACCGCGATACCCCTGGAGGAAGCCTTGCCGGTTCGCCATTACGACTGGATCGCCCATTTCGGCCGCCGCACGCCGGGCAAGCCGGCGGTGATCGATCTCGGCAGCGGGCGCACATTCACTTACGCGCAATTCGACAGCCGGATTTCGCGGCTGGCCGCGCATCTGCGTGACCGGCTCGAGGTCAAGCGCGGCGACCGGGTCGCAGTGCTGGCGCTGAACACCACCGATACGCTGGAGGTGCAGTTCGCCTGCGGCCGGATCGGCGCGGTGTTCTTGCCGCTCAACACCCGGCTCACGGTGCCCGAGCTGCACTACATCGTCGGCGACGCAGCACCCGTGCTGATGATCCACGATTCCGAGCTGGCCGAGGTGGCGCTGTCGGTTGCCAAATTGTGCGGCGTGCCGTCCACCCTGCTGCTCGGACCCGGCGCCTCCTACGAGGCCGCGATCGCGGCCGCACCGCCGCTCGACCGGGCCGAAATCGTCACGCTCGATGACATCTCCACGATCATGTACACCTCGGGCACCACGGGCCAGCCCAAGGGCGCCATCATCACCCACGGCATGACGTTCTGGAATTGCGTCAATCTCGGCGGCCCCTCCTATATCTCGCCGTCGACGGTGCTGCTCACCGTGCTGCCGCTGTTCCATACCGGCGGACTCAACTGTTACACCAATCCGGTGCTGCATGCCGGTGGTACCGTGCTGATCATGCGCGCGTTCGATCCGGGCGCGGCGCTGCAGCTGATCAGCGACCCCGCGCGCGGCATCAACCAGTTCTTCGGCGTGCCCTCGATCTACCAATTCATGGCGCAGCATCCGGCCTTCGCAGGCTCAGACTTCAGCCGCCTCGCAATCGGCGGCGTCGGCGGCGCGCCGATGCCGGTACCGCTGCTGAAGGTATGGGAGGCACGCGGCGTCGCGCTGCAGCAGGGTTATGGCATGACCGAGACCAGCCCCGCGGTACTGACGCTCGACAAGGAGGATGCCGTGCGCAAGGCCGGCTCGTCCGGCAAGCCGGTGCTGCATACCGAGGTGCGGATCGTGCGGCCCGACGGGTCGGATGCCGGCGTCGGCGAACTCGGCGAATTGTGGGTCAAGGGGCCGAACATCACGCCGGGCTACTGGAACCGGCCGGACGCCAACAAATCGTCATTCACCGACGGCTGGCTGCATACCGGCGACGCCGCGCGGATCGACGAGGAAGGGTTCTACTACATCGTCGACCGCTGGAAGGACATGTACATTTCCGGCGGCGAGAACGTCTATCCGGCCGAGGTCGAAAACGTGCTGCACCAGCTCACCGCGATCGCGGAAGCCGCCGTGATCGGCATTCCCAGCGAGCAGTGGGGCGAGACCGGCATGGCGATCATCGCGATCAAGCCGGGCCAAGCCGTCACCGAGGCGGAGATCCACGCGCATTGCGAGGCCAATCTCGCACGCTTCAAGCGCCCGCGCCTGATCAAATTCGTCGACGCGCTGCCGCGCAATGCCACCGGCAAGATCCACAAGCCGACCTTGCGAAAGGATTTTGGCGCGGAGAAGGTAACGGATGGGAGCGTCCCTTACCCTCCCCTGGAGGGGGAGGGCCGGCTCGCATGAGCGCAGCGAAATGCGAGACGGGGTGGGGTGACGGTCTCTCGACGCGTACACCGCTCGACGCGATAGACCGTCACCCCACCCCGCCGCTCATTTCATTCGCGTCGACCCTCCCCCTCCAGGGGAGGGTAAGAGGATAGCGGCATAGACGGAGCGCCTTCACTCGTACACGAACGCGGGATCGTCGAGGTCGATTGCCGGGAACTGGTCCTTCTCGGCCCAGTAGTCCTGGCTGTGCTGCCATTCCGGCTTGTCGCCGCGCTTGGGCAACAGATGCATATTGCGCATCATGTAACCGGGATTGAAATTCTCCGGATCGATCCAGGCCTGCAGCGGCATGTTGCCTTCCTGCGGCCGCAGCGCGGGCACCACCTTCCGGGCGCCCCTCGCCTTCATGTGGCCGAGCAGGCGGCAGACGAAGTCGGCGACCAGATCGGTGCGCAGCGTCCAGCTGGCGCGGAAATAGCCGAACACCCAGGCCATGTTCGGAACGCCGGTGAACATCACGCCGCGATAGGTGACGGTATCGGCGAAATCGAGCGGCTTGCCGTCGATTTCGAAGGCGATATCGCCGAGCACATTGAGGTTGAACCCGGTCGCGGTGATGATGATGTCGGCCTTCAGCGTCTCGCCGGACTTCAGGAGAATGCCGTCTTTCGTGAAGCGGTCGATCTCGTCGGTGACGACGGAGGCCTTGCCGCTCTTGACCGCCTCGAACAGGTCGGCGTCGGGCACGAAGGCAATACGCTGCCGCCACGGCCGGTAGCTCGGAGTGAAATGCTTCTCGACGATCTCCTCATTGCCGGGACCGAGTGCGGCGCGAATGCCGCCGAGCAATTCCTGCTTGACCTTCTCCGGCTCGGTGAACGAGCGGCGGGTAAACAGATCCTGCTCGAACAGGATCTTGCGCCGCACGATTTCGTGGATCCACTCCTCCTTGACCTGCAGCCGCCGCAGTTCCTCGGCGAGCTCGATGGCGTTGCGGCCGGTGCGGAAATAGGTCGGCGACCGCTGCAGCATGGTGACATGCTCGCATTGGTTCGCGATGTTCGGGATCAGCGTCGCCGCGGTGGCACCCGAGCCGATCACGACGACCTTCTTGCCGGTGAGGTCGAGATCCTCGGGCCAGCGTTGTGGGTGGACGATGCGGCCCGTGAAGTCCGCCATCCCCTGCCATTCCGGGGTGTAGCCCTCGGAATGGCGATAATAACCCTGACACATCCAGAGGAAGTTCGCGGTGAAGGTGCGGATTTCGCCGCTGTCCTTGTCGACGGATTCGACGGTCCACAGATTGGTCTCGCTCGACCATTTAGCCGAATTGATCCGATGGCGGTAGCGGATGTGTCTTGCGAGATCGTTCTCGTCGATCACCTCGCCCATATAGGCGCGGATTTCATCAGCCGTCGCGATCGGCGGGCCGACCCACGGCTTGAAGCTGTAACCGAAGGTGTGCAGGTCGCTGTCGGAGCGGATGCCGGGATATTTATGGGTCCACCAGGTTCCGCCAAAGGTCTCCTGCTCTTCCAGCACGACGAAGGTGGTGTCGGGCAGTTGTTTGGTCAGGTGATAGGCGCTGCCGACACCGGAGATGCCGGCACCGACGATCAGGACGTCGAAATGCTCGACCGCCTGCGCGGCAGCCATCGAGCGGAGGGGCGCGGTGATGTTCATGCGTTTTAATCTTTGTTTGAACCGATGAGCCGTTGCCTGAAATTTTCTAGCCGCCAATCATCGAACAAACAAGGCGGTGACCTCATTGAGCTACATCAAACTCACAACGCTGAACCCCATTGCCGCGCGGTCTGCAGGATCCAGTCGCGGTACAGCGTCAGTGGCGTGACGCCGGTCATGCCGCCGCAGCCGGCGGTGCCGTTCGGCCCGGTCGACCAGCTGACGACGCCGACGATAGCAGGACCACCTGGCTTGTCTTCGAACACCGGACCGCCGGAATCGCCGGTGCAGGCGCCGAGCCCATCGCGCGTCCCCTGGCCTACGGGATCGACGAGGCGAATTTGCAGCGTGCCGGGCTTGCCGGTCGCGATGAGACCCGCGACACGATTGGTGCCGCCGCTCTTGCCGTCGCCGCGGACGGTGACGCCGATGCCGGCGATGGTGAAGCGGCTGCCGGCCAGAATTGGAATCTGCGGCGCGCCGACGACCGATGCAATCTTGCCCTTGAGCGGGGCGTCGAGCCGCAGCAGCGCGACGTCGGCGGTGGCGCGGTGCGCCGCCATCGCCTGCATGCTGAAACCGGGGTGGATCGCGACGCTGCTCACGTCCTGCAATTGCGGTTGCCGGTCCGCGCCATATTCAACGATCTTGTAGGTGGCCCCGGGCTGCACGCAATGCGCCGCCGTCAGAACCAGCTTCGGCGCAATCAAGGCGCCGGTACAGAAGTTACCGCGCGAGCCGACGATGGTGACGACGGAGCGGCCGACACCATCGGCCGACGGTGCGCCGCCGCCAACGATCGCTTGGGCGGGCGTGGCAAGCAGCGCCAGGCTCGCGACCATTCGAGAAAGAAGCTTCATCGCCGCACACGTCACGCGTAGAGCCCGGCATGTTCCTGGGTGTACGATGCGTAGGAATCCTTGATGCTGGCGAGGTTGAGCAGCATGGTGGCGACCGGCAAATCGTCCGACGCAAACACTGATGTCCGCACCCAAAGGCTCTCGGTCCGGCGGCTGCCGCTCAGGGCGACGACTTCCCGCTCGGTCTGATAGTCCTCACCGGCGAACAGTGGGCCCCGCAGCAGCCGGATCTCCTGATCGGCAAACAGGCCGACGGCCGGGCCCCTGACCGGCAGGCGATCCTCCCTGGCCCTGTATTGAAAGAGAACGCTGAGCATCTCGATCGGAATGATCTGACGGCCCCAGGGGTTGCCGGCACCGGTATAAAACGGGCTCGGCTCGGTGATCACCCTGAGCTTGTCGGCGAGCGAGAATGGATAGAGCTCGCCCATGTTCTGGTCGAGATCCATCCGGACGGTCTGGCGAGCGGTCTTCATGCCGACCTTGATGTCGCGCAGGATCACCGGGTCGGCCAGCGGTTTCAGCTCGGTCAGGCGCTGATCAAGTGCGGTTGGAGTCTTGTCGGAACCGACCGAAGCCGTGCCACGCAGCACCTCGGTGCCGTCACGCTTCACCATCTGGATCGCGCATTGCCTCGCTCCCGCGGCGGGCTTTGCCATGATGGCCTGCACCTCTTCGCCCTCGAAGGAGGGATTGCGGTAGTGCGCGGAGATGCATCCGGTCTCGAACCATGCATGGCCCCATACGCTCACGCACAGCGGCACGAACTGACTGAAATGCGTCGGCCCCTCGATGGTGCCGCCCTGGAATCCCAGTTTCTGCGCCGTCGCATCGTCGTGAATCGAGGCATGGGAATCATAGACCTGCGCATGCAGCATCTGATGCGGCCGGCGCCACGGTCCGGCGACGGCTTCGGGGGTCTCCGAGATGGCGGTGTCGAAGGCTTTCATGGGGTTCCTCGCGAGCAGGCAGCAGCCGCAACTTACAGGAAGGCGCGCGCGGCTCCAAATGACGCGGCGTGGCCACGCCGCCAGCAGGCTGGCCCTCACCGAGAAGCCGTGTTAGCCGTTCTCCAAATGTCGCGTTGCACAGGCGGGGAATGATGATCGAGGCGGTAATCTGGGATTTTGGCGGCGTGCTCACCACCTCGCCGTTCGAGGCGTTTGCGCGGTTCGAGACCGAGCGCGGGTTGCCCACCGATATCATCCGGCGCACCAACGCCGCCAATCATCTCGAAAACGCCTGGGCGAAATTCGAGCGCGCCGAGGTGGACATCGAAGCCTTCGACCAGTTGTTCGCCGCGGAATCGCTGGCGCTGGGCGCGGAGGTTCGCGGCCGCGAGGTGTTGCCGCTGCTGTCGGGCGATCTGCGCCCCGAAATGGTCGAGGCGCTGACACGGGTGAAAGCCCGGTTCAAGACCGGCTGCATCACCAACAATCTGCCCGCCAACGCGATCGGCAGCCACAGCGGCCGCTCGCTCTACGTCGCGGAGGTGATGGCGCTGTTCGATCACATCATCGAGTCCGCGAAGATCGGCCTGCGCAAGCCCGATCCCCGCATCTACCGGATGATGGTGGAAACACTCGGCGTCGATCCCGGGCGATGCGTCTATCTCGACGATCTCGGCGTCAACCTCAAGCCGGCGCGCGAGATGGGCATGACCACGATCAAGGTCCTCAATGCGCCGCAGGCCATCGCGGAACTGGAAGCCGCGACCGGGTTGGCGTTGCGATAGGCACGCCGCTCAGGTCTCCAGCTGCAGGATCGTCATGTTGGCGTGGCGAATCCGCACGCTCAGTTCACGCCCCAGGGCCGACAACAGCTTGATCGCGATATCAGGCTGCTCCCGGCACAGCACGCTGAACGACGCCTCGCTCAGGCCGAAGCCGGTGAGGTCTTCGTCGACCGTGATGGTGGCCGAGCGCGGCCCGCGGTCAAGCAGCGCCAACTCGCCGAGCACCGCGCCGGCGGCGAAGGTCACGAGCCTGATATCGCCGTCATCGTGCCGAAGATGCACGCTGGCACGGCCCTTGGTGACGAGGTAGAGCGACGAGCCGGGATCGCCGCGCCGGAAAATGACATGGCCTGCCGGCCACGCCACCGGCTCCAGCCAGCCGCGCAGTCGCTCGATCTGGTCGGGGGTGAAATCGCTCAGCAGCGGGAGGCGGTCGAGCGATAATTCGAGAGATTGCCCGGTTGCGGCATTCCGCAGCAGTTCGTCCTCCGCCCATTCGATGGCACGATCGATGTCGGGGAAAAACCGGTCGCCGTGAAAGATATCGGCGAGCCGCGCGGCGGTCTCGGTGCGGCCGGACAGAACAAGCGCCAGCTTGACGCCGCGCGCGGCAAGTGCCGCGTCGATATCGCCGAGGATGCGGGCGCCGGTGGAATCGATTTCGGTCACGCGGCGAAGTTCGAGCAACAGGGCTCTTGTACCCAGCGCGGTCTCGCTGTCAACGATCTGGGCGAGCCGCTCGGCCGTGCCGAAGAACAAGGCACCCTGCAGCTCGATGACCAGCACCGAAGTCCCCTGGACATGGAGCACTTCCAACTCGGCCGGATCGCGGTAACGCCGCGAGCGCACGGTGTCGCAGCGATAGAATCGCCTGATATTGGAGCGGCTCATACGCACCACGAACAGCAATACCGCCAGCACGATTCCGATGAACACCGCGAGCACGACATTGATCGCGATCGACAGCAGCGAGACGAACAGGGAAACGCCGAGATCGAGCGCGATGGCGCCGCGCTGCGGCGTGCCTGGCTTGATCAGGCGCGCGGCCAATTGTTTGGTCCAGGGATCGATGTGCTGGATCGCGACCACCATGATGACCGCCGAAAGCACCGCGCGCGGGATATAGCCGAGCACCGGAAACAGCAGCGTCGCCGCCGCCAGCACCGCCACGGCATTGACGACCACCGAAAGCCAGCTGCGGCCGCCGAAGGCGCGGTTGGCGAGACTGGGGCCGATATTGATGCCGTTGGTGATGCCGCCGAAACCGGCTGAAATCGCATTGGCGATACCGAGCCGCACCAGCAGGCGATCGTCGCCGGCCCTGATCTCGCCGGGCTGGCTGGTTAGCTTGGCGCACAACAGCGCGTCGATCGACGCGATCACCGCCAGCGCCAGCGCACCTGACAGGATCACCGACGCCGACTGCGCCAATGGAGCAACCATCGGCAACCCCGAAAAGTCCACCAGCACGGTGCGCATCGCGGCACTCGCGGTCAGCGGGCCGATCACCGGGCCCAGCATGTCACCGAGGCCGAAAAGCACGATGGCATAATAGGCGACCGTGCCGCAGCCGAGGCCGACCAGCACCGGCGGCACCCTGGTCGAGATCCGGCGCGCATTCCACATCGCCGCGAAAGTCAACGCGGCGACCACCAGACTGAGCGGCTGCGCCTCGCCGATCGCCGCGAACACGCGGGTAAAGGAAATGTTGTGATCGAAGCCCAGCACGTTGCCGAGTTGCACCAGAAACAACAGCACCGCGGCCATGTTCTGGAAGCCCGCCATCACGGGATGCGGTGCGAATTTTATCAACGAGCCCAGCCGCAAGATTCCGAACAGCGCCTGCAACAGGCCGCCGAGCAGGATGATGGCAAAGAACACCAGCAGTGTGGCGGAGACGCTGGGTGCCGCGCTCGCTAGGGGATCGCGTTGCAACAGCGAAAACAGCAGCAGGCCGAGAAAGAATGTCGTGGTGATGCGCGGCGCATAGATGCGCGTCGAACGGTCGCCGAGCAGCACGCTGACGAAGCCTGCGATCACCGCCGAGATCAGGCCCGCCATCGCGCCATAGGCGAAATATTCATCGCCCAGCGTGACGAAGGCGAACATGCCGAACGCCATCGCCAAGGGAATGGCGACCGTCGACGAAACCAGCCCGGCGATGATGTCGCTGCGCGCCGTCGCGACGCCGGGGATCGGTGCAGGCGGCGCGGCCGGTGTTGAATCCGGACTGGCCGTCATCGCAGCGCAGCGGCGATGTTGCCGCCGTCGACGGTGGTGACGTCGGCGGTGGTTTTCAGCGCCAGCGCCTGGGCCAGGAAGGCCTGTGCCACGTCTTCGGCCGCCACTTCGCGGCCGAGCAGGTTGCCGCGCATATAGGCCTGCTCGCTCACCCCCCGAAGCTTCGAGCGCGACGCGATCATCTCTTCGGTCAACAACCCCGAGCGGATCCGGTCGGCATTGACGGCATTGGCGCGAATACCCTCATTGCCGTAATCGAGCGCGTATTGCCGCACCAGAAACAAGGTCGCCGCCTTCGGCAACCCGTAGGGGCCGAAATCGGGCCCGGGATTGACGGCCTGCTTGGACACATTGAACAGCAGGCAGCCGCCGGTGCCCTGCATCCGCATGATTTTCACCGCGGCCTGCGCGACGCGCTGATGGCCGTAGAAGTTCAGTTCAAAACTCTCGCGCAGCACGGCCTCGTCGACCTCGCCGATCCGCCCCTGCCAGGCGGCGCCGGCATTCGATATGGATATGTCGACCCCGCCGAACACGGCGGCGACCTGTGCGAAGGCCTCCCGCACCGACGCGGCGTCGGTGACGTCGCATTTGAGCCCGATCGCGGCGCCGCCGATTTCCTTGGCTCGTGTCTTCACAGCGGCCTCATCGACATCGAGCAGTGCGACTTCGGCGCCGGACGCCGCGAACGCCTTTGCCGTTGCGAATCCGATGGAACCCGCGGCGCCGGTGATGGCGACAACCTGCCCCGCCAGCGGCAACTCTTTCGCGCCGCCGAGCTTCGCCTGCTCCAGCGACCAGTATTCGACATCGAACAGATCGGCTTCCGGCAGCGGCTCGAAGCGGCCGACCGCTTCCGCGTCGGTGATGGTGGCAATCGCGGCTTCGGCGAGGTCGGCGGCGACGCGAGCGTCCTTCTTGCTGCGGCCGAGCCCGAACAGGCCGACACCCGGCACCAGCACCACGCGGGGCGAGGTATCGAGCATGGTCTTGATCCCGCCGACACGGGCGTTGTTGCGGGCAAAATAGTCCTTGTAGGCTTCGCCGTAGGCCGCAACGGCATCGCGGACCGCGTTTCTGAAGCCGGCGAGATCGCCGTCTTCGGGCGCGGCGACCACCAGCGGCTTGTTCTTGATGCGAATGTTGTGATCCGGCGTCACCACGCCGGCCTGGCCATAGCGCGCCACGTCCGTGCCGTTGACAAAATTCATCACCGCGTCGCCACCGCGAAAATCCAGCACAAAGCGCTTCCAGGCGCCGTCGCTCCTGCTGTCGGGCAGGCTGCAGGCGCCGCGCACGATCGGCGCCACGTCGGCGAGCCGCGCCGGGTGCGCCGGCAGTCTTGCACTGACGAAAGCTTGCTTGCGATTTTTCGCCAGCCGCTCTTCCGCCAAACTCACCAGCGCGATCATGCGCTCATAGGCCTCCCGCGCGTCAGCGCCAAAACTGAAGATGCCGTGCTTGACCAGGACCAGGCCTTCGACCGAGGGATCCGCGTCGAACACCTGCGCCGCCGCTTTGGCGAGGCCAAAGCCGGGCATGATGTAGGGGACGTAGCCCACCCGCTTGCCGTAAACCTCGCGGCACAGGGCTTCGCCATCGGGCTGGTCGGTGAGGGCGAGCACCGCCGTCGAATGGGTGTGGTCGACGAATTTGTGCGGAATGAAGGCGTGCAGCAGCGCCTCGACGGAAGGATTCGGCGCCATCGGGTCGATCAGATTGGCGCGCTGCAGCTGCACCATCTCCTCGTCGGACAATTTTTCGCGGGCGCGGAGTTTGACCAGCGGCGCGAGCCGCACCGCCGGCAGGCCTTGCGGCTCGATCGAGCCCATGTCCCAGCCGGAGCCCTTGACGCACCGCACGTCGACGGTCTCGCCGTTGAGATCGCCAAGCTGCGATTTCCCCGAGGTATTGCCGCCGCCGGGCAGCACCCGCCGCGGATCCTGCCCCAGCAGACGCGTGGTATAGACCCTGAGCGCCACGTCGCGGCCGAGCTTGGCATAGCGGGCAATCGCCGCATCGGCATCGCGATCGATCCAGGCACTCTGCATGCACTTCTTTCCTTCGCTATTCGGCTGCGGCCGCTATCCGTTCGGGAAATGCCGTCGCTAGCGCAGCTCGATCGGGCTTGAGTACGCCGCGCTCGGTGATCAACCCCGTCACCAGCCGCGCCGGCGTCACATCGAAGGCATAATTCGCCACCGGCGATCCCTCGGGCACGATGCGTACGGTCTCGATCCTGCCGTCGGCGGTCCGCCCGGTCATGTGCGTCACTTCCTCGGGCCCGCGCTGTTCGATCGGAATTTCCCTCACTCCATCATAGACAGTGAAATCGATGGTCGGCGAAGGCAGCGCCACATAGAACGGCACGCCATTGTCGTGGGCGGCGAGCGCCTTGAGGTAAGTGCCGATCTTGTTGCAGACGTCTCCATTCGCGGTGACCCGGTCGGTGCCCGTGATCACGAGATCGACCATGCCGTGCTGCATCAGGTGACCGCCGGTGTTGTCGGGAATGACCGTGTGCGGCACGCCGTGATGGCCGAGTTCCCATGATGTCAGCGAGGCGCCCTGATTGCGCGGGCGGGTCTCATCGACCCAGACATGGACGGCAACACCGCGGTCGTGCGCCAGATAGATCGGCGCGGTGGCAGTGCCCCAATCAACCGTCGCCAGCCAGCCGGCATTGCAATGGGTCAGCAGGTTGACCCGCTCGCCCGGCTTCTTGCGCGCGGCGATCGCCTCGATCAGGCCAAGGCCGTGCCGGCCGATACCCTTGTTGATGACAATGTCTTCCTCGGCAATTTCACCGGCGAAGGAATAGGCCGCCACCGTTCGTTCCGATGCCGGCAACGGCCACAGCATCGAGCGCATGGCGTCGAGCGCCCATTTCAGGTTGATCGCGGTCGGCCGCGTCGCCATCAGCGTTTTGTGGGCCCGATCGAGCGCGGCGTCGGACGCATCTGCCCGCATCGCCAGCGCCATGCCATAGGCGGCAGTCGCGCCGATCAATGGCGCGCCGCGCACCAGCATCGAGCGGATGGCATCGGCGGCGGCATCGCAGTCCGTCAGCCGGACCACGACGAAATCATGCGGCAGCCGCCGCTGGTCGATCGCGCTGACCGACCAGCCGTCGCTCTCGAGCCAGATGCTCCTGACGTGCCTGTCTCCGACCTTCATGGCGCGCCCATCGTCAGGATGAACCTCATACCCGCAAAATCCGTCCCGCCACCGCATCGAGCTTTTTCAGGAGCTCCGGATCGCGCGCTTCCGGCGCGGTGATCAAGGCCGTGTCGAGTGCCCGGTCGGAACCGACAGGGCACGGCTCGTGCTCCCTCGGAAACTCGCCGGCGAGCCGCGCCACCAGCGCCTTCGCCTTGTCGGCGTTGGTGCTCAACACCCGGATGATGTCCTGGACCGATACCGCATCATGATCGGGATGCCAGCAATCGAAATCGGTCACCATGGCGACCGTCGCGTAGCAGATCTCGGCCTCGCGGGCGAGCTTGGCCTCCGGCATGTTGGTCATGCCGATCACGGCATAGCCCAGATTCTTGTAGGTCATGCTTTCGGCGTAGCTGGAGAATTGCGGCCCCTCCATGCAGACATAGGTGCCGCCGCGCGCGAACGCGATGCCCTCGGCCTCGGCGGCGGCGGCCAGATGGATGCGCAGCCGTGGCGACACCGGATGCGCCATCGAGACATGGGCGACGCAACCTCTGCCGAAAAACGAACTCTCGCGCTTGTGGGTACGGTCGACGAACTGGTCGACCAGCACGAAGGTGCCGGGCGGCAGATCCTCCTTGAAGGAGCCGCAGGCCGACAGCGAGATCAGGTCGGTGACACCGGCCCGCTTCAGCACGTCGATATTGGCGCGGTAGTTGATGTCGGAGGGCGACAGCCGGTGGCCCTTGTCGTGGCGCGGCAGGAACACGATCGGAAGCCCGGCGATGCTGCCGCGGCGCACCGGCGCGGACGGCTCGCCCCACGGGCTCTGGATCGCCTCCTCGCGTGCGTTCTCCAGTCCCGGCAGATCATAGATGCCGGAGCCGCCGATAATGCCCAGAATCGCCTTCGTCATGATTTCCCTTCGCCTCGCTGGTCGCGCCAATCGGCACGCCGGCGAAGCGCTCACAACCGTATGGCATCCGCAATATCGAGCATTTTGAGGGGCTTGTCGACCATTCGCCCCGATGGGTTTGGCGCCATGATCACCACGTGGGCATTCGGAGCTACGGTTGCGCGACACTTGGTGCTAACTTGCCGGCAACACAGGGAACGGCCATGAACAGGATTTGCCTCGCACTCTTGATGATCGGCGCGTGGAGCGAGGCTGGTCATGCCCTCGATCGCGAGCAGCGACACGGCAAGGCGCTGCTCGAAACAGAGTGCGCGCGCTGTCACGCCGTCGGCAAAACGGGCCGAAGCCCTCTCAACGAGGCTCCGCCGTTTCGGACGTTTGGCGACAAGCTTTACGACACCGACTTCGAACAACGATTGCAGGACGGCCTGACCACCATTCATCCCGGCATGCCGACCTTCCGCTTTAGCCGGGACGATGCCGAAGCTGTGGTCAACTATCTCAAGGCCATTCAGTCACGCAAGAAGCCCAAATAGCTGTGCGGCAGCGCCTTATCCACGACGCCGGATGCGATAGGCTTGGTCGGCGCGGCCGGTCGAGACAGGCAAAAGGCGGGCTTTTCGTCAGCTGCCGGCTAATATTTGCCCTGAAATGATCGGGAAGTGGGTATGTAGGGCACCCCGAATCGGACGATTGTAACCGCATGCCTCCTCCCGCCATGGCCGCCTCTCCCGATCGCCCCACAGACTTCAGGGGCGATGCGCTCTCGGTGCTGAACCACGTGTTTGGTCTGCCCGGCTTTCGCGGCGCGCAGGAAGAAATCGTGCGGCACGTCACGGGCGGCGGCAATTGCCTGGTGCTGATGCCGACCGGCGGCGGCAAGTCGCTGTGCTATCAATTGCCTTCCCTGTTGCGAAAGGGCTGCGGCATCGTGGTCTCGCCGCTGATCGCGCTAATGCGCGACCAGGTCGCCGGCCTGCTCGAGGCCGGCGTCAAGGCGGCGGTGCTGAATTCGACGCTGTCCTATGAGGAGGCGGACGCGGTCGAGGCGCGGCTGCTGGCCGACGATCTCGACCTGCTCTATGTCGCGCCGGAGCGGCTGGTGACGCCCCGATGCCTTAATCTGCTCAGCCGCGCCGACATCGCCTTGTTCGCGATCGACGAGGCGCATTGCGTGTCGCAATGGGGGCATGACTTTCGCCCGGAATATATCGGTCTGTCCGTCATCGCCGAACGCTTTCCAAATGTGCCGCGCATCGCGCTGACCGCCACCGCCGACGACCTCACCCGGAAGGAGATCGTCGACCGGCTCGGGCTGAACAACGCGCCGAGCTTTGTCGCGAGCTTCGACCGCCCCAACATCCGCTACGAGATCGTCGACAAGCAGAACGCGCAGACCCAGCTGAAAGCCTTCATCGCCGAGCGCCATGCCGGCGACGCCGGCATCGTCTATTGCCTGTCGCGCGCCAAGGTCGAGGACACCGCGACCGCGCTGAACAAGGCCGGTGTGGAGGCACTGCCCTATCACGCCGGCCTCGACGCCGGCACGCGGGCCCGCAATCAGGACCGCTTCATCAACGAGGACGGCATCGTGATCGTCGCCACGGTGGCGTTCGGCATGGGGATCGACAAGCCCGACGTGCGCTTCGTCGCGCATCTCGATCTGCCGAAAAGCATCGAGGCCTATTATCAGGAGACCGGGCGCGCCGGGCGCGACGGCAAGCCGTCCAGCGCCTGGATGGCCTATGGCCTGTCGGATATCGTGCAGCAGCGCCGCATGATCGACGAATCCACCGGCGCCGAGGCGTTCAAGCGGGTGTCGATCGGAAAACTGGACGCGCTGGTCAGCCTGGCCGAAACCGCGAACTGCCGGCGCAGCCGCCTGCTGGGCTATTTCGGCGAGACACCGGCGGCGGCCAAATGCGGCAATTGCGACAACTGCCTGTCGCCGCCGCTGGTGCGCGACGGCAAGGTGGCCGCGCAAAAACTGTTGTCCTGCGCCTATCGCACCGGACAGCGTTTCGGCGCCATGCACCTGATCGATATTCTGGTCGGCCGCCTGACCGAACGCGTCACCCAGTTCGGACACGACAAACTGTCGGTATTCGGGATCGGCGCCGACCTCAACGAAAAGCAGTGGCGTGGCGTGATCCGCCAGCTGGTCGCGATGGGCCATCTGGCGCCTGATACCGAGGCCTTTGGCGCATTGAAACTGACGGAATCCGCGCGCGGCGTGTTGAAGGGCGAGACCGAGGTAATGCTGCGCGAGCAGGTCGCCGGCGCCCGCGTCCGCGCCGTCAGGACGAAATCAAGACGCGGCGATATCGCGCCGCAAATCGCCGGCTCCGGCGGAGCCGCCAATCCGGACCTGGTCGGCGCACTCCGGGCGTGGCGTTCCGAAGTGGCGCGCATCCGCGGCGTGCCGGCCTATGTCGTGCTGCACGACGCCACCATCGACGGCATCGCCACCTCGCGCCCGACCACGCATGCCGGGCTTCGCAACATCCCCGGCATCGGCGACAAGAAGCTCGAACATTACGGCGACGAACTGATCGCGCTGGTGAAGGCGGCGAATTAGTTCAGTGCGCTTTTCTTCTCCCCTCCCCCCGCGAAGCGGTGGGGAGGGGTCGGGGGTGGGGGGTACTTCAGCGGATTCGCTGTCAGGCATACTGACCGCAGCATCGGCGATCACCGTACTTCTGACACCGAATTTGCCGCGCTACCCCCCACCCCCGACCCCTCCCCGCCACGCGCAAGGGCGCGTGGAGGGAGGGGAGCGAAGCATCGCCCCGATGGCGCACAGCTAGCTACTCAGTTGGTCTCGGCGCCGGCCGGAGCCGCCGAGCCGGGCGAGGCGAGGATGCTGAGCGCGACTTCGCCGACCGGAAGCGGATCCGCCTTGCGGTCGGCACCGAGAGCCAGGTCCATGGTGAAGGCCCCGAGTTCGCACATCACCTGCGACGCGACGTCTCCGGCGCCGGTGAATTCGTGAGCAAAATATTCGAACTGGGAGCGCACCTGGCGCAGCGTCGCCCTTGGCACCAGCACGTCGGCTTCTCCGACCGGAAGGATTCGTTCGCCCGGCGGCATCACGCGTGACTGCGCCTCTGCTTCCGACCCGGGCATTGCGGGAGTCGAACGTCCGGCGTTGTCCTGGGGCTCATTGGTCTGGTTCTTGAGATCGGCAATGCGGTCGAACGCCGAGCGAATTTCGTCGCGTTTGGCCTCGAGGGCTGAAACCTTCGCTATCAGCGCGTCGCGCTCTCGCTCGGAGACCAGGCGAAGCGCCGCGAGTTCATCGCCGCTCACCTTGAGCCGGGCCGCCAAGTCGTGACGTTCGCCGGCAAAGCCGAGACGCAGCTCGGACAACGCCAGTTCATGCGCCTTCGACTGTTCCGCCAGTTGCTGGCGAAGCTGGTCCAGCTCCTCGCCGCGCCGCTCGACCACCGCCGCGAACCCCGCACGCTCGCCGTCGAAGGCCGCGGCCAACGTCGCGCGCTCGCGTTCAAATTCCGCGCGAAGCTCAGCCAGCGCCTGCTGATGCGACTGCGATGCCGCGGCGAGCTGATTTCGTTCACGCTCCAGCTCACTCTGAAGCTCGGATACTTCGGTTTCCCGCGCCTGCAGCGTCGCCCTCAGCGCTTCGCGTTCCCCAAGCGTCGAGGATATGACATTGAGGTGCCCATCGAGGTCATGCTTGAGCGCTTCGCATTCGGCTTCCAGCGCGTCGGTATGCTCAGCGATGGTTTCGTACTTGTACCGCCAGAGCTGTTCTTCATCCTGCGCCGCGGCCAGGCGGGCCGACAGGGTTTCGAGCCAAACGGCCGCATGGTGCAGAAAGTTCGCATTGTGCCCGACCGACATCATGTCGGCAAAGCGCCGGAGGAAATGCGCTGTCTCCGCGACATTGGGTGTTTCAGGCGTCATGGAGGTATCGGTCATGAAGCGTGCTTTCCTGAAGCGCCGGAGCGCCATCGCCAAAACTACGGGATCGCGCCCCCTGGACTTGATCGGGCGACCAGACCCGCGGGTGGTTCTCTAGATCGGCGGCGGCAGAAATAGGGCGTCGGCATCACATCGGTCAGTGTCTCTAGACGCGGATGTACGATTCGGCGAGGCCGATGGCGAAGGCGCAGCCTTCTCGACGATCGCCCGCGCGCTCGGGGGTTCCCCCGGACCTGGATCCTTGCCGCGCCATTGCGAACAAAGCGGGAATCAGTGACGGTCGAATCATCAGAAGGACGATTCGGACGTGCCAGTCGCGGCGAGCTACCTCGAAAGCCTCAATCCAGAGCAGCGCCGGGCCGTCGAGCACGGCGTTGTGCCCGGGCGTGACGGCGGGCCGGCTTCGCCCCTGCTGGTCATTGCCGGCGCCGGATCCGGCAAGACCAACACGCTGGCGCACCGGGTCGCCCATCTGATCGTCAACGGCGCCGATCCCAGGCGAATTCTGCTGATGACGTTTTCGCGGCGCGCCGCCGCCGAAATGAGCAAACGCGTCGAGCGCATCGCCCGAAAGGTGCTGGGCGACAAGGCCGGCGTCATGACCGACGCGCTGCAATGGGCCGGCACCTTTCACGGCATCGGCGCGCGGCTGCTGCGCGACTATTCGGATCAGATCGGGCTGGATCCCGCCTTCACCATCCATGATCGCGACGATTCCGCCGACCTGATCAACCTGATCCGGCACGAACTCGGATTCTCCAAAACCGCGAGCCGGTTTCCGACCAAGGGCACCTGTCTTTCGATCTACTCGCGATGCGTCAATGCCGAGGCGCCGATCGAGCAGGTGTTGGGCGGCTCATTCCCCTGGTGTTCTGGCTGGGCGGCCGAGCTGAAGGAATTATTCGCGGCCTATGTCGAAGCCAAGCAGAAGCAGAACGTGCTCGATTATGACGATCTCCTGCTCTACTGGGCGCAAACGATGAACGATGCCGGCCTTGCCGGCGATATCGGCGGCCGGTTCGACCACGTGCTGGTCGACGAGTACCAGGACACCAACCGGCTGCAATCCTCGATCCTGCTGGCGCTGAAGCCCGGTGGCCACGGGCTGACGGTGGTCGGTGACGACGCCCAGTCGATCTATTCGTTTCGCGCCGCCACCGTGCGCAACATTCTCGACTTCCCCGGCCAGTTCAGCCCGCCGGCCGACATCATCACGCTCGACCGCAATTATCGCTCGACCCAGACCATCCTCGCCGCCGCCAATGGCGTTATTGGCCTGGCCCGCGAACGCTTCACCAAGAACCTGTGGACCGACCGGACCTCTGATATCAAGCCCCAGCTGGTCAGCACCCGCGACGAAGCCGACCAGGCTCGCTGCATCGTCGAACGTGTGCTGGAGAACCGCGAATCCGGCACGCTCCTGAAACAGCAGGCCGTGCTGTTTCGAACCTCGAGCCATAGCGGGCCGCTGGAAATCGAACTGACCCGGCGCAACATCCCCTTCGTCAAGTTCGGCGGCCTGAAATTCCTCGATGCCGCGCACATCAAGGACATGCTGGCGCTGTTGCGGTTCGTCGAAAACCCGCGCGACCGCGTCGCCGGCTTCCGGTTGATGCATTTGATCCCGGGCGTCGGACCCGCCTCGGCGCAGAAGGTTCTCGATATCATGGCCGCGAGCGCCGATCCGATCGCGGCGCTCGGGCTGGCGCCCGCCCCTCCCCGCGCCGGCGACGACTGGACCAACTTCATCGGCGCCATCGTCGACATCAGCCGCTCCGGGTGGCCGGCCGACATCGAGCGCGCGCGGCTGTGGTATGAGCCGCATCTCGACCGCATCCACGAGGATGCCGAGACCCGCCGCGCCGACCTGATTCAGCTCGAGCAGATCGCCAGCTTCTATCCGTCGCGCGAACGCTTCCTCACCGAGCTGACGCTCGATCCGCCCGACGCGACCAGCGACCAGGCCGGCGTGCCGCTGCTCGATGAGGACTATCTGATCCTCTCGACCATCCATTCCGCCAAGGGCCAGGAATGGAAATCGGTCTACGTGCTCAACGTGGTCGACGGCTGCATGCCGTCCGACCTCGGCGCCGGAACGAGCGCGGAGCTGGAGGAGGAGCGACGGCTGCTCTATGTCGCGATGACCCGGGCCAAAGACGATCTGCATCTGATGGTGCCGCAGCGCTTCTTCACCCACGGCCAGAGCGCGCAGGGCGACCGCCACGTTTATGCGTCGCGGACGCGCTTCATTCCGGACCGGCTGCTGCCTCTGTTCGAAAAGACGGTCTGGCCAAAGGCGGCGACCGGAGCCGCGGCGCGTTCCGCCACTGGCGGTCCGCGCATCGACGTCGGCGCTCGAATGCGCGGCATGTGGCGCTGACGCAAAGTTTTTGGCCTACGCACCCCGTTCCAGCATGGCCCTGAAATCGGCGCGGGCGCGTTGCGCCTCGCTTCGCGCTGTTTCCGAGGCATCGCCGAGACCGAAATAGCCGTGGATCAGGCCTGGGCCATGATGATATTTCGTGGTGACGCCGGCGGCGGCCAGCGCATCGGCATAGGCCTTGCCCTCGTCGCGCAGGGGGTCGAACCACGCCGTGCACACGGTCGCGGGTGCTACCCCCGCAAGGCTTTTGGCGCGCAGCGGCGAAACCCGCCAATCCGCGCCATGCCCGGCGTCTTCGAGATAATGGCCGCAAAACCATTCCATTACCGCACGCGACAGGAAATAGCCTTCGGCGTTTTCCGCGCGGGAGGCAAAGCGCGCGTTCTCCGTTGTATCCGCGAAGCCTCCGGCGACGTCGGTGACGGGATAGACCAGCAGTTGCGCGGCAAGCCCGATCCCGGCATCGCGGCAGGCGATCGCGACCGTCGCCGCCAGATTGCCGCCGGCGCTGTCGCCGGCCACGCCGACGCGGGCGCTGTCTGCGCCGAACTCGGCGATGCGCGCGACCACGTCGCGCACGGCGGCGAAGGCGTCCTCGAACGCGCCGGGAAAGCGCGTTTCCGGCGGTCGTCGGTAATCCACCGAGACCACCACGGCGCCGGTCTCGATCGCGAGCAGCCGGGCCTGCCGGTCATGGGTTTCGAGATCGCCGGCGACCCAGCCACCGCCGTGGAAAAACACCACGGTCGGGGCTTTCGCATCCGACATACGATAGACCCGCGCGGCAAGCGGCCCGGCCGGACCCTTCACTTCCGTATCGATGGCGCTCGCAACCGACGGCGGCGGAACCGCGGCGCGCGCAGCAGCGAGCGCGCGTAGCGCATCGCGGGCGCTTTGCGGCGTCATGGTCTCGGGATCACGCAGCGGCAGTTTTGGAATGATCTCGGCAATGACGGGATCGAGCGGTGTGATCATGGTGCCTCCCGGAAAGAAGTTTTGCGGCAGCATAGGTTCCGTTAGCGGCCCCGGCAACGCGGCAGCCGTGTCTACCGCCGCATGGGAGGCCACCGAAAACGACGAATTGAAAAAGGTCGTGGAGAATGCTGGGGTAGCGCTTCGCAAGGTCGCAACAAGCGGCCGGCCGGGAGACGACGCGCACCATGACTGCCAGCACAGCCCAAACCCGACCGGAGCGGCCCCTCGAAACGGAGACGGTTTTCGACGCCGTCATCGTCGGCGCGGGCTTTGCCGGGATGTACATGCTGCATCGGCTGCGCGGGCTCGGCTTTTCGGCGCGGGTGTTCGAGGCCGGCAGCGGCGTCGGCGGCACCTGGTACTGGAACCGGTATCCGGGCGCGCGCTGCGACGTCGAGAGCATGCAGTACTCCTTCTCATTCTCGGAGGAGCTGGACCAGGAGTGGAACTGGTCGGAGAAGTACGCGCCGCAGCCTGAAATCCTTGCTTACGCCAACCATGTTGCCGATCGGTTCGAGCTGCGCCGCGACATCGTGTTCGACACCCGTGTCACGGCGGCGACCTTCGACGAGAATGAAAAGTGCTGGCGCATCGAGACCGATCGCGGCGACAAGGTCTCGGCGAAATTCTGCATCATGGCGGTGGGCTGCCTGTCGGCGCCCAACCGTCCGGCATTCCCGGGCATGGCGGATTTCCGCGGGCCGATCTACCACACCGGCGAATGGCCGCACCAGGGAGTCGACTTCACGGGATTGCGCGTCGGCGTGATCGGCACCGGCTCCTCGGCGATCCAGTCGATCCCGATCATCGCGCAGCAGGCAGCTGACCTTACGGTATTTCAGCGCACCGCGACATGGTCGGTGCCGGCCCGCAACGAACATCTCACGCCGGAATATCTGCAGGCGGCCAAGGCCGAATATCCGGCGCTGCGCGCCAAGGCGCGCGGACGCCCGACCGGCTTCTATTTTCCCTTCAACATGAAGCCGGCGCTGGAGGCCGCCCCCGAGGAGCGCGAAAAGCTGTACGAGGAAGCCTGGCAACGCGGCGGCCTGCCGTTCCTCGGCGCCTTCGGGGATCTGTTGTTCGAGAAGGCCGCCAACGACACCATCGCCGATTTCGCCCGCCGCAAGATTCGTGAGATTGTGAAGGACCCGGCCACGGCCGATCTGTTGTGTCCGACCAACGTATTGGGCTGCAAGCGGCTCTGCGTCGATACCGCTTACTTCGAGACTTACAACCTGCCGCACGTCAAACTGATCGACGTTTCGAAAACGCCGATCGAACGCTTCACCGCCGATGGCATCGAGGTCGATGGCGTCGCCTATCCGCTGGACGCCGTGGTCTGCGCCACCGGCTTTGCCGCGATGACCGGATCGTTCGACAAGATCAGGATCACCGGCCGCGACGGTCTGACACTGGCCGAGAAATGGCGCGCCGGCCCCCGCGCCTATCTCGGGATTGCTTCAGCGGGCTTCCCGAACCTGTTCACGATCACCGGCCCCGGCAGTCCTTCGGTGCTGGCCAGCATGATCCAGGCGATCGAACAGCATGTCGACTGGATGGCGGACTGCATGGCCCATTTGCGCGACGTCGGGGCCGCCACCATCGAGCCGGTCCTTCAGGACGAGGACGCCTGGGTCGAGCACGTCACCGAGGTCTCGACGGTCTCGCTACGCTCGACCTGCAGCTCCTGGTACGTCGGCACCAACATCCCCGGCCGGCCCAGGGTGTTCATGCCCTATATCGGCGGCTTCCCGGTCTATGTGCAGAAATGCAACGAGGTGATGAGCGGCGGCTTCGAAGGCTTTGTCATCGAAGGCGCTGCGGCCAGCAACACCGAGCCGAAGGTGCGCTTGACCGAACGCTGGCGGGTGCCGATCGACATCGACGTCATCTCGCCGGCCGCGGTGGCCGCGCGGCGAGTGCCGGTGGTGTGAGAAGCGCGCCTCGTTGTTCGTGGCGAGAAACGGAACTCTCAACGCACGCCGCGTCTAATCTGCTCCTTTGGAATTGGTCAGACGCCCAACCCAATCCGAGAATGTATCGAGATCCATCATGCATGCTTCGTGCATCCCGTACCCGGCGAAATTGGCGACAAAGAAGCGGAGCTTGTAGCTCGTCGGTTCCTGAATCTGTTTGAGTATGTTCGAAAGTTCGCTGCTGCGCGGGTTAACGTTCGAAAGCAGGAATACGACTTCCGGTTTGTCTGTAAGAACGACCCCGCTATGTTTTTTGGCCCTGTTGAATCTGACGAGCCCCAGCCTATCGAGTTGATTGAACTGGTAGGCGATAATCTGGTTGAGGGAAGATCGAGTTCTCTCGTTGCTCAGGATATTATTCAGATCGGCGATATGGTCCGCAATTCCCGCCTTACCCACGAAGGCGTCCGTACCATATTTCATTTCTATGAACACCGGCGCGCAGCTGGAGCTGTTCTGACGATCCTTACTCAACCATTTCAGGCCGAGCATATCCAGCCGCGCCTTCTTCACGGCGCCATCGTCGGATTTGACATCCGTATCATATTCAATGTCCGTAATGAAGTATTCGGTGGGGGCCGCAAGTTTCGAACGATTGTTTTCCCAAGCAACAAGCTGTTGAAATTCGCGTTCGAATTTTGCGCTCTGCTCTGTAAGATAAAAATTCATGATCTCCTTCAGTACGGGAATCGCGTTCAGCCATTCCTTGCAATGGTCGGAGGTCTCGATCGTCGGCGGCACCTTTGGAATGGAATAAGGAGCGCCGGGCTTGGCGTAATTGCTATCAAAACCAGCGATATAGCTACATGAGCCGTTCCTGCGCGCGAGATGCAGAATGCGACCGCCACGATAGTAGATGTCGATCGAATCGTTCCGAAGTGCGAGCATCAGCGTGTCATCGGAACGGACTCTCTCTTTAAGGCCTCGCAGTATTCCTGTTTCCTCTGTCAAATCGTTCAGAAACCCATCGGAAATTCTTCTCATCATCAGGCTCTTTCAGTTACTTGAACGATTTCCTATTTGCGGGAATAACAACGCAATCGGCGCGGTCAGAAACCCGTCGCATCGGCATCGCGACCGCCCACGTTTATCCACTCGCCATCTTCATGAATTGAAACATTCTCGAACAGCGTCGGAAACTTCTCCCGCTCGAATGTATGAATCGGAATCAGCCGTTTCGGCGATACCGCCGCGGCAAGCCGCTTCAAATCCCCCGGACTGGCGTGCCCCGAGGTATGAATGACCTCGAACGGCATTCCGCGACGTTCGCAGTCGGCTTTCAGCGCCGCCCCCGGACTGCCGGCGCCGAGGTAACCGTCCCATTGCGACCAGAACACGCTGGCGCCCGCGAGCGCCCTGGCGCGATCGAGGTCGCGCATCATCCAGCCGCGAAACAGCATGACGGAGCGCGGCGCATGTTCCGCCAGCTGCTCGGGCCACAGGCGAAATCCCCGATAGCTACCCACGATCGACGCGATGTTCTTCTTCTTGAGCTGGATCCGCTGGCTCTGCGGGATGAACACCGCCAGGTTCGACCATCCTGGAGCGGGCTTCGGGATGCTGTCCTTGTCGGTCGCCTTCAGAACCTCCGCCGCGTAGGCATCCACGATCAGCGTACGCCCCGTCCGCTTGGCGGCGCGATATACCGTGACCACCCTGTCGATGTTTTGCGCGGAGCAAGCCACCAGGGCCAAGCCGGCGGTGTCCCTGAAGCGATCAACGAAGATTTCTTCCAGGGCGGCTTCCGAGGGGAACGATTGGTCATCGGCCAGGCGCCCCAGGCTGGAGCCTTCCATCAGCATGGTATCGATGTTCGGGGGCGGATGATTGATGAGCGCCTCGAACAGGCCGCCCTTGCGGCCGTGCGCCCTGAGATCGCCGGAATAAAATATCCGCTTGCCGCCCGCCTCGACTTCCATGGCGTAGGCATCGAAGCCGGAGTGATCGACCAAACGCGGCGTGATGACGAAAGGACCAACCTGAAGCGGTTTGCCATGCTCGAGATATTGCGCCGCATTCAAGGCGACCGCGTCCGGCACAAAGTCGGCCGCCGCCCGGATGATGCGCTCCGTCGCCTTCCCCATAACCAAGGGAACCCGATTGCCTGCCTTGGGCACCAGCCCCCAATGGTCCCGGTGGCCATGCGAAAGCACGATGGCGAGAAGGCCTGGATCCTCTCCGCTCAACCCCTTGACGTCAGGAAGCGGCGTGGACACCAGATCCGGCGCATTCAGGGGCAGCCCGAGGTCGAGCAGAATTCGGTGACCCGCGCTTTCCACTTCGATGCATGTGCCACCAATTTCCCGCGTTCCGCGATGAATTCTTACTCGCAATCAAAATCCCTAATTCCCTAGCGCCGAAAATCCCAATGCAGGCCGGAGGGTTGCCGCGACGATATTGCTTGCCGATCGACACGACAAGCAGCGCTTTGGTCGGCTTCCGGATCAGCATAGATTCAAACGACGCCCGAGAAATTTACACGTTATGGAATATTCCGGAAAAATATTTATCTCGCATTCGGCTGACCGGTCGTGTCACTTGACCGGAATTCGTTACGGACTCGCTCGATGGTCAATTCGGTTACAGTCGCCGTCGGCGACGTTCATGGTTGCTTTGACAAGCTGGAATCCGTCATTGCGGCATGCGACCTGTTGAGCGAGGGGGAAAAAGCACGTTTTGTCTTTCTTGGCGATTATATCGACCGCGGACCGGACGCCAGGAGGGTGATCGACTTCCTGATTGAAAATCAGCTCCACGAGCCGTCCCGCTTCATTTGTCTGCGCGGCAATCACGAGGCGATGCTGATCGCCGCCGCCGACGCGGACCGCTCGGACCGAGATCTGATGGATTGGTGGGCAAATGGCGGCGAACAGACCCTCGACAGCTACGGCATCAGCGATCCCGGCGCACTCCCTGCCGATCATCTGGCGTGGATGAAAGCGCTTCCACTGACGTTTTCCGATCGCAAACGGCTTTACGTGCACGCGGGAGTCCGGCCCGGCGTTTCCGTCGCGGACCAGTCCGAGAAGGACCTGCTCTGGATACGCGAGCCATTCCTGTCGTGCGACGACGACTACGGCGCGATGGTGGTTCACGGACACACCCCGACAAAGTCGGGATTGCCCGACCTGAGGTCCAATCGGCTGAATCTGGACACTGGAGCCTGTTTCGGCGGACCATTGACGGCCGCCCTCTTTACGCCGGCACGGTTTGCACCGAGCCTGTATTGCAATAGCCGCGGCGATTTCTGGCAGCCGCGCCCTCACGGATGAGACGGCGTGCCACCCGCAGCCCACCGGCGCGAAGACTGCCGCATCGCGGGCGAGGCCCTACTTCGCTTCGCTCGCCTTGATCCCCGAGCTTTCGACCAGCTTCGCCACCCGTGGCAGGTCGGAGGCGAACAGGCGGGCATGCGCTTCAGGCGTCAATTCGCTATCCGGGAATGGCAGGGTTCCGAGCTGCGTCAGCTTTTCCAGCAGGACCGGATCGGCCAGCGCCTTGCGCAGCGCCGCATTCAGCGTGCCGATGGCCTCCTTCGGCGTGCCCTTCGCGACATAGAGCCCATGCCACATCGTATAGCTGACCTCGGGCATGCCGAGCTCGGCGGTGGTCGGCACGTCCTTCAATTGCTCGAGCCGTTTCGGCGACGTAATGGCGATGCCGTGAAGCGTTCCGGCCTGAATCTGCGGCAGTGCGTTGGTCACCTGATCCCACAAAAGATCGATCTGCCCCGCCAGCAGATCGCCGATGGCCGGAGCTGACCCGCGATAGGCCACGACCGTCGGTTTGAAGCCGAGCACGTTGCCCATCATCACGGCGCACAAATGACTGTTCGTCCCGATACCGCCATGCGCGAAGTTCGCCTTGTCGCCCTGCGCCTTGATCCAGGCGACGAAATCCTTCGGCTCCTTACCTGGAATCGTCTTGCGGCCGATCAGGACCATCGGAGCGTTGTTGACGAGGCCGACCGGCTCGAATGCAGTTTTGGTATCGTAGCGCAGGTTGGTGAACAGGCTGGGCGCCGCCAGCAGCGCGACGTGATTGATCAGGATCGTGGAGCCGTCAGGCGTCGATCGGGCAACACGGTCATTGGCCAGCGTGCTGCCGCCACCGATCACGTTCTCGATGATGATGGTCTGGCCGAGCGCGCCCGACATCCGCTCGCCGATCAGGCGTGCGACGGTATCCGTGCCGCCACCGGCGGCGTAGGGGACCACCAGCGTCACGGTCCTGGAGGAGGATTGCGCGTGGGCCTGTGTCGCAAGCGCGGCAAGCAGGAGACCTGAACCCAACAGTGCGCGTCTGGAAATCCGATGGATCACGGCGGCATCCTCCCCAAGGTCTTCTTTTTATTGCGCCGCATTTTTGCGGACGTTCGCTCGCTCGCGACGCCATATCGCAGCAACCGCGTGTGGCATCACATGACTTCGGATCATGCTGATTGCACATCTGCAAATCAAGCATAAAGGTAGCGTAGCTCGCATCAGCGAAGAGACATCCGCGCCCCTGTATCTTCCGACGAGCTAGCTGACGGGATTCAACGATGGGCGCTGGTAGCGAAGCCACAGGACCGCGACGGCGGCTGCCAGCATCAAAAGCACGGAAAGCCAGTTGAGCGGCTGCCAACCCCAGCGATCCTGCAGAAAGCCCGCCATGAAGCTCGAAATTGCCGTGGTGCTGAAAACGAGCAGGTCGTTCAGCGCTTGCGCCTTGCCCCGCTCGTTCGGACGGTAGCACGTCGTGACCAGCGTGGTCGCGCCGACGAACAGGAAATTCCAGCCGACGCCATTGACGGCAAGCGCGATCCGGAAATTCCATTCGGCTGTGCCGCTGAGCGCCACCGCGACGCCGGCCAGCATGAGCACGACGCCCCAGGCCATCACCGTCGTGGTGCCGAACCGGTTGATCAGGTTGCCGGTGAAGAACGACGGCACGAACATGCCGAGGACATGCAGGAAGATAACCCAATGGGCTTCTGCGTGCGGATAGCCGCAGCCGACGATAGCCAGCGGCGATGCGCTCATCAGGAACGACATCGTGCCGAACGCCAGCATGCCGGCCATCGCCGACGCGATGAAGCGCGGCTGGCTGGCAATTTCCCACAGCGGCCGTGGCGGTGCGGCTTCCACCTCGCCTGCCGACGAGGCGGTCGCCGCGACCGACGGGAAGGTAATGAACGACATGATTGTGAAGACGATGGCATGCAGGCCGATGATGGCGGCATAGGTCGCAAGGTAAAGCGGCATCGCCAGATCGTGGGTCACACGCACGATGCTGGGGCCGATCACGGCAGCGGCCACGCCGCCGGCAGTCACCCACGAAATCGCCTTGGCGCGGTAATGAATCGGGACCAGTTCGGCCGCGGCGAAGCGGTACATCTGCAGGCAGGCCACCGCATAGCCCAGGACGAGGCCGCCGACACACATGACGAGGAAGTTGCCGGTATAGAGTCCGAGGCACATGACGCTTGCGCCCGTCATGCCGAACAACGAGCCGACGCGAAAGCCGATGCTGCGGCCGACCCGCTGCATCAGCAGCGCGGCCGGGAACACCCAGATCATCACGCCGATGTGCTGCATCGTCACCGGCAGGTTGGCGAGATCGGGGCGATGATAGAAGGTGATGACCGACAGCCCGGTCGCCGCGAACATCATGGTGTTGCAGGATTGGCCGACGGCCTGACAGCAGGCAAGGAGCAGGAGATTGCGATGGGCTCGCCGGTCCAGGCTTTGCGCCAGATCGGATTCCGGCTTGAGCCCGGATCGGGGGTTAAGTGCGTCCATTATTATTCTTGCCCAACGACCTCGGGAGCCGCCGTCCGGGACCGGAGCCCGGGAGGCGAGACGGCACGTTCTAGCAAAAACCGCCTCTCCTCAAGCCTGACGTGGAATATTTCTGCTGTTTCAGCCCACCTTTACGCTACGAACAACCTCGTTGACGTTGATGGCCCGCGGAAATTCCGTAAGCTGGCGGACGCGGCCGGGGTACCAAATGTCCGACGATCTGCAATTCACGGTCCAGCGTCCGCCGGCCTACGGCGAATTGACGGACGTCTTGCCCGGGCTGTTCTGGGTACGACTACCGGTGCCGAGAGCACCCAATCACGTCAATTGCTGGCTGCTCGACAACGGCCCCGGATGGACGCTGGTCGACTGCGGCATGAACACCGACGACGTTTTCGAGATCTGGGACAAGCTTTGGCGTGGACTGCTGCGCAGCCGCCCGTTGCAGAACCTGACCTTCACACATGCCCATCTCGATCACTTCGGCTTTGCCAGTTATCTGGTGAAGGAATCGAAATGCACGGTGCGCCTGCCGTTGGCCGAATGGCTCAATGGCTGGAAGATGTGGCATGAGCGCGAGGAAGCTCCGGACGAGCAGCTTGCCGCGTTCATGAAGCAGAACGGCGCATCGGACGGCGACACCGCAGGGATCATGGCCGCGCAGCGCCGGTCGAAATACCTCGGCCTGCGGCCGCCGCGCGAATTCATTCGTATCCGGGACGGCGATCTGATCGCCATGGGGCAACGCGAGTGGCGGGTGATCACAGCGGGCGGGCATTCGCCTGAACATGCGTCGTTCCATTGCGAGAACGACAATATCCTGATCACGGGCGATCAGGTTCTGTCGCATATGACGCCATCGGTGATGGTGCCGTCAGCGCAGCCGGAGGCCAACCCGATGAAGGAATACCTCGAGTCGCTGACGCGGCTGGAAGCGTTGCCGGCGGATACACTGGTGCTGCCGTCACACGGTCTGCCGTTTCGCGGGCTGCATACACGGCTGGCTCAGCTGCGCGAGCATCACCTGGCGCGGCTCGATGACGTGGCGTCCGCCATCGCCGGCCAAACCACGGCGTTTGCGATCGCGCAGGAAGTGTTTTCGCGTGCGCTCTACGACAACCCGCGCCAGGCCTTCGGCGAGTCGCTGGCCCATCTCAACATGCTTGCATCGACCGGCAGACTGACACGCGACGTCAGCGCCACGGGCGTGATCTCCTTCACGCCGGCATGACCCTCAATCCGCGGACCCTCCTACCGCGGGATTGATGGCCAATGACGCGCCGGCGACGCCGCCGGCTTCGTAGGCTGTCATGGACACCGTGCGCCCGGTGCTGCGCGCCGCCCGCAAATTCAGGCCGAGCTTGCCGAACTCGTCATCGACGATCGAAGCCTTGAGGACGACGAGCCCGCGCCCGGTGCCTTGATTCACCTGATCGCGGGCGGCCTTCATCGCCGTCAGCTTCTCCGCGATGGACGCGACCATTCCCAGCGCGAACGAGGCGTTGGCCAGATGCCGCTGATTGTGCTGGAATCGGCGATAGCCTGGCGTGGTCTTGTAGCGGCCGAGTTCGGAGCGGACCGCGGCGTCGATCAGCTCGGCCAAATAGTGCGCGACCTCGATATCGGAGCGGAGGCCGAAGAAGACATACCGGTTCTCGCCTGCCTGATTCTTCTCGCGCCAGACCCGGCAACCGCAGAAATTCGCGATGGCGCCGATGCAGTCGTCGAGCGGGATTCGCTTCTTGCGCCAGGTCTCATAGGCGCGCCGCGCGCAAGGCGCCTTGCGAAGGTCGATGTCGGTCAGCGACAGATCGTAGCGATCGAGCATCTCGGCGACCTTGGCCGCAGCCGACAGCGCTTCCTCTTCGGTACAGCCATTGTCGATGGTCTTGGCGCGCAACGCCTGAATGCGCGTCTTGAGCTTGTCGAGTTCGGCGAGATTGGGGGTTTGGTTCACTGATGCGTGGCCCCAGAACGGTCCGACCGAACTGACGCCCGGACATGGCGGAGAGGAGGGAGAAGGTTCGAACCAGCCCGCCGTCGCTGCTACGCAGCTATGGCGCGGCACCCGCCTTCGCTAGCGCTCGCCGCGCCGAAGCGCTAGCGAAGGCGGGTGGCGGAGAGAGTGTCCGACGAACTATCAATTGTCAATGTTCGCCGGCATCCGCCAGTGATTTGAAATCGCCTATAATTATAGGCCATATCTTCGCTCTTGCTCGCCACCGTCTATTTCCGTCCGCCCCAAGCCGTGCTATTTTTGGGGACTCAGTTGGGGACCGGATTGGGGACGGACATGGCCAGCAAACTCACCGCGCGGAAAGTCGAAACTGCCAAGCCGGGCAAATACAGCGACGGCGGCAATCTCTATTTGATCGTTTCGGAAACTGGAGCCCGCAAATGGGTTCTGCGGTTCACCTGGCGCAGCCGGGCCAAAGAGATGGGGCTTGGTAGCGCGGCCAGCGTTCCCCTTGCCGACGCCCGCGAGAAGGCCGCCAGCGCCCGCCGTAAGATTGCCCAAGGCCTGAACCCGATTGATGTGCGCAGGCGCGACGGCGGCATTCCCACTTTTGGCGAGATGGCGGATGACGTGCGGGAAGCCCTTTCCGCCGGTTTCCGAAACGAGAAGCACAAGGCGCAATGGAAATCAACGCTTGAAACCTATGCCGCCCCTTTGCGCGCCAAGCCGGTGGACACCATCGCCACCGATGACGTTCTGACGGTTCTCAAGCCCATCTGGACGACTAAGGCCGAAACCGCCTCACGGGTACGCGGGCGGATTGAGAAGGTGCTGGACGCGGCAAAGGCCAAGGGATTCCGTGAGGGTGAGAACCCCGCCCGGTGGCGGGGGCATCTGGATCACCTTTTGCCGCGCCCGTCGAAACTGGCTCGTGGCCATCATGCCGCTATGCCCTATGACGACGTGGCCTCCTTCATCGCCAGCCTGCGAGAGCGGGAAGCCGATTCGGCGCTGGCGCTGGAGCTATGCATTCTCACCGCCGCACGCTCCGGCGAAATCCTGGGAATGCGGTGGTCGGAAATCGACTTTGAAAAGAAAATCTGGACAGTGCCCGCCGCCCGAATGAAGGCGGGCCGGGAGCATCGCGTTCCACTGTCGTCGCGAGCCATCGCAATCCTGCACCAGCTGGAAAAGCTCAAGGCCGGCGATTTCGTTTTTGCCGGGCAGACCCGCAACAAGCCACTGTCCAACATGGCAATGGAAATGGTCTTGCGGCGGATGAAGGTTGAGGAAGCGACGGTGCACGGCTTCCGTTCCAGCTTCCGGGATTGGGCCGGCAACGTTTCCAGCTTCCCTCGCGAGGTCGTCGAGACTGCGCTGGCGCACGTCATCGGAGACAAAGCAGAGCAAGCCTACCGGCGGAGCGATGCATTGGAGAAGCGCCGTAGGCTGATGGAAGCATGGGCCAACTATTGCGAGCCTCGGGCCAACATTAATGTCGTTTCGCTGCGAGCCCCCCATGGGGCGTAGCGGCAACACGCGGAAGGGCAGGAAGACGCCGCCGGGTGAGCTTGAAAAGCTTCCGCAATTCCAGCCCGGCCGTTTCAGCGCGGTGTTCCCTATAGATCCAAAAACAAATCGCGCTTTGCGATTTCCGCCAGACCGCGAGGAAAAAATAATAGGTGCCCTTTCTGAAGCCATTCAAGACTACGTTCAGAACGTACAGTTCAACGGAATGCCAACGAGCTTGGAAAGATTCCTCGAGAACGCGCTGATTGCGATTTCCATCTATGAAAATAGGTGCGCCAACAAACCGGCGTTTGACCGAAAACGTGCAAAGCGCCTATTGATAAGCGCTGAAAACGCGCTAGGTCGGGCGCAAAGTTTCCTGCAGCAAATTGCTGAATGGGGGGAACTTTCGTACTTCCTGGAGATAGTCTTCATGTCCAGCATGAGGGCAAACAGGACACCTTCGACTCAGGCGAAGGGAAATGCCCACGAAATTGCTCGTGGTCTCAAGGTTGCAATGAAGGCATCGGATAAAGAGCGCGAGCAATACCGGAAAATTTCGCCGGAACGACTTGTTTGGGATATTTCTAGACTAACGTTACTGACAAGATTGGCGGCGGAGCGGTCCGACTTTCAGCCGGGCGACTACCGCCGAGATGAAATTTCGCAGGAACTCGCTAACGATCTGGCCCTTGCTTGGATGAAGGCCGCAAATGACAACGGCTGCACTCCGATCGATAACCCGGGACCGCGCTGGAGCGGCTACGTCCACAAGCTGCGCAAGGCCGGGATTGTCATTGAGACGATTCGGGAAGAGCACGGCGGTCCCTTCTCCGGGCAGCACGCCCGTTATGTGTTGCGGAGCTTGATTACCATCCTCGAAAAGGAAGGCGGCAAGTCGTGATAGCGATTGCTGGCCCAGAAATCGTCACTGGCGGGGCTTTGGCCCCGCCCGCACTCCGACCCTGTTCGATGCCGCGAACAATCACGAACGGGGTTCTGGCCCGTGTGGAGGGTGGTCATGCAGATACGCCCTAAAAGGAACAAGCGGATCGATGCGCCGCATGTTCGCCTATATAACTGGCTCCTGACGTCGCCGGCATATCTTTCCCTCAGTTGCCCGGCGCGGGCGCTGCTCATCGAAGTTTCAAGGCTCTACAAGGGCAGGAACAACGGCCAGCTTGGCTTATCCGTTCGCCGAGCTTCCGAGCGGTGCAACATTGCGCGCGGAACGGCCCAGCGTGCCTTTGCCGAACTCCAGGAACGCAGTTTCATCGAGCTTGTGAGCAAGGGCGCCTTTAGCCGGAAGTCTCCTCACGCAAGCGAATGGCGCCTGACCTTTCACACCTGCGACGTGACCGGCGAACTCGCAAGCAAAGCCTTCATGCGGTGGGGGCGCGAAAAACAAAGCGCGGTATCAAAATATCCCGTCGCGGTATCAAATCAGAGCCAGCGTGCGGCATGAGACGGGTTGAAAACAGCCTTGCGGGGCCTCCGATTGATACCGTGACACTTCGAAGGCCGGTGTTTGCGGTATCAATCCAAGGCACACATATAGTTTACCATAGGCAATAAGGCGGTGAGCGAAGCGCGCCCCCAAGGTGCGCTGTAGCGAGCGAACCGCCGGAAAGGGAACAGGATGCCGCGACCCCGCGAACGGGTTTGCTTGCAGGACGGTTTGAAGCTGAATTTGAATGGGCTCGCTCGAAACGGCTGCAATATGCACCGGGCGAAACGGTGCGAAGCGCGAACGCGGAGCGGGAAGCCGTGCCAGTCGCCAGCGATGGCGAACGGTAGATGCCGAATGCATGGCGGACCGTCACCGGGAGCACCAAAGGGCAACCGGAATGCAGTCAAGCACGGACGCTGTACGGCGGAAAACATCGCCAGGCGACGCGAGATTTCTGCACTGATCCGCGCCGCTCGTGCCTTGGACGTCGGCTAGACGTCAACATTGAGGCGGGGCGCCGCTAACACGTCAAGAATGACAAGTGGTTACACCACTAGAAAATCGCCATTCGTGAGGCTCGCGATGTTTGTGAGGGTCGCAAATTGGACGGCAGCCGCCGCGCCGGTGCCATCCGGATCGTAGCTCAAAGCGCCTGTGGCGGAATTGTAGATGATGCGGTCATTTGAATCCTGTGCCGTGGCGCCCACAATGAATGCATCGGCAGAGAGATGGCCTTCGTTGAGACGCGAAAATGTATCCGCATTCTCAAGTTCAAACGTATCGACGCCCGGATTGAAATCTTCGATTCGAACAATGGCGTCGCCGAGCGAGCCGGTGAAATAGAACGTGTCGTCTCCAGAGCCGCCATTCAGGATGGAATTGTCCCGGTTCAGGATCGTTTCGAGGCGGTCATTGCCGGCGCCGCCCAAAACTGTATCCAGCCCGTCGCCACTCACCAAGGTGTCATTGCCGCCACGGCCATCAAGGGTATCGTCCCCCAGACTGCCGAGTATACGCTGGCCAAAATCATTGCCTACAAGTTCCAGTGCGCTAAACGTAGCGAAACCTTGATAAAGCGTGAGCTCTTCAATCTCGCTGCCGGGCGTCAACGTATAGCTCGAATCTACATAGACGACGTCAAATCCTTCGCCTCGCGCTTCGTTTACGATATCTTCGTCGTGATGCCCGATGATATAAGAGTCGTCGCCAGTACCGCCGTTCATGGTGTCGTAGAATTTTCCCCCATCCAGCCAGTCGCGCCCGGCGCCGCCATTGAGCGTGTCGGTGCCGGCGCCGCCGTAGATGAGGTCGTTTCCGTCGCCTCCGTTCAAGATATCGTTGCCGGCAAGGCCCTGGAGTTCGTCGTTGCCGCCACCGCCTGTGAGGACGTTGACTCCGACGTTGCCCCTCAGCACGTTGTTTAATTCGTTACCGGTGAGATTGATTGCCGCGCTCACGCCCTCACGATCGGTCATCAAGGTTTCTACTGAGGCGCCGGACCGTAGTGCATAACTAACACTTGCAATCACTCGGTCGGCACCTTGGCCGGCTGCTTCATTGACGATGTCGTCCGCACTATCGACGAAATATCGGTCGTCGCCGCTGCCACCGTTCATCGTATCGGCACCCTCTTTGCCGAACAGCGTGTCATTGCCATCGCCGCCGTTCAGGGTGTCGTCGCCGCCAAACCCGTTCAAGGTGTCGTTGCCGGCGCCGCCGTTGAGGATGTTGTCAGCGGCGTTGCCTTGCAGGAGGTTGTTGAATTCGTTGCCGGTAAGGTCGATCACGGCAATACCGTTGTTGTTGTCGGTCGTCAGAATCTCCACCGAGCGGCCGGCCTGCAGCACATAACTGACGCTTGCATAGATTCGGTCGCTTCCTTCACCCCCGTTTTCGTTGACGATGTCGTTCGCATTGTCGATGTAATAAAGATCGTCGCCGATGCCGCCGTTCATCGAGTCGGTTCCGGTGCCGCCAAAAAGCCTATCGTTGCCGCCGCCACCGTTCAGGATGTCTGCACCGCCAAGCCCGTTCAAGCGGTCGTTGCCGTCCCCGCCGTCGAGAATATTGTCGCCATCGTTGCCCTGCAGGACGTTATTGAAGGCGTTGCCTGTGAGGTTGATCGCCGCGGTGCCACGGTTGTCCGCGGTGGTCAGAATCTCGACCGAGGAGCCGAACTTCAGCCCATAGGTAACACTCGCATAAATCCGGTCATCGCCTTGCCCCGCCGCCTCGTTGACGACATCATCCGCGCTGTCGACGTCGAAACGATCATTGCCGTCGTCGCCGTTGAGAATGTCATCTCCGATGCCGCCGATGAGTCTATCGTTGCCAAGGGCGCCATTCAGAATGTCATCCCCACCAAGGCCCCAGATCACATCATCGAGCGCAGTGCCGTCCAACGTTTCGCCGCTGTTCGTTCCAACGATTGTCGCCATGGACATTGCCTCGGGCCGGAAGGCGGTTTCAGTAGGTATTAAAATAGCAGCGATGCTCAGCGCCATGGTTGATGCAGATCAAAGGTCGGAGGCCAGGAACCACGCCCTTGGCAGCGGGTGGGGCACGGACCAAATCGGAGAGACAACCCCATGCACTTGGATATGCACCGGGCGAAACGTTGCGGAGCGCGAACGCGGAGCGGGAAGCCGTGCCAGTCGCCAGCGATGGCGAACGGTAGATGCCGAATGCACGGCGGTCCCTCGCCAGGAGCACCGAAGGGCAATCGGAACTCATTTAAGCACGGACGCTATACGACAGAGAGTATCGCTAGACGACGCGAGATTTCTACACTGATCCGCGCCGCTCGTGCTTTGGACGTCGGTTAGACGTCAACAAAAGGCGGACCACAGCCAACACTTGAAGAGTGGATGGCTGGCAGAGGCAATGCCACTGGGGGGCTGCCGGGCTACGCTCCCGATGTTTACAAAACAAGAAAGTCCCATCGCGTCAGTGCAAGCCCGGCATCGAGTTCGGCAAATTTCACCGCAGCGACGGAACCCGTTCCATCTGCATCGTAGAACAGATCGCCGGTCGCCTTGTTGTAGATGATCCGGTCGGCGGCATCCTGGGCCGCTTCGCCGATTACGAACGCATTCACC
>NZ_JAUSLT010000200.1 GCF_030646015.1 Bradyrhizobium sp.
CGCCTATTCGCTGGTATCGATGACCAACAAGAAACTGATCGGCGCCCGCGATCCCCTCGGCATTCGCCCGCTGGTGCTGGGCGAACTCGACGGCTGCCCGATCCTGGCGTCGGAGACCTGCGCGCTCGACATGATCGGCGCCAAATACGTCCGCGACATCGAGCCCGGCGAGATCATCGTGTTCGACGAGCAAGGCGCGCAAAGCCACAAGCCGTTTCCGCCGAAGCCGCCGCGGCCCTGCATCTTCGAATACATCTACTTCTCGCGGCCGGATTCCATCGTCGGCGGCCGTTCGGTCTATGACGTCCGCAAGGCCTTTGGCGCGCAACTGGCGAGAGAAAGCCATGTCGAGGTCGACGTCGTGGTGCCGGTGCCGGATTCCGGCGTGCCCGCCGCGATCGGCTACAGCCAGCACTCCGGCGTGCCGTTCGAACTCGGCATCATCCGCAACCATTATGTCGGCCGCACCTTCATCCAGCCGACCCAGAGCGTGCGCGAACTCGGCGTCCGCATGAAGCATTCGGCCAACCGCGCCGCGATCGAGGGCAAGCGCATCATCCTGATCGACGATTCGCTGGTGCGCGGCACCACCTCGAAAAAGATCGTGCGCATGATGCGCGACGCCGGCGCCCGCGAGGTCCACTTCCGCCTCGCCTCGCCGCCGATCCTGTACCCCGACTATTACGGCATCGACCTGCCCGACCGCGGCGGCCTGCTGGCAGCCACCCATTCGCTGGAAGAGATGCGCGAAGCCATCGGCGCGGACTCGCTGGCGTTCCTGTCGATCGACGGCATGTACCGCGCCATGGGCGAGCCCGGCCGCGATCCCGCCAACCCGAAATTCGCCGATCACTGCTTTACCGGCGTCTACCCCACCCACCTCACCGACCAGACCCAGGTCGAACCGCAGCCGCGGCAATTGTCGCTGCTGGCGGAGGCGAGCTAGCCCCAATTTGGCAGCTCGAACGGTGTCGTCCCTGCGAACGCAGGGACCCATAGCCACCGGCCTTCGTTTTTCATGCGCCATTTGATACGACCACCTTCCGCTATCACAACCGTCACGGCGTATGGGTCCCCGCGTTCGCGGGGACGACCGTGGAGAGAGCTACGTTCATGACCCTTCCCCTTTCCTCCCGTATCGCTCTCGTCACCGGCGCCTCGCGCGGCATCGGCTATGCCACTGCCCGCGCATTGGCAAAAGCCGGTGCCCATGTGATCGCGGTGGCGCGAACGCAAGGCGGCCTCGAAGAACTCGACGATGAAATCCGCAAGGACGGCGGCGCCGCGACACTGGTGCCGCTCAATCTGACGGATTCCGACGGCATCGCCCGGCTCGCCGCGGCGCTGCAGGAACGCCATGGCAAGCTCGACATTCTCGTCGGCAATGCCGGGGTCGCCGGCCCCTCCTCGCCGCTCGGCCATATCGAGCTGAAGTCGTGGAACGACGTGATGGCGATCAACGTGGCGGCCAACTTCCAGCTGATCCGCTGCATGGAGCCGCTGCTCCGGCAATCCGACGCCGGACGCGCGGTGTTCATCACCTCGGCCGCGGCGAGCCAGGCCAACGCCTATCTCGGTCCCTATGCCGCCTCGAAGGCGGCGCTGGAGACGCTGGCGCGGACCTGGGCGCACGAAACCGCCAGCACGCCGCTGCGCGTCAACCTGTTCAATCCCGGCCCGACACGGACCCGGATGCGCGCGATCGTGCTTCCCGGCGAAGACCCGGAGACGCTGGAGACGCCCGACCAGGTCGCCGAATTGATCCTGCCGATGTGCTCGCCGGCCTGGACCGAGACCGGCAAGCTTTATGATTACCCGACCCGCATGCTGCTGGGTTTTCGCGCGCCGGGTTGAGCGCCGGCGCGTTCGGTCAGTCGCACAGCTCGTATTTGGACGTCACGCATTTTTGCGCCTTGGCGCGCGCATCGGTGAGCTGCTGCGGTGTCATCCCTTTCTCGAGGGAAACCAGTTCCTTCTTGGCTTCGGCGTTTCCCTCCTTGGCCGATGCCTCGTACCAGATGTAGGCATTGACGACGTCGGCCGATTCCCCGCCCTCAGCCTTGGCGTACAGGCTGCCCAGCATCAGCTGAGCGTCGGCATTGCCTTGCTTGGCGGCAAGCCGGCTCCACTTCTTCGCTTCCTTCTGGTCCTTGGTCATACCGAGGCCCATCCGGTGCATCAACGCGATCTGGTACTGCGCCAGCGCATTGCCCTTCTCCGCCAGCGGCTTGAACAGTTTGGCAGCTGCCGCATATTGCTTCTTCGCAAAGGCCTTGGTCGCCTCGTCCCAGCTCGCATTCGCCGCCGGACTATTGGCCGTCAGCCCGAACAACAGGATCGCGATCGCCAAACCGGAAAACCTGAAAATTCCCACGAGTACCCCCCGAATTTGATCTTGCTTGGATTGATAATGGTTCCAACCTAGCTCAGGAACCCGCCAGCGACAATTACCTACCGCCGACTGAATCCCCGCTCCAACCGCGTCCCGAGCGCCGATGGCGAGAACACCGTGCCCGGAAGCTTTGCTTCAAACTGACCGCGGACGCGCTACCATAGGTGCATTGCCGCGCGGCGCCGGACGTACTAACGGGAGCCCTGGCGAGGCTCCGAAAAGAGAGCCTCCCGGGTGTTAACCTCTGGAGGAATTCAATGAAGAAGAAAACGCTCGCGCTGGGCACCACCGCGCTCATCGCGTTCGCCGCGCTGGGCCTTGCCACGCCGGCTTTCGCCCAGGACAAGACGGTCAAGATCGGCGTGTTGAACGACATGTCGAGCCTTTATGCCGACATCGGCGGCCCCAATTCGGTGGTCGCGGTCAAAATGGCGGTCGAGGATTCCGGCCTGCTCAAGAAGGGCTGGAAGATCGACGTCGTCAGCGGCGATCACCAGAACAAGCCCGACGTCGGCGTCAACATCGCGCGGCAGTGGCTGGACAGCGACAAGGTCGATGCCATCGCCGATACTCCGAACTCCGGCGTGGCGCTGGCGGTGAGCAACCTCGTCAAGGAAAAGAACGCGACGCTGCTCAATTCCGGTGCCGCCTCCGCCGATCTCACCGGCAAGGCCTGCACGCCGAACACGATCTCCTACACCTACGACACCTACATGCTCGCCAACGGCACCGGCAAGGCGCTGACCAAGGCGGGCGGCGACAGCTGGTTCTTCCTGACCGCCGATTACGCCTTCGGCCACGCGCTGGAGCGCGATACGTCCGCGGTCGTCACCGCCAATGGCGGCAAGGTGCTCGGCGGCGTCAAGCATCCGATCAATACCTCGGACTTCTCGTCGTTCCTGCTGCAGGCGCAGGCCTCGAAGTCGAAGGTGGTCGGCCTTGCCAATGCCGGCGGCGACACCACCAACGCGATCAAGCAGGCGGCCGAGTTCGGCATCGTGGCAGCCGGCCAGAAGCTCGCAGCCCTGCTGCTCTTCATCAACGACGTGCATTCGCTGGGCCTGAAGACGGCGCAAGGCCTGACGTTCACGGAATCCTTTTACTGGGACATGAACGACCAGACGCGCGCCTTTTCGAAGCGGTTCGCCGCACTGGCCAACAAGAACGCGATGCCGTCGATGACCCAGGCCGGCGCCTACGCCATGGTGCTGCACTATCTCAAGGCGATGGAAGCGCTCGGCGGCAATCCCCGTGACGGCGCCAAGGTCGTCGCCAAGATGAAGGAACTGCCGACCGACGATCCGCTGTTCGGCAAGGGCCCGCTGCGCGCCGACGGACGCCGCATCATTCCGGCCTATCTGTTCGAGGTGAAGAAGCCCGCGGAGTCGAAATACCCCTGGGACTACTACAAGCAGATCGCCACGATTTCGGCGGAAGACGCGGCCAAGCCGCTGTCGGCGAGCGAGTGTCCGCTGGTGAAGAAGTAAAGAGAAACGCGGCCGGCCGGACCTGCAAGGGTCCGGCCGGCGGCGAATTCAACTGAAGGAGTCGGCGCGATCCGAACCCGGGGCGCCGCCCGCGCTATCGCCGGTCCGGCGAGTCGGAGCCATTCCACTTGCTCCAGGGGGCGCTGGCGAGCGTTCCAAAATCGGTCGTCAGCGGCCGGCGGGTTTGCCGCTCGTACGCCGCGACGATCCGTTCGGAATCCCTGATCTTGCGTTTCAGTTCGGCGACCGTCTTGTGCGATTGAGCTGTGGTCTTCGAGCCGGCGATCTCGCCGAAATTGTGCCGCGCGGTTTCGATCTGTTTCAGCGCCGCGCGGTGTTTCCTGATCTGCGCCCGATGCCACGCGATCTGGCTGTTGCTGTCTGCGACCATGTCGGCCTCCTGAAGTCAGGGATTCGAGCATAAGTGATTCGCGGGGATCCGGCAGGATGTCCCCTTGGCGGGAACCCTACCGGACCCGGGCGGACGATAATGTTTTCGCCGCGATCACCAGCGCCAGCAGCAACAGCGCCGAAGCCAGCAGGAACGGCGCGCCCGGCAATTGCAGCGGCGCCTGCGCGCCGATGAAGTAAGCGAATGTCAGCGTGAACAGAAACGGCCCGACCATCTGCGCCACGCTTTGCACGCTGGTGTTGGCGCCCTGCAGCTGGCCCTGCTGGTTCGGCGCAACCAGCTGAGTCATCAGCGCCTGGATCGCCGCCCCCGACACGCCCCACAACGCCATCACGGGAATGCCGAGCCAGGACAGCGGACCGGTCGGCGCGAGCGCAAAAATCAGAAAGCCGGCGGCGCCGCTGCCGAGCCCCAGCATCAGCGCCTTCCGCTCGCCGAAACGCCGCACGATCGGCCCGATCGCTGCCCCCTGCACCACCATCGCGCAGACGCCGACCATGGCCAGCGTCAGGCCGACGGTGGTGGTGTCCCAGCCGTAACGGTAGGTCGCGTAGAGCACGTAGGTGCTCGGCAACACCACATGCGCGGTCTGCGCGACGAAATTGACCACCGACAGTCCCGCGAGAACGCGATCGGAGCGCAGCAGATGCAGCGCGCCGATCGGATTGGCGCTCTTCCAGCGCAGCGGCGAGCGGCGTTCCGCTGGCAATGATTCCGGCAGGATCAAAAAGCCATATAACGTGTTGGCAAAGCTCAAACCCGCCGCAACCCAGAACGGCAGCCGGGGATCGATGTCGCCGAGCAGACCGCCGATAGCAGGTCCCAGAATGAAGCCGGCACCGAACGCGACGCCGATCTTGCCGAACATCGCGGCGCGCCGTTCCTGCGCCGTCACATCGGCGATGTAGGCGAATGCCGTGGAAACGCTGGCCGAGGTGATGCCGGAGATCACCCGGCCGATGAACAGCCAAAGCAGCGACGGCGCCAGCGCCATTAACACGTAATCGAGCGCCAGCCCCAAATTCGACAGCAGGATGACAGGCCGCCGGCCGAACCGGTCCGACAGGGCGCCGAGGATCGGCGAAAAGAAAAACTGCATCAGCGCCCAGGCGGTGCCGAACAGGCCGAAGATCCGTGCCGCATCGGCGGTGTCGTTGTTGACGAAGCTTTCCACCAGCTTGGGCAGGATCGGCATGATCAGGCCCAGCGCCAGCATGTCGAGCAGGATGGTGACGAAGATAAAGGCGACCGCGCCGCCGCGCGCCGCAGGCGCAGCGGCGGTATCGGCGGAATTCGCCTCGCTCATGACGGCCGCTTGCGCTTGTGGGCGAACGGGTTGGCCTTTTCGCGCAGGCTGATCCGCACCGGCGTGCCCGGCAGTTCGAAGAATTCACGCATCGAATTGACGAGATAGCGCAGATAGGACTGCGGCACCGCGTCGGCGCGCGAGCAGAACAGGATGAAGCTCGGCGGCCGTGCCTTGGCCTGGGTGATGTAGTTCAGTTTCAGCCGGCGGCCCGACACCGCGGGCGGCGGATTGGCGTCGACCGCCTGCTCGAACCAGCGATTGAGCGTCGCCGTCGGCACCCGCTTGTTCCATACCGCATAGGCCTGTTCGATCGAACTCATCAGACGGTCGATGCCCTCGCCCATCAGGCCGGACACCGCCACGATCGGCATGCCCTTGACCTGCGGCAGCAGATGATCGGCGTCGGTGCGCAAGCCAGCGATCAGGCTGGACTGCTTGCCCATCAGGTCCCATTTGTTGACCGCGATCACCAGCGCGCGGCCCTCGCGCTCGATCAGGTCGGCGATGCGCAGGTCCTGCTCCTCGAACTTGTTCTGCGCGTCCATCATCAGCACCACGACTTCGGCGAAGCGAATGGCGCGCAGCGCGTCCGACACCGAGAGCTTTTCCAGCTTTTCCTCGATCCGCGAGCGCCGCCGCAATCCCGCGGTATCGAACACCCGAAAATCCCGTCCCTGCCAGTTGACCTCGACGGAGATGGAATCGCGGGTAGTGCCCGCCTCGGCGCTGGTCAGCAGCCGCTCTTCGCCGAGCAGGTGATTGATCAGCGTGGACTTGCCGGCATTGGGACGGCCGACGATCGCGACGCGAATCGGGCGTTTGGCGATTTCCTCGTCGGTCTCGATGACGTCGTCATCGTCGAACTCTTCGCTCTCCTCGACCGGCTCCGGCATGATCGCGCGCAGCGAGTCGTAGAGATCGCTGAGGCCCTCACCGTGCTCGGCGGAGATCTGGATCGGCTCGCCGAGGCCGAGCGCGTAGGATTCCATCGCACCGGCCTCGCCGTGCTTGCCCTCGCTCTTGTTGGCGACCAGAACCACCGGCTTGTTGGCGCGGCGCGCGAAATCGGCAAAGCCGCGATCGTTCGGAGTGAGGCCCGCCCGCGCGTCGATCACGAACATCAGGGCGTCGGCCAGCGCGATCGCGGTCTCGGTCTGCTCCTGCATCCGCGCGGTCAGCGAGCCCTTGGCGCCCTCGTCGAGGCCGGCGGTGTCGATCAGCGTGAATTCGAGATCGCCGAGGCGCCCCTGCCCTTCGCGGCGGTCGCGGGTGACGCCGGGCGTGTCATCGACCAGCGCGAGCTTCTGCCCGACCAGCCGGTTGAATAGCGTCGATTTTCCGACATTGGGCCGGCCGATGATAGCAATGGTAAAAGACATGAGCGATCCCTGCGCCGTCTAGGAAGCGCGTGTCGATAAAATGAAAAACCAAATCAGCGCGTGAAGGTGCCGCTCGGCATTGGCGCCGGGAACGGTGAAGCAGATTGTTGCTGCGTTGGCGCAGGCTGTGCCGGCGCGTCCGGCGGCGGCGCAGTGGTGCGCCGGCGCACGATCTTCGCCGGCTTGGGCGGCGGCGGCGCCGCGGCGGTGCTGCCCTCTTCCTCAGGCAATGCGTCGGCATCGGCGGCAGGCGCAGCATCCGGCGCAGGCGCCCGGCTGGCCGTCGCCGGCGGCTTGCCCTTTGCAGACTTGGCGCCGCGCTTCGATTTCGGCTCCTCCGCGGGCGGCGCGGCGGCAGCTGCCGTCGCGGCATTCTGCTGGTCCATCTGCTGCTGGCGCGAGCCCTTGTACAAATCCTTCGGCACGCCCTGCTCGAGGCCCGGCACGCCTTCGGGGAAAACCGGCTTGCGCTCGCCCGGCAGCTTCTTCTTGGTGTCAAGAAAGTCGAGCAGGTCGGACGGGTCGAAACTGCTCATGCCACCGGCACAGCCTGCCAGCACGCCCGACAGGGCGATGATGACGGCGGTGGCGATCAGGCGTTGCGAGCGGCGCATGGTCGGTTTCTCAATCAACTTGTTTTCCCGCCGTCAGCTCTCGGCATTAGCTCTTGGCAACCGGCGGCAGCAACGCCTGCAGCGCTTCGGCGCGCGAGCGCAAGCTTGCCGGCGTCTCGCCGTCATTGGCAATCACATCCAGCCATTGCCGCGCGGCGGTGGTATCGTTGGTGCGCCAGGCCGACAGCGCGAGCAGTTCGCGCGCGGTATGGCGAAAGGTCGCCCCCGGCACGGTGGCCGGCTCAAGGCGCTGCAGCATATTGGGATAGGTCGACGTTTCCAGCAGCAATCCGGCGGCGCGCACCCGGGCCAGATCCTGCTCCGGCGCGCCGACGGTGCGATCGGCCGATATGTCGTCGTACAGCTTCGCGGCCGCCTGCGGATCGCGCGATGCGGCCTCCGCGGCGACCCGCAGCCGCGCCAGCACGCGATAGCCCGACGGCGCCTTGGCAGCCAGATCGGCAAAGGCGGCTTCCGCCTCGGTATGCTTGTTCTGTTCGGAGAGCTCGGAGGCCTTGTCGAAGGCCGCCCCGGCCTCGGCGGCCTTCTTGGCTTCCAGATACTGATAGCCACGCCAGCCGCCCACCGCGGCGATGATCAAAAACGCGCCGGCGACGATCAGAATCGAATACTTGTCCCAGATCTTCTTGAGCTGGTCGCGACGTACGTCTTCGTCGACTTCATCAAATAATTCAGACACTTAGAGTTATCCCATCCCCGATGGAGCACGCCAATCCGCGTATTCCGCCTTAACGCCAATCCCCGCGTGGCGGCGGCGATACCCTAGCGATATGGCGGCGGCAAGGCAAAGCAAGCCGGATCAAAGCGTTACCAAGGACATGCTTAAAATCAAAGGCCTGTCTGATCCGCCCCCCGCGCCCCCGCCAACCGGAAGGGCGCGAAAACGCGCTAGACCAGAATGGAGTCACTGGCCAGCAAGACGCCGCCGCTGCTGCGGGTCGCCCCGGGAGCCTGCCCGGACAAAGCCGGCGGCGTAAATCGTGTAACCAGCCGCCGCTCGAGTTCGTGGCGGTTCAGCGGTTCGACGAATTTGACCGCGAAGCCATCGGGCAGCAGTCTGACGACGCGACCAATGCAGGCGCCCACCGCCAGCGGCGTTCCGATCTGCGGCTGCAGCTGGGCCGAAACCGCGACACCCGACGGCGACATGTCGATCACGAGGCATGGCTGCGTGGTACCGTCCGCCAGGGTCATGATGGAATGGGGAGTTGTCGGGATGATGCGCGCATCCCTGCGCAGATCCGCAAGGCTAGGCTCTTTCTGCTTCTTTTCCAGCCAGGTGAGCTTGCTGGCAAACTTTTCCCGCACCGGGCGGGTCATTTCGAGTTCGATCAGGAATCGACCTGTCTGGGTCTCGGTGATGCTGGCGTCGAACTTGCCGAAATCCTGGAAGTACGTGCTGAGGCGATCACCGACCTTGCCGACCACCGGCACATCGGCCATCATCCGGAATGGCGAGACGCGCGTGGTCCGGCAGGCGAAAGTCCGCAGCTTGCCCTGGGGATCATACCAGTTCGGCAGAGTGTAGTTGCCGATCACGGCTACATTGACCGCACGCTGCTTGAGAAATTTCTCGACTGACAAGGGTAAATCCTCGCGGGTATCTACTCATTTCAGCGACGTGTTGATCGACGTGAATAGGCGCTGGAACCGGTGCCGACGCCATTGGCGGTCACGATGGTCGCGAGTGAGTTGTCCGTCGCGATCCGTCCGTGTTCGATCGGATCGCAGGGCAATCGCCCGCGATGCGCTCAATATGCGGCCAAAACGCTAAGATTGGCTGAATCGCCCCGGTAGGAGGGAGTTCCCCGCAGGGAACTTAACGGCTAACCCGTTTCCTTTCGGTAAATTTTAGACATCTTATGGTTGCAGTATATAAGCTCGCTCGCTAAGCGTTCGGCGAGTGCTGACGTTGCGCGATGCCCGCGGTGCGCGTAATGGCGTCGCGCTTCACAAGGTGAAAGCAATTCAAACGGAAAGCATCAATTGCAAGCGGTTGCGCTAGGCGTATTCCAACGATTCTTCGGTAAGACAATCCGAGGAATGCCGGGTGGAGCATTCTCAAAGGTAACGCGAAGGATCGACATGTTAGCCAATCGACGCAGCAGCGAACGTCGTCAGTGCAGACGGGTCGCCAAGATCCAGTTCGGGACCGGCTCGCTGCCGCGCGACTGCATGATCACGGACGTATCGGCGGGCGGCGTCAAGATCATCGCCGAACATCTCGAGATTCCCCCTGAGTTCACCATCATCCTGTCCGACGGCGGCCCCCGGCAATGCCGGCTGGCCTGGCGGATCGGGTGCGAATTCGGCGCCCAATTCGTCGACTAGGCCGATCGGCCCCTTCAACCCGCCGACGCTCGCTGCCCCCGAACGATGACCGCAGCTCCGGTTGGTACCGCCCCTTAACCTGAACTTAGGGTTAAACTGCAAGCATTTTTGACCAGTCCCGCCGACGATAGGTCAAACCACGTGCTCCAGCAGTTGCGCCACCATTATTGCTTCGCAAGACGCGCTGCATTCGCTGCATCGTCCGCGATCTTGCTGTTGGGGCTGGGTGGCTGCCAGACCGCCGGTACCTCTGACATCACGGGGTCGCTGGGGGAGAAGCCCGAAGCAAGCCGCGCCGCCGACCCGCGGCGCGAACTGGAAGGTTCTCGCGATCGTTTTCGCGCCAATCCGAAAGATATCGACGCGGCGCTGCAATACGGCAAGGCGCTACGCGCCACGGGACAGAAGTCCCAGGCTGTAGCCGTGCTCGAGCAGGCCACCCTCGCCCATCCCAGCAACAAGGCGCTGCTCGCCGGCTATGGGCGGGCGCTGGCGGACAACGGCAATTTTCAACAGGCCTTCGACATCCTCTCCCGCGCCCATACCCCCGACGATCCGGATTGGCGGATTCTTTCGGCCCAGGGCGCGGCGCTCGACCAGCTAGGTCGATACGAGGAAGCGCGGCAGTACTACGCAAGCGCGCTGAAGATCGCGCCCGAAGAACCTTCCGTGTTGTCCAATCTCGGCCTTTCCTACGTCCTTGCAAAGGACCTGCCGAAGGCGGAGGAGATCATGCGCCGCGCCAACAGCCGCCCGGATGCGGATCAGCGCGTGCGGCTGAATTTGGCGCTGGTGGTCGGCCTGCAGGGCAGACTTGCCGATGCTGAAAGTATTGTGAAGGCCGATCGGCCGGCCGAGGAAGCCGCGGCAGATGTCGCCGATCTCAAGCGATTGCTGGCCCGCAAGGGCAATGCTCGCGCCGATGCAGGCAAACTGCCGGTGGCTGCCGGGCGCTCCAACTGAGCCATCAATCGAGCCCCGGCGAAAGATATCGTCGCCGAAACGCCGCCTACCCTGCCCGCAGCTTCCTGATGAGCGGCGCCAGGAACGAGCTCTTCGGCTTCCTGGTCTCGCCGCGGCCGGTCAGTTGCCGCGCGATCTGCAGAAACATCTTGGTGGTGCGGTGATTGGCGGAAATTTCCGCGATCATCTGGCCGTTGTTGGCGGCCGTGCCGAACATGCGCGAATCGAATGGAATGGAAGCGATCGGCTGACTCTCGATCGCCTTGGCGAATTCGCCTGTCGTGATTTCCGGTCGCTTGTGCATGCCGACCTGGTTGAGACAATACAGCGGCGGCCGGTCATTGGGCCGCGCCGCCTTCAGCATGCTCAGCATGTTCTTGGTGTTGCGCAAATTGGCGAGATCCGGCTCGGCGACCACCAGAATGTCATCGGCACCGACCAGAACGCGCTTGGTCCAGCCCGACCATTGGTGCGGAACGTCCAGCACGATGCAGGGCGTCGTCATGCGCAACGTATCGAAGATCGCGTCGAAGGCGTCCGCGCCGAGGTCGTAGACCCGATCGAGCGATGCCGGCGCCGCCAGCAAACTGAGATTGTCGGTGCACTTCGCCAGCAGGCGGTCGACGAACGACGTATCGGGCCGGTCGGGTGAGAAGATCGCATTGGCGATCCCCTGCAAGGGATCCTTGTTGTAATCGAGCCCGGCGGTGCCGAACGCGAGATCGAGATCGATGACGACGGAATCCAGCTGGAGGTCGCGGGCGATCGCCCAGGCCACATTGTGCGCGACGGTGGACGCGCCGACGCCGCCCTTGGCGCCGACGACGGCGATGATGCGGCCGACGGCGATGGCCTCCGACGCCGAAAACAGACTGCAGACCGAGCGCACCACATCGAGCGGAACGACCGGACCGATGACGTAATCGCTGACGCCGCGACGCACCAGTTCGCGGTAGGGCGCGGCATCGTGCGCGGTGCCGATCACGACGACGCGGGTGCCGGGATCGCACACCGATGCGAGGTCATCGAGGCCGGCAAGAATATCGCTGCCGCCTTCGGTTTCCAGAATGATTACGTTCGGCGTCGGTACCGTGCGATAGTTTTCGATCGCGGTCGCCACGCCGCCCATCTGGACGGTGAGATGCGCCTTGCCGAGACGGCGATCTTCGGCCGCCGCTTTTACGGCGACCGCGGTTGCCACCGACTCGCAAAAAGCCTGCACCGACACGCGCGGCGCCGGAGCGATGTAATCGTCCGCGTGCGGCGCTGGTTGATTTTCGGGAAGTCCAATGGCGGTTGTCATTTGCCTGTATCGCTGAGTTTGGCTTTGTCGGATTCGGGATAGGCGGTCGAGGTCGAGGTACCCTTGCGATACTTCTCGAACGCCTCCGTGCGTCGCGCCGTATAGGCGGCTGTCTCGGATCTCGGCTGTTCGAGGTCCGCAGGATTGTCGATCATCGCGGCGAGGTTGCGCTGGTTCGCACAACCGAAATTGTGATACGGCCGGTTTTCGCTATAGCCCCTGTTCAGGGTCGAGGGTCCGAGATCCTCCGGCCACAGGCCGCAGGGGCCGGCGACCGCCGAGATTTTCGGGTAACTCAGCCGGATGGTCGCGAGCGTGCGGGGATCGTCCGGGCGGTAGCGATGCAGCCTGACGCCGCGTGCCGGCACACCGCCTGCCGCCAGCGTCGCCCGAATTTCCTGGGCTGTCGACGCCGCGGCCCGGGCGTTCGGGGTGTCGACCGGCACATCCACCACGATCGCACCGGTGCCTTCGCGAACCCAGGTCCGCGCCAATCCCATGACGTCGGCGCGCTGCGGGGCGGACAAGCCGCCGCGTCCCTGCCCGACGAAGACGACGATCGAGGTGTCGGCTTCCTGAACCGCGATCGGATGGTTCTGCCGGTAGTCATAGGGTACGCTCGCCGTCGTCACGACTTCCGAGCCGGTATAGGTGCAGGCTCCCAGCGCGACTGAGACGCCGGCCAGCGCGCCCAGCAGGCGCAGGGTGCGAAGGCGATCGCGCGGTGTTCTGTTCGTCATCGTTTTGTCCTCGTCCCGCAACCGCCGGGCACCGCGTCAGTCAATGATGAAGCCAAAATTGCTCGGAGAGCCGCCAACCGCTTCGGCGCGGCCGGCGACGCCGTAAATCCGGTTGATCTGGGCCAGCAAGGTCGATTGGGAGTCCGACGCCGGGGCAAATCCGTCGTCAGGACGTGACAGCTCTTTCTGCGCCACCGCCCGAACGACATAGGGCGTCACCAGCACCATCAGTTCGGTCTGGTTGTTGATGAAATCCTGGCTCCGGAACAGCGCGCCGAGGACGGGCAAGGAGTCGAGGCCGGGAATTCCGTTGACCGCCTGCTTGGTCTTTTCCTGGATCAGGCCGGCCATCGCGATCGAGCCGCCGGAGGGGATCTCGAGCGTGGTTTCGGCACGACGGGTCTTGATGGAGGGAATCGTCGTTCCACCGGCACCGCCGGTCAAGGCGTTTTCGGTCGAGACTTCCGACACTTCGGTCATCACCCGCAGGCTGATCCGCCCCTCGCTCAGCACCACCGGCGTGAAGTTGAGCGAGATGCCGAATTTCTTGTAGCTGACCGTCTGGACGCATTGTCCGATACCGCCCCCCGCGATCGGCTGGCAGGTCACGCCGGTAGGAATGGGAAATTCGCCGCCCGAGATGAATGTCGCGGACTCGCCGGAGATCGCCGTCAGATTGGGTTCGGCGAGAGTCCGCACCACGCCGGCGCTCTCCATCGCGCGAAGCGTCGCCTGGACCGATGGGCTCGAGCCGAACGCCGCGGCAAGCCCATTGCCCGGGACCAGCGGTCCACTGTTGGCGGTGAACGGGTTGCTATTGTTGAATTGCACGACCGTGGTGCCGGAGTTCATGCTGGCGCTGAGATCGACGCCCATCTGTTTGACGATGTCCCGCCGCACTTCCGCGACCGTGACCTTCAGCATCACCTGATCGCGGCCCTTGACGACGATCGAATTGACGACCTTGTCGGGACCACCGACCAGCCTTGCTGCGAGGTCACCCGCCTGCTGCGCCTCGATCGGAGTGGATACCGTGCCGGTCAGCATGACGCCGTCGCCGACGCCCTCGATCTGGATTCCCGGCGTATGCCGCAGCGCGGCGCGCAGGCCGTTGAGATCGCGCTTGACCGCGATGTCATAGGCCGCGACCTGCTGGCCCGCGGCATCGAAGAACACGACGTTGGTCTGACCGACCGCGGCGCCGATGATGTAGGCGCGCTGCGCCGAGCGCACCACCGCGTTCGCAATCTTGGGGTCGGCGACCAGCACATCCTTGACCTCGCGCGGCAAGTCGATGATCACGGATTTTCCGATGCCGAGCGCCAGGAAACGTTGCTTGGTCGATGCGATGGTGGCGACCGGCGACACAATCGGCGCCTGTTCGCCAACCGGCGCCTGCACCGCCTCGTCGGCGGCAAGAGCGGGCGCCCAAACCGGATTGAGCGTCAGCAAGGCTGCGGCCGAAAACGAAAGCGCGCCCGCCATCAAGGTCCGCATGGCCAGCTGATTTCTGCTGTATTTCATATCGAGCGTCCTTCGGTCACTTCTGTGTCGTCGTCGCGCTGAGCACTCCGTAGCGAACCACATTGATACCCGCGCCTCTTTTGAGAGCGGCAGAATCCTCGGAGATGTTTTCGACCACGTTGAGGTCGGCGATGCTGCGTAACGCCAGCGCCAGCGTGCCGCTCTGGCGCGAGCGCGCCAGCGTCTCGGCCTGCTCGGGCTTCAGCTCGAGCGTGACGGTCTTGCCGATCACGGCGTTCTGACCGTCCTTTTCCTTCGGCGCCTGATCGATCGCGAGCACGCGAACATTGCTCAGGATGATTTCGGAGTTGACGACGTCGGCGCCGTTCTTGTCGGCGCCCTTCTCGCGCTTGGACAGGATCACGTCGACGCGGTCGTTCGGCAGGATGAAGCCGCCGGCGCCGGACTCCGGCGAAATCTCGGTGGAAATGGCGCGCATGCCGGTGGGCAGGATCGCCGCCATGAAGCCGGATCCGTCGGCCCTGACCAGCTTCTGCTCACGGATCGGTTCGCCGGCGATGAAGGGCGCGCGCGCGATCGAGCCCGCCACCTGCGTGGTGGCGTCGGGACGTTCGCCACGGCGAATGAAGCTGTTGCTGTTCGACGAGGCCGGCCATGTCTGCCATTGCAGGTCGCCGGGCTTGAGCGACTGGCCGAGGCCGATGTCGGCTCCGGCGACGAGAACCTCGACCGTCGGCATCTGGGCCGCCGGTTCGGCCGCGACGGTTTTTTTGTCGGTCCCGCTCGCGAGGTAGGCGGCAATGCCACCGGCACCAAGAGCGATTGTCAGGACCACAATGCGAGCGGTATTCATACGCTTTACGATCTACTTTTACGCTGGACGACTGAACTGCAGTGTGATGACGACGTCCCTTCCAGCCATGACTAGGCAGTAAAGGTATAAGCGATCTTGAGGGTTCAAGGAGTTTGCCGAAAGACCGCGGGGATTTGTCCTCATGGTGAACGGGACGTTCATGGTGAAGAAGACGTTACCGTTGACGCGTGTCCGTAAAACTATGGAGATCTGCGCGCCCTTGCGCGTGGCGGCTTCCGCGATAACCCGCACGCACGGATGCGGAGGCGCTGGCCCCGCGGTGCGCAGCTATCGGCGGGAATCTTCGATCGGCGCTGCCGGCGCAAACCGCCTGACCGGCTCTTCGAAAGTATCGATGGAAAAAAAACCGGCGGCGCACTGAATTTCAGTGGCCGCCGGCATCAGGTTGCGACGCCGCCCGTGAGGGCGGACGCGCGATTACTTCAGCGAGGTATTGATATCCGTGAACTTGGTGTTCAGGTTGGTGCCGAGGCCGTTGACCACGGCGATAATCGCCAGCGAAATGCCGGCTGCGATCAGGCCATATTCGATGGCCGTGGCACCGGACTCGTCATTCAGAAATTTCAAAATCGAACGCTTCATGTGATGCTTTCTTTCTCGCTATGGGGTCCTGCTCCACCAGTTCCCTCGAGCGGAACCTAATGCGAAAATTTCTAAGCTTGGATGAAGCGAATTAGTGCAAATTACTCCGATATTGCGCGCAAGTTGCGTAGCAAATTGTCACGATTGCCGTCCCGGCCCGGATCGATCATCCCGGGAATATCGTGATCCCGGAGCCACCTGGCGGCCAGGTGAGGCAATATTAAAGCCGTGGTCCGGGACGCGCGATATTGACATCGCGGTTCGAAAATTGGCGTAATCCGTTAACTTTGCATTAGTCGTATCAAAGGTGTTTTCATGCTTCGCCGCGCCTTGATTGCCCTTGTTGCCGTCGCTCCGGCAGCCCTGCCCGCAACCTCGCTGGCCTACGACATCAAACCGAAGACACCGGAGACCGCGTTCTCCAAGAAGGCGCGACCGGATATTCTGGGTATCTCCGCGGACTCCTCGGCGGCATCCGCACGGGCGATCCTCGAATCGTCGTTCAAGGGGCGCGGCAAGGCGGATATACAGGAGCAGAAATTCGGGGGTACCGCCCTCAGCTTCACCGCCGCGATGGTCTTCACCCTTCCCTCCGACCCGAAACAGACCGGCGAAGTGCTTTCCTCGAGCTTCTCCGCGCCCGCCAGCGCCAACCTCGCTTATTTCGTCGACCGAAACCTGACATTCGCGCTGGACCAGCAGCCTTCCAAGGCCGAGCTGGTCAAGCAGGTCATGGACAAATACGGCGTCCCGACCATCGTCGGAAACCAGCACCTCTATTATTTCTATCGTGCGGGTTCGATCATGTCGGTCGGCGCGAAGTACAAGGAAGCAACGGCGCTGGAGGCGGTCGACCGGCCGCTCGACCCGAAAATGGCGCTCAAGCTGAATGACAGCAATGGCCGCGGCAGCTGCGTGGCGATGGTGAAACGCTCGCTGGCCAAGGAAAAGAACCTGGCCGCCATGCTGGGCGAGGCCAAGGGCGCCAATTGCGACGGCGCGCTGAGCGTGGAGCTGACGCCGGGCGCCACGCCGGACCGGGTCGGCAAGGCCCAATTCACGCTGATGGATTTCAAGCGCATGATCAGCGCGGCCAAGATCGACGCCGACGCCCTCGCCGCGGAACAGGACGAGCGCAACCCGTTGCCGAAGGCCCGCGCGCCGAAACTGTAAGTTAGCGGAATCTCGTAGCCCGGATCGAGCCATTGGGCGGCGCGAAGCGCCGAACGATGGTGCAATCCGGGGAGTAGTAGCGTCGACGTTGAGAGAAACCCGGATTACGCCATCCCGCCGCGCCTACGCGCGGCCGGCTGGCTCTATCCGGGCTACGTTCTTTCTGCTGCCCGAACCGCGGCTGACGCCTCGCGCAGCTGGCGCTTCATCACCTTGCCGTTGGCATTGCGCGGCAACGGCTCCAAAGTGAGCTCCATCGTCTCCGGCACCTTGTAGTCCGACAGCCGCTCGGCGCACCAAGCGCGCAGCGCTTCGGTGCCGACGCCCTCGCCGCGGGTCACGATGACCGCATGCACCCGCTCGCCCAGCACCGGGCACGGTTTGGCGATGATGGCGCTCTCGACCACGCCGGGGTGGCCTGAAAGCACGGACTCGACTTCGGCGGAATAGATTTTCAGGCCGCCGCGGTTGATCATGTCCTTCTGGCGGTCGAATACGCGCACGAAATTTTCATCGTCGATCGAGCCGAGATCGCCGGAATGCCAGAAGCCGCCGGTAAAACTTTCGGCGGTCGCTTTCGGATTGTTCCAGTAGCCCTTGATCACCGAGCCCGAGCGGATCCAGATCTCGCCGATCTCGCCGCGCGGCAGCTCATGGCCGCGGGCGTCCATGACGATGATATCGGCGCCCGGACATGGCAGGCCGACGCTGTCGATATGGCTGGCGGTCAGTTCGCCCGGCATCATGGTGGACGGCGACGTGGTCTCGGTCGCGCCATAGCAATTGGCGAGTTTCAGGCCGGGAATTTTGGCAGCGAGTCTCTCGATCGTGGCGATCGGCATCGGCGCGCCGCCAAAACCGCCGATCCGCCAGCTCGATAGATCGGTGCTGTCGAAATCCGGCTGCAGCAGGCAGAGATTGTACATCGCCGGCACCATCACGGTGTAGGTGACGCGCTCCCGCGCCGCCAGCTTCAGATATTCCGTGGCCTTGAATTCGGGCATGATGATCAGCGCGCCGGCGCAACGGACCATGGTCATGATATTGGCGACCACGCCGGTGACATGCGCCAGCGGCACGGCGGCGATCGAGCGGTCCGCCGCGGTGAGATTGAGGCACGACACGAACACCATGGAAGAATGGATGACGTTGCAATGCGCCAGCATCGCGCCCTTCGGCTTCCCCGTTGTCCCCGAGGTATAGAGGATCATCGCAGTGTCTTCCTCGCCGACATCGGCCGGCTCCGGCAAAGGCGCGTGGCCGGTCAACGATGAAAACTGCGACATCCGCGCATCATCATCGACCGCGATGCGATGCACCAGATCGGGAACGTCACGGCCGTCCGGCAGACGGTCGGTCAAACCCGCTTCGTGAATCAGGACCTTGGCGCCGCAGTCGGTCAGCACATAGGCGATCTCGGGCCTCTGCTGCCGGGTGCTGAGCAAAACCGTCACCAGGCCCGCATGGGCCGCGGCGAACAGCGTCAGCGCGAATTCGATGCGGTTGCCGAGCAGCACGGCGACGCGGTCGCCGCTTTGCAGGCCGAGCTTGCGAAATGCCGCCGCGATCCCGGCCGATTGTCGCGCGACCTCGCGCCAGTTCAACCGCCGCTCACCGCAGACCAGCGCTTCGCCGTCAGGATTTCGCGCGGCGGCATCCGCGATCATCGCCCAGATGCTGTTCGGCCGTTGGCAAAATGCCGGCACCACGCGGTCGCCAAAGCGCGCCTCGAGCCGCATGGCGGGAATGGAATGTTGCGACCAGTCCATCGCGCCGCTCCGTCTCAGTTTTTGGTCTTCATGCCGTAGACATGCTCCGGCCCCGGGAAGGCGCGCGAGCGCACGTCGGTGGCATAGCCCTCGATCGCGGCCTCGATCATCGGCCCGAGATTGCCGTAGCGGCGGACGAATTTCGGCGTCCGCGCCGACAGGCCCAGCATATCCTCAAGCACCAGCACCTGGCCGTCGCAGGCCGCACTGGCGCCGATGCCGATGGTGGGGATGGCGATGGTTTCGGTGATCTTGCGAGCCAGGGGCTCTGCGACTGCCTCGACCACCACCGAGAAGGCGCCGGCTTGCGAGATCGCCTTCGCGTCATTCTCGATCGGCTCCCAGCTACCCTCCTCGCGGCCCTGGGCGCGAAACGAGCCGAGCGTGTTGATCGACTGCGGCGTCAACCCGATATGGCCCATCACGGGAATGCCGCGTTCGACCAGAAAGGCTACGGTCTCCGCCATCCGCTCGCCGCCCTCGAGTTTGACGGCGCCGCAATGGGTTTCCTTCAAAATCCGCACCGCGGCATGAAACGCCTGCTCCTTCGAGGCTTCATAGGAGCCGAACGGCATATCGACCACGACCAGCGCATGCTGCGAGCCGCGCATGACGGCATGGCCCTGCAGGATCATCATCTCCAGCGTCACCGGCACCGTGGTTTCAAAGCCGTGCATCACATTCCCCAGGGAATCGCCGACCAGGATGACGTCGCAATAGCGATCGACCAAAGCGGCGGTATGGGCGTGATACGAGGTCAGCATCACGATCGGTTCGCCGTTCTTTCGCGCACGGATATCCGGCGCGGTCTTGCGCTTGATGGTCGACTGCACTGACACTGGACTAGGCTCCTACGACGGGAACGCCGATCACGACGGGATGGAAGGCGAATGCCAGCGCCAGATAGGCGATGAAGCCGACCGCCGCGGCGATCAGGTCGTTGCTCATGCCGCCGACCGGGATCGGTGGCCCGCCCGGGTCGGCGCGATGCTTCAGCGAGATCCGGTCGAACACCGCCCATCCCAGGAACGAGCCGAACAGGATGATCGAGCCGAGGTCGCCATTGGCGAGCAGATGCGCCGCCGCCCACAGCTTTACGCCGGTCAGCATCGGATGCTTCAGCGTGGTGTAGATCCGGCCGCGGATATAGGACGCCACCACCAGGATGACGGCAGGCAGCATCAGCGCCGCCACGACATGCTTCATGGCGGCCGGCGGATACCAGACGTCGATCCAGCCGGTCGCGCGGTACTTGGCAAAACCCCAGACGATCAGCGCCAGGCCCACGGCCGAGACCAGCGAATAGCCGATCTTGTAGCCGCCTTCGCCCGTCGAGGCGATCAGGCGCGCCCGCAAGCTTCGCTGCGTGGTCAGCGTGTGGACGCCCATGAACAGCACGAGGCCCAGGATCATCACCGAAAGTCCCATGACGTTTCCTCCGTGGCAGGGACGGTCTTAGCGACCTTCGGGTAACACTTTTGCGGTCAGGGCCGCAATGCGCCAAATGCGCGGGCCGCGCATGACGTCACGGCTTCTCCGCCTGCCTGCGGAGGTCGCGATTGTCGACATAACGGATCGCGATCGGCCGCCCGGCGATGGCGCCGCCGAGGTTGCCGGTGAATTTGAGCGGCGCGCAGGCCTTGAGCGAGGCGTTGATCGCCTTCAGATAGGTGGCGCGAACCTCTGCGGACGCCCCCGCTGTGGCAAAGGTCACGCGCGGCGTTCCGATGATCTCGCCCGTTCGCTTGAAACTGAAGCGCACCGCCATCTGCATGCCCTCGCGCGCCGACGAGGCCTCTGGTGGCGACCAGCAGGACCGCAGCGCCGCGAACAGGTCGCCGATGCTGTCGAGGTCGTGGCCGGGTTTCTGGTATTTGGCGGCGTCGCCCTGCGAGGGCGCGCTTTCGACCGTCAGCTGCAGGTTTTGGCCATAGGGATAGTCGATCTCGGGAATGCAGGGGCCATCATTGAACACGCTGCAGAACGACGGCGTGCAGGGTTGCCCGTCCAGCACGCTGCACGGCGCATGCGAGAACGGCGTGGCGTCGGGCTGACGCCGCTGCTGCGCGTGGGCAGCGCCGACGGCAAGAACCGAAGTAGCGACGATGAGGCAGATGCTGATGCGCCTGAGCATGATGCCGGTCCACGATGGCGATGAACTCAAAATAGTGGTGATCGCCCAGGTTGCGCCAGAGCGCCAAAATCAAGTCATTGTCATTATACCCGGTTGAGCAACGACGAGGTTTGAACGCGCGCCTTCGTCGGATAGGGTGCGCGCGATCAACAGGGGAATGACATGAGTCTGTCCGGAATTTTTGCGCGAATAGTCGCGCTGATCGGCGGCGCCGCGCTGCAGTGGCGCCGGCTGCAGGGCGCTGCACCCGAGCCGGCCTGGGGCAGCGCGCCGGTGGTTCCGGCGGCGAAGCCGCAAGGCGCGCTCCCGACGCTGAAGATGCCGTCGGCCAGGGGCTGGCGCGACGGGCAGATTCCGACTGCCGCGCCGGGGCTCAAGGTCAATGCGTTTGCGACCGGCCTGAAGCATCCGCGCTGGATCGAGACGCTGCCCAATGGCGACGTCCTCGTCGCCGAATCGAATCAGGTCCCCAGCCCCGTCAGGAACGTGTTCGGCTATGCGATGCAGGCGACGATGCGACGTGCCTCTGCGCTGGGCGTCAGTGCCAACCGCATCACGCTGCTGCGCGACAGCGATGGCGACGGTGTCGCCGAGACGCAGCAGATCTTCATGGAAGGGCTGAACCAGCCGTTCGGCATGGCGCTGTTGGGCGACACCTTCTATGTCGGCAACACCGACGGCGTGGTGGCCTTTCCCTATGTGGCGGGCGCGGACCGCATCACCGCGCCGGGGAAAAAACTCGTGAGCTTCAAGCCCGGCGGGCACTGGACGCGGAGCCTGCTGCCGAGCCCCGATGGCCGAAAACTCTATGCCGGGGTCGGCTCGCTTACCAATATCGCCGACACCGGCATGGAAGCGGAGCAAGGCCGGGCGGCTATCTACGAACTCGATCTGGCCAGTGGCTCCAGTCGCATCTTTGCCGGCGGCCTGCGCAACGCGGTGGGCATGGCATGGGAGCCCACGACAGGCGTGCTCTGGACTGTCGTCAACGAGCGCGACGGCCTCGGCGACGAGACGCCGCCCGATTATCTGACCTCGGTCAGGGACGGCGGTTTCTACGGCTGGCCCTATTGCTACTGGGGGCAGACGGTGGACGACCGGGTGCCGCAGGATCCCGCCCTGGTCGCCAAGGCGATCACGCCGGACTACGCGCTGGGTGGCCACACCGCATCGCTGGGCCTGTGCTGGATGCCGGCCGGCACCCTGCCCGGCTTTCCGGACGGCATGGCCATCGGCCAGCACGGCTCGTGGAATCGCAGCACGCTGAGCGGCTACAAGGTCGTCTTCGTGCCGTTCGCGAATGGCCGCCCGTCCGGACCGGCGCGGGACATCCTGTCGGGATTCCTCGCACCGGACGAGAAGGAGTCCTATGGACGACCGGTCGGGGTGACGCTCGGTCCCGACGGCACCCTGCTGGTGGCGGACGATGTCGGCGATGTGATCTGGCGGGTGACGGTAGCGTAGCAGGGGTGAGCCCGTGACGAAGCGCCGAGCGGAGTTGGGCAGCACAGCGCGCCAAATTCACAGCTCGTCATCACCCGCGAAGGCGGGTGATCCAGTATTCCAGAGCGCCAGCGATTAGAGCCGAGAAGCCGCGGCGTACTGGGTCCCCCGCTTTCGCGGAGGACGACAAGTCGGGGGCTGCGCAGCCACACCCCCGCCTCACGCCTTCTTCTTCACGTCCTTGATGCTGGAAAACACGATGCCCTCGGCGCGTTCTTTGGTGTAGCCGAGATAGAATTCGTTCTTGGCCAGAAACACCGGGTCGCCATCGACGTCATCGGCGACGCCGGAACTGTTGGCGGCAACGAACGCCTCCAGCTTCTTGCGGTCGTCGGACGAAATCCACCGCGCCAGCTGAAATTCCGAGACCTCGAACTCGACCGGCAGCGAATATTCGGCGTCGAGCCGCGCCTTCAGCACGTCGAGCTGCAGCGGGCCGACCACGCCGACCAGCGCCGGAGCGCCGTCGCGGGGGCGGAACACCTGCACCACGCCCTCCTCCGACATCTGCTGCAGCGCCTCCTTCAGCTTCTTCGCCTTCATCGCATCGGTGAGGCGGACGCGGCGGACGATTTCCGGCGCGAAGGACGGCACGCCGACGAAGGTCAGGTCCTCGCCTTCGGTCAGGGTGTCGCCAATCCGCAGCGTACCGTGATTGGGAATGCCGACGACGTCGCCGGCAAAGGCTTCGTCCGCCACCGAGCGGTCCTGCGCGAAGAAGAATTGCGGACTGGACAGCGTCATGCTCTTGCCGGTGCGCACCAGCTTCACCTTCATGCCGCGCGTCAGCTTGCCCGAACACAGCCGCGCGAACGCGATGCGGTCGCGGTGGTTCGGATCCATGTTGGCCTGGATCTTGAACACGAAGGCGCTCATGCGCGGCTCCGAGGCCTCGACCTTGCGCAGGTTGGAATCCTGGGCGCGCGGCGGCGGCGCGAATTTGCCGAGGCCTTCGAGCAGATCGCCGACCCCGAAATTGCGCAGCGCGCTGCCGAAGTAGACCGGCGTCATGTGGCCTTCGCGGAACGAAGCCAGGTTGAACGGCTTGCTGGCTTCCTTCACCAGTGCCAGTTCCTCGGTGATTTCGGCGACGTCGAGATTGGCGTTGCGGCCCGCGAGTTCGGCGACGTCGATATTTTCGGCAGCACCGGTCTTGGCGCCGCCGCCTTCGAGCAGCCGGATGCCGCCGGTGGAAATATCGTAGGTGCCCATGAAATCACGGCCACGGCCGACCGGCCAGGTCATCGGCGTGGTGTCGAGCGCCAGCGTCTTTTCGATTTCATCGAGTAGCTCGAAGGTGTCGAGGCTCTCGCGATCCATCTTGTTGATGAAGGTGATGATCGGAATGTCGCGCAGACGGCAGACTTCGATCAGCTTCAGCGTCCGTGCCTCGATGCCCTTGGCGGCGTCGATCACCATCACGGCGGAATCCACCGCCGTCAGCGTCCGGTAGGTGTCTTCCGAAAAGTCCTCATGGCCCGGCGTGTCCAGCAGGTTGAAGACGAGGCCGTTGAATTCGAATGTCATGACGGAGGTGACGACCGAGATGCCGCGGTCGCGCTCGATCTTCATCCAGTCGGAACGGGTGTTGCGCCGTTCGCCTTTGGCCTTGACCTGCCCGGCGAGGTTGATGGCGCCGCCGAACAGCAGCAGCTTTTCGGTCAGCGTGGTCTTGCCGGCGTCCGGATGCGAGATGATGGCAAAGGTCCGCCGCCGCGCCACTTCATCGGACAGAAGGGAACGGGACGGCGATTCGGCAGTGAAAGCGAGGTCGGACATCAGCGAGCCTGTGGCAGGGAAACCCGGCGCAATCAAGGGGTTTGCAAGGGGTTGGCAAGGGGTTTGGGCCGGCAGCGGCACGTTGCGCGCTGGCCCGCTCGCCCTCATATAGGGCCTGCGAGGACGACCTCCAATCCATCAATTTCATGCGCAGGGACGGCCCTGCTGACCGGAAGGCCGTCCTATGGCGTGGTTATTGCTGTTGATCGCGGGGTTGCTGGAAGTCGGCTGGGCGGTCGGCCTGAAATATACCGAGGGTTTTACGCGCCTCGTTCCCTCCGTGCTGACGCTGTTCTGCATGGCCGCCAGCGTCGGGATGCTGGGTCTGGCACTGAAGTCGCTGCCGATGGGAACCGCCTATGCGGTATGGACCGGCATTGGCGCCGTCGGCACCGCGATCCTGGGCATCGTGCTGTTCGGAGATCCCGCCGGAGTAGCGCGGATCGCCTGCATCGGCCTGATCATCGCCGGGATCGTCGGACTGAAGCTGGCGACCTGACCGCTATTTGGCGAGCGGGATCAGATTGACCGCCCAATAGGTCAGCGCCGCGATAATCGCCGAGGCCGGAATGGTGATCACCCAGGCATAGACGATCGAGCTCGCCACGTTCCAGCGCACCGCTGAGACCCGCCGCGCCGCGCCGACGCCGACGATGGCGCCGGTGATGGTGTGCGTGGTCGAGACGGGAACCCCGAGCCAGGTCGCCATGAACAGCGTCGCGGCCCCGCCGGTCTCGGCGCAAAACCCCTGCATCGGCGTCAGTTTTGTAATTCGCAAGCCCATGGTGCGGACGATCCGCCAGCCGCCCATCAGGGTGCCCAGCGCCATCGCTGCCTGGCACGACAGCACGACCCAGAACGGCACCGAGAATTCGCTGCCGAGATGGCCCTGCGAATAGAGCAGCACCGCGATGATGCCCATGGTCTTTTGCGCGTCGTTGCCGCCATGTCCGAGCGAATACAGCGAGGCCGAGACGAATTGCAGGATCCGGAAGGCGCGATCGACCGCGAACGGCGTCGATCGCACCGAGGCCCAGGACACGATCGCGACCAGCACCAGCGCCAGCAAAAAGCCGACCAGCGGAGACAGCACGATCGCGAGCAACGTCTTGGTCAGGCCGGTCCAGACCGCCGCCGATAATCCCGCCTTGGCCATTCCGGCCCCGACCAGGCCCCCGATCAAGGCGTGCGAGCTGGACGACGGGATTCCCAGTCCCCAGGTGATCACGTTCCAGACGATGGCGCCGACCAACGCGCCGAAGATCACCTGGGCATCGATGACGCTGGGCTCGATGATGCCGGTGCCGATGGTATTGGCGACATGCAGCCCGAACACCAGGAAGGCGATGAAGTTGAAGAACGCCGCCCACAGCACCGCGTATTGCGGGCGCAGCACCCGGGTCGATACGATCGTCGCGATCGAATTGGCGGCGTCGTGCAACCCGTTGAGGAAGTCGAACAGCAGCGCGACTGCGATTAACCCGACCAGAATCGGAAGACCTAGCGTGGCGTCCACTGCGCGGCCCTGCCCTATACCTGTTCGATCACGATACTGTTGATCTCGTTCGCGACGTCGTCGAAGCGGTCCGAAACTTTTTCCAGATGCTTGTAGATTTCAGAGCCGACGATGAAATCCATCGTGTTGGCGTTGCGGTGCTTGAGATAGAGCTCCTTCAGACCGATATCGTGGAGGTCGTCGATGCGACCTTCCAGCTTGCCGATCTCCTCGGTGATGGCGGTCAGCATCGCGACATTCTCGCCGATCGACTGCATCAGTGGCAGCGCCTTGCCGACCAGGTTGGCGCACTCGACCAGCAGCGTTCCCATCTCGCGCATCGGCGGCTCGAAGGTGCGGACCTCGAACAGAATCACCGCCTTGGCGGTCTGCTGCATCTGGTCGATGGCGTCGTCCATCGAGGTGATCAGGTTCTTGATGTCACCGCGGTCGAACGGCGTGATGAAGGTCCGGCGCACCGCGGTGAGCACCTCGCGGGTGACATTGTCGGCGTCGTTTTCAAACTGGTTGACCCGCTGGCAGAACACCGGGGTTTCCTCGCCGCCGCGCAGCATGCCCTGCAGCGCCAGGGCGCCCTGCACGCAGACCTGGGAATGCTTGGCAAAAAGGTCGAAAAACCGTTCTTCCCGGGGAAGAAAGGCGCGAAACCAGCGCATCAGCATAAGTATATATCCATCGTCGCAGAAATGGCTGGCCGAGCCGGCCTGTCATGAAAGTGTCATAAACCACTTTCCGGACAAGCGGCTACGGAACGGCGGCCGGAACCGGGTCATCCACCGCTTTATAGGCCGGAAAATCCGCCGGAGGCGTCCCCTATCAGAGCGATCGCCGGAAATAATGGGCGATCTCGCCGACGATACCGCGGCGGAAGGCCAGCACGCAGACCACGAAGATCACGCCCTGGATCACCGTCACCCACTGGCCGAAACCGGCCAGATATTGCTGCATGGCGATGATGACGAAAGCACCGACCACCGGACCGAACACGGTGCCGAGGCCTCCGACCAGCGTCATCAGCACGATTTCGCCCGACATCGTCCAGTGCACGTCGGTGAGCGAGGCATTTTGCGCCACGAACACTTTCAGTGAACCGGCGAAACCAGCGAGCGTACCCGACAGGATATAGGCCAGCAGCTTGTACTGGTCGGTCTTGTAACCCAGTGAAATCGCGCGCGGCTCGTTTTCGCGGATGGCTTTCAGCACCTCGCCGAACGGCGAGTTGATGGTGCGAAAGATCAGCAGAAATCCGCCGAGGAACCCGACCAGGATGACGTAGTAAAGCACGGTCGGCTTGGCGAGGTTGAAAATTCCGAACAGGTAGCCCTGCGG
>NZ_JAUSLT010000204.1 GCF_030646015.1 Bradyrhizobium sp.
TGCTCAGGGGGTAGGGCACCCCGGCGGCCTGCGCGGCGCGGCAGGCGTGGATTTCGCCGTCGCCATACTGCATGCCGGTGAGCCCGACCGGCGCCAGGATCAACGGCATCGCGGCGGGCTCGCCCAGGATCGTGGTGGCAAGATCGCGCTTCGAGACGTCGACCAGGATGCGCTGGCGGAACTTGATCTGCTGCAGGTCGTCGACATTGGCGCGCAGCGTGTCCTCGGAATAGGAGCCGCGATCGGCGTAGTCGAAAAACGCCTTCGGTACCTTGCGCTTGTGGACCTGACGCAGATCCTCGATGCAGGTGATGTGTTTCATGCGCGTGTCCCCGGGGCCCATCTTGTATTCGTCAGTTTGACTGATCATCTAGCACGCTTGACGCCCCGGCAAAATCGCCGCGCCCGAAACCCGTCAGCAGGGTATGCCATGACCAAACCACGCGCCGCTCCCAACGACGCCGAAGCCTCCGAAAAGCGCCGGCTGGACCGGGCCCTCGAGGAGGGGCTGGAGGAGACCTTTCCGGGTTCGGATCCGGTCAATGTCACCCAGCCGGCGCCCTCGAAGGCCGACCACCACGTCAAGCGCAGCGACTGACCGGCGCCCTGGCCAGGTTCCGCCGACGGAATAATTCCTGCGATAGCAGTATGTTAAGCGTTTAACTACGGGTTCACGGCCGGTAATGATTCATCATATTATTTGAAGCCATTTTAGGCCCGGAGGATTATAACCCCCTGCACGCTATGATAGGCGGGCGTTCGCGGCTTCTCGCCGGATGGTTGGAGAAGCCGCAACGATGCTGGGGGTCACATGAGCCGCAAATATTTCGGGACGGACGGGATTCGGGGCCGTGCCAACGGTCTGATTACGCCGGAGCTGGCGCTCAAGGTCGGGCAGGCCGCCGGTCTGGTGTTTCAGCGCGGCGAGCATCGCCACCGCGTCGTGATCGGCAAGGACACGCGGCTGTCCGGCTACATGATCGAATACGCCATGGTGGCCGGTTTCACCTCGGTCGGCATGGACGTGCTGCTGCTCGGCCCGATGCCGACGCCGGCGGTGGCGATGCTCACGAAGTCGATGCGCGCCGATCTCGGCGTGATGATTTCGGCTTCGCACAATCTGTTCGAGGACAACGGCATCAAGCTGTTCGGTCCGCAGGGCTTCAAACTATCCGACGACGTCGAAAAGCAGATCGAGCAATTGCTCGACGAGTCCCTCGACAAGCGGCTGGCGCAAAGCGCCAGCCTCGGCCGCGCCCGCCGCATCGACGGCGTCCATGACCGCTACATCGAATTCGCCAAGCGCACGCTGCCGCGCGATCTCAGCCTCGACGGCCTGCGCGTGGTGATCGATTGCGCCAATGGTGCGGCCTACAAGGTGGTGCCGGAAGCGTTGTGGGAGCTCGGCGCCGACGTCATTTCTATCGGGGTCGAACCCGACGGCTTCAACATCAACAAGGAATGCGGCTCCACCTCGCCGGAAGCGCTGAGCCGCAAGGTGCGCGAGATGCGCGCCGATATCGGCATCGCGCTCGACGGCGACGCCGACCGGGTCATCCTGGTCGACGAGCGCGGACATATCGTCGACGGCGACCAGCTGCTGGCGGTGATCGCGCAAAGCTGGAAGGAAGACGGCCGGCTCGCCAAGCCCGGCATCGTCGCCACCGTGATGTCGAATCTCGGGCTGGAGCGTTTCCTCGAGGGGCAGGGCATCGAGCTGATCCGCACGCCGGTCGGCGACCGCTACGTGCTCGAACAGATGCTGAGCCGCGGCTACAATGTCGGCGGCGAACCGTCCGGCCACATCATCCTGTCCGACTATGCCACCACGGGCGACGGCTTCGTCGCAGCACTTCAGGTGCTGGCGGTGGTGCAAAAGCTGCGCCGCCCGGTATCGGAGGTCTGCCACCGCTTCGACCCGCTGCCGCAGATCCTGAAGAACGTGCGCTACCGCAGCGGCAAGCCGCTCGACGACGCCGAGGTCAAGTCCGCCATCGTGGACGGCGAGAAGCGGCTCAACGGCCATGGCCGGCTGCTGGTGCGCTCCTCCGGCACCGAGCCGGTGATCCGGGTGATGGGCGAGGGCGATGACCGCATCCTGGTCGAGGAAGTGGTCGACCACATCGTCTCCGCGCTGGGCCACGCCGCCGCCGCCTGAACTTCTCCTTCGCCCCGCTTGCGGGGCGAGGTAAGAAAGCGCCCGCTATCGCATCGCAGCCATTATCGATTGGCGCTGGTGGGCGCGGTGCGGCCGTCGTAGGAGGAGTGATTGCTCTTCCGAATCCGGGATTTTGGCCGTTGAACAAGCCCGTCATCGTCAGTGAAGAAACGCTGGCCGCGCCGGTGGTGGTGTCCGACGTCACGCCGCCCGCCGCGAAGACCGCCGCCGCGACGGGGCCGGTCTATGTCGTGCTGGTGGGCATCAGCCTGTCGCATTTTCTCAACGACACCATGCAGTCGCTGATCGCATCGGTGTATCCGATTCTGAAGGAAAATTACGCGCTGGACTTCGCGCAGATCGGCATGATCACACTGGCGTTCCAGTTCACCGCGTCACTGCTGCAGCCGGTGATCGGACATTTCACCGACAGGAAGGCGCAGCCGTTCTCGCTCGCCATCGGCATGGGATTCACGTTTTTCGGCTTGCTGCTGCTCAGCGTCGCGCAGCAATACCCGGTGATCCTGATCGCGGCGGCGCTGGTCGGGCTCGGCTCGGCGGTGTTTCATCCGGAGTCGGCGCGGATCGCCCGGCTGGCCTCCGGCGGGCGTTACGGTTTCGCGCAATCGGTATTCCAGCTCGGCGGCAGCTTTGGGACTTCGATGGGCCCGCTGCTCGCCGCATTGATCGTGGTGCCGTTCGGCCAGCCCAGCATCGCCTGGTTTTCATCGATCGCGTTCCTGGCCATCATCATCCTGTGGCGGATCGGGCTGTGGTACCGGCCGCAGATCACGACCAGGAAGACGCCGCCGCCGTCGCATCCGGACGCGCCGAGTTCGCGCCGGGTCAAGATCGCGCTGATGGTGCTGGTCGCGCTGCTGTTCTCCAAGCAGCTCTATGTCTCGAGCCTGTCGAGCTATTACATCTTCTATCTGATCGAGAAGTTCCAGGTCTCGACCCAGCAGGCCCAGCTCTATCTCTTTCTGTTTCTCGCCGCCAACGCCGCCGGCGCCTTCTTCGGCGGCTCGCTCGGCGACCGCTTCGGCCGCAAATACGTGCTCTGGTTCTCCATCCTCGGCGCGCTGCCGTTCACGCTGGCGCTGCCCTATGCCGGGCTGTTGGGCAGCGCGGTGTTGACGGTGCTGATCGGCTTGATCATTTCCTCGGCGACGTCGTCGATCATCGTGTTTGCGCAGGAACTGGTGCCGCACCGGTTCGGGATGATCTCCGGGGTGTTCTTCGGATTTGCATTCGGCATCGGCGGTGTCGGCGCCGCCGTGCTCGGCAGGGTCGCCGATCATACCGGCCTCGAATTCGTCTATCACGTCTGCGCATTCCTGCCTGCGATCGGATTGCTCGCAGTGTTCCTGCCGAAGATGCCGAAAGCGGCACGCTAACGCCGGCGGTTCGCGCGGGGAGCGCGGGATTTCCGTCAACACATTGTTAGCGATTGTGTCGGTTCCGCCATTTCTTGCGCTACCGGTTTCGTCGCTGCGAAGATTTTCACAAGCGCGATCGAAAAAATGCAACTCGTATTTGTCGCGTGCGGTGGCGTGCCAAATTATTGAAATTCCGCATGATCTCGCTGCCGGCCCGCGCATGCGGGGCAGGCCGTTTGCAACGGATTATCAACCTTAATAATTAGGGTTAAGTGGCGCTTAAGTATTTTGAGGCATCGTCCGACCGTGAGTTTTTGATGTGAGGCCTCCGTTGTCTGCCTCACCGGACAAAAGGACGAAGCCAATGCGTAGCGTTAAGTTTCTCGTTGCCGCCGGAGCGGCATCAATGTTGTCGTCGGTGGCGTTTGCCGCCGACATGGCCATCATGCCGCCGCCGGCATACGCGCCGCCTCCGGTCGTCGAAGACTTCGGCGGTTGGTACCTGCGCGGCGATATCGGATTCAGCAATCAGAAAGTCGAGCGCCTCAACAACGCGCTCGATGCAGGTCTTACCACCCAGAGCCAGACCCACAACTTCAACACCGCGGGCATCTTCGGCCTCGGCGTCGGTTACAAGGTCAACAACTGGTTCCGCGCCGACATCACCGGTGAGTATCGCGGCAATTCGCAGTACTTCGGCAAGGACAACATCACCTATCCCGGCGGCATCGGCACCGACACCTATCACGCCACCAAGAACGAGTGGGTGGTGCTTGGCAACGCCTATGTCGATCTCGGCACCTGGTGGTGCATGACCCCGTTCATCGGCGCCGGCGTCGGCGGCGCGCGGGTCGCCATCAACGGCTTCACCGACCAGAGCATCGCCAACAATGGCGCCGGCGCGCTGCCGGGTCTGGCCTACGGCGACAGTGTGGCGAAATGGAATCTGGCTTGGGCGGTGCACGCCGGTGTCGCCTACAAGGTTACGCCGAACTTCACCGTCGAACTGGCCTACCGCTATCTCGACATGGGCGACGGCCTGACCGGCGACCTCCGCACCTTCGACGGCGTCAACAACGTAAACAACCCGATGACCTTCAAGAACATCACCTCGCATGACCTCAAGCTCGGCGTGCGCTGGGATCTGAGCAGCCCGCCGGTCTACGCGCCGCCGCTGATGCGCAAGGGCTGATCGAAGCCTCATCGCTTAACACTTCTTAACGGCGCGGGATCTTCCCGCGCCGTTTTGTTTTGCGCGGCCGGGCTGATTTAGCAGGAGCCCGCTGCCGGATTTGATGCGGGATGAATCGCGATTTTCACAACAGAAGTGGCCGATCGCTCGCCCGCGACAACCATTGGTTAAGGTTAACGGGGGATGATCACGCCAAGTCAGAGTGTGTTCGATGGAGTGTTGCGATGCGTAGGATTTTGCTGGCGGCGGTGATGTTCGGGACGGCGTCTTGCGCCGAGGCAGCCGACCTGTCGGATCTCCCGATCTTGCGTGGCGCCTTCAGCGACGGGCTGACCACTCGTACCGTCTACTGGCAGGGCTATTACATCGGCGGCCAGGGAAGCTATGGCACGTCCGACATGAATTTCACCGGTTCGACGAGAACGGTTGCGGCTGCTTTGCTTGCCAATACGGCGATGGAGGCCGCGGGCGGGATATCGAGCTGGCCGGTGGGTGGCGGCAAGGTTTCGGCCCACGGTCACGGCTATGGCGCCTTCGCTGGTTACAACGCGCAATGGGACGATGTTGTTATCGGCCTTGAGGCCAATTACGTGCATGGCAAGTTCGGCGGGTCGGCGACCGGCACGATGAGCCGCTCCTTCGTCGATTCCCTCGGTTATACCAACGACGTCACCTATGACAGCACGAGTTCGATGGCGATTTCCGATATGGCAACGCTGCGTCTTCGTGCTGGCTACGCCTTCGGCTCGTTTCTGCCCTATATGTTCGGCGCCGTTGCGCTCGGGCAAGCCAACATCACCAAGACGGCCCGTATTCACGGGCGCTCGGTCAACGCGAGCGCGGCTCCCGGCTTTCAAGATATCCCGTTCGATTTGAGCGCCACGGACGGCGTCTACAGTCACCTGATTTATGGTTATTCCGGCGGGCTTGGCGTTGACGTGATGCTGACGGCAGGTCTGTTTCTGCGGGCAGAGTGGGAATATGTCCGCTTCACAGCCTCGGTCGACACGCAGGTCAATACCGTCCGCGCTGGCCTCGGCTACAAGTTCTGACCGAAGGGTCGCATTCTCCGAACCTGTTGACAGGACGGATTTCGGCTGCTGGTCTAGCGTTCTCCTGAGAACGGTGGCCAGCCATGAAGATCTACGGCGATACCAATTCCGGCAATTGCCTGAAGGTGAAATGGGTCTGCGATCATCTCGCGCTGCCCTATGAGTGGATCAGCGTGGATACGCTCAAGGGCGAGACCCGCACCACGGAGTTTCTCAAGCTCAACGGCGCGGGCCAGGTTCCGACGGTCGTGTTCGACGACGGCGGCGTACTGGCTCAATCCAACGCCATCATTCGTTACCTCGCCCGCGGCAGCGATCTCATTCCGGCCGACCCGTTCACCGCGGCGAAGATGGATGAGTGGCTGTTCTGGGAACAATACAGCCACGAGCCCTATGTCGCGGTGTGCCGGTTCCAGATGGTGTATCTCGGCAAGGCGGCCTCTGACCTCGATCCGGACAAGATCAAGCGCGGCTATTTCGCGCTGGCGCGAATGGAGCATCAACTCGCCCTGACGCCGTTCCTGACCGGCGACGCGGTCACGCTCGCCGACGTCTCGCTGCTGGCCTATACGCGGGTCGCGCACGAGGGCGGCTTCCACCTCGACGGCTATGCCTCCATCCGGCGCTGGATCGGCGAGGCCGAACGGGCGCTCGGGTTGCCGCCGGCGCGCTAGGGCGTTTCGATTCCGGCATCTGGATTCGCAAATCGCTGCGACGATGGCGCCGGGATGCCGAGCCATCACCGACCTGTGATCCCGGGATCGTGCCCGATCCCCCGGTGTATTTCCTGCTCGGCCGAAAGTTTCTTGACGATTTCAGGCGTTTCCCCTAATGACCGCGGCGGGACACCTCCCCCCAACGGGAGGCTAGCTATCTGGAAGGATAGAACATGACTGCTGCGAAGCCCGCATTGCGGCCCAACGTGCCGCATTTCTCCTCCGGCCCCTGTGCCAAGCGCCCCGGCTGGACCCCCCAAAATCTCAAAGACGCCGCCCTCGGCCGTTCGCACCGCGCGAAAATCGGCAAGGCCAAGCTCAAGCTCGCGATCGAATTGACGCGCGAAGTGCTTGAAGTGCCCGCCGGTTACAGGATCGGCATAGTGCCTGCGTCGGATACCGGCGCGGTCGAAATGGCGCTGTGGTCGCTGCTCGGCGCGCGCCCGGTGACCACGATCGCCTGGGAATCCTTCGGCGAGGGCTGGGTCAGCGACATCGTCAAGGAATTGAAGCTCAAGGACGTCACCAGGCTGCATGCCGGCTATGGCGAAATCCCCGATCTTTCCAGGGCCGATCCCGCTTCCGACATCGTCTTCACCTGGAACGGCACCACCTCTGGCGTGCGGGTTCCCAATGCCGACTGGATCAGCGCCGACCGCGAAGGCCTGACCATCTGCGACGCTACCTCGGCGGCATTCGCGCAAAAACTCGACTGGGCCAAGCTCGATGTGGTGACCTTCTCCTGGCAGAAGGCGCTGGGCGGCGAAGCCGCGCACGGCATGCTGGTGCTGTCACCGCGCGCGGTGGCGCGGCTCGAGAGCTACACGCCAGCCTGGCCGCTGCCGAAGATCTTCCGGATGACCAAGGGCGGCAAGCTCAATGAGGGCATCTTTGAAGGCGAGACCATCAACACCCCCTCGATGCTGTGCGTGGAAGATTATCTCGACGCGCTGAACTGGGCGAAGTCGGTCGGCGGCCTCAAGGGCCTGATGGCGCGTGCCGACGCGAATACGAAAGTGCTGGCCGACTGGAAGGCGAAGACACCGTGGATCGATTTCCTGGCGAAAGATCCGGCGATCCGTTCCAACACCTCGGTGTGCATGAAGGTGGTCGATCCCGCCATCACGTCGCTGAGCGCGGATGCGCAAGCCGATTTCTCCAAGAAGCTGGTCGCTTTGGTGGAGAAGGAAGGCGCCGGTTACGATTTCGCGCATTATCGCGATGCGCCCGCGGGCCTGCGGATCTGGTGCGGTGCCACGGTGGAAGCCGGCGACGTCGCACTGCTGACGCAGTGGATCGACTGGGCGTTCGCGGAGATGAAGTCGTCGCTCGCCAAGGCCGCGTAGCTTCTCTCAATTGTCCCATCATCGTCATGGCCGGGCTTGACCCGGCCATCCATCCAAGAAGATGGACCCGCGGGTCAAGCCCGCGGGTGACGATATCAAATGCACCGTCCATCACGGATCACATCCCATGACAAAACCCAGAGTTCTCATCTCCGACGCGCTGTCGCCCGCTGCCGTGCAGATCTTCAAGGATCGCGGCATCGACGTCGATTTCCAGCCCAACCTCGGCAAGGACAAGGACAAGCTCGCCGAGATCATCGGCAATTACGACGGGCTGGCGATCCGCTCGGCGACCAAGGCCACGGCAAAAATCATCGAGAAGGCGACGCGGCTGAAGGTGATCGGTCGCGCCGGCATCGGCGTCGACAATGTCGACATTCCCGCCGCCACGGCCAAGGGCGTCATCGTGATGAACACGCCGTTCGGCAATTCGATCACGACCGCTGAACACGCCATCACCCTGATGCTGGCGCTGGCGCGCGAAATTCCGCAGGCCGACGCCTCGACCCAGGCCGGCAAGTGGGAAAAGAACCGCTTCATGGGGGTCGAGATCACCGGCAAGACGCTGGGCGTGATTGGCTGCGGCAATATCGGCGCGATCGTCGCCGACCGCGCGCTGGGGCTGCGCATGAAGGTGATCGCGTTCGATCCGTTCCTGTCGCCGGAGCGCGCCAAGGATATCGGCGTCGAGAAGGTCGAGCTTGAGGAACTGCTCAAGCGCGCCGATTTCATCACGCTGCATACGCCGCTGACCGAGAAGACGAAAAACATTCTCGACGCGGCGGCGCTGGCGAAACTGAAGAAGGGCGTGCGCATCATCAACTGCGCGCGCGGCGGGCTGGTCGACGAGCAGGCGCTGGTCGATGCCCTGAATTCCAAGCATGTCGCGGGCGCCGCGTTCGACGTGTTCGTCGAGGAGCCGGCCACCACGAACGTGCTGTTCGGGCATCCCAACGTGATCTGCACGCCGCACCTGGGTGCTGCCACCACCGAGGCGCAGGAGAACGTCGCACTGCAGGTGGCCGAGCAGATGTCGGATTATTTGCTGAGCGGCGCGATCTCCAACGCGGTCAATTTCCCGTCGATCACGGCGGAAGAGGCGCCGAAGCTGAAGCCGTTCATTGAACTGGCCGAGAAGCTCGGCTCGTTCGCCGGCCAGCTCACCGAGAGCGGCATCCTGAAGGTGCAGATCACCTATGAGGGCCACGTCGCCGAAATGAAGATCAAGGCGCTGACCTCGGCGGCGCTGTCGGGCCTGCTGCGGCCGATGCTGGGCGACGTCAACGTGGTCTCGGCGCCGGTGGTGGCGAAGGAGCGCGGCATGGTGGTCGACGAGATCGTGCGCGCGGCGCAGAGCGATTACGAAAGCCTGATCACGGTCACCGTCACCACCGAGCGGCAGGAGCGCTCGGTGTCGGGCACCGTCTATGCCGACGGCAAGCCGCGGCTGGTCGACATCAAGGGCATCCGGGTCGACGCCGAATTCGGCAAGTCGATGATCTACGTCACCAACGAAGACAAGCCCGGCTTCATCGGCAAGTTCGCCGGCCTGCTCGGCGACGCCAAACTCAACATCGCAACCTTCCACCTCGGCCGCAACGCGCCGGGCGGCGACGCCATCGCGCTGGTCGAGGTCGACGGCGCGGTGCCGGCGGAGGTGCTCGCCAATGTGCAGGCGTTGCCGCAGGTCAAGCAGGCCAAGGCGCTGGTGTTTTAGGGGCGCGTGTGACCCTTACCCTCCCCTGGAGGGGGAGGGTCGGCTCGCATGTAGCGCAGCGAAATGCGAGACGGGGTGGGGTGACGGTCTCTCAACTCGGGCACCGTTCGGGGCGAGAGACAGTCACCCCACCCCGCCGCTCATTTCATTCGCGTCGACCCTCCCCCTCCAGGGGAGGGTAAGTACTTTCCGGCCGTCACTCCGACGACCGCCGCCGCGCCGCCTTGGCCGCGCCTTAACGTTACCTCAATCGAACCGGTTCCATGGCCGCGGCGTCTCATCACAGGTGGTGATGCGGCCTTTGCCTGTCCGGCGCGCCGGACCGGGCAAGGGCCTTGCGTGCGCCGCGCTGGGATTTGAGGGAGGAAATTCATGCCAACGATTGCGAACATTCTTGCAACTACCAGCCTGGTGGCACTTGCCGGCCTTGCCGCCATGCCGGCGCAGGCGGCCGAACTCGCGGCCACCTCGGCCGTCGATGCCGTCACGGTCTATCCCGATGGCGCCAGCGTGACGCGCCTGATCACGCTCGACCTGCCGTCCGGCGACAGCACGCTGGTGGCAAAGGACTTCCCGCTGACGCTGGATCCGTCCTCGCTGCGGGTCGAGGGCGAGGCGGGCGCGAAGTTCACCATCGGCGCCATCGATACAAGGCCGCCGCGTGCAGCACCCCCGGTCAACCTGCCGGAACTCGACAAGCGCATCGAGGCGCTGAAGGACGAGCGCGCCAATCTTGGCGGTGCGATCAACGCCGCCACCGCGCGCCGCAAATTTGCCGAGCGCTTTGCTGAATCCTCTCCCGCAGGGCTCGGCGAGAAGGGCGAGGCGCGTCCGCTGGCCGAGTGGCGCGCGGCCTTTGCCGCGGTCGCCGAGGAAGTCGCCAGCGCGGACGCCGCGATCCGCGACGCCGAACGCAAGCAGCGCGACATCGACCGCGAAATCGCGCGGCTGGAATCCGACCGCGCGACCAAGCCGCCGAACAAGCTCGAGGTCCGGATTGATCTCGCCGCCGCTACGGCTGCAAAGGCGACGCTGCGGGTGACCTACGCCGTGCGCCAGGCGCGCTGGGCGCCGCTGTACGACGCCCGGCTCGACACCGGAACGAAGGACCGCAAGCCGGGGCTCGAACTGGTGCGCCGCGCCGAGATCACGCAGACCACGGGCGAGGACTGGTCGAACGTCGCACTGGCGGTCTCGACCGTCCGGACCGCGCGCGGCGGCAGCGCGCCCGAGCTGAATTCGCTGATCGTGCAGTATCCGCAACCGCCGCGCCCGCTGGTCGGGGGCGCCCTCTCGGATGCCGCCAAGCCTCGCTCGATGCAGGCGCCGATGCCGGCCCCGATGGCGGCGGAATCCGTTGCCAGGCGCGCCGACGAGCAGGAGGCCGCGGTCGAAGTCGGCGGTTTCCAGGTCACGTTCCGGATTCCCGGCCGTGTCAGCCTTGGCGCCAGCGAGGGCGCCAAGAGCCTGCGTGTTTCCACCGCGACCATCGCGCCCGACCTGGCGGTGCGCTCCGCGCCGGTCAGGGATCCCTCGGCGTTTCTGGAAGCCCGTTTCGTGCAGGGCGAGGATGCGCCGCTGCTGCCGGGCCGGGTCTCGATCTATCGCGACGGCGTATTTGTCGGCCGCGGCCAGATGGCGAGCGCGGCCAAGGGCGAGCCGGTGCGGCTCGGTTTCGGCGCCGACGACAAGATCAAGATCGAGCGCACCGTGGTCAAACGCAACGAGGGATCGGCGGGCTTGATCGTGACGACGTCGAAGACCGACGAACGCAGTTTCAAGACCACCGTGCGCAACGGCCATGACTTCCCGATCAGGATCGCGGTCGAGGACCAGCTACCGGTCAGCGAGAACGAGGAAATCCAGGTCGAGATGCTGCCGTCGACCACCCCGCCGACCGCAACCAATCTGCGGGAGCGGCGCGGCGTGCTGGAATGGGCGTTCGAGGCCAAGCCGGGCGAGGTCAAGGACATCGCGTTCGCCTGGCGGGTGCGCTGGCCCAAGGACAAGGGCGTCGTCATGACGCCGGGTGGGTGAGGGCGCGGCGGACAATCACCTCTCCCCGCTTGCGGGGAGAGGGTCGGGGTGAGGGGGACTCTCAGCGAGCGAGTTTGTCGAGAGTCCCCCTCACCCGAAGCCTTCGGCTTCGACCTCTCCCCGCAAGCGGGGAGAGGTGATTGTCCGCCGCGCCCTCACCCACCCGGCGTCATGACGAGGCCCTTGTCCTTGGGCCAGCGCACCCGCCAGGCGAACGCGAT
>NZ_JAUSLT010000008.1 GCF_030646015.1 Bradyrhizobium sp.
GCCGTGCCGTCGATGTTTGGGGATGGTGTTGGCGGGCTTGTTGAATCATTACGTCACGGCTCAGGCGACCGGGATTATGGGTCCCTGCGTTCGCAGGGACGACAGCTGATTCAATTTTCAAACATCGCGTGCGCATGAACACGTCTTCGCATTCTCGCGGCGCCATGCGTCCGAGCTTTGCTTCGATTGACACCCTCTGAAACCAAGAGGGCGCAGGGAAGACCGGGTGCGCGCTGCACCCACGGTCTCGTGTGCAAAATGCACGAGTAAAAACGCACACGAGCATACAGGTCCAGCGGAGAACACCCGGCCTTCCCTGCGCAGTGGTTTCTACCGGCTTATACCGCGCTCGCCCCGGTGACCGGGCTTTCTTGCCACCGTCGCCAGCGGGAAGTTTTGCTTCCCGCGAACTTGACACCAGCGTCGGGGTGTCGGGCCCACACGGTTTTGCCGTCCGCTCGAGTTGCGCTCGTCAGTCGCACCTTCCGCGTCCACCGCATCCCACCGCGCGTTCGTGACGATCGCGACCCGCCCCTCTCATCGGGTGAGACGGGCGAATCCCTAAAGGTGATTTGCCCGACGTGTTAAGCGATTTATTTTTGATTCGGAGGCTTGACTTTCATTTCTGATAATCGGAAGTGATTTGCCCGTCGGGTTGCTTTGTCGCGGCCAAGCCGCGAGATTTCGCTTGCGCGCGGGGCGAAGCAGTTCGCTGACCCCGTGGGCAGATCGGGCAGGAAGTCCCCTTTGCGCAATGGCGAATTCCGGTATGCTGGCCAAAACACGCGAAGGCAAACCATGAAACGCTACCTGATATTCGCAGCCATCGGCCCCTTCCTCGGCGGGTTCCTGATGCTGTTCGCCACCACTTACGCGTCCGGCTACTGGACCCAGACCAACGCTGCCGAAGTGGCCAAGCTGTTCGTGGTGTTCGGCAAGACGCTGCAATTCGCCTATCTGTTCGGCATCGTGCCGGCGCTGATGATGGCCGCGGTGGACGATATTCTGTTCCACGTCCGACGGATCGGCTGGGTGGCGCGGATGCTGATCGTCGGCGGGATCGCCTTTGCCATGGCGGAATTGATCTACGGCGGCCTCCGACTGGAGCCCGGCGTCGTGCAGTTCATTCTCTACGGCCTGCCGGGTCTCGTCCCGGCGCTGGTGGCGTCATGGCTGTCGCACAAATTTGCCGAGCCGCAGCCACAGCCTGCCGCCTGACCGCGACGGCGTGACGCAACTTGCGGCCGGCTGGCGCGTTACCATGTGATGGCAATGTCGAACGAAGAAATCATCTCTCCCAACCCGACGCGGTCCCGGAACAATTCCGGGGCCGGGTTTCGCGGCGCCACGCCGCGTGGTCCCGTCATCGATCAGGAGGGGAGGGAGATCCGCCCGGAGACGCTGGGGCCACAGGCCGGCGGCTTTCACTTTGATTTCGGCACGTCGAGCGCCAATCCGTTCGGCAATCTCACCCGCGAGCAGCGGCTGGCGCGGCTCGATGCGCTGTCAAAACTGCTCGACGTCGCCTTCATCGTGCCCGGCACCAACATCCGCTACGGCATCGACGGCCTGATCGGATTGATCCCGGTGGTCGGCGATATCATCACCACGGCGATTTCGCTGTGGGTGGTGCGCGAGGCGCGCGCGCTCGGCGCGCCCTGGCATCTGACGACGCGGATGCTCGGCAATGTCGCGCTCGATGGCGTGGTCGGGCTGGTGCCGCTCGCCGGCGATGCCTTCGACGTCATGTTCCGCGCCAACGTCCGCAACGTTCGGATGCTGCAACGCTGGCTGGACAAGCAGCCGCGCTAGCGCGTCGCGATAGACGGCACTAGCGCGGAGTTTTCGAACATGAAGTTTTACGCGGCGTCCGCGTTGGCGTCGGCGCTGGCGGGTACGGGCTCGGGGGCACGCGGGCGGCGCTCGAGCGGAAAGTCCTGGCTTTCATACAGCGTGCGGATGCCGCTCTGGTCGAAGCGGGCTTCGTCGACCTGCAAATACGCGCCGTTCAGCGAATCCGCCGGCAATTCCTCGATGGCGAAGCGAACCGCTTCGGCCGCAGTGCCAAATCGCCGATAGGCGAAGCCCGCCCGCTTCTTCTTGCGGATCGCGGCAGGAAACAGTTCAGCGGCAGTGTTGTAACTGAAGGCAGCCATGGTCAGTGACCTCTAATCTTTTTCGTGAGAACGCGATTCGGAAACCGCGAACGTATCGTGCGGGCGGGCTCAAGGGCGCGTCGGCACACGTCATTTCAGGACAGTCTTTAATATAAGCTCGTTTGCCAGAAATGCGACTCCTGACGGGCCGGATGATGAATCCGGGCACCTCCGTACCGGTCAAAAAATATATCGTTTTATTTCAATGGCTTGAGCGGCCTAAAGCTTGCCGAGCAGCAGCAGAATGATCAGCACGACCAGAATAACGCCGCCGATACCCATGCCGGAGTGGCCCATGCCGTAGCCATAGCCGCCAAACCGGCCGCTGAAGCCGCCCAATAGGAAAATAATCAGGATGATGACGAGTATTAGTCCAAGCGACATGGCACTCTCCCCGTAGCGGCGGCCGGCGGATGAAGTCCGCCACCCCGCCTTCCGATAGCAAAGCATATCCGGGGCGAAGGTTCCATCGGGGAACCGGGCGTGGGCGAAAGTGGCGCTCTTCCCCTCTCCCCTTGTGGGAGAGGGTGGATCGAATGCGCTCAGCGCATTCGAGACGGGTGAGGGGTTCTTTCCGCGGATGGAGACCCCTCATCCGGCGCTGACTTCGTCAGCGCCACCTTCTCCCACAAGGGGAGAAGGGAAGAAGGTCGTGCTTACTTCGCTACTTCGCCGATCGGCACCACCTTCAGCGGTGAGGCGTAGGGCTCCACGCGCAGCGACTCGCTGGCGATCAGGCCGACCTGACGCAGCGGCGCCTGTTCGAGGTCGCCGGTCGGCGCCTTGCGCACCGCATATTGCCATGCGGTCATCGAGCCCTTCGCCACCAGCATTTTGGCGATGCCGCCGGCATGGTTGCCCTCGAGCCTGGCCAGTTCGTCGGCGGTCAGCCCGATCACGATTTCATCCTTCGCGGTGATGACCTTGAACAGGGAAACCTGGTCGGCGGCAAAAGCGGGCTGCATCACGATGCACTGAAGGCCGGCGAGGCTAATTCCGAGCAACAGGCGGGACGAGGTTGGCGACATTTCAAAACTCTCTCTCCGGGTTTGCGCGCAAGGCAGCTGAGACGAAACGAAAAAAACCCCGCGCGACCAGCTCTTGGTCGCACGGGGCGGGAAACAGGTTCGAACGACAGGACTGTCTTCTCCCCTCCTCCCGCGCAGCGGTGGGGAGGGGTCGGGGGTGGGGGGTCTATCGGCGCTTTCGACTGACAGCGAATTTGCGGAAGCACCCCCCACCCCCGACCCCTCCCCACCACGCGCAAGGGCGCGTGGGAGGAGGGGAGTGGCATCTTTATTTCGGCTGCAGCTTCAGCGCCGCCGAATTGATGCAGTAGCGCAGGCCGGTCGGGCCGGGGCCGTCCTCGAAGACGTGGCCGAGATGGCCGTTGCACTTCGAGCACAGCACTTCGGTCCGGACCATGCCGTGGCTGACGTCGCGTTCCTCGTCGACATGGCTCTCCAGCGCCGGTTGGGTAAAGCTCGGCCAGCCGCAGCCGGAATCGAACTTGGCGTCGGATTCGAACAGCGTCTGGCCGCAGCCGGCGCAGGTGTAGGTGCCCGGCAGATGCTCATGCTCGTACTCGCCGGAGAACGGCCGCTCGGTCGCCTTCTCGCGCAGCACCGCATACTGCATCGGCGTCAGTTCCTTGCGCCACTCGGCCTCGCTCTTCTCGACCTTGCCGCCCGTCGTCTTGGTGTCGGACAATTGCTTCTCCTTATCAGTTGGTGACCTTCGCGTTGCTCACCAGCGTCGGCTTCGCGATGTAGTTTTCCGCAAAGATCTTCTTCAGGTTCTCGATCTTCGGGATGTCGTTATAGGCAATATAGGGTTGGGTCGGGTGCAGCGTCAGGTAGTCCTGGTGATAGGCCTCCGCCGGATAAAATGCCTCCAGCGGCCCGACCTTGGTCACGATCGGCTTCTTGTAGACCTTTGCGGCGTTGAGCTGGGCGATATAGGCCTCCGCCACCTTCTTCTGCTCGTCGGAATTGGTGAAGATCGCCGAGCGGTAATGCGGGCCGACATCCGGGCCCTGGCGGTTCAGCTGCGTCGGGTCGTGCACGACGGAAAAGAAGATCTGCAGCAACTTGCCGTAGCTGATCTTCTTCGGGTCGTATTTGATCTCGACCGTCTCGGCATGCCCGGTGGCGCCGGTAGAGACCAGGGTGTAGTTCGCGCTCGCCTTGCTGCCGCCGGCATAGCCGGACACCGCGTTGAGGACTCCCGCGGTATGCTGGAACACGCCCTGCACCCCCCAGAAACAGCCGCCCGCGAGAATGGCGGTCTGGACGCCGTCGGCGGCCTGCAGGTCCATGGTGGGGGCGGGGATGATCACGGCATCTTCGGCGGCGCGCGCGGGCGCGATGGCCAGGGCTGAGATCGCCAGCGCGCCGAGCGCGGCGGCGCGGAGCGAAAGACGGGTGAAGCTGCGGGACATGAGGTTTCCTCTGGGGTCAGCGGATTGGTTGATAGTTTAGGGCTTAAGCCGCGGTTCGCAACGCCAGCGGCCGGCCCGATGTCCCCAAGATACGCGGCGGGGCGGGGGTTGTTACGGCGTGGCACACACGAGTTCGTGAGCCTTCTCCCCTCCCTCCACGCGCTCTTGCGCGTGGCGGGGAGGGGTTGGGGGTGGGGGGCGCCTCCGCAAATTCACTGCCAGTTGCATGCGCCGATAGACCCCCCCACCCCCGACCCCTCCCCACCGCTTCGCGGGAGGAGGGGAGAAGATTCAGATCACCACGCTCAGCCGCTTCGCGGCGCGCGTGATGCCGGTGTAGAGCCACCTGGCGCGGCTTTCCCCGAACGCAAAACTCTCGTCGAACAGCACCACGTCGTCCCATTGCGAGCCCTGCGACTTGTGCACCGTCAGCACGTAGCCGTAGTCGAACTCGTCATAGGGCTTGCGCTGTTCCCACGGGATGGTGTCGATGGCGCCGCCAAAGCAGTCGCCGCGCACCGAGACCTTTGTCACTTTGGCTCCGAAATCCTCGTCGGGCGACAGGCGCATGGTGATGATTTGCGATTTCGACGCCGCGCGCGACTTCACCCGCCACAGTCCGCCGTTGAACAGGCCCTTCTTGCGGTTGTTGCGCAGGCACACCAGCTTGTCGCCGGCCACCGGCAAGGGATCCTCGATGTTCTGCTTCTGCCGCACCCGCATGTTGTAGGCGCGCCGCGTGTTGTTGCGCCCGACCAGC
>NZ_JAUSLT010000030.1 GCF_030646015.1 Bradyrhizobium sp.
TCTGGGGGGGCCATGTCAACCTGTCGCCGGCCGACGATATCCTGATTTCGGTGGAGCGGCCGCTCAGCCTCGATACCCGCGAGCAGATGGTCGCCTCGATCATGTCGAAAAAAATCGCGGCCGGTTCGACTCACCTTCTGATCGACCTGCCGGTCGGCCCGACGGCCAAGCTCACCAGCGACATGGAGGCGATGCGGCTGCGCAAGCTGTTCGAATTCGTCGGCGACCACTTCGGCATCGCGGTGGAGGTGATCACAACCAACGGCAGCCAGCCGATCGGCAATGGCATCGGTCCGGTGCTCGAGGCCCAGGACGTCATGGCCGTGCTGGCGAACGATCCCGACGCGCCGCAGGATCTGCGCGAGAAGTCGCTACGGCTCGCCGCCCATTTGCTGGACTACGATCCAAGGCTGCGAGGTGGCGCCGGCTATGCCCGCGCCCGCGATTTGCTCGACAGCGGCGCGGCATTGAAACAGATGCAGAAGATCATCGAGGCACAGGGGCCGTCGGACTGTCGCGGCGACCTTGGAAATCTGACGTTCGATGTCATGGCCGGCAGCGACGGCTTCGTCTCCGGCATCGATTGCCTGCGCTTGAACCGGCTGGCGCGGACCGCCGGCGCGCCGCTCGACAAGGGCGCCGGCATCAGGCTGTTCAAGAAAATCGGCGACCGCGTCGAGCGCGGTGAACCGCTGTACCGGGTTCACGCGTTCGACCGATCGGAGCTCGATCTGACGGCTGCCGGCGCCAACAGCGATGCCGGCTACTCGATCAAACCCGCGCTTCCGGACACGGCGGCGCCGTGACCGGGGTCGCCATCCAGAGCCTGCCAGGCGGCGCCAGCGAAGCCCGGCGGCTGGCCGCGCGGCTTGGCATTCCCCATCAGGAAATCGCATTGCATGGCTTTCCCGACGGGGAAATGCGGGTGACCGTCGGGCCGGCTGCATCTACCACGATCATCTATGCCTCGCTCGACCGGCCCAACGACAAGCTGCTTGCCATACTGTTCGCGGCAGAGGCGCTGCGACGCACGGGCGCAAGGCGGCTCGTCCTGCTCGCGCCGTACCTGTGTTACATGCGCCAGGACACCGCTTTCCACGCAGGCGAAGCGATCAGCCAGAAGGTGGTCGGCCGCCTCATCGCTGGAATCATGAACCGCGTGATCACGGTCGATGCCCACCTTCATCGCACTGCGGATATCAGTGCCGTGTTTCCCGGCATCGAGGCCGAAAACCTCTCTGCCATGCCGACAATCGCCAATGTGCTGCGCCAGACCGGGATCGATCCCGCGACGGTCGCGATCGGTCCCGACGCGGAGTCCCGCCCCTGGGTGAGCGATCTCGCAAGTCAACTCGGGCTCGCGCACACGGTTGCGCAAAAAACCCGCCGCGGCGATCGCGCCGTCGAAATCGGGTTTGCCGAGCCCGCACTGGTCGCCGGCCGGCCGGTGCTGCTGGTCGATGATATCGTCTCGTCAGGAGGCACCCTGATCGCCTGTGCAAAGGCGCTCAAAGGCGCCGGCGCGACGACCATCGACGCCGTCATCACCCACGCCTTGTTCGCGCCCGAGATCGCAACCGCTTTTGCCGACGCCGGCATACGGTCCGTCCGCTCGACCTCCAGCGTGCCGCACCCGAGCAATGCGATCCCGCTCGACGATATCCTTGCGACCGCCTTGCGCGGCGAGATCAGTGGCCAAATTTTTCCGGAGAAAACGCCATGAGTGTAACCGTTCGATTTTGCGGCGCGGCGCGCACGGTAACCGGCTCATGCTACCTGCTCGAAACGAAGTCCGGCCGCTTTCTGATCGACTGCGGCCTGTTTCAGGGACCGAAGACCCTGAAGGAACTGAACTACCGAACCTTCCCGTTCCGGCCCGCCGACATCGATACCGTGCTGCTGACGCATGCACATATCGACCATAGCGGACTGTTGCCGAAGCTGGTGCGTGAAGGTTTTGGCGGCAGGATCCTGGCGACGCGCGGAACGATCGATCTGTGTTCCTGGATGCTGCCGGATTCCGGAGGCATCCAGGAATCCGAAGTCGCCGCCCTCAACCGCCGCAACGCGGCGCGCGGCCGGCCGGAGGTCACGCCGATCTATACCCAGGCCGATGCCAAGGCCTCGCTGCAGTCGTTCCAGCCGGTCGAGTACGAGAAATGGGTCGACGTCATCCCGGGCGTGCGCGCGCGTTACTGGAATGCCGGGCATCTGCTCGGCTCGGCTTCGATCGAAATCGAGTTCGACGGCGCGGGTGCCGGGGGACAACCGCTGCGCCTGCTGGCATCTGGCGATGTCGGCCCGGATGCGAAATTGCTGCAGCCTGATCCCAGGGCGCCGACAGGATTCGACTATGTGATTTCGGAGGCGACCTACGGCGACAGGATTCGCGCCGTGACGACGCCGGAAGAGCGTCGCCAGCGGCTGGCATCCGAGGTGCGCGACGCCGCAACGGCAAAAGGCGCCCTGCTGATCCCCGCCTTTGCCGTGGAGCGCACCCAGGAATTGATCGTCGATCTGGTCGACCTGATGGAGCGCGGCGCAATACCGGCCGCGCCGATCTTTCTCGATTCGCCGCTGGCGATTCACGCAACCGAGGTTTTCCGGGAACATGCCGAAAGCCTCGACGCCGACATCGACCTCAATCGTCTGTTCAACTCGCCGCATCTGCGGTTCACCGAGACCGTCGACGAAAGCAAGGCGATCGCCAAGCTGACCGGCTTTCACATCATCATCGCGGCAAGCGGCATGTGCGACGCCGGCCGCATTCGGCACCACCTCAAGCGCTGGCTGTGGAGCAACCGGTCAACCGTGCTGCTGGTCGGTTTTCAGGCCAATGGCACCCTCGGCCGGTTTCTCCAGGACGGTGCCAAGGCGGTCCGGATCCAGGGCGACGAGATCAAGGTCGCGGCCCGTATCCGCATGATCGACGAATATTCGGGTCATGCCGATGGCGCCGAGATGGCCCGATGGATCGCCGCACGCCGGCCGGTTCAGCGGGGCGTGTTTCTCGTTCACGGCGAGGAGGAAGCGATCGCAGCGATGGCCGAGCGCCTCGCCGAGCGGATCGTTCCGGCAGCCAAACTCTTTCAGCCGGTGCTCGACGACATTTACGAGCTCTCGACGCCCGAGCCCGCGCTCATCGACGTGGCACGTCGTCGCCGTCTCGCGCCCGAAGCGGTGACGCATCTCGACTGGCACAACGACATGTCGACCCTGGTGCTCGACATCAACGATCGGATCGCGGCCGCCGCCGACGATCGCGCTCGCGGCGTCATCATCCGGCGCCTGCGACGCGCGCTGGAAGAAGCCGGCTGAACCCAGTCGGCCCGCAATACGGCGCCAGATGCCGCCGCGATGCATATCAGGGCCTCGCGGGACAGCCCGCGCCAGCGCTTTACCCAACGCGGAATTCCTGTTCCAACTACCCGTCAGAGGCCGAGCCCCAACATCGGCCATTCCAAGGGGAGAGAACGGCATGAAGCTCGGCACCGCCATCGCGGAAATCATGAAGCGGGAGGGTATCGAGATCCTCTGCGGCTATCCGGTCAATCACCTGATCGAACACGCCGCCGCCGCCGACATCCGCCCCGTGATGGTGCGGCAGGAGCGCGTCGGAATTCACATGGCGGACGCGATCTCGCGGGTCACCTCGGGGCACACCATCGGCGCCTTCTGCATGCAGCACGGCCCAGGTGCGGAAAACGCCATGGGCGGCGTGGCGCAATGCTACGGCGAGTCGGTACCGGTGCTGGTGCTGCCGATGGGCTATGCGCGGCGGCTGGCCCATATCGATCCGAACTTCAATTCCAGCCAGGCGATGCGGGCTTTCTCGAAATCGTCCGAGCCGATCAACATCGCCGCCGAAGTCTGCAACATTTTTCGCCGCGCCTTCACCAAGCTGAAGAACGGCCGCGGCGGACCCGTCATCGTCGAGATCCCCGCCGACATGTGGAACGAGGAAGTGCCGGAGCCGCTGAACTACACCCCGGTGCTGCGCACCCGCTACGGCGCCGATCCCGTGCATATCAAGGAAGCCGCCGCCGTGCTGATGGCGGCGAAACGGTCGGTGATCTACGCCGGCCAGGGCGTGCATTACGCCAAGGCATGGCCGCAGCTGAAACGGCTCGCCGAACGGCTCGCCATTCCCGTCACCACCAGCCTCGGCGGCAAATCGTCGTTTCCGGAAGACCACCCGCTCTCGCTCGGCTCGGGCGGCCTGGCCGTGCCGCGCGCGGTGCCGAAATTCCTCGCCGAGGCCGACGTGATCTTCGGCATCGGCTGCTCTTTTACGGAGACCTCGTTCGGCATCGCCATGCCCAAGGGCAAGACCATCATCCATTCGACACTCGACCCCAACCATCTCAACAAGGACGTCGAGGCCCAGATCGGGCTGGTCGGCGACGCCGGCCTGGTACTCGACGCGCTGCTGGAAGAAATCGGCAAGACCGTCAAGTCCGATCGCGACGCGAGCACGGTCGCCGCCGAAATCGCCGCATCGCACAGGGAGTGGCTGGCAAAATGGATGCCGAAGCTGACCCACAACGACGCCCCGCTCAATCCCTACCGCGTGCTGTGGGATCTGCAGCACACCGTCGACGTCAGGAACACCATCATCACCCATGATGCCGGCAGTCCGCGCGACCAGCTCTCGCCATTCTGGAAAGCGATCGAACCGCTGTCCTATATCGGCTGGGGCAAGACCACCCAGCTCGGCTACGGATTGGGCCTCGCCATGGGCGCCAAGCTGGCAAAGCCGGACAAGCTCTGCATCAATGTCTGGGGCGACGCCGCGATCGGTTTTACCGGCATGGATTTCGAGACCGCGGTGCGCGAGCGGATTCCGATCATGTCGATCCTCTTGAACAATTTCAGCATGGCGATCGAATTGAAGGTGATGCCGATCTCGACCGAAAAATATCGTTCGACCGATATCTCCGGCGACTACGCCGCGATGGCGCGCGCCTTCGGCGGCTATGGCGAGCGGGTGATGAAACCGGAAGACATCATCCCGGCGATCCAGCGCGGCATTGCCAAGACCAAGGAAGGCATCCCGGTCCTGCTGGAGTTCATCACGTCAAAAGAGACCGAGGTTTCGCGGCCGGGGACCTGAGCGGCTGTCCTCATTCCAGTATCGGCACCTATGGTCCAATCCGGACATCGGTGCCGATACCGTCCAGATAGCTGGACAATTCGTTCACCCATTTGCGCGACACGTCGTTGTCGGCGCTCTCGGCGGCCTCCTCGAGGGCCGCGCCGATGTCGGTGATGGCCTGAAATCCATAGGCCCCCCCGGAACCCCGCATCTGGTGCCCCAGACTGGTGACGGTCTCGAAATCAACGCGATCCAGCGCGTCCCGCATCGTGATGACATTCTGCCGGCAGTTCTGCAGAAATTCAGGGACTCGGGCCGCCAACCTGGCGTTCACGCGCAAGAGGATCGGGTCCATCTGGCTGTCTCTATCTACCGCGGACACGAGATACGGCAAGGCTACGGGCGCGGCCTTCGAGTGCTCCTTGATCGCCTGCAGCAGCACTTCCTGCTTGATCGGTTTGGTCAGAAACGCCGTACACCCCGCCGCCAGACACTTCTCCCTGTCTCCCTTCAGTGCAGCGGCCGTCAGCGCGATGATCGGCGTCGGCGGCCGGTCGTTGGCTTGTTCCCATGCCCTGATAGTCCGCGTTGCCGTCAGGCCGTCCATCACGGGCATTTGCCGGTCCATCAAGACGAGGTCGTAGTCTCCCGCGGTAAACTTCCTGCAGGCGATGTCGCCGTTTTCGGCGATTTCGACCCGGTACGGCGTGTCCTCCAGATAGGCCATCGTGATGGTGCGGTTGTCAGGGGAATCCTCCACCAGAAGGATATGCAGTGCCGGCAGTGGCGGCTCCGGCCCGAGACCGACCGGAGCTACCGCCGGCCGGTTGACCGCCGCCGAGACCTCGAACGGCACGGCGAAGGCAAACACGCTGCCTTTCCCGACTTCGCTTTCAACCCAGATGCGCCCGCCCATCAATTCCACCAGCCGCTTCGAAATCGTCAGCCCCAGGCCTGAGCCTCCGAACCTGCGCGTCGTGGACGAGTCGGCCTGCGTGAAGCGTTCGAACACCTGGCCCAGTTTCTCGTTGGGAATGCCGATGCCGGTGTCGGTGACGGTAAACCGCAATGCCGTCGGAATCGAGGAGTCCGCATCGCGGGTTACCCGCAGCGATACTCCGCCGGATTGCGTGAACTTGATGGCGTTGCCGATCAGGTTGAGCAGCACCTGCCGCAGCCGTGTCGGGTCGCCAACCAGGTTGGTGGGCGCATCCGGCGCGATCTCGAACACCAAAGAGAGGCCCTTTTCATCCGCCCGGGCCACCACCATCTCCGTCACCTTCTCCAGGTGATCGTTCAGCGAGAAGCTGGTCCGTTCCAGCTCCAGCTGCGAGGCTTCGACCTTGGAGAGATCGAGGATGTCGTTGATGAGATTGAGCAGGTTGTCGCCGGCGCGGCGGAAGATCTGCACATACTTGTCCTGCTCGGGCGACAGCGCGGTCTTGGCCAGAAGGTCGGCGATGCCCATGATCGCATTCATCGGCGTTCGGATCTCATGGCTCATGCTGGCCAGGAAATCCGACTTGGTGCGGCTCGCACTCTCGGCGGCGGCCTTGGCCTGCTGCAATTCCGCCTCCACCCGCTTGCGCTCGGTGACGTCGCGCGCCGCGGCGAACACGCCCTGCAGGGTGCGGTTGCGGTCGTAAAACGTGGTCGCGTTGTACGACACCACGGTCTGCTTGCCGTCTCTCGCGCGCGCCGTCAGTTCGTAGTCAGTGACCGACTTTTCGCTCAGCACGCGCTTGATCGCAGCCTCCGCCCGCTCCGGATCGGTGAAATAGCCCTTGAACGGAGCACCAATCAACTCGTCGCGCGTGCACCCGGTCAGCGCCTCCATCTGCTTGTTGACGTCGGTGATGATGCCCGAGGGATCGGTGGTCATGATCGCATCGATGTTGGCCTCGATCAGCGAGCGGGTGTAGAATTGCTGGTCGCGCAGGCGCTGATCGGATTTCTTCTGTTCCTCCTCGACCAGCTTGCGGGCGGTGTTGTCGGTGCCGATCAGGAGATAGCCGATGATGGTGCCTTGCGCGTCGCGCAGCGCCGTGACCGACACCACCGCCGGGAACCGGCTGCCGTCCTTGCGGATGTAGGTCAGTTCATAAATGTCCTCGATGCCGCGCGAGGCCTTGAACACCAGCGCCTCGAAGCCCGGCGTGATCGGGGTCGCGAACTCGACGCTGAGCGCCTTGGCGCGCGAGATCAGCTCCGGCGGATCGGAAATGTCGGCCGGCGTGATCTTGTTCGTCACTTCCGCGGCCGTGAAACCCAGCATCCGC
>NZ_JAUSLT010000046.1 GCF_030646015.1 Bradyrhizobium sp.
TGGTGAACGCCATCTCGCTCTGACCGGACGCGATCAGCTTGAGTTTGTCGACCGATCCGCCGGTGACTTCCGCGGTGGCCTGCACGTTCGGCAGGTTCTTCGACAGCACGTTGGCGACGGCGCCGCCGAGCGGATAATAGACGCCGCCGGTGCCGCCGGTGCCGATCGACATGGTCTTCTGCTGGGCGTGAACCATGCCGGCGAGCGCGAGCCCCGCCGTGAGGGTAATCGCCAGCATCGCCGCGGTCTTCTTGGTCTTCGTCATCATTAAGTTCACTCCCTGATTCTTAAACGGTGAGGGCCGGTCGTTTTGGTGTTGGTGTTCTGGCCTGCCACAGCAGCACGCCGAGGCCGATGATCAGGCCCGGCACGTAAGTATAGCTGATGTCACGTCCGATAATCGATTCGACGATAGCCTCGATCAGACTGGGGAAAACCAGCAGCAGTCCCGATAGCAGAAGCAGGACGCCCTCGATCGGCTTATTTTGTCGCAGCGCCCAGTTCTGCGCAACCGCGGCGAGCGCCACCAGCCCGAGCGTTGTCTTGATTGTGATTTCGACGATGTCGACCCACGATCCGCCCTTCGGGATCGAGAGCAGCAGGCCGACGCCCTGCGGGTCGAGCACGAACACGAATGGAACCAGGAATGCCGGCAGCGTGTATTTCCACGACTGCAGCGTGGTCTTGTAGGGATCGCCGCCGGTGATGGCGGCGGCGGCGAACGGCGAAAGCGCGGTCGGCGGCGACACTTCCGACAGCACGGCGTAATAGAAGATGAACATGTGGGCGGCGTAATCGGGCACGCCGAGTTTGATCAATGCGGGGGCGGCGATCACGGCGCAGATGATGTAGGACGCCGTCACCGGCACCGCGAGGCCGATGATCCACACGATCAGCGCGGTATAGATCGCGGTCAGCAACAGGCTGCCGCCGGCATAGGCGATCACGATCGACGAGAATTTGAGGCCGAGGCCGGTCAGGGTCACGACACCGACGACGATGCCGGCGCAGGCGCAGGTGGTCGCGGCGTTCAAGGCGCCGATCGAGCCGTCGGCCAGCGCCTTGACCAGCTTCGTCGGCACCAGCGCGGTCTCCCTGCGCAGGAAGCTCAGCGCGAAGGTCACGGCGGTAGCGTAGAACACCGACAGCGCGGGCGAGTAGCCGATCACCATGAACACCACGACGGCGAGCAGCGAGATGAAGTGAAAGCCGTAACGCTTCGTCATCTGGCCGAGCGACATTTCCGGCGTGAAGTCGACATCCTTGGCGCCGTACTTCTTGGCGTCCAGTTCGACCATGATCAACAGCGACAGATAATAGAGACAGGTCGGAATCGTCGCCATCCAGATCACGTCGAGATAGCTGATCTTGAGGAACTCGGCGATCAGGAAGGCCGCGGCTCCCAGCACCGGCGGCGACAGGATGGCGCCTAGCCCGCCGGCTGCCAGCAATCCGCCGGCGGCGTTCTTCTCGAAGCCCGCCTTGGCCAGCATCGGATAGGCGACGGTGCCGATCATCACGGTGGTGGCGACGCCCGATCCGGAGGGGCCGCCGAGCAGGAACGACGACAGCACCACGGTGCGCCCGGCGCTGTTCGGCTTGCCGCCCATCAGCGCCAGCGAAAAGTCGATGAAGAATTTGCCGGCGCCGGATTGCTGCAGGAACGCGCCGTAGATCGTGAACAGGATGATCAGCGTGGCGGAGACGTCGACCGCGACGCCGAAAATGCCTTCCAGCGTGATGAAGAGGTGGCCGACCAGCCGTGGCAATTCGTAGCCGCGATGGGTCCATGGCGCCGGCAGATGCGGGCCGAGCATCGCATAGGCGATGAACATCACAGCGACGACCGGCATGATCAGCCCGGTGGTGCGGCGGGTCGCCTCCAGCAGCAGGATGATGAACACGACGCCGACGATGACGTCCAGGCGTTCGGGCGAGGTGGCGCGGTCGGTAAAATCCTCGCCGCCCCACAGCGCATAGACGATGGTCGCCACCGCGAACAGGCCGGGCACCACGTCCCACCAGCGCACCCGGTTGCGAAACCGGGTCGCCAGCGGAAACAGCAGGAAGCTCAGCACCAAAGTGAAGGCGACGTGGGTGTAGCGCAGTTCCTGGGTCGGAACGATCGCATAGGCGGCGTAGAGGTGGAACAGACTCATGACCACGGCAAGGGTGGTCGAGACCCGTCCCCACCAGCCCATCAGCCGGTTGGCCGCGCCCTCGTCGGCTTCGATGAACGCCTCGGCCCGCTGCAGCGCCTCATCGGAAATGGCGACGACGTCGTCATTGGGCGATGATTTGCCCGGCTTTGGTTGGTCTGTGGCCATGCTTCCCCCGAAACGCTTGCACCATGGCCTGACCTCGTCGGCCGGGTCCTTGATTGCGGCGCATTGATCCCGGTTTTCGGCAACCGTTGCAAGGGTTTCCGGCGGGGGATTCGGGGACTTTTCCGATGCCGTGCCCGGAGGCTTGCCGGGGGCGTGACCTCGGGGTTCCATTCGGGGTACAAGGCGCCAACACGTCAAGAACAGGGAGAAGTCGATGGAACGGCTCAAGGGCAAGACAGCGATGGTGGTCGGCGCCGGTTCGATCGGCCCGGGCTGGGGCAACGGCAAGGCGACCGCGGTGACCTTTGCGCGCGAGGGCGCGCAGGTGTTCTGCGTCGACCGCAACGGCAAGGCCGCGCAGGAGACCGTCGATATCATCACCTCAGAGGGCGGCAAGGCGGCGGCTTTCACCGCCGACGCGTCCCGATCGGAAGATGTCGAGGCGATGGTGGCCGCCTGCCTGAAAACCTATGGCCGCATCGACGTGCTCGACAACAATGTCGGCATCGCCGAGATGGGCAGCGTGGTGAGCGTGCCGGAGGCAAGCTGGGATCATGTCTTCGACGTCAACCTGAAAAGCGCCTTCCTCGCCATGAAGCATGTCATCCCGGTGATGGAAAAACAGGGCGGCGGCTCGATCATCAACATTTCCTCGATCGCCTCGATCCGCCATCTCGGCATTTCCTATGTCAGCTACGGCACCTCCAAGGCCGCGATGAACCAGATGACCAAGACCACCGCGGTCGAATTCGCCGCCAAGCATATCCGGGTCAACGCCATCCTGCCGGGCCTGATGAAGACGCCGATGGTCGAGCATTCCGCCGGCCTCGCCTCGAGCTATGCCGCCGGCGACGTCGAGGCGATGTGGCGCGCGCGCGACGCCCAGGTGCCGATGGGGCACATGGGCGACGCCTGGGACGTCGCCAACGCCGCGCTGTTCCTCGCCTCCGACGAATCGAAATACGTCACCGGGCTGGAATTGATCGTCGATGGCGGGATTACCGTGAAGGCGGGGAATTAGGGGCTGAGCGATAGAATCGAGCGCGCAGGAGTAGCATCCGTGTCCCGGACGCGGTGCGGCGCTTTTGCGCCGCTCCGCAGAGCCGGGACCCATATTTTTCTGATGACGCGTGGGCCCCGGATCTGCAGCGCATCACGCCGCAAGTGCGGCGCGCTGCGCAGCGTCCGGGGCACGAGAGTTCGCTACTGCGCCATCGCCAGGATTCCGCCCGCCAGCGAGTGCCATGCTGCGGTGGTGCTGATCGGCCAGTTCAGGAGTTTCACGGCGATCAGCGCGATGCCGCCATAGACATAGACCGGATGCGGACGCCCGTTGGTCCGCCAGTCATAGACGATCGCGGCCACCAGCAGGAGATAGGCGACGAAAGCCGGCGGGATGGTGACCGGCACCGGCGGCGGGCCGGCAGGTCCCGGAGGCGCCAGGAACGTCAGGAACCAGCGCGCCACCGCGGCGTCGAGCAGCGAGATGCTGGCCAGCAGCATCAGGCGCTTGTGGATTTCCTTTTGCCTGACATAGCCGATCGCCAGCGTAAACACGACAGCGAAAAACAGCATGCCGCTGAGCGGCACGATCACGAACGCGATGCCTTCATCACGCATGCCGATCTCGGCGGAGCGCTTCATCGCGCTGACCGCTACCAGGAAACCGGAGATCACCATCGCGGTCGCCAGCGACACGCCTATCATGCCCGTGGTCCGGTGCCGCACCACCTGGCCCGATGCGGCAAGCCAACTCTGGAATGCGAAATACAGCGTCCAGGCGAAGAACAGCAGGCCGTGAAAATGCACCACCGGCATCGGCGGAAATTTTCCCGCTGCCATCGGCACGAAGTAGGTCGGTGCGAAGCCGAGGAAGGCGACGGCGACGCAGGACAGCGCCATATAGAAGTAGAAGTATTGGGCGTGGGAGGTTGCGCTCGCATGAGTGCGTTGGTCGTCGATTAAGGTCGTCATGGGGGAATTCAGTCTCCAAAATGCGAGTAGATGAGTCTCCGTAACAGGCAAATGGTTCAAGAAAAAAAGCCGCAGCAGTCATGCGCAGCCGGATGCCGATCGGAACGCAATTCGGCCGCAGTCCGGTTAGCGCGGCTATTGCCGGACGCGAATCTCTCCCATATTGAAGGCACTTTGCCGGGTAGATCGATGCGACTTCGTCCTGCAGTCCGGATCCGCAACGTGGCCGTTGCCTTTGTGCTGTCGGTGGCCTCGCTCCATGGCGCCTTCGCGACCGGCGCCAAGCCATCCACCGATCCGGAGGTGGATCCGGCGCCGTGCGTCGCGGCAGCGACAGCCAACGACGCCGACAGGATCATCGCCGCGTGCGGCGTGCTGATCGACAGCGCCAGGACGTTGAAGCCGGACCGCATCAAGGCGCTGGTCGCGCGCGGCGGTGCTCATGAGCGCAAGGACATGATCGACAACGCGATCAGCGATTACGACGCGGCGCTGTGGCTCGACCCGGGGCTTGCGGATATCTTCAATATCAAGGGCGAACTCTGGCGCAAGAAGGGCGACCGGCGCCGCGCGCTGGCCGATTTCGCTTCCGCGATCAAGCTGAACCCGGACCACGCGGCAGCCAAAGCCAGTTACAGATCGCTGGCGCAGGAACTGGAGCGCCTGGGCGTGCTGATAGCGGTCGCCAACAAGCCGAGCTTCAACTGCGCCACCGCCAAACGTCCGGTGGAGAAGGCGATCTGCGCCAGTCCGGAACTGGCCGATCTCGACCGCGAGATCGATGGCGTGCATGCCCTGGTGATGCGCGACGCCGCCAAGGTCGGCCCGCGCGCCGTCCGTGCCTTGCAGCGCAAGCAGGACCAATTCATCGCCCGCCGCAATGCGAGCTTTGGAAAGCCGGGTTACGACCTGCGCAAGGCGATGAAGGAACGGCTGCAGGAGATAGTGGGGGTCGACGGATACTAGGCCGGTCGACCCGACGAGCGCCGGTTAGTCTGATATCGCAGCGTTTTCGCCTTGAATTGTCGGGTCATCCCGTGACAATGCCGCAAAAGAAAATGACCGGATTTGATCTCGGTCATGGCCGGACTTGTCCCGGCCATCCACGTCTTGTTTCCTGAGTGAGACAAGGGACTTAAGTTAGCCGGGAGCGACGCCATGAACATCCAGAACACCAGCCGCTACCACGAGGTCCATGCCCGCTCGCTGCGGGATCCCGAGGGTTTTTGGGGTGAGGCGGCGCGCGAGATCGACTGGATCGAGCCGGCGAAGAAGGTGTTCGACCCCGCCATGGGGCTTTACGGCCGTTGGTTCGCCGGCGCCGTGGTCAACACCTGCTACAACGCGCTCGACCGCCATGTCGCTGCCGGACGCGCCGATCAGCTGGCGCTGATCCATGATTCGCCGCTGGCCAGTTCTTCGGGAACGAGCGCCATCACCAGATTCACCTATGCCGAGATGCTGCATGAGGTGAAGACGCTGGCCGCCATCATGCAGGATTTCGGGGTGACCAAAGGCGACCGCGTCATCCTCTATATGCCGATGGTGCCGGAAGCCATGGTGGCGATGCTGGCCTGCGCGCGGATCGGCGCGGTGCATTCCGTGGTGTTCGGCGGTTTTGCCGCGAAAGAACTCGCCACCCGGATCGAGGACGCCAAGCCGAAACTGATCTTCTCGGCAAGCTGCGGGCTCGAGCCCGGCCGCATCGTGCAGTACAAGCCGCTGCTCGACGAAGCGATAAAGCTTTCCAGCGTGAAGCCCGAGACCTGCATCATCCTGCAGCGGCCGCAGCACGGCTGCGATCTCGTTGCCGGCCGCGATCACGACTGGGCCGAGCTGCGAGCCAAAGCCATCGCCGCGAAGAAGTCCGCGGACTGCGTGCCGGTACTGGCGACCGATCCGCTCTATATTCTCTATACCTCCGGCACGACAGGCAAACCCAAGGGCGTGGTGCGCGACAATGGCGGGCATCTGGTCGCGCTGAAATGGTCGATGTTCAACCTCTACGGCGTCAAGCCGGGTGAAGTCTGGTGGTGCGGATCCGACATCGGCTGGGTGGTCGGCCACAGCTACATCATCTACGGCCCCCTGCTGCATGGCGCGACCTCGATCATGTATGAGGGCAAGCCGATCGGCACGCCGGATGCCGGCGCGTTCTGGCGCGTGATTTCGGAGCACAAGGCGGTGGCGCTGTTCACCGCGCCGACCGCGTTCCGCGCCATCAGGAAGGAAGACCCGGACGGCAAGTTCATCCGGCAATACGATCTTTCAAAATTCCGCACGCTGTTCCTGGCCGGCGAGCGCGCCGATCCACCGACGGTGGAATGGGCCGAGCAGCAATTGAAGGTGCCGGTGATCGATCACTGGTGGCAGACCGAAACCGGCTGGTGCATCGCCGGCAATCCGGTCGGCCTCGGCATGCTGCCCGTCAAGCACGGCTCGCCGACGGTGCCGATGCCGGGCTATCAGGTCGAGGTGGTCGACGAAGCCTCGAAGCCGCTGCCCGCCGGCACCATGGGCTCGATCGTGATCAAACTGCCGATGCCGCCGGGCTGCCTGCCGACGCTGTGGGAGCAGGACGAGCGCTGCCGGGAAGCCTATTTCGCCGAATTCCCCGGCTACTACAAAACCTCCGACGCCGGCTACATGGATGAAGACGGCTATGTCTTCGTGATGGGCCGCACCGACGACATCATCAACGTCGCCGGCCACCGGCTCTCGACCGGCGGCATGGAGGAGATTCTCGCCGCGCATCCCGACGTCGCCGAATGCGCGGTGCTCGGCATCAAGGACGCCATCAAGGGCGAGGTGCCCTGCGGCTTCCTGGTGCTGAAGGCCGGCGTGACACGCAGCCATGCCGAGATCGAAAAGGAGATCGTGGCGCTGGTTCGTGAAAAGCTCGGCCCGGTCGCGGCGTTCAAGCTCGCGATCACGGTGGGAAGGCTGCCGAAGACGCGGTCTGGCAAGATCCTGCGCGGCACCATCAAGAAGATCGCCGACGGCGATCAATGGGCGATGCCAGCCACCATCGAAGATCCCAAGGTGCTGGAGGAGATCGAGGGCGCGCTGAAGGGCAGGGTGTGATCGTCATTGCGAGCGCAGCGAACGGGTCCCACTCCGGCCCGTCAACGTCATTGCGAGCGAAGCGAAGCAATCCATCTCACCACGCGAAGAAAGAATGGATTGCTTCGTCGCAAGCGCTCCTCGCAATGACGACGGAGGGCCCTTGTCTGCCCCGATCAAGGAAAATGCCTTGATTTCGATGGATTGCCGGGTCAAGCCCGGCAATGACGAAATGGGACAACGGATCGAAAAATGCGCCCTAACTCCTCACGAACCTTTCTGGCACTCCTCTTCCTCGCGCCCCTGCTCGCGGGCTGCCTCGAGCGCGGGCAGCCGACCATGGTCGATAGCAGCGGCGACGACGACGCGTTCTGCGCCCGCAGCCATGCGGCGGGCTCGCCGGACTACGTCAATTGCCGCAAGGACCGCGACGTCCAGCGCGCCAACGCCAACTCGCGCGCCGACAAGCGGCAGCGCAATCTCGGCGAATACATGCTCAACAATCCGACACGGCCTTGAATCCAGGGAGACCACCATGAACGAAGACAAATTCAACAGCAGCCTGCGCGGCTTTCTCAAGAAGGTCGGCATCACCTCGCAGCGCGAGATCGAGAAGGCGGTGCGCGACGCAATCGCGGCCGGCCGCCTCAAGGGCAATGAAAAGCTGCCGGCGAAAATGGTTCTCACCGTCGGCGGCGTTAGCCTGACGCACGAGATTACGGAAGAGATCGAACTGGGGTAGTACGAATCGAGCGGCCTTGCTTCCCTCTCCCCTTGTGGGAGAGGGTGGACGCGATGCGAAGCATCGCGGACGGGTGAGGGGTCTGTCTCCGCGGATAGAGACCCCTCATCCGGCGCGGATTTCATCCGCGCCACCTTCTCCCACAAGGGGAGAAGGGAAGAGGTGCCTCACCATTTTCATAAAGGACATCACCACATGGACATCAAGGTACGCGACTCAAACGGCGCACTGCTCGCCGAGGGCGACAGCGTCACGCTGATCAAGGACCTCAAGCTGAAGGGCTCGTCGACAGTCCTCAAGCGTGGCACCGTCATCAGGGGCATTCACCTCACCGACAATGCCGACGAGATCGAAGGCCGCACCGACAAGGTCAAGGGCCTGGTGCTGCGCACGGAGTTTCTGAAGAAGGCGTGATGCTTTCCGCCGGAGATAGCATCGCCTCAAAGATCAGCGGCGGGGACGTCATCGAGGGGTTCCCGCTGTTCAGGCTCGACTTCCTGCGCTTGCAATGTTCGGCCGACCGGTCCGGGGCTCCAATAGTCGCCGGACAGAGGACTGACTCTTACGTCATGAATGACCCCGAGTTGCAGGCTTGGATCGAAATGGCGCATCGCCCGTTCATTGAGGTCAATGATGCGGCCGGGCATGAGTGGCCCCACGTCATTTATCTTGACGATGATCTTCTTGCCTGCAGCCTCGACGAGGGCATATTTCGGCCTCGCGCCAAACTGGACCCCGCCAAATTTCTCGCGCAAGCTCGTCTTGATGGCGGCCGCCCAGACAGAGGGATCATAGCGCTCGCCGGAGGCCGTGCTCGGACCGCCCTCGCGCCATCCGGGGCGGAACGGATTGTAGGTAGATGCTGCGCCAACGATCGCATCCCCGGAAGCGGCATCGACGACGGCGCTTGAATGAACCGCATTGATTTCACTTCGTGCGACGGCAACAGAAATGGCCAGCGTAACCACGGCGCCGCAAATTGCGGCGCCCGAGCGAAACAACATCATGACTCCTCGACTGGATTTTCTGGGTCGTTCGGTTCTCGATGCCGCAAAACAGGGTCAAGCCAACGCGGATGCGGATGCGTTGGCGAACTCACGCCAATTTTTGCGGATACGTGCCAATCGTGGCGACGGAACCGTTGTGGAAACCAAGCTTGTACTCGCACAGGTGTGCTTGGTTCTCACCGACTAGGCAGAGATTGCGTCAGCAGCATGACTGCGCTCATGCGAATTGCTTGAGCCGTATTTCTACGCGTCTGTAATCGGCTCGAACGCATCTTCAACAGGATCAACCTGCGCCGGAGAGCTGCAACGCGTTGATGGCGCTCAGTGCGCCAGGTTGCGGAGCTTGGTCCCGATCGCGAGCACCATCAGTCCGAAGCCGGCATAGGCGATGTATTCCGGATGATGACAGAACATCTGCGAGGTGGAGCAGACCTCGCCGGCCCAGGGCGCACCGATCGAAATTTGCGAAGCGGCTTCCTTGAACAGGAAAGCGGTACCGCCGAGCAGGATCGCCAGTAGAAATATGATAACCGCCATTTTCGATATCGTCCTGTCGTCAGCCGGTCTTGTCCGCTTTTGACGGAAGAAAGTATCTCCGGGTTATTACGGAGTTTTGAAAACGGAATCCCTCGCCCGTCGTCCCTGCGAACGCATGCGTTCGCAGGGACGACGTTGAGAGATTTAGTCCAGGAATTGCGACTTGCGTCGCGCATTGAATCTCCATGCTCACTCCGCCGGCGCTTCCGCCTCGTCGCCGGCTTCGCTCGCGCCGCGGCTCATCATGAAGCCCAGTGCCAGCCCGCCGATCGCCAGAATCGGGATCAGCTTCTTGACGCCGATGGCGCGGACCAGCTGGAGGCCGGCGGCCAGCAGCATCGGATCGGCCAGCATGTGCGAGGCCGCGGATTTCGCCGACCGTGCGGCTTCTTTGGCGGCTTCCTCGGCGCGGGCCTGGATCTGGTTCTGGCGCACCTTGTAGCAGACGGCCGCGATCAGCGTGACCACGAAGAACAATCCGGCCCCCGCCAGGCACGCTTCGACTGGACCATATTTCTGCAGGACGAACACGAACAGCGCCGCGCACAGAAACGATGTGGTGACCAGCAGCGCGAAAGCGGCCGCCGCGGCCAGCGAGGTCAGCCGCAGGGCGGTGCCGGTGCTCTCCTTGATATCGTCGATCATTCGCCCAAACATGCAACGCCCCGATTTGAAAGGAATTTAAGCGAACGCGATGGCGGCGCCTCGGCGCCACCATCCGGTCAGTCTGGATCTTCGAGTCACGCCGCTACCGGCGCCCATTCGACCAGCATCAGTTCTACCGCCGCCATGCCGCGCCGATCAGAAAGCCGATGCCGAGCGCGATACCCACGGTCGCCAGCGGGCGCTGCGTAATGACATCTTCCAGTGATTCCTCCAGCGAAGAGGCCGCGTCATAGGCGGAATCCATCATGGCGCTGCCGCGCTCGGCCATATCGTCGTACGCCGAGTCGACATTGGCGCGGGCTTCCTTGTAGCCACGGCGCGCCTGCTTGCTGGCGCTGCCGGCGAACGTATTGAGCACGTCGGTGATCTGGTCGGTCAGGGCGGAAATATCGTTTTTCACGGCTGCTACATCCTTCTCAAAGCATTCGTATTGCGTAAGCCACAAACGTCCGGGTCTGCGGGAAGTTCCCGGGCTGAAACCGCGGCGGGGATCAATGTCCCGGCAGCTGTACTGAATCGTCGGGCATCAGATGCACCTTGATGATCAGCGCCACGATCAGGATCGGCGAGGCCAGGAAGGCGCCCATCGGTCCCCACAGCCAGGTCCAGAACGCAAGCGCGATGAACACGGCGAGCGCGTTGAGCTGCAGGCGGCGGCCGACGATCACCGGCGTCAGGAAATGGCCCTCGAGAAAGGTCATCCCGGCAAACAGAGCGGGCGCGAGCAGTCCGCCGGCCAGCGTCGGGAAAGCGACGACGCCGACCACGGTCAGGATCGCGAACATGAAGACCGGACCAATGATCGGGATGAAGTTCAATGTCGCGGCCAGCGCGCCGAGCGCGGCCGGGTTCGGCATCCCCGTCGCCGCGCAGATGATGCCGGTCGCCACGCCAACGCCGATGTTGATCATGGTCACCATCAGCAGATAGCCGCCGAGATGCTCCTCGATCGCATTGACGATGCGCAGGGTTCGCAGCCGCGATTCACGGTCACCGAAGGTCATGACCATGGCGCGGCGCAGGTCCGGCCAGCTGACGATGAACAGGATCAGCGTCACCAGGAACAGCAGGAACTCGGCGAAGGTGGGCGACAGGAATTCCAGGGTCGGCTGCACCCACTCGATCTTGGGCAACTGGAACGAGGCGCCCGGCAGGGTTTCGGATCCGCCCAGCGACAGCTGCATTTGCTGCCACAGCCACAACGGGCGATCGAATACATGAAGCTTGTCCTTCATGAGCGAGCCCAGTTCGGGAAGCCGCGCGCTCCACTCGATGACCGGGGCGGCGATCAGGCCGATCATGAAGGCGACCACCGCGCAGGCTGCGGACACGATCATGACCGCGGATACGGCGCGCGGAATGCGGTGCTGTTCGAGATGGCGTGCCGCGGGCGCCAGCATGGTGCCGACCACGAACGCCATCATGACCGGAAGGAAAAACGCCTTGGCGGCATAGAGCACGGCGACGATGCAGATAATGAGAAGCGCGACCAGCGCGAATGCCACTACCTCGGCACGCCGGATCACCGGCGGCTGTTCGGTTTTGCTGTCGGACAGCGGCTTGCCTGCCGGGTCAGCGGACGCACGCTCATTGGGAAGGACACGCAATTGGCTCTCCCCCGCGCTACGGCGAATGTGAACAAATTTGAACAGGGTCGCGGTGCGCTGACGAACCGGGCGACAGGCCACATAACCCGCGTGGGAACCGAAAGTTCCGTCGCAATAACGTGAAGCGCCGGCTGGTTGACAGGCCACCCTGTGCCTTGAGTCGAACGGAACCTTGCAGCCCCGGCCGGGTTGATTGGCCAGAGCATCAATTGATGCGCATCGCATTGGGGCAGGTCATGGCACAGACATCCGCAGGCAGGCTTTTTTCGTCCACCGGCGCGCTGGTGCTTGGCACAGCACTGATGCTGTCGCCCGCGTTGCTCGAAAGCGCGAGCGCCCAGCTGCTCGGCTATGCCTCCAACGCGCCGATGGCATTTCCGTCGGACAATCTGATGGTCGCACCGGCGCAGCCCGCGGATGACGGCGACGATGCAGTCGTGATGCCGGAGCGTTTGAAGCGCGCCATCGTCGCCTTCGACACGCACGAAGCCCCCGGCACCATCGTGATCGATACCGGCAACACCTACCTCTATTACGTGCTCGGCCAGGGTCGCGCCGTTCGCTACGGCGTCGGCGTCGGTCGCGAGGGTTTCACCTGGTCCGGCGTGCAGAACATTACCAGGAAGGCCGAGTGGCCGGATTGGACCCCGCCCTCCGAGATGATCGCGCGCCAGCCCTATCTGCCGCGCTTCGTCGCGGGCGGCCCGGGCAATCCGCTCGGCGCGCGCGCCATGTATCTCGGCTCCAGCATCTACCGGATTCACGGCACCAACGATCCCTCGACCATCGGCAAGTTCGTCTCCTCGGGCTGCATCCGGCTGACCAATGAAGACGTCGCCGACCTGTTCAGCCGCGTCACCATCGGCACCAAGGTGGTGGTGCTGCCGAAGAACGCGCCGCACATGGCGACGCGCAGCCCGGCGACCAGGACGACGATCAGCGTTCGTCCGGCGGCGGCGCAGCGTCCGGTCGCAACGACGGCCGTCCCGGGCCGCCAGGCGATGAACCTTTCGACGTCGTCGCTGTATTGATCGGGAGACCGCTATGAACTGGCATTTGGGCAAGCGGCTGGCGTGGAGTGCAGCGGCGTTGCTGTGCGCCTCGGCGCTGGCGCCGGCCGCTCAGGCGCAGGACTTTTTCTCCCAGCTGTTCGGCGGCTTCGGCCGCTCGCGCGCGCCGCAAATCCACATGCCGTTCGCGGCCGATGACGGTCCGGTTGTCGCCCCGCAGCGCGAGGCCCGCCCGCGTTACGGTGTCGGCCAGGCCTATTGCGTGCGCACCTGCGACGGACGCTATTTCCCGGTCAACGGGCCGGACAATAAGAGCCGCGCCGAGGCATGCAACAACTTCTGCCCGGCCAGCGACACCAAGCTGGTCTATGGCAGCAGCATCGACCATGCCGCGACCGAAACCGGAAAACCCTATTCCGAACTGCCGAATGCGTTTCGCTATCGTGAGGAACTGGTCGTCGGATGCACCTGCAACGGCAAGGACCAGATCGGGCTCGCCTCGGTCAAGATCGAGGACGATCCGACCCTGCGACGTGGCGACATCGTCGCGGGCGAGGGCGGGTTGATGGTCGCCGGCCGGCCCGACAGGCGCGGCGCGTCGCTTAATTTCTCGCCGGCCTCTGACCGTGTCCAGGCCCGCTACCAGCGCCTGCCGGTGGTGGCGAGGGAGTGAGAACTACACCGCATGAATGTTGTCTACGGAGCCGTTGAAATCATTGATTTTTTGTACTAAAAATAAGGTTCCGCCCCTGGAACCCGGCAGGTCCATTGGCGTTGAATAAGCAGCCAATCGCGCTTTCACGACGCCTCAGGGGACCCGCATGCTCATCAGCGCACTCGTTACATTTCTCGTCGTTATTCTCATTCTCTATCTGATCAACCTGCTGCCGCTGGACGGCCGCGCCAAGCAGATCGCCCGCGTCGTCGTCATCGTCATCGGCGTGATCTCGCTGCTGAAAATGCTCGCGGTGTTTTAGACCGATCGCGACACCTCAACAAAAAAAGCCCCGGCCGAGGCCGGGGCTTTTCTGTCGTCGGAGTTACTTCAGAGCCTTGAACCAGTCGTCCACGTCCTTGCGGATATGATCCTTGGCGAAGCCGTAGCGCTCCTGCAGCTTGCCCTCAAGCTGCTCACGGCGCCCCTCGATTACGTCGAGGTCGTCGTCGGTGAGCTTGCCCCATTTCTCCTTGGCGGCGCCCTTGAACTGCTTCCAGTTCCCTTCAACCCGGTTCCAATCCATCGTCATCTCCTCTTGTGTTGAGATGGGCGATCAACGCCCGGGTGAGCAGGACGTTCCGAGGGGAATGCGGCAAGCTGTCGTCGGCCTGCCGCTGTCTATTCACATCGATCAACCCGCCGCCTTGGCTTCCCGGCGCCGTGCGGTGAGGATGAACTCGGTGTAGCCGTTCGGCTGCTCGCGGCCCTTGAAGATCAGGTCGCAGGCGGCCTTGAAGGCGACGCCGTCGAAGCCGGGCGCCATCGGCCGGTACTCGGCATCGCCCTTGTTCTGTCCGTCCACCACGACCGCCATCCGCTTCAGCGATTCCATCACCTGTTCTTTGGTGATGACGCCCTGATGCAGCCAGTTCGCCAGATGCTGGCTCGAGATCCGCAAGGTGGCGCGGTCCTCCATCAGGCCGACGTCGTGGATGTCGGGCACCTTGGAGCAGCCGACGCCCTGGTCGATCCAGCGCACGACATAACCCAAAATGCCCTGGCAGTTGTTGTCGATCTCCTGCTTGACGTCGTCGGGCGCCCAGTTCGATTGCGACACCGGGATGGTGAGAATGTCCGACAGCTTTGCGCGCGGGCCGCCTTTGCTCAATTCCTGCTGGCGCGCTTGCACGTTGACCTGGTGATAGTGCAGCGCGTGCAGCGTGGCGGCGGTCGGCGACGGCACCCAGGCGGTGGTGGCGCCGGCCTGCGGATGGCCGATCTTCTGCGTCAGCATGTCCGCCATCTTGTCGGGTGCGGCCCACATGCCCTTGCCGATCTGGGCATGGCCGGGCAGGCCGTCGATCAGGCCGTTGTCGACGTTCCAGTCCTCATAGGCCTTGATCCAGGGCTGCGCCTTCATGTCGTTCTTGCGGATCATCGGACCGGCTTCCATCGAGGAATGGATTTCGTCGCCGGTGCGGTCGAGGAAGCCGGTGTTGATGAAGCAGATCCGCTTCGAGGCCTGCTGGATGCAGGCCTTGAGGTTGACCGTGGTGCGGCGCTCCTCATCCATGATGCCGACCTTCATGGTGTTTTCCGGCAGACCGAGCATCTTCTCGACCTGGCCGAACAGTTCGCAGGTCAGCGCCACCTCGTCGGGGCCGTGCATCTTCGGCTTGACGATGTAGACCGAGCCGGTGCGGCTGTTCTTCGTCTTCGACTTGCCCTTGAGGTCGTGGATCGCGAGCAGGCCGGCGACGGCGGCATCCAGAATGCCTTCCGGAATTTCGGCGCCCGAAGCGTCGAGCACCGCGTCGGTGAACATGTGATGGCCGACATTGCGCATCAACAGCAGGGCGCGGCCGTGCAGGGTGAGTTGCTTGCCGTCCGCCGTGGTGTAGACGCGGTCGGGATTGAGCGCGCGCTTCAGCGTCTTGCCGCCCTTCTCGAAGTCGGCCGACAGCGTGCCGTCCATCAGGCCGAGGGTGTTGCGATAGACCAGCACCTTGTCCTCGGCGTCGACGGCGGCGACGCTGTCCTCCATGTCGAGGATGGTGCTAACCGCCGATTCCAGGATCATGTCGGCGACCCCGGCCGGATCGTCCTTGCCGATCATGTGGCCGCGGTCGATGACGACTTCGATGTGCATGCCGTTGTTGACCAGCAGGATCGCGGTCGGCGCTGAGGGGTCGCCCTGGTAGCCGGCGAACTGCGCGCTGTCTTTCAGCGCGGTGGCGTTGCCGCTCTTCAGTTTGACCGCGAGCTGTCCCGCGATCACGCCGTAGGAGGTCGCATCGGTGTGGCTTCCGGTCGCCAGCGGCACGGCGGCATCGAGAAAGGCCTTTGCCTTGGCGATGACCTTGTCGCCGCGCGCCTTGTTGTAACCCTTGCCGGCTTCGCCCGGATCGTGCGGGATCGCATCGGTGCCGTAGAAGGCATCGTACAGGCTGCCCCAGCGCGCATTGGCGGCGTTCAGGGCGTAGCGTGCGTTGGTAAGCGGCACCACCAGCTGCGGCCCGCAGATTTTTCCGATTTCCTCATCGACGTTTGCGGTTTCGACCGTGTGGGTCGCAGGTTCCGGCAGCAGATAGCCAATCTCCTTGAGGAAAGCCGTATAGGCATTCATGTCGAACGGCTTGCCCTTGTGGGCGCGATGCCAGCCGTCGATCTTCGACTGCAGGGCGTCGCGGAAGGCGAGCAATTCACGGTTCTTCGGCGCGAGATTCGTGAGGATGGCTGCCAGCCCCGCCCAGAACGCGTCGGGCGAAATCCCGGTCTTGGGGGTCGCCTCCGTGGCGATGAAATCGAACAAAACGGGGGCGATCTTCAGTCCATGGGCATCGATACGATTCATGATGGGCTTTCTTGGCGGGAAATGGCGGTTTACAGGCTGTTTTCAGGGGTGAACACAGCAAAAAGCGCGCCAAAGGGCAGTTTTCGGGGCCCTTTTAGCCATAGACCGGCTCGATGAGAAGGCCCCAAAGGGGCGTCCGAAAGTCTCAGATATTGGCGGCGAGATCGACCAGTTCGTCGAACAGAACGCCGGATCGCGCCAGCATCCGCTCGATCTCGTCGGTGGCGTCGGGGACCGAGCGCCTCGAGGTGTCGATCGTCAACTCGCAGCCGGCCGGCGGCTGGTAGTCGTTGCCGGTGCCCGTAAACCCGTGCAGGGCGCCGGCACGCGCCTTGGCGTAGTGGCCCTTGGGATCGCGGCTCTCGCACACGTCAACCGGCGTTGCGACGTAGATCTCGCGGAACGCGGTGTCGGCGATGCGGCGCGCCGCGGCGCGATCTTCGCGCGCCGGCGAGACCGCGGCGACGATGGCGATGTGGCCGTTGCGCGCCAGATGAACCGCGACCTCGGCAAGCCGACGAATGTTTTCGCTGCGATCCCTGGCGGAGAAACCGAGATCGCTGTTGAGCCCGGCGCGCAAGGTGTCGCCGTCCAGCAGTACTGGCGAGCCGCCGGCGCTGAACAGCCGGCGTTCCAGCGCGCGCGCCAGCGTCGATTTGCCGGAGCCCGGCAATCCCGTCAGCCAGAGCACCGCACCGTTATGACGGTAGCGCGCCGAGCGTTCGTCGGGCCGCAACGCGGACTCCACCGGCACGATATCGACGGGGATGGCGCGTTGGCCTGACGCGACCGACAGCACCAGGCCGCCGCCGGCAATGCGGCCGTTGACCTCGATGACGAGGCGTCCGGTGCGCGAATTGTCGGTGTAGGGATCGGCGGCGATCGGTTGCGCCAGCGAAATGTCGATCTCGCCGACATGATTGCGCGCGATTGCCTTGGTCTCGACGCTGGAGAGTTCGCCGGGGTCGACCGCCTTTTCGATCGCGACCACGGTGGCGCGGGTTTCCCGTGTGCCGAGCCGGACCAGAATCGAGGCGCCTTCCACCAGCGGCTTGTCGTGCAGCCAGAAAATCCGCGCGCGAATCCGCCTGGTGTCGCGCGGCGTGCTTCCGACATGGGCGATGACGTCGCCGCGTTCGACGAACAACTCGCGGTCGAGCGTGATGCCGACCGAGCGCCCGGCGCCCGGGCTTCCCTGCAGCGGGGTCACCGGCCAGCTCTCGACGCTCCTGATCCTCGCGATCTTGCCGGCGGGCATGATGACGATCTCGTCGCCGGCGGCGAGGCTGCCGGATTCGATGCGGCCTGCGACAATGCGGCGGTCGTCGAATTTGTAGATCGCCTGCACCGGCAGCCGCAGCGCCAGCGTCTCCAGCGGCCGTGCCGGTTCGAGCGCATCGAGCGCCTCGACCACGGTGGGGCCGTCATACCATTCGATCCGCGGCGTGCGTTCGGCAACCCCGTCGCCGTCGCGCGCGGAAATCGGAATCACCGCCGACGGCGTCACGCCGAGCCCGATCAGATGCGCTGATATCTCGTCGCTGATTTCCTTGAACCTGCTGGCGCTGAAATCGACCCGGTCCATCTTGTTGACGACAATCGCGACCTGCTTGACGCCGAGAAGATGCAGCAGATAGCCGTGGCGCCGGGTCTGGTCGCGCACACCTTCCAGCGCGTCGATGATCAGGACCGCGCCGTCCGCCTGCGAGGCGCCGGTGATCATGTTGCGCAGGAATTCGGCGTGACCGGGCGCGTCGATCAGCACCACGTCGCGCGAACGGGTGCGGAAGCTGATCTGGGTGGTGTCGATGGTGATGCCCTGGTCGCGCTCGGTCTGCAGCGCATCCAGCAGGAACGACCATTCGAATGGCATGCCGCGGCGGGCGCTGACCGCTTTCAGCATTTCGAGCTTGCCCTCGGGCAGGCTGCCGGTTTCATGCAGCAGACGACCCACCAGCGTCGACTTGCCGTGATCGACATGGCCGACGATGACGATGCGGACCTGCGGGCGCGTGGTGCCGTTCGGCGTGGCCAGTGTCGCGGTGGGGATGATCATGTTCATGGGAGCGCTCAATTCGATATCCGTCAGAGGTAGCCGGCGACGCGCAGCCGCTCGAAGGCGTCTTCGGTTTCATGATCCAGCGCGCGGCCCGCCCGCTCGGGCACCCTTGTGCCGTCGAGCTCGATCAGGATTTCCTCGATATTCGAGGCGGTCGAAGCCACGGGGTTGGTGATGTCCTGATCGCCCAGCGAGCGATAGCGCTTGCCGTCCTTCGCCAGGTACAGCGGAATGATCGGAATGTTCTCGCGTTGGGTGTAGGCCCAGATATCGGCCTCGGTCCAATGCAGGATCGGGTGAATGCGTAAATGCGCGCCGGGCGGCGGCGAGGCGTTGAACTGGTCCCAGAATTCCGGCGGCTGATCGCGCACGTCCCATCCGCCTTCGGTGCCGCGCGGCGAGAACACGCGTTCCTTGGCGCGGGTGGCTTCCTCATCGCGGCGAATGCCGGCGATCAATCCGTCAAAGCCGTATTTGGCGAGCGCGAGCTTCAACCCCTCGGTTTTCCGCGCGGCGGATCGCGCCGCGGGCGGCAGGGTCGGGTCGATGGTCTCCAGCAGAGGGCAGGGTTCGATCTTCAGATCGAGTTCCCATTCCTTGCCGTAGCGATCGCGAAACGCGTACATCTCGGCAAACTTCTTGCCGGTATCGACATGCAGGGCCGGGAACGGCACGCGGCCGAAGAAGGCCTTGCGCGCCAGCCAGATCATGACGTTGGAATCCTTGCCGAGCGACCACAGCAGCGCCAGCTTCTTCAGCCGCGCGAAGGCTTCCCGGAAAATGTAGATGCTCTGCGCCTCGAGCGCGTCGAGGTGGTCCATGGTGGGGGGAGGCAGGCGCCCATTGGACGAAATTTGGGACGACATAGGCGCGGCCGAAGAGCCCTTTGGCGGGTCGGCGCGGCGCAACCGGGCGATCGTGGATTCGTTGTCGAGAAGATGCATCTCTGCCCCTTGGCCTCTGGAGGCGAAAATTCTATAGTTGCACTGCAGTAGAGAAGAAAAATTTTCTCTTTGCGCGTGCTGTAAGAGACATATATAGAAAATAATTCTAGTCAACCCCGTAAGTTGGGGCAACGAGTGTCGCATGCGATTCCTGCCCGTCTTTCTCGACCTGCAAACCGGACCGGTGCTGCTTGTTGGCGCCGGCGATCTGGCGCGGGCGAAATTGCGTCTGCTGGCAGCGGCGGGTGCGCGCATCCGCTACTTCGCGACCGACGGCCAGCATGATGTGAGCGGGCTTGCTGTTGACGAGGCGGCGCGGATCGAACTGGCGCAGGGCGATCCTTTGACCTCCGATCTGAACGGCGTCATCGCCATCCTGTGCGCGGGCGCCGGCGACATCGGGGTTGCGATGTCGGCGCGGGCCAAAGCGGTCGGCCTTCCCGTCAATGTGATGGACGATCTCGCCCATTCGACTTTCATTTTTCCCGCCATCGTCGATCGCGGCGACGTGGTCGTGGCTGTCGGCACCGGCGGCGCCTCGCCTGTGGTGGCACGCCGCGTGCGCGAGCACATCGAAGCGGTGTTGCCAGCCCGAATCGGCGATCTCGCCACGTTCATCGGCCGCTGGCGCAAAACCATCAACGGCCGCATTCCCGAATTTGCGCTGCGTCGTCGTTTCTGGGAGCGCGTGTTCGATGGCCCGATCGGCGCGCTGGTGCTCGCCGGCCGCAAGGATGAGGCAGAAGCCGCGCTGAACGATATTCCCGACGCATCCGCCTTTGCCGGCGCGCTCGCATCGGGCAAGGCCGAGGGCAAAGTGACGCTGGTCGGTGCCGGTCCCGGCGATCCGGACCTTCTGACCATCAAGGCATTGCGCGCGCTGCAGGACGCCGACGTGGTATTTTACGACGAGTTGGTCTCACCGGAAATTCTCGATCGGGTGCGCCGCGATGCGTCGCGCGTGCCGGTCGGCCGTCGCGTCGGCAAGCCCGGCATCGGCCAGGACGCCATCAACAGACTGTTGATCGAATCCGCGAAATCGGGCCAGCGCGCGGTGCGCCTGAAGGGCGGCGATGGCTTCGTGTTCGGCCGCGGCGGCGAGGAAGTCGAAGCGCTGCGCGCGGCCGGCGTCGCCTATTCGGTGGTGCCGGGAATTACCGCAGGGCTCGGCGCCGCCGCGCAATTCGAAGTGCCGCTGACCTTCCGGCACGAGGCGCTGCGCATTACGTTTCTCACCGCGCACAAGGCCAGGGATGCTGAAGCCGTCGACTGGTCTACGCTGACCGACGAGAAGATGACGGTCGTCGTCTACATGGGAATGACCGCGGCGCCATCGGTTCGTGCCGGGCTTCTCGCCGCCGGCCGTTCGCCGCAAACCCCGGTCGGCGTGTTCGCGCGGGTGACGCGGCCGGATGCACAGGCGGCGGTCGGAACGTTGCAGGAGTTGCCCGATCTCATCGAGAAGATCCACGGCGGCCCGGCCATCCTCATCATCGGCGACGTCGTCGCGCATTCCGCGCCGTGGCGCGAAGCCAATCCCAATCGAGTGCTCTCCAAACTGCTGGAAACCGCCGCATGACCTCTCCGCTGCAACAAAAGATCAAGATATCAGGGCCGTCCGTCATCACCGCCAACCGCACCTGGGATGGCATCGTGATCTGGCGCACCGCCGCCAAGGGCTGGTCGGCCGAACTGTCGGACGCGGCGATCGTTCGCACCGCCGATGAGGCCCGGGCGCTGCTGGCCGAATCCGTCGCCGACGATGTCGGTGCGATCGGTGCCTATATCGCGCCGGTCGAACTCAAGGACTCCGGCAAGATCAAGCCCGGCAATCTGCGCGAACACATCCGCTCGGCGGGGGTCACTATCGACCTTCCGGTCCCGGCGTAAGGCCATCAGCCATGTATGCATATGACGAACTCGATCGCACGCTCATTAACGAACGCGTTTTGGAATTTCGCGATCAGGTGAAGCGCCGGCTGTCCGGCGAACTCACCGAGGACGAATTCAAGATGCTGCGGCTGCAGAACGGCGTCTATCTGCAATTGCACGCCTACATGTTCCGGGTCGCGATCCCCTACGGCACGCTGTCGTCGGAGCAACTGCGGCGCATGGCGCATGTCGCGCGCAAATACGATCGCGGCTACGGCCATTTCACCACAAGGCAAAACATCCAGTTCAACTGGATCAAGCTCGCCGAACTGCCCGATGCGCTGGCCGATCTTGCCGACGTCGGCATTCACGCCATGCAGACCTCGGGCAATAACACCCGCAACGTCACCTCGGACCAGTGGGCCGGCGTCGCGCCGGGCGAGATCGAGGATCCCCGCATCTGGTCCGAGCTGCTGCGGCAGTACACCACGCTGCATCCGGAATTCTCCTTCCTGCCGCGCAAGTTCAAATTCGCGATCACCGCGTCCGATCACGACCGCGCCGCGATCAAGGTGCACGATATCGGCTTGCGGCTTTACAAGAATGCCGCCGGCGAAACCGGCTTCGAGGTACTGGTCGGCGGCGGCCTCGGCCGCACCCCCTTCATCGGCAAGACGATAAAACCGTTCGTGCATGGCCACGATCTCCTGAGCTATGTCGAAGCCATCCTGCGCGTCTACAACCAGTACGGCCGCCGCGACAACATCTACAAGGCGCGCATCAAGATCCTGGTGCACGAGCTCGGCATCGAGAAGTTCGCCAAGGAGGTCGAGGAGGAATGGCTACAGATGCGCGACAGCGCGCTGGCGATCGATGATTCCGTGATCGAGGACATCCGTTCGCGCTTCAGCTATCCGGCCTACGAAAAGCTGCCGCACATGCCGGACGAGCTGAAGAAGGCGGCGCATGACCCGCATTTCGAGGCCTGGCGCAAGAATTCGACCTTCCCGCACAAGGTGCCGGGCTATGCGATCGCAGTGCTGTCGCTGAAGCCGGTGGGCGGTCCGCCCGGCGACGCCACCGCCGACCAGATGGATGCCATCGCCGATCTCGCCGACAAATATTCCTTCGGTGAAATCCGCGTCGGCCACGAGCAGAACCTCGCGCTGCCCCATGTCGCGCGGCGCGACCTGCCGGCGTTGTGGAAGGCGCTCGACAAGATCGGCGTCGCCACGCCGAACGTCAATCTGGTCTCCGACATCATCGCCTGCCCGGGGCTGGATTATTGTTCGCTCGCCAACGCCCGCTCGATCCCGATCGCGCAGGAATTGACCCGGCGCTTCGCCAATCACGACACCGCCAATCTGATCGGGCGGCTGCACATCAATATTTCCGGCTGCATCAATGCCTGCGGCCACCATCACGTCGGCCATATCGGCATTCTCGGCGTCGAGAAGAACGGCGAGGAATTTTATCAGATCACGATCGGCGGCCGCGCCGACGAGAAGGCCGAGGTCGGAACGCTGATCGGGCCCGCCGTGCCCTATGGCGATGTTGCCGACGTGATCGAGGATATCGTCGAAGCCTATCTTGCGCTGCGCGCGCGTCCCGACGAACTTTTCATCGATGCGGTGAAGCGGCTGGGCGTCGAACCTTTCAGGGAGCGGGTCTATGCCACTCGTTAAGGGCGGGAAAATCGCCACCGACGCGCTGGTCCATGTGGCCGACGACGCCGAGATTCCAGGTGATGGCGGGATCCTGATTCCCGCCGCGCGTTTTCTCGGCGATGCGGAGGCGTTGTCGGGCCGGGCCGGCAAGACCGGCGTGATCTGGCCGAACAACCGCGATATCGACGACCTGGTGCCCTGGCTCGACCGGCTCGCCGTGGTCGCGCTGGTGTTCCCGAATTTCCGCGACGGTCGCGCCTATAGCCAGGCCCGCGTGTTGCGGGAACGGTATGGCTATCGCGGAGAGTTGCGCGCCACCGGGCAGGTGCTGCGCGACCAGTTCGTATTCATGCTGCGCGCCGGCTTCGACGCCTTCCAGGTCAACAAGGAAAGTGACGCGGAAGCCTTTGCCGCCACGGTCAAGCGCTATTCGGTGTTCTACCAGCCGACCGGCGACGGCCGCATCACCGCGCTGCACCGGCGCATGCAACTGCGCCATTCCGAGAGTGCCGGCCAATGAACGCGCGCGCGCAGCAGGCTGTAGCCGGGCGGGCGGCGGGTGGTTTGCCGCCGGCCGCGGAACTCGCTTCCGAGTTGCGGACCGCTTCGCCCGCGCAGGTGATCGCAACCGCCCTGCAGATCGTCGGCCGCGAGCGCCTCGCCGTGGTGTCGTCGTTCGGCACCGAATCGGCGGCGCTCCTCAAGGTGATGGCCGACGTCGATCCGGCGATACCCGTGGTGTTTCTCGATACCGGCTGGCTGTTCGAGGAGACGCTGGCCTATCGCGACACGCTGGTCGCGACGTTGGGGCTGCGCGACGTCCGTTCGATCAAGCCGCTGGAGCAAACGCTGTTGCGCGAGGATCCCGACCGCGAATTGTGGTTCTCCGATCCCGATGCCTGCTGCCGGATCCGCAAGGTGGAGCCGCTGGCCCGCGCACTGGCGCCGTTCTCGGCATGGATCAACGGACGCAAGCGTTTCCAGGGCGGGCTGCGCGCCGACATTGCCGTGGTCGAGGACGACGGCATCAGACTGAAATTCAATCCGTTCGCCAACGTCTCGCGCGAAGAGATCGAGGCGATCTACAAGCTTGCAAAACTGCCGCCGCATCCGCTCGCGGCATCGGGTTATCTCTCGGTCGGGTGCATGCCCTGCAGCAGCCGGACCTCGGCGGACGAGGATGCGCGTGCCGGCCGCTGGCGCGGCAGAGCCAAGACAGAATGCGGCATCCATACGGTCAAGACTTCATAGGACAATGACGCTGCGACGCCACAAACATTGAAATGCGGTTTCGTTGACTTAAAGGCCATTCATCGCGAGTTATGTTCGCGTGCTTCTCGATGACAATGCCGTCGTCGGTGCGAATGGAGATCGAGATGGTCCGCCGTATTCTGCCCCTCGTCGCGGGACTGCTCTGGGCAGGTTCTGCGCTGGCCGCCGATGTGTCGCTGCTCAACGTGTCCTACGATCCGACGCGCGAACTCTATGCAGAATTCAACAAGACGTTTGCGCGCGCCTACCAGAAAGAAACCGGCAAGAGCATCGAGATCAAGCAGTCGCATGGCGGCTCCGGTTCGCAGGCGCGCGCCGTGATCGACGGCCTGCAGGCCGACGTCGTCACGATCGCGCTCGCCTATGATATCGACGCCATCGCGGCCAAGGGGTTGCTTCCGGCCGACTGGCAGAAGCGCCTGCCGCAGAATGCGTCGCCCTACACCTCGACGATCGTGTTTCTGGTGCGCAAGGGAAATCCCAAGGGCATCAGGGATTGGGACGATCTGATCAAACCCGGCGTCAGCGTGATCACGCCAAACCCCAAAACGTCGGGCGGCGCACGCTGGAATTATCTGGCCGCATGGGGTTACGCGCTGAAGAAATTCGAGTCCGCAGGCAGGGCCAGGCAGTTCGTCGGCGATATCTTCAAGAACGTGCCGGTGCTCGATACCGGCGCGCGCGGTTCGACTGTCACCTTCGTCGAGCGCGGCGTCGGCGACGTGCTGCTGGCCTGGGAGAACGAGGCGTTCCTGGCCCAGCGCGAATTCGGCAAGGACAAGTTCGAGATCGTCGCGCCGCCGCTGTCGATCCTGGCGGAGCCGCCGGTCACGGTGGTCGACAAGGTCGCCGACAAGAAGGGCACCCGGGCCGCGGCCGAGGCCTACCTGAAGTACTGGTATACCAGGGAAGGTCAGGAAATTGCCGCACGTAACTCCTATCGTCCGCGCGACCAGGAGATTGCGAAGGAATACGAGAAATCTTTCGCCAAGGTCGAATTGTTCACCATCGACGAATTGTTCGGCGGCTGGACCAGGGCGCAGAAGGAACATTTCGCCGAAGGCGGCATTTTCGACCAGATCTACAAGAACTGATCTGGCCGGGGGGCAGGGGGCATTGTGAGCAACGGAGGCGCGCGACGAAGCAGTCTGCCGGGGTTCGGTCTCACCATGGGACTGACGCTGACATGGCTCTCCGTCATCATTCTGATCCCGCTCGCGGGCCTGTTCCTCAAGAGTTTTGAGCTCAGCCTCGACCAGTTCTGGGGCATCCTCACCAGCCGCCGCACCCTGAATGCGCTGAAGATTTCATTCGGGCTCGCCTTCGCCGCCGCGATCGTCAATCTGGTGATGGGAATGATCATCGTCTGGGCGCTGGTGCGGTACCGTTTTCCGGGCCGCCGGATCTTTGACGCCATCGTCGACATTCCCTTTGCGCTGCCGACCGCGGTGGCCGGCGTCGCCCTGACTTCGCTGTTCGCGCAAAAAGGCTGGCTCGGCGCGCCGCTGGCCGAACTCGGCATCAAGGTGGCGTTCACGCCGCTTGGAATCTTCATCGCGATGATTTTCATCGGCATCCCCTTCGTGGTGCGGACGGTGCAGCCGGTGCTGATCGACCTCGACGCCGAAATCGAGGAAGCCGCCGCCAGCCTCGGCGCCAACCGCTGGCACACCGTTTCCAAGGTGATCCTGCCGAGCCTGATTCCGGCGCTGCTGACCGGGTTCGCGCTGGCCTTTGCGCGCGCCGTCGGCGAGTACGGGTCGGTGATCTTCATTGCCGGCAATTTGCCGAACGTCTCCGAAATCGCGCCGCTGCTGATCGTGATCCGGCTCTCCGAATTCCGCTATGCCGACGCCACCGCGATCGCCGTCGTCATGCTGGTGGCGTCGTTCCTGATCATCTTCGCAGTCAACCGCCTGCAGCGCTGGGCACAAACCCGCACGCCGGCGTATTAGGGATCGTCGGATGAATTTTCGGGAAACGAAGCAGCGGGTTCAAACCACCTCTCCCTCTGGGAGAGGTCGGATCGCTTTAGCGATCCGGGTGAGGGAGTACGGCCTTTCGATAGACCGTACCCCCTCACCCCATCCCTCTCCCCATGGGAGAGGGGGCGCACTGCCTGTGTTGGGGCACCGACGATGAACGCTCAACAAATTTCATTGAGTACGGCACGCGAGGATCTGCGGACCGAGCCCAGAATCATTCGCGTCGTCATCATCGCGATTGCGGTGACTTTCCTCACCGTGTTCGTCGTGCTGCCGCTGGTCGTGGTATTCGCGCAGGCGTTTTCCAAGGGGATTCTCGCCTATTTTTCAGCGCTGTCCGAGCCGGAAGCGCTGTCCGCCATCAAGCTGACGCTGATGGTGGCGGCGATTTCGGTCGGTCTCAATCTGGTGTTTGGCGTGATCGCGGCCTGGGCCATTGCGAAATTCGAGTTTCGCGGCAAGACCTTCCTGATCTCGCTGATCGATCTGCCGTTTTCGGTCAGCCCGGTGATCTCGGGCTTGGTGTTCGTGCTGATGTTCGGCGCGCAGGGATTCTGGGGGCCGTGGCTGCAGGCCAATGACGTCCATATCCTGTTCGCGGTGCCGGGCATTGCGCTGGCCACCATTTTCGTGACCTTTCCGTTCGTCGCGCGGGCGCTGATACCGCTGATGCAGGAGCAGGGCGCCCAGGAGGAAGAGGCCGCGATCTCGCTCGGCGCCTCGGGCCTGCAGACCTTCTTCCGCGTCACTTTGCCCAATATCAAATGGGGCGTTCTTTACGGCGTATTGTTGTGCAACGCGCGGGCGATGGGCGAGTTCGGCGCGGTCTCGGTGGTATCAGGGCATATTCGCGGCGAAACCAACACCATGCCGCTATTGGTCGAAATCCTCTATAACGAGTATCAGTTCGTGGCGTCGTTCGCGATCGCTTCCCTGCTGGCGATGCTGGCGCTGATCACGCTGGTGGCGAAGACCATTCTCGAGCGGCATCTGGACGAAGGACAGCTACCTGGTGATTGAAGTCAAGAATATCGTGAAGAAATTCGGCGCGTTTGCTGCCCTCGACCATGTCGACCTGAAGGTCGCCAATGGCGAGCTGCTGGCGCTGCTCGGGCCGTCGGGCTCGGGCAAGACCACGCTGCTGCGGATCATTGCCGGACTGGATTGGCCCGACGCCGGCGAGGTTTCATTCGATGGCGAAAACGCGCTGGCCCACGGCGCCAGCGAGCGCCACGTCGGTTTCGTGTTTCAGCACTACGCGCTGTTCCGCCACATGACGGTGTTCGAGAACGTCGCGTTCGGCCTGCGGGTGCAGCCCCGCGCGGTCCGCAAGGACGAGGCCGCGATCCGCGCCAGGGTCAAGGAATTGCTGGATCTGGTGCAGCTCGACTGGCTGTCCAGCCGATACCCGAGCCAGCTCTCCGGCGGCCAGCGCCAGCGCATCGCGCTGGCCCGGGCGCTGGCGATCGAGCCGCGCATCCTGCTGCTCGACGAGCCGTTCGGCGCGCTCGACGCCAAGGTGCGCAAGGAACTGCGGCAATGGCTGCGCTCGCTGCATCACGAGATCAACGTGACCTCGATCTTCGTCACCCACGACCAGGAAGAGGCGCTCGAAGTCGCCAACCGGGTGGTGGTAATGGACAAGGGCCGCATCGTGCAGATCGGCACGCCCGGCGACGTCTACGACAATCCGGCGACCGCGTTCGTGCACAGCTTCATCGGCGAATCCATCGTGCTGCCGGTCGAAGTGCGCGATGGCTGTGTGCGGCTCGGCGGCAAGCCCTTGAATATCGCCGCCGACGGCGTCAGCTCCGGGCCATCGAAACTGTTTGTACGTCGGCACGACATGGCGATCGGGCCGGCCGGCAGCGGCGCATTCGAGGGCGCGGTGCGGCATGTCCGCACCTTCGGCCCGATCCAGCGCGCCGAAGTAGCACTCTCGGCGGGCGAGGGCACCACCGTGATCGAGATCGACGCGCCCCGGGACCGCGAACTGCAGCCCGGCGATATCGTCAGCCTGCACCCCCGCCGCTACCGGATTTTTGCGGGGCAGGACTGAAAACGCCGCGCCGTTCACCATTCAGCCACGGTTCCTGTGCAACAACCCCAGCCATGGGGAACCTTCGAATCACGCGCGCGACGGTCGCGATAGCAGGGCTGCTGGCGCTGGGCGGCTGCGCTGCGGACGTGGCTACGACTACCGAACAGCCCACCATGTATCTCAGCATGGCCAATGGCGGCGCCCGGCTGGATCCTCAGGCCGCGGCCTCGATGATCTCGCTCTACCGGCAGAATAACGGCCTCGGCGCCGTGGCGGTCGATCCCGAATTGATGAAGCTCGCCGAGCAGCAGTCGCAGGCGATGGCCAGCCGCAACAAGCTCGATCACGACGTCAAGGGACCACTGGCGAAACGCCTGAATGCATCGGGCTATCCCGCGACGGTGGCGGTGGAAAACGTCTCCGCCGGCTATCACACCATGGCGGAAGCCTTTTCGGGCTGGCGCGACTCGCCCCCGCACAAGGCCAATATGCTGAAGAACGGTGTCACAAATTTAGGCATCGCGGCGACCTATGCTCCCAACACCAAATACAAGGTGTTCTGGACGCTCATTCTTGCATCGTCCGAAAAGCGATAACTACGGCGTGATCTGCTGCGCGGCCTGGCCGATTGACGCCGTCGCCAACTGCCGCCACGGTACAATCGTTTTCTGATGTTCGATCGAGGCTCATGACGGATCATCCCCATCCCGCGCCGGCCAGGACGCCTGCGGAAGCGCAGCGTGTACTGGTTCTGCAGGGCGGCGGCGCGCTCGGCTCCTATCAGGCCGGCGCCTATCAGGCGCTGTGCCACCATGATTTCGAGCCGGAATGGATTGCCGGCATCTCGATCGGCGCCATCAACGCCGCGATCATCGCCGGCAATCCGCGCGAGAAGCGGGTGGCGCGTCTCAAGGAATTCTGGGAGATGGTCTCCTCGCCGGTGCCCTGGACTCCGGTCGGCAAGGGCGACCGTGCGCGATCGCTGTTCAACGAGACCAGCGCCGCGTTGATCGCCACCTTCGGCGTTCCCGGTTTCTTCACGCCGCGTGTCCCGCCGGCGCCGTTGTGGCCGCAGGGCAGCCCGCAGTCGCTGAGCTATTACGACACCGCGCCGCTGAAGCAGACGCTGGAGCGGCTGGTCGATTTCGACCGTATCAACGACCTGAAAACGCGAATCAGCATCGGCGCCGTCGGCGTGGCGTCGGGCAACTTCAAGTATTTCGACAATTACGAGATGAAGAAGCTCGGCAAGAAGATCGGGCCGGAGCACATCATGGCATCCGGCGCCCTGCCGCCGGGCTTCCCGTCGGTCGAGATCGACGGCGAGCATTTCTGGGACGGTGGCATCGCCTCCAATACGCCGCTCGATTACGTGCTGGATGAGGAAACCAGCCGCGATCTCCTGATCTTCCAGGTCGACCTGTTCAGCGCGCGCGGCGAGCTGCCGGTATCGCTGCTCGAGGCCGCCGAGCGCGAGAAGGACATCCGCTTTTCCAGCCGCACCCGCATGAATACCGACAAGAACAAGCAGGTTCACAACACCCGCAAGGCGTTGCGCGAATTGATCGGCAAGTTGCCGGACTATCTCAGGAACGATCCGTCGGTCGAAATCCTGTGTGAAGCCACCAGGGAAAGCACCGTCACGGTGGTGCACCTGATCTACCGCAGCAAGAACTATGAATCCTCCTCGAAGGATTACGATTTTTCACGCGTCGGGATGGTCGAGCATTGGGGCTCGGGCGAGCGCGACGTTCATTTGTCGATGCGCCACAGGGATATGCTGGAGCGGCCGCAATCCGACGAAACCATGATGACTTACGATCTCGCGAGGGACGGCACCCTCAATGGCAACAAGGAGTGAATCGAATGGGTATTTTGACAGGCAAGACCGCGGTGGTGACCGGCTCGACCAGCGGCATCGGACTGGCATATGCGCGCGCCTTCGCCGGCGCCGGCGCCAATATCGTTCTCAACGGCATGGGCGCTGCCGCCGACATCGAGAAGGAGCGCTCGGCCATCGAGACCGACTTTGGGGTCAAGGCGGTGCATTCGCCCGCCGACATGACCAGGCCCGCGGAAATCGCCGGCATGATCGCGCTCGGCGAAAGCACTTTCGGTTCGGTCGACGTCCTCGTCAACAATGCCGGCATCCAGTTCGTGTCGCCGGTCGAGGACTTCCCGATCGAGAAGTGGGACGCGATCATCGCGATCAACCTGTCCTCGGCGTTTCACGGCATTCGCGCCGCGGTGCCCGGCATGAAGAAGCGCGGCTGGGGCCGCATCATCAACACCGCCTCGGCGCATTCGCTGGTCGCCTCGCCGTTCAAGTCGGCCTATGTGTCGGCCAAGCACGGCATCGCCGGCCTCACCAAGACCGTGGCGCTGGAGCTCGCCACCCACAAGATCACCTGCAACTGCATCAGCCCCGGCTACGTCTGGACGCCGCTGGTCGAGAAGCAGATTCCCGACACCATGAAGGCACGCAATCTGACCAAGGAACAGGTCATCCGCGACGTGTTGCTGCAAGCGCAGCCGACCAAGGAGTTCGTTACCTCGGAGCAGGTCGCGGCGCTGGCGCTGTTTCTGTGCGGCGACGACGCGGCGCAGATCACCGGAACGAACCTGTCGATCGACGGCGGCTGGACCGCGGGGTAGGCTCAAATGCCGTCATTGCCGGGCTCGACCCGGCAATCCATCAATCAAGGAATCTTGTGACGATGATGGATGCCCGGATCAAGTCCGGGCATGACGACTCTAGCTAAGTTTCCCGAACGCCAGCACGTGAAGCCCGAGCCGACGCCGCACGATCCAGAACAGCAGCATCGTCTCGAACACGAGGGCGATCGAGGTCGCCGCTGCCGCGCCATGGCCGCCGAATTTTGGCACCAGCAGGATGCAGAGCACCAGGTTCGCCACGAATGCCAGCGCATAGGCCAGCGCGCAGATCATCTGGTGACCGAGCATGTTGAGCAGCCGCTCGACCGGGCCGATCGCCGAGCGCACCACGAGGCCGATGGCGGCGATGAACATGATGTCGTAGCCGACCACGAACTGCGGCCCGAACAGCCACAACAGCGGCTTGCCCAATGCCAGCAGCACGATGGTCGCGGCCAGCGACGGCCAGAACGTCCATTTGATCGCGTGCGCGACATAGGCCGACAGCCGCGCTCTGTCGCCCTGCGCGTGATACTCGGCAAAGCGGTGCGCGGTCGTCGCCGACATCGCGTAGTGAATGAAGGACACCAGCGCCAGCGTTTTGACGACGGCGAAATAGACGCCGACCTCTTCCGAGGAACGGAACTGCTGCAGCACCAGCACATCGGTGTAGGACAGCAGCAGATAAAAGCTCTCCACCAGCAGGATCGGCAACGAAACCGCGAGCCAGCCGCGGAAATTGTAAGCTTTTGGGCCGGGCTCGACATGGCCGGCGAGCCGGCGGTTCAAGACGACCATCTGCCCGATCATGGCGATCCACACCGCGGCGGCGCTGGCCAGCATCGCGGCGGTGGCGCCGAGCTTGAAGCCGAGCGCAAAGGCGCCCGCCGTAAAGCCGATGATCAGCGACTGTCGCACGATGAATTGCGGCATCAGGCCGAGCCGCATCCAGTCATGCGAGCGCGCGATGCCGTCCTGGGTGTTGGCGACGACGAAGGCCGGCAGCGTGATGCAGCCGATGTACAGCGGCACCACCGAATTCGGATCGAGCCAGGGCGATAGCATTTTGACAATGCCCGCCAGCAATGCCGAGACGAGGGCGGACACGGCAAACGTCATCCAGCGGCTGCCGGACAGGAAACCGCGCAGCAAGGCGGTGTCGCCGCTGGCGCGATATTCCGGGATGATTTTCTGCGCCGACGCTGAAATGCCGAAATCCATCATGCTGCCGAGCAGCAGCACCCAGGTCCAGACATAGACGTAGACGCCGTAATCCGAGCCGCCCATCCAGCGCGCCAGCAGGATTTGCGACAGATACGCCATCGCTGCACTGACGACGCGAATGATGAACACGGTGCCGGCGAGGCGTTTGGTGACGGAGGCTTCGCTGGTGCCGCCGAGAAGACGGCCGAGCATCGACCGCAGCCGCGCGATCGGGCCTGCGGGCAGGGCGGGTGCGGAATCAGTGTCCATCACGGCCACAGCGAAAATCCCTGAAGCCGCGGGCGGCGCGGCGATGTCTGGGCCTATCAACTATTCGTTAAGAATCGGTGGCCTGCGGCAGTATCAGCGTCGTCCCTGCGAAAGCAGGGACCCATAACCACAGGACTTGAGTGTTGCAAAAGGTGTCGACCCAGGTGCCCGAACGCATCCGCCTCGGCGTATGGGTTCCGGCGTTCGCCGGAACGACGACTAATTCAAATTGACATTGAACTCGTACGCTTTGTCACCGCCGACCAGCGTGAACTTAAGCGCGGCGCCTTCCGGCTTGGCGTCGGGCGGCAGGCCGTCGAGCTCGAAGCCGAAACGCTTGACCCCGGGGTACCCGCCCTCGATCAGTTTCGGAACCGGCAGCGCCCAGTCCGGCGTCGGTCCTTCGACGAACAGGCTGACCTCGCGCGCGTCGGGCACGGCCACGTCGACCAGCACGTTCGCCTTTCCGTCGCGTTTGACGTCGCGAATGGTCAGCGGATTGGGATCGCCGATAGTGGCCGGCTTCGGCACGGTGTCGAGGGCGGCGAACAGCGCGCTGTCCTCGGTGCTCGCAACGCTGGTGAAGGCAAGCTCGGCCCTGGCTTCGACGGGAATGCAGAGCTTTTCGCAGACCGCGTAACTGATATCGGCGCGCAGCGTGACCGGCTTGTCGGCATTCTTGGCGACGATCCGCAACGGCAGCACGACCTGGGTCTTGTAGCCCAGGGATTGACCGCCGGCGCCGTCATCGAACTTCATCGGGGCCGGCCACAGCACCGTGACGGCTTCGACATTGTCCGATTTCGAGAAATCGAAACGCGGCGGCACCCCGGAATCGCCGGGCGTCCGCCAGTAGGTTTTCCAGCCTGGCTGCAGCTGAAACGCGATGCCGCCGAGCAGCACCGCGCCGCTGCGCGAGCCCGCCAGCAACCGGACCGCGGAGTGGCCGTCCCGCTGCCATGGCGACGAATCCCCGGCATGGACCTCGGCCGCCAGGGATGACGCAAATACGGCAACGGCCAGGCCGAGCGCGGCCCGCAGGGGAACTATGACGGTCATGAGACCGTCTTTACAGGCTGGCGAGGCGGTAAACCATTGAATTGCTTGTGATGCAGGGTGAAAAACGGCGCGATGCTTGATTGACAGAACGGCCACCCAATATCAGGATGGACATCAACACGAGAGTCCTTTGCGGATGGACCCTGAAGGCAAAAGAACGAGGACTGCTCGCCGTCAAGCTGCCGCCGGCGCTGGCGACAATTTGTCCAATCAGGGCTATCTCGACGGTCAGTTGTTGATCGCAATGCCTGTCATGGGCGACCCTCGGTTCGAGCGGTCGGTGATCTATCTCTGCGCGCATTCGTCCGAAGGCGCCATGGGCATCATCGTTAACCGTCCGGCCGGCAGCATCGACTTCCCCGAATTGCTGGTGCAGCTCGACATCATCAAGAAAGCCGACCAGATCAAGCTGCCCGAAAATGCCGAGAGCATGAAGGTGCTGAAAGGCGGTCCGGTCGAGACCGGCCGCGGCTTCGTGCTGCATTCCAGCGATTTCTTCATCAAGGATGCGACGCTGCAGATCGACGAGGGCATTTGCCTGACCGCGACCGTCGACATTCTCAAGGCGATCGCCAGGGGCGCCGGCCCGAAGCACGCGATCCTCGCGCTCGGCTATGCCGGCTGGGCGCCGGGACAACTGGAAACCGAAATCCAGGACAATGGCTGGCTGCATTGCGACGCCGATCCGGACCTGATCTTCGGCCGCGACGTCGAGGAAAAATACCTGCGCGCGCTGCGCAAGATCGGCATCGATCCCGGCATGCTGTCGAATGAAGCCGGGCATGCGTAGCGGCAGTGCCTGACACAAACGCGGTGTCGTCCCTGCGAACGCAGGGACCCATAATCCCGGTAGGTAATTGTAAGAGCACGATGGTTGCCCAATCGCGCCTTATCGGCGGTCTCATTTCACAAGAGACAGCGCGGCGTATGGGTCCCCGCGTTCGCGGGGACGACGAGGTATTTGATCCCGCGTCCCTTACTCCGCCGCCTGCTGCGTCACCGTAGGCTCGGTTCCGGCCACCGTGGCGCGGCGCATGTCGCGGGGCTGCGACTGGTCGTAGCGGCGGACGCGGTGCATGGTCTGGCGGTTGTCCCACATCACGAGGTCATGCAGCGTCCATTTGTGGACGTGGACGAATTCGCGCTGCGTGGCGTGCTCGGTGAGGTCGCGCAGCAGCAGCCGCGCTTCCGGCACCGTCATGCCCTTAATGGCGCCGGCATGCGACGACAGATACAGCGACTTGCGCCCGTGCACCGGATGGGTGCGCACCAGCCGCTGCAGCACCGGCTTGAACAATTCTTTCTCTTCATCGGTGTAATCGAGAAAGCCGAGCGAACCCCGCGAATACATCAGCGAGTGCTCGCAGATCATGTCCTCGATCTCGGCCTTGGTCTCGTCGTCGAGTGCGTCATAGGCCGCGCGCATGTCGGCGAATTCGGTGTTGCCGCCCTTCGGGTTGACCACCCGCGCCGACAGCAGCGAGAATTTCGCCGGAATCGGGCGGAACGAACTGTCGGAATGCCACAGGCTGTTGCCGAGATTGAACAGATGGGTGCGGTGATCCTTTGGCAGCGGTTTGCCGTCCTTGCCGAGGTTGGAGACGTCGTTCAGTCCGGACGTCAGCCGGTAATCTTCCTTCTTGGTGACGGTGCCGCCACGCGCGTTCTCGCGCTCGCCGAAATTCAGCGCGAACGCCAGTTGCTGCTCGTCGGTGATGTCCTGATTGCGAAACAGCAGCACGGCGTATTTGTCCATGCCGGCCTCGATGTCGTGCGCATCCTGCGGCGTCAGCGGCTTGCGCAGGTCAACCCCCGAAACCTCGCCGAAAAAATGCGGGTGAAGCTGCCGGATCGTGATGGCCATGGCGCGTTTCTCCTGATCGAGGCGGGCGGTTATTCCGCCCTGTTGGACAAAAAACTACTCCCTGACCGGATGATGTCAACGGATGGCGATGCATGGCTCGTGTCCCGGACGCGGTGCAGCGCACTTGGCGCTGCTCCGCAGAGCCGGGACCCATCTACACCATCACCTGTTGCCAGATGGACCCCGGATCAGCAGCGCATCACTTCGTGCTGCGCAGCGTCCGGGGAACGGCGTCACGCATTCCGCGCCATCAGGCCGCCGTCCACCGGGATCACGGCGCCGGTCAGGAACGACGCCGCCGGCAGGCACAGGCTCAGCGTCATATGGGCGACCTCTTCGGGGTCGCCGTAGCGGCCGAGCGCGGTGCGGCGTTTGGCGTAGATGGTCTTGTGCTCCTCCGAAATCCGCTCCGTGATCGCGGTCCTGATCGGGCCGGGACAGATGCAGTTCACGGTGATGCCGTCGCGGCCGAGTTCCACCGCGAGCGATCGCGTCAGGCCGGCCACGCCGGCCTTCGCCGCCGAATACGGGCTGTGCAAGGCGGTGGCGCCGAGCGCCTCGGTGGAGGCGATATTGACGATCCGGGGGCTTTTCGATTTGCGCAGATGCGGCAGCGCGGCGCGGATGATGCGCGGATGCGCCGTCAGCATCACGGCCAGTCCCCTGGCCCAGGCTTCCTCGTAGCCGTCATCGTCGATCGCCACGCGCACCGAAATGCCGGCATTGTTGATGACGATATCGAGCCCGCCGAAATGCGCGGCAATGGCGCTGACGACGGCGTTGATGTCGTCGCGGCTGGCGACATCGAGCGTCCAGGCCTTGGCGTTGCCGCCGCTGGCTGCGATCTCGTCCGCCACGGCCCGCGCGCCATCGGCCGAATAATCCGTGACCGCGACATTGGCGCCCTCGGCCGCGAACACGCGAGCGGTGGCGCGACCCATGCCGCTGGCCGCGCCGGTGACGAGCACGGTCAATCCCTTGACCGAGCGGCTGAGCTGTTTGAATTCGGACATCGGATACTCGCTGATGAGGTCCTGCGGCTTGCAGGATTGACAAGGCTGGCACCGATCCCCAGAGAGGTCAAACCAGGCGAAAAAGAACGGAAGGCGCGCGCGATGAACGAACTGGATTTCAAGGCTAAGCAGGTTCTCGTGGTCGGCGGCTCCAGCGGCATCGGCAACGGCATCGCCCAGGCGTTTCGCAGCAGGGGCGCGCGCGTGCAGGTCTGCGGCACCCGCGCTTCGGCGTCGGATTATTCGCCGGAAGAGGGATCGCATCTCGATGGTCTGGAGTATGCGCGGCTCGACGTCGGAGACGCAAAAGCGATCGAGAATTTCAAGCCGTCGTTCGACCGGCTCGATGTGCTGGTGCTGGCGCAGGGTGCGGTGATCTACCGGAGAGGCGAATTCGAAATGGACGGGTTTCGCAAGGTGCTCGAGGTCAACCTGATGAGCCTGATGGCTTGCGCCGGCAAATTCCATGACATGCTGAGTGCGGCGAAGGGCTCGCTGATCATCGTCAGTTCGACCGCCGCCTATCACTCGACCAAAGGCAATCCGGCCTACAACGCCTCGAAGACCGGCGCCATGGGCCTGACCCGGACACTGGGACAGGCGTGGGCCGAGGATGGCATTCGCGTCAACGGCATCGCGCCGGGTCTGGTCGATACCAAGATGACCAAGGTGACGACGGCAAATCCGAAGCGGCTCGAGGGCGCGATCGAGCGGATCCCGCTGAAGCGGCTGGGTACGCCGGCCGACATGGCGGGTGCCGCATTGTTCCTGGCCTCGCCGCTTTCGTCCTACATTGTCGGGCAAACCTTGATCGTCGACGGGGGACTCATTCTCTAGGAACCGGAGCCGGTTTCGTCAGTTAGCTCCGCGAGAATCAGCTCAGGAGTAAACACGATGGACAAGGATCGAATTGCCGGTTCGGCCAAGGATTTCGCCGGTAAGGTCGAGGGCGCCGCCGGCAAGATCGCCGGGGATGCCCAGACCGAGGCGTCGGGCCGCATCCGCGAGGCTGCGGGCACGGTGCAGAACCTGTACGGTCAGGCCAAGGATGCCGCGCGCGACGCTACCGATGCCGCCGCCGGTCTCGCCAAGGATGCCTATGAGAACAGCGGCGAGACCCTGCGTGAGGGTTCGGAAGCCGTGGCGAAGAGGGTGCAGGACAATCCGCTCGGTGCGCTGCTGATCGCGGGCGGCATCGGCTTTGCGCTGGCGATGCTGATGACGCGTCCGCCACGCCGGCCGCCGCCGCGCTGGCGGTATTGAGGGCGAGCGGTTTCTCTCGTCATTCCGGGATGCGCCGCCAGGCGCAGACCCGGAATCCAGAAGTATTAGGCCAGAGTTTACGACGAGATTCCGGGTTCGATGCTTCGCATCGCCCCGGAATGACTCGTGACTATCGTGAGCGCGCGAACACGCCCGGGACCGCGGCGGACCGTCCGACATTGCTCGGCGGACGCGGTGCGGCCGGGGCGAGGGGTCCACGCGGCGGCGGCGGGGGCGGCGCCACCTGGCGCGGGGCCGGCGCGGCGCCAAAACCAAAGAAATTCCCAAACGCCGGCGCCTCCGGCTGTGCCGGGCGGAGCCTCTTGACCACCGGTTTCGGCGGCGCGCCCGGAGCAGCCGCCGTTCCATCCGGCGCCGTCGATGCCACCGGCGTATCCCCCTTGGCCTGTTCGCGTCCGACCTCGCGGCGCGGCCAGACGAAATCATCGGCGCGGCCGGCGGGCGGCGCCAGCGGTTCGCCCTTGACCAGCGTTCGCGCCGCCAGCGCATCGACCGCGGCCGGCCGCGAGCCGGGGCCTCCGAGCAGTTGATCGGTTCCGACGGAGGAGGCCACCAGCGGCAGGATCGGTCCGGCCAGCGGCCGCGGCGCCGGCTGACCGGGCAGCGCGTTGGCATCGGGTGTCGCGGGTTCGGTCGGCAACGCAATCGGTCCGGAACGCGCCGCCATCAGCCGGGTGATCTCGCGCTCGGCATAATGCGCGAGCTTGCGCGCGCCGGCCTTGGTGAAATACACGCCGTCATGGGCGCGCAGCCGGCGGATCTGGCCTTCGAAGTCCGGGCCCTGCAGCAGGAAGCGGCCGGCTTCGTCGACGAAGCCGTCCCAGACGTCGACATAGGTGATGCCGGCCTTGCCGGCGGCGTCGCGATACAGTGAATTCAGGAACAGCGTGTCCGACATCGCCTTGGGGCCACGCACCGCGGGCAGGCCAACCCACAGCACCGGCACGCCCCTGGATTTCAGGACCGCGATCATCTCTTCGATCTTCTTGGCGTAGAGTTCGACCCAGCGTTCATCGCGAAATTCATGGAGACCGCTGCCGGTTCGCGCGCTTTTCTCGGGTGCTACGATCGACGGCAGATCGCCGTCGGTATCGTCGGCGGCGTCGGCATCGGCCGGCTTGCTCTCCGGCTTCGCTTTGGCGTCGGCCACATCATCCGGCTTCGCCGCGGGTTTCGCGTCGCCGGGTTTAGCGTCGGTCTTGGCATCGGTCTTGGCATCAGCCTTGGCGCGCGGGTCCTTCTTGTCGTTCTCTTTCTTGGACTTGTCGACCGCTGCTTCGCGGATCGCGACGCGGTCGTTGAGTCCGAGCATGACGACGATGGCGTCCGGCTTCTCGCTGGCGAGAATGCCTTTTGCCGCGGCGGCCCAGTCGGAAGGCTCGCCTTTGGGCTGATACTTGATCAGGCCGGAGACGGTCTTGTGCTTGCGGATCACGCCCATGTCCGGCTGTTCCGAATAGGCATCCTCGAGACCATAAGCGAGCCAGTCCGCCATCGCGTCGCCGAGCACCAGCACGTTGCGCTCCGGCACGATGTTCGGGTCGCGCTTGTCCGGCGGCGGCGCCCTGGAAAAATTCTCGACCCGTTTCGGCGCCTGCTGCTGGAATGGCGCGAACAGGTCGCCGCCGAACCAGCCGCCGCCGCCACCACCGCGCTGGGGCGGCGGAGCCGGCCGGGGTGGTCCGCCAAAATTGAAGAACTGCGCGGATGCCGGCCCGACGATCCCGACCAGCAGCGCGACCGCAACCGCCAGCACGATCAGCGGGCCGCTTTCGGTGAACACCCGGAAAAAGGACTTCCCTAAAGAAGATTTGGGCTTTTGCATTCGGATCGATCGCGATTTGAAGATCAGGCCAACGCTATAATAGCGGAATCAGGCCGCAAGCGGGCAGATTTCCCGCCATAGACCGGGCTTCGGCCGCCGCCGTCAAGGTCGGTCCGGAAATGTCCTGGTCAAGGTTACTTTCGTCGGCCGGAAGCGGCTTTTTACCGCCCCCTGAGCCGTTCCAGCACGCCTGCGGAGGCAAATCCGTCCGCCGGCGCCCCGATCGAGGCCTGGAAGCCGCGCAGGGCCTCGCGGGTGTGACCGCCGAACTGACCGTCGGGGGTGCCACGGTAGAAGCCACGCTGGGCCAAGAGCTGCTGCAGTTCCAGCCGCTCGGTGCGTGACAAAGTGCGTTCCTGCCGCGGCCAGGGCTGCACGAACGGCGCGCCGCCGCGCAGGCGGTCGGCGAAATGGCCGATCGCCAGCGCATAGGCCTCCGCCGGGTTGTATTTCATGATCACCCGGAAATTCTGCAGCATCAGGAAGCCCGGCCCCTCGGCCCCGGCCGGGGCCAGCAGATAGGCCTTGTCGGCCGGATTCGGGAACGGCTTGCCGCCGGCGCGGGTGAGCCCGAGATGCTCCCATTGCGCAATCGTCATCGCCTTGGCGCGGTCGGCCAGCATGTAGTTGAAGTTTTTGGGCATCACGACCTCGAAGCCCCAAGTCTGGCCGGTCTGCCAGCCGTCCTTTTTCAGATTGTTGGCGGTCGAGGCGATCAGGTCGTGGGGATTGTCGACCACGTCGCGGCGGCCGTCGCCATCGGCGTCGACCGCGTAGCGCTTGAACGCGGTCGGCATGAACTGGGTCGGTCCGAATGCGCCGGCCCAGGAGCCGCGCAACTGTTCCGGCCGCAGATCGCCGCGGTGCAGGATCTCCAGCGCGACCAGGAATTCGTCCTTGAAGTATTTCTGGCGGCGGCCGATGCAGGCCAGCGTCGCGGTGGAATTCAGCACGCTGCGGTCGCCCATCATCGTCGAATAATTCGATTCGATGCCCCAGATCGAGGCGACGATATAGCGGTCGACGCCGTAGGCTTTCTCCACCGCGTCGAACTGCGGCTTGTATTTGGCGAGGATCTCGCGGCCCTTGGCGAGGCGATTGTCGTTCACGAGAATGTCGAGATAGTCCCAGATCGCCTTGGTGAATTCCGGCTGCGAATCCATCAGGTCCATGATGCGCAGGTCGGGTTGCAATCCCGCGGTGAATTTTTGAAAGTTCGCCTGCGAAACGCCGCGCCGTGCGGCATCGGGCCACATGCCGGCAACGCAATTGTCGAAATTCGCCGCCGCCTCGCGGATCGCGGATGCCGTCATCAGGGGGTGGCCGGAGGCGCCGTCCTCGCCGGTCCACGGCAACGGGGCGCTGCTGCCGGCGGGCGCCGGTTGCGCCTGGGGCTGCATCGGCGTCGCGGATTTCTGGCCGGAGAACAAATTGCCGAACGGATTCGTGAATCCGCCCCCTGTCGACTGGGCCCAGGCCGCGCCAGCGAACAGAGTCTCGCCGGCGAACAACAGCGCCGTCGCAAGCACGGCTGCGCCGGCCAAGCCAATCCTCGATAATCCTGTCCGCTGCATGGTCTGCCTATTCCCCGAATCCCGTGGCCAGAAGGCCCTGCTACGGTTTCCAATAGCTTAACAAAGGTGGGGTTTCGTTTCTTGCCCCTTTGCGGGGAGGCTGGGGAACTATCATCATACATCCGCCTTTGTTCCCGGCTGCAAACCGGTTACCAACGTGCGGTCGAAATGCACGGTCGCCAAAAGCCCAATTAAAAGCCCCCTTACCAGATTCCTTAAAGGCATCCTGACCCCTCATGAAAATCCGCAAAGCCGTCTTTCCGGTCGCCGGCCTCGGCACCCGCGTCCTGCCCGCCACCAAGGCGATGCCGAAGGAAATGCTGACCATCGTCGACAAGCCGCTGATCCAGTATGTGTTCGACGAAGCCAAGGAGGCCGGCATCGAACATTTCATCTTCGTCACCGGCCGCAACAAGGGGGTGATCGAGGATCATTTCGACCGCATGTTCGAGCTCGACACCACGCTGGCGGCGCGTGGCAACAAGAAGGCCGAGATCGAGATCCTGGCGCGCGACCAGCCCGCCGCTGGTGCGACGAGTTTTACCCGGCAGCAGGCGCCGCTCGGCCTCGGCCACGCGGTGTGGTGCGCGCGCGATATCGTCGGCAACGAGCCGTTCGCGGTGGTGCTGCCGGACGAGCTGGTGCTGAACACGCCGGGCTGTCTGGCGCAGATGATCGAGGCGGCCAACAAGCTCGGCGAGAAATCCAACGTGATCGCGGTGGAAGAAGTGCCGGCCGATATGACGCATCAATACGGCATCTGCGGCGTCGGCAAGCGCCTCGGCAGCAACATGTTCGAGGTCGACGGCATGGTGGAGAAACCGCCGAAGGGCACCGCGCCGTCCAATCTCTCGATCACCGGGCGCTACATCCTGCAGCCGGAAATCTTCAAGATCCTGGAAACCCAGGAGCGCGGCGCCGGCGGCGAAATCCAGCTCACCGATGCGATGATCGGCCTTGCCAGGACGCAAAACTTCTACGGCGTCGAGTTCGAGGGCGAGCGGCATGACTGCGGCTCCAAGGCAGGCTTCCTGCGCGCCAACATCGCCTTCGGCATGGCGCGGGCCGATTTGCGCGACGGCCTGCGGGCGGAGATGAAGCACTATCTGGAGAAGTGAGAGGTCGTCACCTGTGACCCATCCTTCAAGCTCGTAGCCCGGATGGAGCTAGCGGGCGGCGTGAAGCGCCGTCCGATGGCGCAATCCGGGAGCGGATCGGGACGGGTCCCGGATTTCGCAAGAGCTCCATCCGGGCTACGGGCAAGGTCGAAGAGCGCGCCTACGCCACCAGCGAAAGCTGCGGCACGGTGGCGACCACGCACCGGTTGCGGCCGCCGGCCTTGGCCGCGTAGAGCGCCTTGTCGGCGGCTCCGACCAGTTCGGACCAATCCTGGCTGACACCTGGCGTCAGGCTGGCGACGCCGATGCTGACCGTGGTGTGGTCGGACCATTGCTCGACTTTCAGCCGGATGGTTTCGGCCACCGCCAGCGCTTCTTCGGCCGACAGCGCCGGCAGCAGCACGGCAAATTCCTCGCCGCCGTAACGCGCGGCGCAATCGCCGGCGCGCCGCACCGAATCCGAGATGCAGATGGCGACGCCGATCAGCGCCTCATCGCCGGCCTGATGCCCGAAGGTGTCGTTGTAGACCTTGAAGTGATCGGCATCGATCATCAACAGCCCCACCGGAATTTTCTGACGCGTGGCGCGCCGCCATTCGGCATCGATCGAGGCATCGAACTTGCGGCGGTTCGTCAATCCGGTGAGCGCATCGGTCGTCGCAAGCTCCTCGAGCTTGTCCTCCGCCTCGGCGCGGCGGCCGATTTCACGGGCGAGAAAAAGGGTCACGCCGAGCACGAACACGATCAGCGCCGCCACGATCGCGGCGATCCGGATCGCCTCGGTCCGCCACAGGCTCAGTATGCTGTCCAGGGGCTTTCCGACCACGACGTTGAGCGGGCCCGCGCCATTATGCCGGACATACAGCCGCGGTATCGGATCGACGGGGCCGGCCCCCGCATACGATCCGCTGTTCATGTTGGCCGGGTTCCAGCTCGCCCGGTCCGCCAAATTCTTGCCGATGATGTCGAGGTCGAATGGCCGGCGCATGATGATGGTGCGGTCCTGGCGCAGCACGGTGATGGTATCGTCAGGGCCGAGGCTCAGGCGGCCGAACAGGTCATGGAAATAGCTGAAGCGGATCGAGCCCGCGACCACGCCGAGAAAGCCTCCATCCTGGTCGGTGATGCGCCGGCTGAGCACGATGGCATAGGCGCTGCGGTGCAGCATGGGCTTGCTGATGAAAAGGCCGGAGTCGGGATTGTCCCGGTGGACCCGGAAGTATTCTTCGTCGCCGCGATTTTCCTTCCGCGGATCGAGCGTCGACGCATCGATGGTCAGTTCTCCCGCAGCGTCGAACACCTGCAGCGCGCCGAAATGCCTGGCGCTGGCGGCACGGTCGAACAGGATCAGGTGCAGGATAGGTTTGCTGAGCTCCTTGATTTCCGGCAGGATCATGTTGCTGGCGGCGGCGCGCAGCGACAGGTCGTAGAGCTCGATATTGCGGTTGATGTCGGAATCGACGCCGGATGCGAGATTCTCCAGCATCTGGCGCGCCAGCGCTTCCTCGCCGCGGCGCATGTCGAGCATGACGTTGGCGCAAATCGCGGAGAAGCCGATCACCGTCGCGACCGACGAGATGATCAGCAGTTTCGCCGATAGCCGCCAGGGCCGCCTGGCCCCCTCCTTGCGCCATCCAAATCGCATGGTTCGCTCCAGATACTCTGAATGCACCGGATTCGTTGCCGCAGGCTTAAGTGGCGACAGCGACGCGGTAATGAGTTAACGATTCGTTGACTGGAACCCGGAAAATGCGGGTCCGGGGCCCTTCCGGGCAGACGAACCACCGAGGCAAAAAGTGAACGATTACGACCCGCTGCGCGATTACCTGAAACAGCAGACACTGCCCGAATTCGTACTGAGCTTCGAAAAGATCGAGGAGATCATCGATGCCGCGCTGCCGCGCGCCGCGCACCGCGCATCGTGGTGGGAAACGCTGCGCAGCCCGCAGGAAAAGATGCCGCAACGCGAAGCCTGCCTCGCCGGCGGCTACATCGCGACGCGGCTGGCGGACGGCAAGAGCGTGCGGTTCAAGAAGATGAAGTGAGCGACAAGGTTAGGGACCCCTGGAGCACCCATGGCAAAACACCGGATCTATAGGACGAGTTTCGCCAGCGTCTATCCGCACTACGTTGCGAAAGCAGAGAAAAAAGGACGCACCAAAGCCGAGGTTGATGAGATCATCTCCTGGCTGACCGGCTATGGTCAAAAGCAGCTCGAAACACAGCTTGAAAAACGGACCGACTTTGAAACCTTCTTTGCAAAGGCTCCGAAGATCAATCCTTCGCGCGCCTTGATCAAAGGCATGGTCTGCGGTGTCCGGGTGGAGGATGTCCAGGAGCCAACGATGCGGGAAATTCGCTACCTGGATAAACTGATCGACGAGTTGGCGAAGGGAAAAACAATGGATAAAATTCTGCGAAAGGAATGATCCTGAGCGGCCGAAGCGGACGTCGGCCGAAAGGCGCTTGATACCACGCACGGACCCGCCTCAACGCATTTTTTGGAGCCCGTCATGCAGGTTTACAATGTCGTCAAGTTCAAGGTGAAGGCTGGCGAGGAAGCCGCCTTCCTCGATGCGCACCGCAACGGCAAGGCCCGATGGCCCGGCCTGGAGAGCGGGCACATCATCAAGACCGGCGAGCAGACCTTCTGCCTGATCGGTGTCTGGTCCAGCCAGGAAGCGATGGTTGCCGCACGGCCGGCGATGATCAAGACGCTCGACAGTTTCAGGTCGCTGCTCGAGGACCAGGGCGGCGGACGCGGTATTACCGATGCCGTTTCTGGCGCTGTCGTACTAGATCTCTGAGGCGGCCCTGCCTAGCTCGCCGCCTCCAGCCGCTCTTCCGTCAACAGCCGCATCGCGGCATCCGCATCCATCGGCTCGCCGAACGCAAAGCCCTGGGCGTATTCGCAGCCCAATTGATAGAGTTCGACGGCGTCCGAGTCGGTCTCGGCGCCTTCCGCCACCACGTCCATGCCGAGGTCGTGCGCCAGCGCGATGATCGATTTCAGGATCACCGGGCGGGTGCCGCGGCTGGTGGTGCGCACGAAGGACTGGTCGATCTTGATGGTGTCGAACGGGAAGCGCTGCAGATAGGCCAGCGAGGAATGGCCGGTGCCGAAATCGTCCAGCGACAGCCCGGTGCCGAGTTCGCGGATCCGGGTCAGCATCTGCGCGGCGTGCTCGGGATTTTCCATCACCAGCGATTCCGTCAGTTCTAGCTTCAGCGTGCCGCGGGCCACCGAGGAGCGCGACAGCACGGTGCGGATGTCGTGGATCAAATCGTGCCGCAGCAGCTGACGCGACGAGACGTTGACGCTGGCAAAGATCGGCTCGCGCGAGCGCATCGCGCGTTGCCAGATCGCCAGCTGCTTTGCCGTTTCGTCCAGCACGAACATGCCGAGATCGACGATCAGGCCGATTTCCTCGGCGATCGAGATGAATTCCACCGGCGACATGCGTCCGAGTTTCGGGTGGTCCCAGCGCGCCAGCGCCTCGAAACCGGCGATCGAACGATCTTCCAGCCGCACGATCGGCTGGTACAGAATGGTGATTTCCTTGCGCTCGATGGCGCGGCGCAATTCGCTTTCCAGCGTCAGCCGGTCGGTCTTGCGCGCGCGCATCGCCGGCTTGTAGACGTCGATGCGGTCGCCGCCGATCCGCTTGGAATGGTACATCGCGAGCTCGGCGTCCTTGATGATCTCTTCGGACAATTGCGTCTGCGGATCGGACAGCGCGAGGCCAATCGAGGCGGTCAGGAAGATCTCGCGGTCGTTGAAGGCGATCGGGGCGCGGATGGTCTTGCGGATGGTCTCGGCGAAGGCGGTGATGCGCGCCGGGTCCTGCTCCGACATCAGGATCAGGCCGAACTGGTCGCCGGCGAGCCGCGCCAGCGTGTCCTGCGGCTTGAGGATGCGGGTCAGCCGCCGCGCCAGCGTCAGCAGGATCGAATCGCCGACCGCGATCCCTACGGAATCGTTGACCTGCTTGAAGCGATCGAGGTCGATCACCATCAGCGTCGGCCGCAGGTTCGGCATGGTCTTGGCGAAATTGGCGACCGCGCCGAGGCGGTCGATGAACAGCTTGCGGTTCGGCAAGCCCGTGAGATTGTCATGCACGGAATCGTGCAGCATGCGCTCTTCGGCATTCTTCTGCTCGGTGACGTCGGTGAGCGTTCCGACCACGCGGGAAACCTCGCCGTCGGAGCCGACTACCGGGCGCGCCTTGAGCGCAAACCACATGAAGTGGCCGTCCGGTGTGCGCAGCCTGAAATCCTGCACCAGCCGGCCGCGGCGCTGGTCCAGCACGCTGTCCAGTGCCGCGCGGAATCGGTCCTGGTCGAGCGGGTGCAGCACCTCGAGCCATTTCGCGGCGGGGCCTTCCAGCGTGCCGCGCTTGAGGCCGAGCAATTGCTCGGTTTCGGGGCTGGTAAACACCTTGTCGGCCGAGACGTCCCAGTCCCAGATCAGGTCGCCCGAGCCGGTCAGCGCCAGCGCCCGGCGCTCGACGTCGGAAACGACACCCGTGGTGGCGCCGCCGCCGGCAAAAGCGTGCTGCATCACGGTAAATCCGATCAGCATCACGATCAGCACGAGGCCGCCGAGCAAGGCAGGGCCGACGATGTCGTTGGTGACGGAGCCCGCCACCGTCATGCCGGCCGCAATCACCCACACCACGAGGAGGAACCAGGTCGGGATCAGCAGCACCGCGCGGTCGAACCCGTGGGTCGAGAGATAGACGATGAGGGCAAAACCCGCGAAGGCGATCAGCACCAGCGACATCCGCGCGATGCCGGAGGCCACGGCCGGATCGAACAGCGCCAGCGCCACCAGCGAGCCGAGAAAGGTCAGCCAGCCCACGGTGATGTGGGAATAGCGCACATGCCAGCGGCTGAGGTTGAGATAGGCGAACAGGAACACCAATAGCGTCGCCGCCAGGATCGCTTCGCCCGCCGCGCGCCAGACGCGCTCGGCGTTGTTCGACATGTCGAGCACCTTGCCCCAGAAGCCGAAATCGACGCCGATATAGACCAGCACCGCCCATGCCAATGCGGCGGCGGCGGGGAACATGATGCTGCCCTTGACCACGAACAGGATGGTCAGCACCAGCGCCAGCAGGCCGGAAATGCCGATCACGATGCCCTGGTACAGGGTGAACGAATTGACCTTGTCCTTGTAGGCGTCCGGTTCCCACAAATAGAGCTGCGGCAATTTATCGGTGCGCAGCTCCGCGACGAAGGTGATGACGGCGCCGGGATCGAGCGTGATGCGGAAGATGTCCGCGGTCGCGCTCTCCTGTTTCTCGGGACGGTCGCCGGTCGACGGCGTGATGGTGGCGATGCGCGACAGTCCGAGATCGGGCCACAGCAACCCCGACGACACGATGCGATAATGCGGCGCGACGATCAGGCGGTCGAGCTGGTCGTCGGTGTTGTTGGCGAGCGCGAACACCACCCAGTTCTGGCCGCCTTCGCGGGCGCGGACTTCGATGCGGCGGACGATGCCGTCGGTGCCCGGCGCGGTGGAAACCTGGATGCGGTCGGCATCGCTGCGCTGATGACTGAGGATCGCGGTGAGATCGATTGCGGGCGCGTCACTGCGAACGCTGACCGCGTCGACAGCGCGCGCCGAAGGCGCGGCGGCAACAATCATGAGGCCCAGCGCGAGGGGCGCAAGGCACCTGATCAGACGCAATGTCAGTTCTCCGCAATCAGTCACATGTCCGGGCGAAGCTGGTCGACCGGCGTTGCGCGATAAATGACATGAAAGTGAGGGAAATCAAAGGGTTTCCGGCTGCGCATCGCGCAACAGCGTTAAACCGCCAACACAATTTTGCCAATATGTTCGCTGGTCTCCATGCGCCGATGGGCGTCGGCGGCCTTTTCCAGCGGGAATGTACTGTCCATGACGGGTTTGACCCTGCCGTCGCGCAACAGCGGCATCACCCTGGCCTCGATCGCGGCCACCATCGCCGCCTTGTCCGCATTGCTGCGGGGGCGCAGCGTCGAGCCGGTGTGAACCAGCCGCTTCACCATCACCTTGGAGAAGTTAACGGTGGCCTTGGGCGTCCCGCTCAGGAACGCGATCTGGACGATGCGGCCGTCGACCGCGGCGGCATCGTAGTTGCGGTCGATATAGTCGCCGCCGACCATGTCGAGAATGACATTGGCGCCGGCGCCATTGGTCGCCTTCTTCGTGGCCTCGACGAAGTCCTCGGTCTTGTAGTTGATGGCGAGGTCAGCGCCGAGTTTGGTGCAGGCATCGGCCTTGTCCTTCGATCCCACGGTGACGATCACCCTGGAGCCGAGCGCTTTTGCCAATTGGATCGCCATGGTGCCGATGCCGGACGAGCCGCCATGGATCAGCAAGGTCTCGCCGGGCTTCAACGCGCCACGCTCGAACACATTGTGCCAGACGGTCATCAGGGTTTCCGGGATGGCGCCGGCTTCCTGCATCGACAGAGCGGGCGGCACCGCCATCGCCTGGGCGTCCTGTGCGATGCAATATTGCGCGTAGCCGCCGCCGGCCACCAGCGACATTACCTTGTCGCCGAGCTTGTGCCTGACGGAGCCCGCGCCGAGCGCGACCACTTCGCCGGCAATTTCCAGACCGGGCAGGTCGCTGGCGCCGGGCGGCGGCGGATAGGCGCCGGAGCGCTGCGCGACGTCGGGGCGGTTGACGCCCGCGGCCTTTACCTTGACCAGGATTTCACCGGGACCCGGCACCGGGAGCGCGCGGGTCTCGGGCACCAGAACCTCGGGACCGCCGGGCTTGCTGATGCCGACGACGGTCATTTGCGCGGGCAGCTTTTCCATGGTGTTTCCTTGGGCCAGGATGGGAAATTCGAAGAGGCACCTGATTAGCCAGCCGCGCTCCGGCTGGCAACCGCCTCCCCAAAATGCTGAGCACGAGGTAACGCATGGCTATCGAGGACGACGACAAGCCGAGAAAGAAAGTCACCCACGAGATCGGGCAGGACCTGTCGTTGCTGTCGGTCGAGGAGTTGGCCGAGCGCGTCGCGCTGATGACGTCGGAGATCGAGCGGCTGCAGACGGCGATGACCAAGAAGCGCGCGTCGAAGGATGCGGCGAACAGTTTTTTCAAGACGTAGGAACTGAGTTCGATCTCCCTCTCGTCGTCCCGGATCGGCGTTCGCTTGCGCTCACTTGTCCGGGACGACGGATGAGAGGGCGGGGCGCAACGCATTCGGGGCGCAGGCCTCGGCCAATGGCCGACATGGCAAAGGAATCGTGAACAGAACCGCTCATTTACGGTCCATTAAGCTTTCTCGATTATGACTCTGATTGTCCTTGTTTGGACACCGAGTGGCTCCTGTCCACTCTGTTTGACGCCTCCCTGTTATCAACTTCAAAAGCCGCCAGAAATGGCGGCTCTTTTTTTGGCGTCCGCGGTACCTCACTGGAAACCATAAAAGCGCTTGCGGCTGGACTCTCGCCGGCCGGCGCGTAATGATTTGTTCATCATAAGCCGGCGCCCATTCAAGCCGGCGGCGTAAACAGTTGCGTGAGGCGTTAACCATGTCCGACCGTTCGCAAAGCGAAACCGCTCTCGTCCAGTTCAGCGAGAGGCTCACCAACTCGGCGGCGTTTGGTACCCTGTTCCGCGAAGGCATGGATCTGGTCGAGGAGACCGCCGCCTATCTCGACGGCGTCGGCCGCACCGAGGCGAAGGCGCTCGACCGCTCCGTCAGCCTGACTTACGCCACCGAAAGCATGCGGCTGACCACCCGCCTGATGCAGCTGGCGTCATGGCTGCTGTTGCACCGCGCGGTCAAGGAAGGCGAGATGACGCTGGGCCAGGCCAACCGCGAAAAGACCAAGGTCAAGCTCTCGGCCGCCGACCCCGGCCCGGACGACATCATCGAAAAGCTGCCGCTGCAATTGCAGGAGCTGATCGCCCGATCGATGGCGCTGCAGACCAAGGTCCGCCGCCTCGATACCACGATCCATGCGCCGGCGGCCGAACGCGCCTCGATCGGCAATCCCCTGGTGCCGCAGCTCAATCGCCTGAAGGCGGCGTTCGAACGCCAGAGCGGCTGACGCCGCGGCATCGACTGACCCTATTCCCAACGAAAAACGCCCCGGCGCGAGCCGGGGCGTTTTGATGTCTGCATCAGGCGAGCGGCCTGAAAGCCCTCAATCCTTCTTGAGGAAGCCCGAAAACTTCTTCTGGAACCGGGACACGCGGCCGCCGCGATCGAGCATCTGCTGGGCGCCGCCGATCCAGGCCGGGTGCGACTTGGAGTCGATATCGAGGTTCAGCTTGTCGCCTTCCTTGCCCCAGGTGGACCTTGTCTGGTACTCGGTGCCATCGGTCATGACGACCGTAATCATATGATATTCCGGGTGAATTTCGGCTTTCATGGCAGATCCTTCGGCGCGCCGGCGCCTGTCTATCGATGGCTGTGGGGACGGATTTGGGCCGCTCTATAACGCAGCAAGGCCCCCAAAACAAGCCAAGTTCGGCCCCCGCCCCCCGGGGGATCCCGCATTAGTATGTTACCGGATTTGCCAGCGTCGGCGCCTGGGCCTATCTGGTGGCTGGCAAAGCGATTGGTCCGGATCTCATGAGCGCAGTGGAACGGCTTGAAGAGCGGCGTGGCGAGACGCCGCCGCCGCGCGATCTGGCGCTCGCAGAGGCACCCTCCGTCGAGGCCGGACTGACGGAACTGCCGGCCAAAAGCAGCGCGAGGCTTCGCCCGCTGCTGGCGCTGATGCCCTATGTGGGGCGCTACCGCGGCCGCGCCATTCTGGCCTTCATCTCGCTCACCATTGCGGCGATCACGACCCTGCTGGTGCCGATCGCGGTGCGGCGGATGATCGACTTCGGGCTCTCGCCCGAAGGCATCGCCATGATCAATTCCTATTTCAGCGTCATGATCGCGCTGGTCGCGGTGCTGGCCGGGGCCAGTGCGGCGCGATTCTACCTGGTCATGACCATCGGCGAGCGCATCGTCGCCGATCTCAGGCGCGACGTGTTCGCGCATCTGATTTCGCTGTCGCCGGCCTTCTTCGATTCGGCGCGCTCGGGCGAACTGATCTCGCGGCTGACCGCCGACACCACGCAAATCAAGTCGGCGGTCGGCGCCTCGGTGTCGATCGCGCTGCGCAACCTGATGCTGTTCATCGGCGCTACCGCGATGATGGTGATCACCAGCCCCCGGTTGTCGGGCTTCGTGCTGCTGGCGATCCCGGTGATCGTGATTCCGCTGGTCGCGTTCGGGCGCTGGGTGCGGCGGCTGTCGCGCAACGCCCAGGATACGCTGGCGGAAGCCACATCCTATGCATCGGAACTGATCGGCGCGATCAGGACCGTGCAGGCCTACACCAGCGAGGGGCTGGCCAATGCGCGGTTCGGCGGCGAGGTCGAACAGGCCTATGCCGCGGCGCGCAGTTCGACCCGGGCGCGGGCGGTTCTCACCGCGGTCATCATCTTCATCGTGTTCTCCAGCGTGGTGGCGATTCTCTGGGTCGGATCGAACGACGTGCTGACCGGCTCGATCACGCCGGGCAGGCTCGGCCAGTTCGTGCTGTATGCGGCGTTCGCCGCCGCCGGCCTCGGCCAGCTCAGCGAGGTCTGGGGCGAGCTGTCGGCGGCGTCGGGCGCCTCGGAGCGGTTGTTCGAGATCCTCCGCGTCAAGTCGGCGATCGCAGTACCGGCGTCGCCGCGCGCGATGCCACAGCCGGCACGCGGCGACGTCGGTTTCGACAAGGTCAGCTTCGCCTATCCGACCCGGCCGGATGCGCTGGCGGTTGATGGCGTTTCGCTCACCGTGCGCGCCGGCGAGAAGGTTGCGATCGTCGGCCCGTCGGGCGCCGGCAAGAGCACGCTGTTTCATCTTCTGCTGCGTTTCTACGATCCGGCTTCCGGCGCGATCTCGTTCGACGGCGTGCCGGTCAGGGCGGCCGATCCGCGGGAGTTGCGCGCCCGCATCGCGCTGGTGCCGCAGGACTCCGTGGTGTTCGCAGCCTCCGCGCGCGACAACATCCGCTTCGGCCGGCCTGACGCGACGGATGCGGAAGTCGAGCACGCCGCGGACCTGGCCCATGCCAGCGAATTCATCCGCCGGCTGCCCGGCGGCTTCGAGGCGCAGCTCCGCGAGCGCGGCGTGACGCTGTCGGGCGGCCAGCGCCAGCGCATCGCCATCGCGCGCGCGATCCTGCGCGATGCGCCGCTGCTGTTGCTGGATGAGGCGACCTCGTCGCTCGATGCCGAGAGCGAGACCCTGGTGCAGACCGCGCTGGAAGAATTGATGCGCCACCGCACCACGCTCGTCATCGCGCACCGGCTGGCCACCGTACTGTCCTGCGACCGCATCATGGTGATGGACCAGGGCCGCATCGTCGAACAGGGCACCCACGCGGAGCTGGTCGCCGCGGGCGGGCTTTATGCGAGACTGGCAAGGTTGCAGTTCGAGGGGGTGTGAGGTTTCTTTCTTCCCCTCTCCCCTTGTGGGAGAGGGTGGACGCGATGCGCAGCATCGCGGACGGGTGAGGGGTTGGCTCAACGGGTAGTCTGCTTGGGGATAGAGACCCCTCATCCGGCGCTTCGCGCCACCTTCTCCCACAAGGGGAGAAGGGAAGAAGAACGCTACGGCTTCCACGCCATCTTCAGCACCAGTCGCTTCGACCCCGGGTTCACATCCTCTCCCGCATGGACAAATCCGTTGCGCTCGTAGAAGCGGATGGCCCTGTTGTTGTCGGCGTTGACCTTCAACGTGACGCCATCGGGGGACAAGCGCTTGGCTTCATCGACCAGCATGGTGGCAAGCTTTGATCCCCAGTGGTCGGGCGCGACCACCAACTGATCGAGATAGCCCGAAGCATCGATGGTGACGAAGCCAACCAATGCGCCGGCCTGTTCGGCAACAACGATCGCTGCGTTGGGCACCAGTTCGTTGCGCCAGCGTTCGCGCCACCAGTCCACGCGGGCGTCGAAATCGATCGAGGGATAGGCGAGCCGCCAGGTCTCGAGCCACAGCGCGATCGTGGCGTCCTCGTCGTCGGCGCGATACGGGCGAAGCTGAAACTTTTCTGCCACTACCGTTCCGTCAGCTTCAGCTCGATGCGACGGTTGCGCTTGTAGGCTTCTTCGGTCGTCGCGGTGTCGAGCGGCTGGAATTCGGCGAAGCCTGCCGCCACCAGCCGCTGCGCCGGCACGCCGAGCGAGACCAGATACTGCACCACCGAGATCGCGCGCGCCGACGACAATTCCCAGTTCGATTTGAACACCGGGCTGTTCAGAATCGGCCGCACGTCGGTATGGCCGTCGACCCGCAGCACCCAGGCGATCTCGGCGGGAATCTGCTTGTCCAGCTCGGTCAGCGCGCTCGCCAGTTTGTCCAGCTCGGCGCGGCCTTCGGGCAGCAGCAAGGCCTGGCCGGTGTCGAAGAACACTTCGGACTGGAACACAAAACGGTCGCCAACGATGCGGATGTCCGGCCGGTTGCCGAGAATGGCGCGCAGGCGGCCGAAGAATTCCGAACGGTAGCGCGACAGTTCCTGCACCCGCTGCGCCAGCGCCACGTTCAGCCGCTGTCCGAGATCGGCGATCCGCCCTTGCGATTCCCTGTCGCGCTTCTCCGATACCTCGAGCGCTTCCTCCAGCGCCGCCAGCTGGCGGCGCAGCGCGCTGATCTGCTGGTTCAGGACCTCGATCTGCGCCAGCGCCCGCGAGGTCACCTGTTTTTCGGAATCCAGCGCCTTGTTGAGTTCGCTGGCGCGGCCGGCGGCGTCGCTGCCGGCGCCGGCAAGCCCGTCATAGAGGCCCTTGACCCGGTCGCGCTCGGCTTCCGCCGAGGACAGTCCCGCACGCAGCTGCGACAGCTGGTCGTCGAGATTGAGCTTGCCGAGCTTTTCCAGCGACAGCATTTCGCTGAGCTGCGCCAGCTTGGCGTTGAGCTGCTCCAGCGCCTTGTCCTTGCCGGTGACTTCCTGCGACAGGAAGAACTGCACCACCAGGAACACCGACAGCAGGAACACGATCGAGAGCACCAGCGTCGACAGCGCATCGACGAAGCCCGGCCAGTAGTTGAATCCGGAATCGTTGCGGCGGGTACGGGCGAGGGCCATCAGAAGTCTCCAATCTCGTGTCCCGGACGCGGTGCAGCGCTCTTCGCGCTGCTCCGCACAGCCGGGACCCATAACAACATCCGACGAAGCATGGGCCCCGGCTCAGCAGCGCATCATTGCATGCTGCGCTGCGTCCGGGGCACGTCACTCCCAGTCAATTCTTCTCGGGCTGGCGCGCGATCCGCTCGAGCAGTTTCTTGATTTCGCGGTTCTGCTCGCCCTGGCCGTCGGCCCATTCGCGGATCATCTGCTGCTCGGTCCGCATATGCGTGACCAGGCCCTGGATGGCTTCGGCGAGGTTGGCCATCGCCGCGGTGGTGCCGCGGCTCGCGCCGCCCTCTTCGAGGGTCAGCCGCAACCGTTCGACCGCGGCCTGAAGCTCGCCGCCGGGGCCGCCGGTGCCTTCGCGGGTATATTCGCGCACCGTGGAGGCCAGCCAGTCCTCGAGGTCGGTATAGAAGCGGTTTTGCGCCTGGCTCGATTGCAGGTCGAGGAAGCCCAGGATCAGCGAACCGGCGAGGCCGAACAGCGACGACGAAAACGAAATGCCCATGCCGCTCAGTGGCGCCGCCAGGCCCTCCTTGAGGGTGTCGAACAGCGAGCCGGCGTCGCCGCCGACCTTCAGCCCCTCGATCACCTTGCCGACCGAACCGACGGTCTCGATCAGGCCCCAGAAGGTGCCGAGCAGCCCGAGGAAGACCAGAAGGCCGGTCATGTAGCGGGAGATGTCGCGGGCCTCGTCGAGCCGTGTGGCGATCGAATCCAAGAGATGCCGCATGGTCTGCTGCGAGATCGTCATCCGCCCGGTGCGTTCGCCGCCGAGGATCGCCGCCATCGGCGCCAGCAAGGTGGGATGCCGCTCGACCGCGAGGCCGGGATCGGAGATCCGGAAATTGTTGACCCAGGCGACCTCCGGATAGAGCCGGACCACCTGGCGGAACGACAGGATGATGCCGATCAGGAGCACCGCGCCGATCAGCGCGTTGAGACCCGGATTGGCGAAAAACGCCGCCATGATCTGCTTATAGAGCACCACCATCAGCAGGGTGCACAGCACCAGGAACACCACCATCCGCACCAGGAAGATCCGGGGCGAGGACAGTTTGTTCAGTTCAGTCTCCATCGCGGAGCGGGAAGAGGGGCCTGCAGGCATTTGTCGGTGTCATCCGTTGCGAGGAACCGGTTTCGAGCCTGAATATGGCACAGCAGGACCGGGAGAAAAGCTCAGATACGCCCCGGATCCGGGGTGGACTGTGGAACCCAGGGTGAAACCGGGGCTTGGTTAGGAGCGTAGTTCATGAATGTGCGGTGTCTAGCGCGGATATCAGGGATTTCGCATGACAGTTTGGTAGCCCGGAGCGCTCGCGCTGTCGCTCGCGACCCTCGGCAATGGCGGATCGCAGCCCTGGTGGCGATCCGGCCGCTGCGGCTGGGTTGCCATATTGCAGTGCGAAGGACGGGAATCACCGACGACCTTCGCGATGTCTGCCACGACACAAGGGAGCGGTCACATGAGCTTCGTTTCCAGAATGATCGGCACGGCCGAACGGGTGCCGCTGCCTGACGTCATCATACGCGCCGCGATCCAGCGGCTGTGCTCGCGCACCGCAACGCGGCTCGCCAGCGCCGGCGCGGAGAGCGACGCGGCGTTCGCTGGCGCCATGTCGGCACGCGCCATCGCCGATCACACCGGCGAAGCCGATGCCCGGCATTATCAGGTGCCGGCAACATTCTTTGCGCAGGTGCTCGGTCCGAACCGCAAATACTCGTCATGTTTCTACAAGGAGCCGGCATCGACGCTGCAGGAGGCCGAGGAAGAAGCGCTGCGCCAGACCATCGAGCACGCCGATCTCGCCGACGGGCAGGCGATCCTCGAACTCGGCTGCGGCTGGGGTTCGCTGGCGCTGTCGATGGCGCGGCGGTTTCCCAACGCCGAGATCACCGCGGTGTCGAATTCGCCGTCGCAGCGCGAATATATCGAGCAGGCGGCGGCATCGCGCGGACTGAAGAATGTTCGCGTGGTCACCGCCGACATGAACGTGTTCGACCCGGGGCGGCAGTTCGACCGCATCGTGTCGGTTGAAATGTTCGAGCACATCATGAACTGGCGCGAATTGATGATTCGGGTGCGGTCATGGCTCAAGCCCGGCGGGCGCTTCTTCATGCACATCTTCACCCATCGCTCGGGCGCCTATTTGTTCGATCGCGCCGACGGGGAAGACTGGGTCGCGCAGCATTTCTTCTCCGGCGGGATGATGCCGAGCCATCATTTGATCCGGCAATATGCCGACCTGTTCGAGATCGAGAAGGAATGGCGCTGGAGCGGCACGCATTATCAGCGCACCGCGCTCGGCTGGCTGGCCAATTTCGACGCGCACCATGACGAGATCGAGGGCATCCTGCGCGGCGTGTACGGCAACGATACGCCGCTGTGGATGCGGCGCTGGCGCTGGTTCTTCCTCGCCACATCGGGGCTGTTCGGTTACGCCGAAGGCAGCGAATGGGGCGTCAGCCATTATCGCATGAAGGCGGCCGATGGAACTCCTGTCTCAAGGCGGGATTCGAACTGATTCACGATCGAGTGAAGATCGGAAAATACTGTTTGTTCAACGCTATACCGGACTGTGACATTGGGCCGCCGCGAAACGTATTGCATTGCAGCAAGACTGATCTAACTTGATCCCAAGAGAGCGGTGTCGTTGCGGCCCGCGCCGGCCGGAAACGCAATCCGCGCCGAACTCACAACTTGGGGCCATCACTTTCATGACTGGATTTCGTGTGCAATCGGCAGGCATCGCCTTGATGTTAGCTGCGATGGCGCCGCTTCTCGCCGGCTGCGATGAACCTTCCTCCGCGGTCGCGGCAGCCCAGACCTCCGATCCCGACGTCAGTATCGTCTCCATCAGACCACAGTCCCGCGCGCTGGTGCGCGAATTGCCGGGACGCGTCGCGCCGACCCGGGTTTCCGACGTGCGTCCGCGCGTCTCCGGCATCGTCATCGAGCGCCTGTTCAATCAGGGCAGCGAGGTCCATGCCGGCGATCCGCTCTACCGGATCGATTCGCGGCCGTTCGAGGTCGAAGTGCAGTCCAGCGAGGCGGCGCTCGCCAAGGCCGTTGCAGCATTCGACCAAGCGTCGCAGCAGGCGCGGCGAATTGCGACCCTGACCAGCCAGAAAGCCACCTCCGAGGCCGAGAATGAAAAAGCCATCGGCAACATGCGGCAGGCCGAAGCCGAGGTCGAGGGACGCAAGGCCGAAGTCGCGCGCGCCAAACTCAATCTGAGCTACGCCACGATCCGCGCCCCGATCCACGGGGTCGTCGGTGCGGCGCTGGTCAGCGAAGGCGCGCTCGTGGTGCAGAACGAGACCAATCTCGCGACCATTCAGCAGCTGGATCCGATCTATGCCGACTTCACGCAATCGGTCACCGAGCTCAATCAGCTGCGGCGCTCGCTCGAGAGCGGCGAACTCGATCGCATCGCGCCCGACATGGCCAGGGTTCGCCTGGTGCTGGATGACGGCACGGTCTACGCCTCGCCCGGCAAACTGCTGTTCTCGGACGCCAGGGTGGATGCCCATACCGGGCAGGTGACGTTGCGCGGCGAATTTCCCAATCCGAAGCGCGAGCTGTTGCCGGGCATGTATGTCCGCGTGCTGATCGAGCAGGGCATCGACACCGATGCGATCGCCTTGCCGCAGCAGGCGATCCAGCGCAACGGCGGCGGCGGCAGCGAAGTGTTCGTGGTCAAGGATGACAACCGCGTCGTGGTGCAGCCGGTGCGCACCGGATCGATGCAGGACGGCCAGTGGTTCGTGACCGAAGGGCTGAAGGCCGGCGACAAGGTCGTGGTCGAGGGCTTCCAGAAGTTCGCCGCCGGCGACAAGGTCAGGCCGCAGCTGTTTACCGAAGGCGACGCCTCGGCCGACACCGCAACGGCAAGGCAGACCAAGCAAGCGCACCGGTAACGGTCGATGCCCAGTTTTTTCATCGACAGGCCGATCTTCGCCTGGGTCGTCGCGCTTTTCATCTGTCTGATCGGCGCCATCTCGATTCCGCTGCTGGCGGTGGCGCAGTATCCGATCATCGCGCCGCCCTCGATCTCGATCTCGACCAGCTATCCCGGCGCCTCGCCGGAAAACCTCTACAACAGCGTGACGCGGCTGATCGAGGAGGAGCTGAACGGCGCCAACGGCATCCTGAACTTCGAATCCACCAGCGATTCGCTGGGGCAGGTCGAGATCATCGCCAACTTCGTGCCCGGCACCGACACCGGAACGGCGTCGGTCGAAGTGCAGAACCGCATCAAGCGCGTCGAGGCGCGGCTTCCCCGCGCGGTGATCCAGCAGGGCATCCTGATCGAGGAAGCCTCCAGCGCGGTGCTGCAGATCATCACGCTGAAGTCGACCGACAAGAGCCTCGATGAAGTCGGTCTCGGCGATTTCATGATCCGCAGCGTGCTCGGCGAAATCAGGCGCATTCCCGGCGTCGGCCGCGCCACGCTCTACTCCACCGAGCGGTCCTTAAGGATCTGGATCGATCCCGCCAGGCTGGTCGGCTATGGCCTCACGGTCGACGACGTCAACAAGGCGATCACGGCGCAGAATGCCCAGGTGGCCTCGGGCAGCATCGGCGCCGAGCCCAGCACGCCCGAGCAGAAGATCTCGGCGCTGGTGCTGGTCAAGGGCCAGCTCTCCTCGCCGGACGAATTCGGCGCCATCATCCTGCGTGCCAATGCGGATGGTTCGACGGTGCGCTTGCGCGACGTCGCCCGGATCGAGATCGGCGGGTTGAGCTACCAGTTCAACACCCGGCTCAACGGCCAGCCGACCGCCGGTCTCTCGGTGCTGCTGTCGCCGAGCGGCAATGCGCTGGCCACCGCCAGCGCGGTCGAAGCCAAGATGAAGGAGCTGTCGAAGTTCTTTCCGGCCAACATCGCCTACGAAATTCCCTACAACATCACCCCTGTCGTGAAGGCGTCGATCGAGAAGGTGCTGATGACGCTGGTCGAGGCGGTGGTGCTGGTGTTCATCGTGATGTTCCTGTTCCTGCAGAACATCCGCTACACCATCATTCCCACCATCGTGGTGCCGGTGGCGCTGCTCGGCACCTGCGCGATCCTGCTGGCCGCGGGCGATTCGATCAACATGCTGACGATGTTCGGCATGGTGCTGGCGGTCGGTATCCTCGTCGACGACGCCATCGTCGTGGTCGAGAACGTCGAGCGCATCATGTCGGAGGAGGGGCTGCCGCCGAAGGAAGCCACCCGCAAGGCGATGTCGCAGATATCGAGCGCCATCATCGGCATCACGCTGGTGCTGATCGCCGTGTTCCTGCCGATGGCGTTCTTCCCGGGATCGGTCGGCATCATCTATCGCCAGTTCTCGGTCACCATGGTCGCGGCCATCGGCTTCTCCGCGCTGCTGGCGCTGTCGCTGACGCCGGCCTTGTGCGCGACGCTGCTGAAGCCGGTCACGGCAGGCCACGGTCACGCCCGCAAGGGCGTGTTCGGCTGGTTCAATCGCGGGCTCGAAAGCGTCAAGGTGCGCTATGCCGGCACCGTGGGCTGGTCGCTGCAGCGCACCGGACGACTGATGCTGATTTACGCCGCGTTGCTGATCGGACTGAGCTGGGGCTTCCTTCGCCTGCCCGGCGGCTTTCTCCCCGTCGACGATCAGGGATTTATCACCACCGACGTGCAGACGCCGGCCGATGCCTCGTATGCGCGGACCGAGGCCGCGGTCGAAAAGGTCGAAAAATATCTGGCGCAGCGCTCGGGCGTCGAGAACGTCACGTTCCTCACCGGCTTCAGCTTTCTCGGCCAGGGCATCAACACCGCGCAGGCTTTCATCACGCTGAAGGACTGGTCGGACCGTCCGGCGAAGGATTCCGCGGCCGCCATCGTCGCCGACGTCAACCGTGAACTGTCCTCGATTCGCGACGCCAAGATTTCCGCGCTGCAGCCGCCGCCGATCGACAATCTCGGCAATTCCTCCGGATTCTCCTTCCGCCTGCAGGACCGCGGCCAGAAGGGCTATCCGGCGCTGGTCGCCGCCGCCGACCGCCTGATCTCGGAAGCCAATGCGAGCCGGGTGCTGCAGAAGGTCTTCGTCGAGGGCCTGCCGGCGGGACCGCAGGTCAACCTGACGATCGACCGCGAGAAGGCCGGCGCCTTTGGCGTCACCTTCGAGGACATCAACAACACGATCTCGACCAATCTCGGATCGAACTACATCAACGACTTTCCGAACCGCGGCCGGATGCAGCGGGTGATCGTGCAGGCCGTCGACACCAGCCGCATGAACGCCGACGACATTCTCAATTACAACGTCAAGAACAGCCGCGGCCAGCTGGTGCCGTTGTCCGCATTCACCACGGTGGAGTGGTCGAAAGGCCCGACCCAGATCGCCGGATTCAATTACTACCCCGCGGTGCGCATCAGCGGCGAGGCCAAACCCGGCTTCACCTCCGGCGACGCCATCGCCGAGATGGAGCGGCTCGCGGGCCGGCTGCCGCGCGGCTTCGGCTTCGAGTGGACCGGGCAAAGCCTGCAGGAAAAGCTGTCGGGCTCGCAGGCGCCGATCCTGCTGGCTCTGTCATTGCTGGTGGTGTTCCTCTGCCTCGCCGCGCTCTATGAAAGCTGGACCATTCCGCTGGCGGTGCTGCTGACGGTGCCGCTCGGCATCTGCGGCGCGGTGCTGGCGGCGACCATGCGCGGCCTGCCCAACGACGTCTATTTCACGGTCGGCCTGATCACCATCATCGGCCTCGCCGCCAAGGACGCCATCCTCATCATCGAGTTTGCAAAGGATCTGCGCGCCCAGGGCAAACCGCTGATCGAAGCCACGGTCGAAGCCTGTACCTTACGCTTCCGCCCGATCCTGATGACCGGCCTCGCCTTCGTCTGCGGCGTGCTGCCGATGGTGATCGCCTCCGGCGCCGGCGGCGCCAGCCAGCAGGCGCTGGGCACCAGCGTGATGGGCGGCATGATCGCCGTGGTGATCCTGGCGCTGCTGATGGTGCCGGTGTTCTTCGTCGTGGTGCAGCGGGTGCTGGCGGGGGATCGGGAGGTCGTGGCGAAGGCGAGCGAGGCGAAGGGCACGGCGGAAGCGTCGAAGCAGTAGAGAAGCGCGGGGCGCGTCCCGCAATCTCACTCGTCATGCCTGCGAAGGCGGGCATCCAGTACTCCGTGATGCTGCGGTTGGACGTTGTCGTCGCAGCGTACTGGATCATCCGCTTTCGCGGATGATGACAGCGAAAACGGCTGAACGATTGTCGGGTAGCCTCTACTTCCCCAGCGGCTTCAAAATCTTCACCAGCTCGGCATGAATAAACTCATTGCCGCACACCACGTTGCCGCTCTTCAGCGGATCATCGTCACCCTCAATCCCACTCACCGTGCCGCCGGCTTCGCGGATGATGATCTGGCCGGCTGCCATGTCCCAGGGCTGCAGGTTGCGTTCCCAGTAGCCGTCGAGGCGGCCGGCGGCGACGAAGGCCATGTCGAGGGAGGCGGCGCCGAACCGGCGCAGGCCCGCCACCTTGTTCTGGATTGCGGTCATTTCCAGCCGCGACAGCTCGTGGTCGCCGCGGCCGATATGCGGCAGGCCGCAGGCGATTACGCAGTCGCCGAGCTGGCGGCGGCCGGCGACGCGCAGCCGCTGGTCGTTGAGGAAGGCGCCCTTGCCGCGCTCGGCGGTGTAGAGCTCGTCATTGGCGGGATTGTAGATCACCCCGGCGATGATGACGCCCTCGCGCTGCAGGCCGATCGAGATCGCGAATTGCGGAATGCCGTGCAGGAAGTTGGTGGTGCCGTCGAGCGGGTCGACGATCCAGGTATGGGTCTTGTCGTCGCCGACCCGCGTTCCGCCTTCCTCGCCGATGAAGCCGTAACCCGGCCGCGCCTTCAGGAGGTCGGTCAGCAGCATTTCCTCGGCGCGCTTGTCGGCCAGCGAGACGAAATTGGCCGGTCCCTTCAGCGACACCTGCAGGTTCTCGATCTCGCCGAGGTCGCGCCTGAGGCTGCGGCCGGCGCGGCGCGCGGCCTTGACCATGACGTTCATAAGGGCTGATTGCAGCATGGTACCGCCGGTGTTTCAGCGCTGAAGGTGCGCCCCCTCTCCCGTTGGGAGAGGGCAGGGGTGAGGGGTTATGGTGTCAGCGAGGTTCAAATCCCCTCACCCGGCGCTTTCCGGACGATGCTTCGCATCGCCGTGAGCGCCGACCTCTCCCCAAGGGGGAGAGGTGAGATCAGAGTGGGTGCCCTGCCGGTGTGGTGGCGTCAAGGCGGATCATTTGGTGCCGAGCCATTTGCGGGCGGCATCCTGGGCCTTGGTGCGGTCTTCGGGGCTGAGGGCGGCAAGCGCCTCATCGAGCGCGGGATCGCCTTTGCCGGCGGTTTTCGCAACAATGTGCCATTTCAGCCCCTCGATCTTGTCCATTGGTGCGCCCAGTCCGTACACCAGCACGCGCGCGAGACGGTTCTGGGCGATCGGGCTGTTCTGTCTGGCGGCCTTGCTCAGCAGAGCCACCGCGGCCGCCTCGTTTTTCGGGGCTCCGGTGCCGTTGAACAGCGCGATCGCGTATTCGACCTCGGCGTCGACATTGCCGGCCAGGGAAGCCGCCTGCAGCAGCCGCGCCGCCTTTTCGAGGTCTTTGGGCACGCCGGTGCCCTCCTTGTAGAAGGTGGCGAGCGCGTATTGCGCTTCCGGATTGCCGGCGTCGGCGGCGACGCGCAGCAGCTCCGCAGCACGTTTGACGTCCTGCGGCAGCGTCTGCCCGTCCAGATAGAGCAGCGCCAGATTATAGGCCGCCTTGGGATTGCCGAGCTTGGCCGCGGACGCCAGCAGCTTTACCGCCTCCTCGCGGTTGACCGGGCCGCCGCGTCCGGAAAGCCGGAACATGGCGAGCGCGAACATGCCCTCGCGGTCGCCGCCGTCGCCGGCGCGCTTGTACCACTCGGCGGCCTTGGCGTAGTCGCGCTTGACGCCCAGCCCATTGGCGTAGAGCTCGCCGAGCATGGTCATCGCCTTGGGATCGCCGTTGAACTGCGCGCGGTTGGTCGCCAGATCGAACGCGGTCTTGTATTGGCCGCGCTGGTAGGCGCCGAACACCAGGTCGACGTTGGGGTCATCGAACACGGGGGCGGGCGTGACGGTCGCGGTCGGCGCCGGCGTTGCCGTCGGCTTCGGCGTCGCGCCCGGCGCGGGCTTTTTGGCAGCCACCGGCGGCTTCGGCTTGTCCTTCTTCGCTGGCGCCACCGGCGCCGGCATCCCGGGGGGCGGCAGCAACGGCTTTGGCGCGCCGGGCGGCGGCAGCAGCGGAGTCTGCGCCATGCCGCTTGCCGGGAGCATCAGCAAACCCGCCAGAAAAATCGTCGGGATCGATAGGGCGCGCAGGATCTTCATTTCCGGCGTTATCCCTGTTCGGCTTTGACTTTTCCGGACGTGGCGGCGTGCGCTTGCCTGATGGTCTGTTCCGCGTCCTCGAGTGCCGCCGCAGCACCTCTTGGATCGGCCCAGATGAAATCGCCGACCAGGACGAAATCCGCGCCGGCGGCGGCGAATTCGCGGGCTTCCTCCAGCGACGCCGCATAGCCGATGCAGGGCGGCTCGAACAGCTCGGCCCACCATTCCAGCCGTTCGGCGATCGCCTCGACCGCGGGCCTCTGCCCTTGCGCATCCGGTTCGCCGAACAGCACGTAATCCGCGCCGGCCTCGCCCGCGGCCATCGAATCGTGCCGTGTCGGCAGTCCGCCGACGCCGGCGATACGATCGGGTTTCAGCGACGGTATCGCCTCCGCCAGCGCCTCGATGCCGGTCACATGCGCGCCGTCGGCGCCGGCGCGGGCGACCATCTCGACATGGCCGTCGAGCAGCAGGGCCGCCCCGCCGTCCTGGATCACCGGCGCCAGCGCCTTGATCCTGGAGATCATGGTGCGCTGGTCGGTCGGTTTCAGGCGCAGCAGCACCGCGGCGATGTCGGCACCCGCCAGCAGGCCGGGAAGGCTGGCCAATAGCGCCGCGGGATCGTCCACCTCCGGCGTCGCGAGATAGAGACGCGGCACGGGGCGCGGCGGAACGGGTTTAGTGGCCAAATCTATGCCGCCTTCTTCTCGAGATCGGCCTGCCATTCGCCCTTGCTCGCGAGCGAATTCATCCGCGCGCGATGGGTGAAGGCGCGTTGGCCGGCGGCGACGTTCTCCGCCTTGCCCGACCACGCCTTCTGCGGCGCCGCCTGCAGCGCCCGGCCATAGGAGAAGGTGAGCTGCCAGGGAAGGTTACCATTCAGGCCGCCGAGCCGGTTCATCGCGCTCAAATGCGCGGTCGCGTCCTCGTCGGATTGTCCGCCGGACAGGAAGGCGATGCCGGGCACCGCGGCCGGCACGCAGGCCTTCAGCAGCCGGATGGTCTTCTCCGCGACCTCCTCGACCGAGGCCTGTCTTGCGCACTTCTTGCCTGAAATGACCATGTTGGGTTTCAGGATCATGCCTTCCAGCGCGACGCGCTGAACCCGCAATTCCTGGAACGTCTTGTTGAGCACGCGCTGCGTCACGTCAAAGCAGCGGTCGATATCGTGGCCGCCGTCCATCAGGACTTCCGGCTCGACGATCGGCACGATCTGCGCGGCCTGGCAAAGGGCGGCGTAGCGCGCCAGCGCATGGGCGTTGACATGGATCGCGGTCATGCTTGGAACGCCCGGGCCGCCAGTGCCCTCGCCGATATCGATCACCGCGCGCCATTTGGCGAAACGCGCGCCGCGCTCGTAATATTTCTTCAGCCGCTCGGCGAGCTTGTCCAGCCCCGCGGTGACCAGTTCGCCGGGGCAGCCCGGCAGGGCCTGGGTGCCCTCGTCGACCTTGATGCCGGGGATGGCGCCGGACTGTTCGATCAGTCTGACCAGCGGCGTGCCGTCGGCGGCGTCCTGCCAGATGGTTTCGTCATAGAGGATGACGCCGGAGATGTACTGGCGCATCGCCTCTGAGGAGCGGAACAGCATTTCGCGATAGTCGCGACGCGACTGCTCGGTCGACTCGACCTTGATGGCGTCGAAGCGCTTCTTGATGGTGCCGGACGATTCGTCGGCGGCGAGGATTCCCTTGCCCGACGCCACCATGGCCAGGGCAATTTTGTTCAGATCGGCGAGATTCATCGGTGCGTCCTCCCGAGCACGGTGTTGCGGATCAAAATAGACGGTTCTCGGGCAAAACCCAAGAAACCGTCCAGAAAACCGAAGGAAAACGGCGCGGCGCGGGGGAGGGCCTGCCGGCTACCGGTCACGCCACTTTCGGGTCGAGTTCACCCTTGATGTAACGCTTGGCCATTTCGGCCGTGGTCAGCACCCGCTTGATCTTGCCGGCCTGACCCGCGGTGTTGAACTCCTGCAGCCGCTGCTTGCAGAGCTTCGCCATCGCTTCCATCGCCGGCTTGAGATATTTGCGCGGATCGAATTCTTCCGGGTTGTCCTTCAGCACTTTCCGGATCTGTCCGGTCATCGCCATCCGGTTGTCGGTGTCGATGTTGATCTTGCGGACGCCGTTCTTGATGCCGCGCTGGATCTCGGCGACCGGCACGCCCCAGGTCGGCTTCATCTTGCCGCCATTGGCGTTGATGATGTCCTGCAGCTCCTGCGGCACCGAGGACGAGCCGTGCATCACCAGATGCGTGTTCGGCAGCTTGCGGTGGATTTCCTCGATCACGTTCATGGCGAGGATATCGCCATCCGGCTTGCGGGTGAACTTGTAGGCGCCGTGCGAGGTGCCCATCGCGATCGCCAGCGCGTCGACTTTTGTCTCCTTGACGAATTTCACGGCTTCGTCGGGATTGGTCAGCAGCTGGTCGTGGGAGAGCTTGCCTTCGGCGCCGTGGCCGTCTTCCTTGTCGCCCATGCCGGTCTCGAGCGAGCCGAGCACGCCGAGCTCGCCTTCCACCGAAATGCCGCCGAGATGCGCCATGTCGGTGACGGTCTTGGTGACGCCGACATTATAGTCCCAGTCGGCGGCGGTCTTGCCATCGGCCTTCAGCGAACCGTCCATCATGACCGAGGTGAAGCCGGCCTGGATCGCGGTCATGCAGGTGTCGGGCCCGTTGCCGTGATCGAGATGCACGCAGACCGGGATATGCGGATAGATTTCGGTCACCGCATCCATCATGTGCTTCAGCATGATGTCGTTGGCGTAGGACCGCGCCCCGCGCGAGGCCTGGATGATGACGGGCGCATCGAGGCTGGAGGCGGCCTCCATGATGGCGAGCGCCTGCTCCATGTTGTTGATGTTGAACGCCGGCACGCCGTAATCGTGTTCCGCCGCGTGGTCGAGCAATTGACGCAACGTGATGCGTGCCATGTGTTCCGTTCTCCTGTGGTGACAGCGAATGTCACGGTTCAAAATCAAACTAGACGGTTCTCAGGTAAACCCCAAGAAAAGGGCGAGGGCGCGATTGACGGCGCTCATGTCGGTGGCGGAGAGACGACCGATGACCGGTCCTGCTTTCGACCGAGGCAGGGTCGCCGCCTTCTCCACCATGACCTGAGAAGTGTGTCGAAGGCCATTTTCTTCGGACATTTCCACCACTACGCGACAGCGTTCCGCGCTCAGGATATTGCTCGTCAGCGGCAATACGGTCACAGAATTCAAGTGCTCGTAGATATCCGATTGAATCACGAGTGCCGGCCGCGGTTTGCCATAATCTCCCGGAAGCGAAACGGAGATGAGGTCGCCTTGTTTCATTTCCAGTCGCTAAAATCCGCAAGCGCCAACATCTCCTCCATGACGCGCTGACTCTCGGCGTCGGCATTAATGATCTCGATCTCGCGCGCGATTTGTTCCTTGAACCCCGGAGCGTTCACATCCGGAACCCAGATCGTCACGGGCTTGAGCCCGGCCGCCTTCATCTTGTCCCGGTGCTTCTGGACCCGCTTCGCTCCATCCGCCATGGCACGTATCCTTCACCGAAAAGTGTTACATGTAACATAGGCCGGGCGCGGCCAAGCTTCAAGTTACGTCCCTTTGGTCCTCAAAACCTCGACCCCGGGCAAAGGTTTCCCTTCCATCCATTCAAGGAACGCGCCACCCGCGGTCGAAACATAGGTGAAATCGCCGGCAACGCCCGCCTGGTTCAGCGCCGCCACGGTATCGCCGCCGCCGGCGACCGAAATCAGCTTCTTGGCCTTGGTCCGCTCCGCCGCGTGCTTCGCCGCGACTATGGTGCCGCGGTCGAACGGGGGCATTTCGAAGGCGCCGAGCGGGCCGTTCCAGACCAAGGTCGCGGCGTCGTCGATCGCTGCATGTATGCGCGCGTTCGATTGCGGCCCAACATCGAGAATCATGCCGTCGGCCGGAATGGCGTCGAGTCCGTAGGCCTGGGACGGCGCATTGGCAGCGAAGTGATAGGCGACCACGGCGTCGACCGGCAGGATGATGGCGCAATTGGCGGCTTCCGCCTTGGCGATGATCCGCAGCGCGGTCGCCGCGAGGTCCTTTTCCGCCAGCGACTTGCCGACGCCGACGCCCTGCGCGTGCAGGAAGGTATTGGCCATGCCGCCGCCGATCACCAGCGCGTCGACTTTGGTCACCAGGTTTTCCAGCAGGTCGATCTTGGTGGAGACCTTGGCGCCGCCGATGATCGCAATGACCGGCTTGGTCGGCGCTTCCAGCGCCTTGCCCAGCGCGTCGAGTTCGGCCTGCATGGTGCGCCCGGCATAGGCCGGCAGCTTGTGGCCGAGGCCCTCGGTGGAAGCATGTGCGCGATGCGCGGCCGAGAAGGCATCGTTGACCCAGATGTCGCCGAGCTTGGCCAGTTCCGCGACGAAGGCCGGATCGTTCTTCTCCTCTTCCTTGTGGAAGCGGGTGTTTTCCAGGCACAGGATGTCGCCATCCTTCATCGCGGCGATCGCTTTTGCCGCGGGCTCACCGATGCAATCCTCGGCAAAGGCGACCGGTTTCTTGATCACCAGCGCCAGCGCCGCCGCGACCGGCTTCAGCGAGTCCTTGGCGTCGCGCCCCTTGGGCCGGCCGAAATGCGCGAGCAGGATGACCTTGCCGCCCTTGCCGGAGATTTCGCTGATGGTGGGCGCGATGCGCTCCAGCCTGGTGGCGTCGGTGACGTGGCCGTCTTCCATGGGAACGTTGAGGTCGACGCGCAGCAGCACGCGCTTGCCCTTCACGTCGACGTCATCGAGGGTGCGGAATGATTTTGTCATCTCTTGTCCCGGGCGCTGCGCAGCGCGAAGCGGTGCGCTGCAGAACCGGGACCCATGGTTACATCAGTCCCGGCGTGTGGGTCCCGGCTCTGCGGAGCAGCGCTGCGCGCTGCACCGCGTCCGGGACACGAGGCGAGGCTTACAGCAGCTTCCCCATCGCCACGGCGGTATCCGACATGCGGTTGGAGAAACCCCATTCGTTGTCGTACCAGGCCATCACGCGCACCAGCGTGCCGTTCTGCACCTTGGTCTGGTCCATGTGGAAGGTGGCGGAATGCGGGTCGTGGTTGAAGTCGATCGAGACGTTCGGCGCGGTGGTGTAGCCGAGAATGCCCTTGAGCTGCTGCTCGCTGGCGCGCTTCATCGCCTCGTTGATTTCCTTCACGTCGGTCTTGCGCTGCGCCACGATCTTGAGATCGACCACCGAGACGTTCGGTGTCGGCACGCGGATCGCGACGCCGTCGAGCTTGCCGACCAGTTCCGGCAGCACCAGGCCGATCGCCTTGGCCGCACCGGTGGAGGTCGGGATCATCGACATCGCCGCGGCCCGGCCGCGATAGAGGTCGCTGTGCATGGTGTCGAGCGTCGGCTGGTCGCCGGTATAGGCGTGGATCGTGGTCATGAAGCCGGTTTCGATGCCGACGGTGTCGTTCAGCACCTTTGCGACCGGCGCGAGGCAATTGGTGGTGCACGAACCGTTGGAGACCACCAGATGATCTTTTGACAGCTTGTCGTGGTTGACGCCGAACACGATGGTGGCGTCCGCGCCGTCCGACGGCGCCGAAACCAGCACGCGCTTGGCGCCCGCGGTCAGATGTGCCGAGGCCTTGGCCTTGGCGCTGAAGATGCCGGTGCATTCCAGCGCGATGTCGACGCCGAGTTCCTTCCAGGGCAGTTTCGACGGATCGCGCTCGGCGGAAACCCTGATCTTGCCGTTGCCGACGCTGATCGTGTCGCCATCGACGGTGACGATGCCGGGGAAGCGGCCATGGACCGAATCGAAGCGCAGCAAATGGGCGTTGGTCTCGACCGGGCCGAGATCGTTGATGCCGACCACCTCGATATCCTTGCGGCCGGACTCGGCGATGGCGCGCAGTACGTTGCGGCCGATGCGGCCAAACCCGTTGATCGCGACCCGGATTGCCATTTGCTGTCTCTCCTTCAATGACCTCTGTCAGCCCCGCGGAGGGCATCGAGCCATCCACGAGGGTTTTACGGCGGACGCCCGGTTCGGCCGGGCGGGAGCGGATTAGATGACCGTTAGGTAGACCCTTTTCGGGTCAATCTCAACCGTCAGCCCAAGCGCTTCAGGGCCGCGTTAACCGCAGCCTCGGCGGTAATGCCGAAGTGCTTGTAGAGCTCCTTGGCGGGGGCGCTGGCGCCGAAGCCGTGCATGCCCACAAATATGCCATCCGACCCGATCACCGCATCCCAGCCCCACCGCACCGCGGCCTCGATCGCGATCTTGACCGGTGCGTTGCCGATCACGGCTTTTTGGCGATCCGCCGGTTGCGCCAGCAGCAGTTCGAGCGAGGGCACCGAGACCACCCGCGACGCGATGCCGCGCTCGGCCAGTTGCTTCTGCGCCGCGACTGCAATTTCGACCTCGGAGCCGGAGGCGAACAGCGACACTTTTGCGTCGCCCCCTGCTGCGACCAGTTCGTAGGCACCATGGCTGCACGGATTCTCGGCGGGCGCGTGGGTGCGCAATTGCGGCAGGTTCTGGCGGGTCAGCGCCAACACCGTCGGACCGTCGGTCCGGTTCAGCGCCAGTTCCCAGCATTCGGCCACCTCGATGGCGTCGCAGGGACGGAACACGCGCATGTTGGGAATCGCGCGCAAGGCGGCGAGGTGTTCGACCGGCTGATGGGTCGGGCCGTCTTCGCCGAGCCCGATCGAATCATGGGTCATCACATAGACCACGCCGGCGCCCATCAGCGCCGCCAGCCGCATCGCCGGACGGGCATAGTCGGTGAACACCATGAAGGTGGCGCCGTTCGGCGCGAAGCCGCCATGCAGGAAGATGCCGTTCATGGCCGCCGCCATGCCGTGCTCGCGGATGCCGTAATGGATGAAGCGGCCCTTCGGCGTCTTGGCCGAGAAGGCGACGGCGGATTTCGCCTTGTTGTTGTTGGATCCGGTGAGATCGGCGGAGCCCGCCAGAAATTCCGGCAGCGCCGGCACGATCGCCTCGATCGCGAGTTCCGACGATTTGCGGGTGGCGATGTTCTGCGGCGTCTCCAGCAAGGCCTTCTTGTGCGCCTTCAGCGCTTTCGCCAGGGAGGCCGGCCGTTCATGCCGCAGGCGGCGTTCGAATTCGGCGCGCTTGCGGTTGCCGAGCCCGGCGAATTGCGTTTCCCATGCCTTGCGCGCCGCCGCGCCGCGGCTGCCGGCCACACGCCAGGCTTTCAGCACGTCGTCCGGCACCGAAAACGGTTCCAGCGCAATGCCGAGCTTCTGCTTGGCGCCCTTCAGCTCTTCGGCGCCGAGCGCTTCGCCATGGGCCTTGGCGGTGCCGGCCCTGGTCGGCGCGCCGAAGCCGATGGTGGTCTTGCAGGCGATCAGCGACGGCTTGCCGGATTTCTGGGCGCGCGTGATGGCGGCCGCAATGGCCTTGGGATCGTGGCCGTCAATCGACTCAGCGGCCCAGCCGGCGGACTTGAAGCGCTTCACCTGGTCGACCGAGTCGGCGATCGAGGTCGGACCGTCGATCGAAATGCCGTTGTCGTCGTACAGCACGATCAGCCTGTTGAGCTTCCAGTGCCCGGCCATGGCGATCGCTTCCTGCGAGACGCCCTCCATCAGGTCGCCGTCGGAAGCCAGCACATAGGTGTGATGGCTGACGATCTTCTTGCCGAATTCGGCGGCGAGCATCTTCTCGGCCAGCGCCATGCCGACCGCCGTCGCGATGCCCTGGCCGAGCGGGCCCGTCGTGGTTTCGACGCCGCTGGTTTCGAAGTTTTCCGGATGCCCCGGCGTCTTGGAGCCGAGTACCCGGAAATTCTTGACCTGATCGAGCGTCATGTCCTTGTTGCCGGTCAAATACAGCAGCGCATACATCAGCATCGAGCCGTGTCCGGCCGAAAGCACGAACCGGTCGCGGTCCGGCCATTTCGCGTCGACGGCGTCGAATTTCAGGAACTGCGTGAACAACACGGTGGCGACGTCGGCGGCGCCCATCGGCAGGCCGGGATGGCCGGATTTGGCCTTCTCGACGGCGTCCATGGCAAGGCCACGAATCGCATTGGCCATACGGGAATGATCGACCTGCGTCATGATGAAAATCCGCCTGAAATGAGATGTTTGGTGGCGATCCGCATCGCGTGTGGATGCCGCGGTTACTGGCCAGAAGGCAACGGGAAGTCAGGGGCTGGATAGCATCTCGGTCCCCTGAGTCCAAGGCAGGCAGGCGCGCTTCCGGTGCGAAAAGCCGCTTAGCGGTGCATAGCTTCTAAGCGGCGTTGCGCTGGCCTCGCTTGCCACGTAAATTTCGCCGCCTAAACGCTTGCCGGAACGCGGATTTTGCGCCCCGGCCGGCTTCACGGAAGGTCCGCGCTGTCACTCATGAGCGATCGTCCCGCCAACGGCCCCGGCAACGCCGAGCCAGTGTTCGCCGATATCGACGCCGCGACGCGGCGGCTGATGTCGGCGCTCGATTCCCTGGAAAGCGCGGTGGAGCGCCGGCGCGAAGCCGACCGTGACGAGAACGAACTGGCGGCCCGGATCCAGGCGCTCGGCGCCGACCGGTCGCGGCTCGCCGACGAACTCGACGGATCGCTGGTGAAGTCGCGCCGGCTGGAGCGCGCCAATCGCGAGATCGCCGAAAGGCTGGATGCGGCGATCGGCACCATCCGCTCCGTACTCGATCCCGGAGAGAGCTGATGAACCACATCAACGTCACCATCAACGGCCGGCAGGTCCGGATGGCCTGCGAGGAGGGCCAGGAGGCGCGGCTCCTGAAGCTCGCCGAAAGCCTGGAAACGCGGATCCAGAGCCTGCGCGGCAAGTTCGGCGAGATCGGCGACGCGCGCCTCACCGTGATGGCGGCGCTGACGGTGTGCGACGAATTGCTCGATGCCGGCCAGCGTATCCGCAATCTCGAAGAGGAACTCGACGCGCTGCGCGATGTCCGCGTGACCTCGGCGGATCGCGCCAGGGCGACGCAGATCGCGGTGGTCAACGCACTGAACTCCGCCGCCGACCGGATCGAGAAGACCACCCACGTGCTGAACCGCACCATCGGCGGCGGCGTGTTGATCGGGTAGCGATGCTCTTACTCTCCCCTGGAGGGGGAGGGTCGACGCGCGTGCAACGCGCGGCGGGGTGGGGTGAAGGTCCATCGTTTCGGGTGACGTTCGAGTTGAGCGACTGTCACCCCACCCCGTCTCGCCTCTCGCTACGCTCGATGGCGAGCCTACCCTCCCCCTCCAGGGGAGGGTGAAGAAAGCATCGCTTCAGATCGGTCCGTTAACGCTGGCGGTTTGGCCGCATCGTAGCTACATTGGCTGGGCGAAGCTGTGTCGCGCGTCAGAAGCCATATATCCCCGGGGCCTTATCGATCCTTCCGGGAACTGTCCCTGGCCGGGTCCGTGGATCCGGTCATATGGTGCCCACCTACTTTCGTAGGGAACTCCGGGATCGAGTGCTTCAACGGCCATTACGGCTTCGCACTTTTCTTGTTTTTTTGCCGCCGGGTTATTTCCTGAAAGTGCGTCCAACACGCTGGATGTCAGCTTTGCCGACCGAGCGATCGAAGGCCGATCTGCGCACCGCCGCTCTCGCGAAGCGCGACGCATTGAGCGACAAGAAGCGCGCCGCCGCGGCCAAGGCCGTCGCCAAACGCGGCCTGCCGGTCGAGATCACGCCGGGCATGATCGTCTCGGGTTACTCGCCGATCCGCGGCGAGATCGATCCCGTTCCCCTGATGCGCAAGCTTGCCGAACAGGGAGCGCGGCTGGCGCTGCCGGCGATCGTCGCGCGCGGCAAGTCGCTGGCCTTTCGCGCATGGTCTCCCGACGACCGGCTGATGTTAGGGCCACTCGGCATTCTGGAGCCGTCGCCCGCCGCCGCTGAAGTCGTTCCCGAGGTCATGGTGGTGCCGCTGGCGGCGTTCGACCGGCTCGGGCATCGCATCGGCTATGGCGGCGGCTATTACGACTACACGCTGGCGCATTTGCGCAAAATAAAAGCCATCACGGCCATCGGCCTTGCCTTCGCGGCGCAGGAAATCGAGGCGGTGCCGGCGTTGTCGCACGACGTGCCGCTGGATTATGTGCTAACGGAAACCGGGATATTCGATTTCCGGAGTTGATAGCTTGCGCATTCTTTTCGTCGGGGACGTGGTCGGCCGGTCCGGCCGCACCGCTATCGCAGAACATCTACCGGGCATGATCCGCGACTGGGCGCTCGATCTCGTGGTGGTCAATGGTGAGAACGCCGCCGGCGGCTTCGGCATCACGGAAGCAATCTACCAGGAGTTCATCGACGCCGGCGCCGACGCGGTCACGCTCGGCAACCATTCCTGGGATCAGCGCGAGGCGCTGGTGTTCATCGAGCGCGCGCCGCGCCTGATCCGCCCGGCGAACTATCCGAAGGGCACGCCGGGCCGCGGCGCCGCACTGGTGGATACCAAGAACGGCAAGCGCGCGCTGGTCATCAACGCGCTCGGCCGCGTCTTCATGACGCCGTTCGACGACCCGTTCGCCGTGCTCAACCGCGAACTCGAGGCCTGTCCGCTCGGCGAGGCCGCCGATGCCATCGTGGTCGACTTCCACTGCGAGGCGTCGAGCGAAAAGCAGGGCGTCGGATTTTTCTGCGACGGCCGCGCCAGTCTCGTGGTCGGCACCCACACCCATGTGCCGACTTCGGACCACCAGATCCTCACCGGCGGCACCGCCTACATGACCGATGCCGGCATGACCGGCGATTACGATTCGATCATCGGCATGCAGAAGGAAGAACCGCTGCGCCGCTTCACGACCGGCATTCCCTCGGGCCGTTTTGAGCCGGCCACGGGCGTCGCCACGCTCAGCGGCGTCGCGGTCGAGACCGATGATGCGACCGGCCTCGCGCTCAAGGTCGCGCCAGTGCGGATCGGCGGCCGGCTGGAGCCGGCGATGCCGGGATTTTGGGGCGCAGCCTGAACGCACGAAGGCCGGCTTTCGCGAACTCGCGCTGCAAGGAGGATGGCTTGCGGGTTGCCCTGATCTGGATACTGACGGCATTGCTTTCCACGGCCGCGCATGCGCAGACGCTGACCCGGCGGCCGGTCGCGCAGAACCCGGTGACGTCGGCCGAGATGACCGAGCGGCTGGAGAAATCCGCGGTTCGAACGGCGAAGTCCGCACCGAAGGGTGCGGCGAGGGGGGCGTCGGTGGATTTCAGCTGGCCGGCCGACGCCGATGAATACCGCAAGCTCGCCAAGCACGTGCTGGTGCTGGTCAGCGTGGTGACGCAGGACGCGGCCGAGCTGCCACTGCGCCGCGTCAATGTTGATTCCAACGGCAAGCAAACCCAGCTCACAAAGCTCTCGAGCCAGCTCAGCGGCGTGCAACAGGGATCGGTGACGTTCTCGGTGCTCGGGCCTTATCGCGAAGACGGCTTCTACCTCGCGCCTGCTGGAGCGATGATGGCGGACGGCCATCTGCAGGCCGACTTCGCGGTGCGCCGGATCGGCTTCAATCTCTACAGACTGCCGGGCACGCCGCCGGATTTCATCAAGGCAGACAGCGATCCGATGCCGGCAAAGGATGCCAGGCCGGAAACGCCGGCGCTGAAGGCGATGCTGCAGCGGGAATACAAGGGGTTTGAACTGCCGGCCAGCCCGCGCTGAGCGTTTGAATTACAGCTTGTAGGCCGTCCGGAATCCGCCCCAGTGGCGGCCATTGACGCGGATCGGCACGTCGATCTCGCGCATCATGATGGTCTTGCCGTTGCCCATGTCGCGGGCGTAGCTCTGGATCAGATAGGCGCGCTGGTTGCGGCCGGCGGCGAGGCCTGCGGGATCGTTGAAGATGCGGCGGTTGCGGCTGTTGGCCGTGTTCCAGGCGACGTCGCCGGGACGCTGCGGATGCGAGTAGATCTTGTTGTGCACCGGCAGGTAGCCGTTGCGGTCGATCATCGCGGCGAACGCCATGCGGGCGTCCTTGATCAGGAAAGCCTCCTGGAATGGCGGCAGCGCGCGATCGGCCCAGTCCAGCAACCTTGTGCGATACTGCACCGGATTGGTGCCGGCGATTTCGACGTAGTTCTCGTCGAACATGTCGTCCATGGAGATGGCGCGGCTCCTGATGGCGTCGTCGAAAATCCTGGTCAGCGCGCGGCCGGCTTCCATGGCGCGGGTCACGGATTCGGTGTTTTCGTCCTGGATCGACCACAGCTTGTCTTCGATCTTTTCCTTCAGCGCGGCGTCCGTGGCCTCGAACCGCGCCCGGGCGCCGGCCTTCGAATATTCCCTGACACGGATCCGGCACGCGCCGATATCCTGCAGCGTGGCATCGAGGGTTTGATTCAGCGGCAGTTTTTCGGCGTCCGGTCCGCCGATCAGGATGCCTTCCATCGAGATCTCATAGGCCGGCGCGGCGATGGTGCCGCGCGCACTATGGATTTCCATGGCCAGGTTGCAGGGCAGCGCCTGGTCCTTGTGCTGGTCCTTGCGTTCGTCCTGGCGCAGCAGCACCGCGCAGCGCGACTTCAGTTTCTGCGCGAACATCGTGACGGCCTTGCCTGCGCTGGCGACGCTTTCGCCATGGGCCTCGGCCTGCTTGGTCACGGTGTCGATTTCGGCGGCGCTCTCGCCGACCGAGACGATGAAGCTCGATGCGGTGGCGGCGTTGTCGGAGATCTCGGTGGTGGTTTCGGTCTGCTCCGCCACGGCGCCATTGACGATCTCGAACACCGGGCGGATCGCTTCGATCGCCTGCGAAATCCGGTGCACCGCGTCGACCGAGCCCGCGGCATCCTTCTGCAGCGCGTCGATCTTCTTGGAAATTTCCTCGGTGGCGTTCTGGGTCTGCACCGCCAGCGCCTTGACCTCGGTGGCGACGACGGCAAAACCGCGTCCGGCGGAACCGGCCCGCGCCGCCTCGTTGGTGGAGTTGAGCGCCAGCAGCGTGGTTTGTCTGGCGATCTGCGCGATCAGATTGACGACATTGCCGATCGCGGCCGAGGACTCCCTCAGGCGGTCGACATTGAGACTGGCTTCGCGGGCGGCGGCGCTGGCATCATCGGCGAGCTTGCTGGCGTCGCGCACCTGCGATCCGATGCCTTGCGCCGAATGGGTGAACTTGTCGGCGGCCAGCGAGAAGGTGGTCGCGGTGGACTGCGCGGCGCTGGTGCGCCCGGTCAGGGCATCGGTGCGCTGTCGAATGGTGGAGAGCGTCGCCGCGGTGGCCTCGGCGCCGCCGGCGACCGAATTGGCCGCGCGTTCGAGCTGGCGGATCATCGCGCCCAGTTCGAGTTCGAGCAGTTCGAGGATTTCCCTGGCCGAATCGTGCTCGGGAGCTTGGGGGGTATCGGCCGCAATTTGAGGGGCGGGAGATGCTGCCGCGGCAGCAGGCGCGGCAGGTTCCGGCAGCCGTTTTCGAAACAAACCGAATGCCATGGGCGTCTCTCGGGGAAAGGTTGGGGAGGACGAAATGTGTAATTGGCATTGTCTCATTTCAGCGTGAAGTCATGGTTAACGATTGCCTGTTCCGCAGGCAGCAACCACTACTGACATACCGAAAACCCCGGTAAATCTTTGATTTCGGCGGATTACCGGCCTATAACGCCGCGCCTTCTTCCCATTTCCTCCCGGACGAATCCGAAAAGAGACCGCATGGCCGGACATTCCCAGTTCAAGAACATCATGCACCGCAAGGGCCGGCAGGACGCCCAGAAATCCAAGCTGTTCTCCAAGCTGGCGCGGGAAATCACCGTCGCCGCCAAGATGGGCGCGCCCGACCCCGCCATGAACGCGCGGCTGCGTGCCGCGATCATCTCCGCCCGTCAGGAGAACATGTCGAAAGACTCGATCGAGCGCGCGGTGAAGAAGGCGACCGGCACCGAGGGCGAGAATTACGACGAAATCCGCTACGAGGGTTACGGGCCGGGCGGCGTCGCCGTGATCGTCGAGGCGCTGACCGACAACCGCAACCGCGCCGCCTCCGACATCCGCTCCTTCTTCACCAAGTCAGGCGGCAATCTCGGGGAAACCGGCTCGGTCGCCTTCATGTTCGACCACACCGGCATCATCGAATACGACGCCAAGGTCGGCTCCGACGACGCCATGCTGGAAGCCGCGATCGAGGCCGGCGCCGACGACGTCGCTTCCAGCGAGAACGGCCACGAAATCTACGCCTCCAAGGAAACCTTTCGCGAGGTGGCAAAAGCGCTGGAAGCGAAATTCGGCGAAGCCCGCAAGGCGGCGCTGACCTGGAAACCGCAGAACACCGTGCCGGTCGACGACGAGACCGGCGAGAAGCTGCTGAAACTGATCGACCTGCTCAACGAGCATGACGACGTGCAGAACGTCTACGCCAATTTCGAGGTGTCCGACGCGCTGGTCGCCAAGATGGGCGGGTAGAGATCTCGTGTCCCGGACGCGGTGCAGCGCTCTTGGCGCTGCTCCGCAGAGCCGGGACCCAGAGACACGACGCTGTGTGGCTTGGGCCCCGGCTCTGCAGCGCATCACTTCGTGCTGCGCAGCGTCCGGGGCACGCACCATCCGCTTTCGCGGGGATGACGTTCTCTTTCTGTTTCGCCGATCCGCCTCCGGCGGTATCACTACCCCATGACATCACCCCCGATTCGCCATCCCGTCCGTATCCTCGGCATCGATCCGGGCCTGCGCCGCACCGGCTGGGGCGTGATCGAGATCGAGGGCAACCGGTTGACTTTCGTCGGCTGCGGCTCGGTGGAGCCGCCGGACAGCCTGCCGCTGGCGAGCCGGCTGCTGGCGATCCATGAGGGTCTCGCCGCCGTGCTCGGCGACTTCCAGCCGGCGGAAGCCGCGGTCGAGCAGACCTTCGTCAACAAGGACGGCGTCGCCACCCTGAAACTCGGGCAGGCGCGCGGGGTCGCGATGCTGGCGCCGGCGATGTTCGGGATATCGGTGGCAGAATATGCTCCCAACCAGGTGAAGAAAACCGTGGTCGGCGCCGGCCATGCCGACAAGAACCAGATCCTGATGATGCTGAAGATCCTGCTGCCCAAGGCCGAGCCGAAATCGGCCGACGCCGCCGACGCGCTGGCGATCGCCATCACCCATGCGCATCACCGCGGCAGCGCCGCTTTGCGGCTGAAGGTGGTCGGCGCATGATCGGTAAACTCAAAGGCCTGATCGATTCCTACGGCGAGGATTACGTCATTCTCGACGTCGGCGGCGTCGGCTACCAGGTGCATTGCTCGTCGCGGACGCTGCAGGCGCTGCCGTCGCCCGGTGAGGCGGCCGTGCTGTCGATCGAGACTTATGTCCGCGAAGATCAAATAAAACTGTTCGGCTTTCGCAGCGACACCGAGCGCGAATGGTTTCGCCTGCTGCAGACGGTGCAGGGCGTCGGCGCCAAGGTAGCGCTGGCGGTGCTCTCGACGCTGCCGCCGTCCGATCTCGCCAATGCCATCGCGCTGCGCGACAAGGCCGCGGTGACGCGCACGCCGGGCGTCGGCCCGAAAGTCGCCGAGCGCATCGTCACCGAATTGAAGGACAAGGCGCCGGCCTTCGCCAATGTCGATCCGGCGCTGGTGCATCTGTCCGGCGCGATCGACAATGACCGCGCGCCGCGCCCGGTCACCGACGCGATCTCGGCGCTGGTCAATCTGGGTTACGGCCAGCCGCAGGCGGCCGCCGCGATTGCCGGGGCCTCGCGCCTCGCGGGCGAGGGGGCGGAGACCGCGCAGCTCATCAAGCTGGGGCTGAAGGAGCTGGCGAAGTGAGCGCCTCGCTCCGCCGGCTCGGACGGCTGATCGGCATTATCCTGATATTTTCCGTGGTCGGACCGCTGGCGTTCGCGGCGCTGACCTCATTGATCGTGGTCGCATTCGGCGCGGCCCTGCTGCAGTTGTTGCTGGCCTTGGTCGATCTCAGCGCCCTGCGTCCGGTGTTCTCGATCGCGGTGTGGCTGCTGGCATTCCTGGCGGTGATGGCATCGATCCCGCCATCGGCCGTGACCGGCCTCATTTTCGCATCGTCCGCTGTTTATGCCGGGATCGGCGCGATCTGGATGGCATGGCTCGCGGCGGCGGTTGCGATCGCCGGCGTGGTGTCCGGCGGGATGTTCTTCATCCCCTCGGAATCATCCGCGGTGATCCTGCCCAGCGTCCGCTCGGCGGATCAGGCGCTGCCATTGTTCGCAATGCTGGCCGCACTTGCCGTTGTCCCCACCAGCCTGTGCTGGTGGCTCGCGAAGCCGCTGCATCGTGCTACTATATCGGCATGACCACGCCCTCCCGCATCGTGACCCCCGAGCGCCGCAGCGACGATGTCGGCGATACCGCGCTGCGCCCGCAGCTATTGTCCGAATTCGTCGGCCAGGCGCAGGCGCGCGCCAATCTCTCGATCTTCATCGAGGCCGCGCGCAAGCGCGGCGAGGCGCTCGACCATGTGCTGTTCGTCGGCCCCCCCGGCCTCGGCAAGACCACGCTGGCCCAGATCGTGGCGCGCGAGCTCGGTGTCGGTTTTCGCGCGACATCGGGGCCCGTCATCGCCAAGGCCGGCGATCTCGCGGCATTGCTGACCAATCTCGAAGAGCGGGACGTGCTGTTCATCGACGAGATCCACCGCCTCAGCCCCGCGGTCGAGGAGGTGCTGTATCCGGCGATGGAGGATTTTCAGCTCGACCTCATCATCGGCGAGGGGCCGGCGGCGCGTTCGGTCAAGATCGAACTTGCAAAATTCACCCTGGTCGGCGCCACCACGCGCGCGGGCCTGTTGACCAATCCGCTGCGCGACCGTTTCGGCATTCCGGTGCGGCTGAATTTCTACACCGTGGAAGAACTGGAAAAGATCGTCACCCGCGGCGCCCGCGTGCTCAACATCGGCATGACGCCCGACGGTTCCAACGAGATCGCGCGCCGCGCTCGCGGTACCCCACGCATCGCCGGACGGCTGTTGCGCCGTGTCAGGGATTTCGCCTCGGCCGCCGACGCCTCATCGATTGATCGCAAGATTGCCGACCACGCGCTGAGCGCGCTGGAGGTCGATGCCGCCGGCCTCGACGCCATGGACCGGCGCTATCTCACCACCATCGCAATGAATTACGGCGGCGGCCCGGTCGGCGTCGAAACCATGGCGGCGGCGCTGTCGGAGCCGCGCGACGCCATCGAGGACATCATCGAACCGTTTTTGATCCAGTGCGGCTATCTGCAGCGCACCCCGCGGGGGCGCTTGTTGACCACGCACGCGTTCAAGCATCTCGGCCTCGCCGAGCCGGCGCGCGATCCGTCGCAGTTCGGATTGTTCGGCGGTTCGGAGAGCGACGACTGACGTCGGGCTGCTGGCCTTCTCCCTCTCCCGCTTGCGAGAGCTTTGCATAAAGGCGAATCTGCGATTCACTGGCGACCTAGCTGTGGAGAGGGCTGGGATGGCATATCGGCCGGTTGGGCAACCGAGTTTCGCGGATGCGCTAGCGTCGCGGCGAGGGACAG
>NZ_JAUSLT010000048.1 GCF_030646015.1 Bradyrhizobium sp.
CTTGGTGTGCGGCTTGACCGAACCGGGCTTGCACAGCACCTGACCGCGCTCGACTTCCTCGCGCTTGGTGCCGCGCAGCAGCGCGCCGATGTTGTCGCCGGCCTGGCCCTGGTCGAGCAGCTTGCGGAACATTTCAACGCCGGTGACGATGGTCTTCTGGGTATCGCGCAGACCGACGATTTCGATTTCCTCGCCGACCTTGACGATGCCGCGCTCGACGCGGCCGGTCACCACGGTGCCGCGGCCGGAGATCGAGAACACGTCTTCCACCGGCATCAGGAACGGCAGATCGATCGGGCGCTCCGGCTGCGGAATGTAGCTGTCCACGGCCTTCATCAGCTCGAGGATCGCGTCGTGACCGAGCTTCTTGTCCTTGTCTTCAAGCGCGGCCAGAGCCGAACCCTTGATGATCGGAATGTCGTCGCCCGGGAAATCGTACTTCGAGAGCAGTTCGCGGACTTCCATCTCGACGAGCTCGAGCAGCTCCGGATCGTCGACCATGTCGCACTTGTTGAGGAACACCACCATCGCGGGAACGCCGACCTGCTTGGCGAGCAGGATGTGCTCGCGGGTCTGCGGCATCGGGCCGTCGGCCGCGGACACCACCAGGATCGCGCCGTCCATCTGGGCGGCACCCGTGATCATGTTCTTGACGTAGTCGGCGTGGCCCGGGCAATCGACGTGGGCATAGTGGCGGTTGGCGGTCTCGTATTCGACGTGAGCGGTCGAGATCGTGATGCCGCGCGCCTTCTCTTCCGGCGCCTTGTCGATCTGGTCGTACGCGGTGAACGTCGCACCGCCGGTCTCCGCCAGCACCTTGGTGATCGCCGCTGTCAGCGACGTCTTGCCATGGTCGACGTGACCGATCGTTCCGATGTTACAGTGCGGTTTATTACGTTCAAACTTTGCTTTGGCCATGACTCTCTCCGTTCAGTCGTTAACTGCCGCTAACGACAATCAGGCAAACTTCTTCTGGACTTCCGCCGACACGTTGGCCGGGGCTTCCGCGTAGTGGTCGAACTGCATCGTAAAGGTTGCGCGACCCTGGCTCATCGAGCGCAGGTTATTCACGTAACCGAACATATTCATGAGCGGCACCATCGCGTTGATGACGTTGGCGTTGCCGCGCATGTCCTGACCCTGGATCTGGCCGCGCCGCGAATTCAGATCGCCGATGACCGAGCCGGTATAATCTTCCGGAGTCACGCATTCGACCTTCATGATCGGCTCGAGCAGGACGGACTTGCCCTTCTGCAGCGCTTCGCGGAATGCCGCGCGCGAGGCAATTTCGAAGGCCAGCGCCGAGGAGTCGACGTCGTGATAGGCGCCGTCCACCAGCGTCACCTTGACATCGACCACCGGGAAGCCGGCGACGACGCCGGAGCCCAGCACGCTGTTGAGACCCTTTTCGACGCCGGGGATGTATTCCTTCGGCACCGCGCCGCCAACGACCTTGGATTCGAACTCGAATCCCTTGCCGGGCTCGTTGGGTTCGACGACGAACTTGACCCGCGCGAACTGGCCGGTACCGCCGGTCTGCTTCTTGTGGGTGTAATCGACTTCCGCCTTCTTGGTGACGCGCTCACGGAACGCCACCTGCGGCGCGCCGATGTTGGCGTCGACCTTGTAGGTGCGGCGCAGGATGTCAACCTTGATGTCGAGATGGAGTTCGCCCATGCCCTTGAGGATGGTCTGGCCGGACTCCAGGTCGGTCGAGACCCGGAACGACGGATCTTCCGCCGCCAGCTTCGCCAACGCGACGCCGAGCTTTTCCTGGTCGGCCTTCGACTTCGGCTCGATCGCGATTTCGATGACCGGCTCCGGGAATTCCATCTTTTCCAGAATCACCGGCTTGTTGGGATCGCACAGCGTGTCGCCGGTGCGGGCTTCCTTCAGGCCTGCCAGGGCGACGATGTCGCCGGCATAGGCTTCCTTGATGTCTTCGCGGTTGTTGGCATGCATCAGCAGCATGCGGCCGATGCGCTCCTTGCGGTCACGCGTCGAATTGATGACGCCGGTACCCGAGAGCAGCGTGCCGGAATAGATGCGGCAGAAAGTGATGGTGCCGACGAACGGGTCGTCCATGATCTTGAACGCGAGCAGCGCGAGCGGCTCCTTGTCGTTCGGAAGCCGAACGATTTCGTTGCCGTCTTCATCGACGCCCTTGATGGCGGGAACGTCGACCGGCGACGGCAGGTAGTCCACCACGGCGTCGAGCAGCGGCTGCACGCCCTTGTTCTTGAAGGCCGAACCGCACAGCACCGGGAAGAACGCGCCGGTCAGCACGGCCTTGCGGATCATGCGCTTCAGCGTCGCTTCATCGGGCTCGTTGCCATCGAGATAGGCGGCGAGCACTTCGTCGTCGAGCTCGACGGCGGACTCCAGCAGCTTCTCGCGGTATTCCTTGGCCTTCTCGACCATGTCCTCGGGAATATCGATGTCCTTGAAGGGAGCATCGAGCTTCTCGTCTTCCCAGACCACGCCCTTCATGCGGACCAGATCGACCAGGCCCTTGAAGTTGTTCTCGGAGCCGATCGGAAGCTGGATCGCGATCGGCTTGGCGCCGAGACGGTCGACGATGTCCTGCAGACACTTGTAGAAATCAGCGCCGGTCTTGTCCATCTTGTTGGCGAAGACGATGCGCGGAACCTTGTACTTGTCGCCCTGGCGCCAGACGGTTTCGGTCTGCGGCTCGACGCCCTGGTTGGAATCCAGCACGCATACCGCGCCGTCGAGCACGCGCAGCGAACGCTCGTCTTCGATGGTGAAGTCGACGTGGACGGGGGTGTCTATGATGTTGAGGCGCTTGCCTTCCCAGAAGGCGGTGGTGGCGGCGGACGTAATCGTGATGCCGCGCTCCTGCTCCTGCTCCATCCAGTCCATCGTCGCGGCACCTTCGTGCACTTCGCCGATTTTGTGGCTCTTGCCGGTATAATACAGGATGCGCTCGGTGGTCGTGGTCTTGCCGGCATCGATATGCGCCATGATACCGAAGTTGCGGTAGTCCTCTATGGCATGAACGCGGGGCATGGGTTGTTCCTTAAAATCCGTTGTTTCGCCGTTACCAGCGATAGTGCGAGAAGGCGCGGTTGGCTTCAGCCATCCGGTGCACATCTTCCCGCTTCTTGACGGCGTTTCCCCTGCCATTCGACGCGTCGAGCAGCTCGGCCGAGAGCCGCTCCGTCATCGTCTTTTCATTGCGATCGCGCGCCGCCGTGATGATCCAGCGAATTCCGAGCGCCTGACGGCGCACCGAACGCACTTCGACCGGCACCTGATAGGTGGCGCCGCCGACGCGGCGCGAACGAACTTCGATGGTCGGCATCACGTTTTCCAGGGCCTGCTCGAAAACCGGCAGCGGGCCCTGCTTGGTCTTGGCTTCGATCATTTCGAGCGCGCCATAGACGATGCTCTCGGCGGCAGACTTCTTGCCGTCGTACATGACCGAGTTCATGAACTTCGTGATGATGATGTTCCCGAACTTCGGGTCCGGGTTCACTTCACGCTTTTCAGCAGAATGGCGACGAGACATCTATCTGTTCCCGATTATTTCGGACGCTTCGCGCCGTACTTCGAACGACGCTGCTTACGGTTCTTGACGCCCTGGGTATCGAGGACGCCGCGGAGAATGTGGTAACGCACGCCGGGCAAATCCTTGACGCGGCCGCCGCGGATCATGACCACCGAGTGCTCCTGAAGGTTATGGCCTTCACCCGGAATGTAGCCGATGACTTCGAAGCCGTTGGTCAGGCGCACCTTTGCGACCTTACGAAGCGCCGAGTTCGGCTTCTTCGGGGTCGTGGTGTAGACGCGCGTGCAAACGCCGCGCTTCTGCGGCGACTGCTGCAGCGCCGGCACCTTCTTGCGCGACTTCTGAACGACGCGCGGACTTGCGATCAGCTGGTTGATCGTCGGCATGTCAGCCTTCACCCTTTAGTTCACGCGAAACCGTTATCGGCTCCGCAAATTCATTCGGGACATCGGTCCCATCCGGCCGCCTCACACGAAAACGACCGCGCAAAGCGAAATCGCGCCAACCACTCATTGCTGAGCGGAAAGCGCTTCACGCCACAGAGGACCGCGGTCGTGATCGATCAGCTGACGCTGGTCAATCGGCCACCGAGGTCATGCATCCGAAATTAATCTCAAGAGAACTTGCTCGAGAGAACCAAAATCGTCCTGGCAGTGCCTAGCTATCATCGACAGCGTTTGAGCGGCATTCGTCGAGGTTGGTGCCCTTCTCGATCCCGAGGGATGAAGCAGGGTGATCCGTTCCGACTCTGGCGTCGCTCACCGCCTGTCGTCAAGTGCGCGGGTTTTATCGGCGGTAGTTGGCCAAGTCAAGGCGAAACGACAACGAAAGAAACCCCTGCGGCGTCTGCATAACTGGCGTGCGCGTGAGATTCAACCCACTCCGGAATCGGCGCTTTCGAGGCAGATGGTCGCGAATCTCCGCGCGGTCGCGCGACACTCGGTTTGCCCCGCCCTCAACGGGACAGGAACAAGACGGCCGAACGCCAATATTACCCGGATAAAATAGTCAGGGGTGCGATGCGACGCCCAGTTTCTTTGGGCGAGGCGTTGATCGCCAACGCCGGAACCCGTCACGCCAGCTGCGCAGGCGCTGATAGGCGAGCTGCCGGGCAGCTTCGATTCGGTAGCCGACCGATTTTCTCGTGCCGATATCGATCAACAGATCGACCATCGGTCGCCGCCCGGCCCACAATTGCCCCATGAAGCTTGCTTCGGCGGCACAGGAATTGATTGCCACGATCCCGGATCCGGCGAACAGCTCGTCGGTGATCTTGTCGATCAACAGCGCGCCCGGCGAATACTTGGCGTATTCGACGTCGAATGCGGTTTTCCAGGTGTAGGCGGTGGTGCCGCAATACATCAGCACCTGCGCGGAAATCGCCTCGCCGTTGACCCGCAGCAAAGCGACGGAGGCATTGCCCTGCGCCGCCAGGCTCTGGAATAGCCGTCGGACGAAGGCAGCGTCATGGGGATCGGATAACAGCGCGGTGCCGCGATCGCCCTTCCAGCTGGCATTTTCGAGCGCCAGAAAGCGCTCGAAAGCCTGCAGGGCGCCGTCCAGCGTCCGGTCGTTCACGACGTCAATGGTGCCGAGCGCCGACAGCCTGTTCCAGTCCTGCCGCAGTTTCTTGCGCGTGGAGCCGGACCGTTTGACGCCAAACCCCGGCGTCACGAAAGGCCGGGCGCTTTCCGAAAGCGTCAAGGGTTCAATGCCGCGGCTGGCCAGTTCCCGGCGCATCGCGGAATAGCTTGGACACTCCGCGTCGAGCGACGGCAGACTGAGGACCTTCGGCAGCGACCGGCTGGCCGCGATCGCCGCGAAGAACGCCGCGATTACGCCGTCGACGCAGGCAAAATCGACCACGGGGCTGGACAGGAAGGCGTAGGTATAAGGCAGCGCTTCCAGCACCCTCGGCCAGAACGGCAAGACCTTGCGCGATTGCAGCGCCCAGACCCCGACCAGCTTCCGCGGGCCGTCGCCCTCCTCCCAGGCCATCAGCATCTGGATGCTGGCGAAGCCGGTCTCGCTGGCCGCTATCAGCGCGGCCGGATTCATGAAAACGTTCGAGGAGGCACGCCGGACGAGATCGTCCCATTGCGGGCCGATGTCGGAGTTGGGTGAATCAATCGTTACCGAAATCATCGGACCAATGCTTTGAGCGGCCGCGGCGCGGCGGCCATCTTGTTCTTCCAGCATTGCTTTTCGGTTAAGTCAGCAGGCCACGGCCAAGCCCGGACCTTAAACAAGCCGCGGGCTTCATTCGGAGCTTTTCTTTCAAGCTTTCTTTGCGTTTTCCGACGCATTGATGGGGTCTTCGGCTCCGAGGCAAAGGCATGCAGTATACGGATGTTGCAATCGTCGGCGGGGGTCTCGCCGGCTCGACCGCCGCGGCGATGCTCGGACGCGCCGGCGTTTCCGCAGTTCTGATCGACCCTCACACTTCATATCCGCCCGAGCTGCGCTGCGAGAAGCTGGGTGGCGAACAGCTCGGACTGCTGCGCAAAACCGGCCTTGCGGATGCAACCTTGCGGGCCACCACGCTCGACGGCGAGGTATGGGAAGCACGCTATGGAATAGTGGTCGCCAGGAAGGCCAGCGACCAGCACGGGATCATGTATGATACGCTGGTCAACACGGTGCGCGGTCAAATTCCGCCGGATGTCGCAACGATCCGCGCCAAGGCCACCAGCATTGCCAACAGCCCGGAACGGCAGAGGATCGAACTATCGACCGGTGAGGAAATCTCGGCGCGGCTGGTCGTTCTTGCCAACGGCCTCAACATCGGCCTCCGTCATACGCTCGGCATCAAACGCCGCGTCATCAGCGAATGCCATTCGATCACGCTGGGCTTCGACCTCGAGCCGGTCGGCCGAGCGGCTTTCGATTTCCCCGCCCTGACCTATTGGCCACGCCGATCCAGCGCGCGCATGGCTTATTTGTCGGTGTTTCCGATCGGCGGCAGGATGCACGCCAATCTGATGGTGTACCGCGACATGACCGACCCGTGGTTGCCGCGGTTTCGACAGGCGCCGGAAGCAACCATGCGCGCGCTGATGCCCGGCCTGCAGCGCATGATGGGCAAGTTCAGGGTGAGCGGGCCGGTCAAGATCAGGCCGGCCGATCTCTGTGTCACCGACGGCTATCTGCAGCCCGGGATCGTGCTGGCCGGCGATGCGTTCTCGACCTCCTGCCCCGCGGCAGGGACCGGCACCACCAAGGTATTCACCGACGTCGAGCGGCTGTGCAACCTCTACATCCCGCAATGGCTTGCGACCGAGGGTATGGACATCAGGAAGATGGCGGCATTCTACGACGATCCGGAAAAGACGGCGTGCGAGGCGCGCTGCCTCGCCAAGGCCTATCACCTGTGTTCACTGTCGATCGACAACGGCCTGTCATGGCGCGCGCAGCGCGCGGCACGCTTCGTCGCGCGCTTGTCCCTGGGCATGTCACGATCTATCGGCAACCGATCGGCCGCCGGATCAGTTCCGCAACATCCGGCTGCGCGACCGGATGCGCATCCCGGCCAGGGGAAACTCGCCTGAACGGCTTTTCGCGATTTCCGGCTCAATCCTCGTCGTCATCATCGTCATCATCATCATCGCCGGCCTGATCGTCCGCCTTATGCGGCTTGTGGCTCTGGTCGTCCCACAGCCTGCGATAGACGCCGTTGGCGGCGAGCAGTTTCTGGTGTGAACCGCGTTCGATCGCCCTGCCGCCCGATATCACGATGATCTCGTCCATCTCGACCACCGACGTCAGCCGGTGCGTCGAGAAGATCATGGTGCGGCCCTGGGCCAGTTTCATCAGCGTCTTGTTGATGGCGGCTTCCGTGGTCTGGTCGAGCGCCGAGGTCGCCTCGTCGAGCAGAAGCACCGAGGGGTCGCGGACGACCGCGCGGGCGATGGCGATGCGCTGGCGCTGCCCGCCCGATAGCGTATCGCCGCGCTCGCCGACCTCGGTATCGTACTTCTCCGGCAGGCTCATGATGTAACTGTGGATCTCGGCCTTCTTTGCCGCCTCCACGACCTCCTCGTCGGTCGCACCTTCCTTGCCGAGCCGGATGTTTTCCCGGATCGACATGTTGAACAGCATGTTCTCCTGGAACACCACCGCCATGCTCTTGCGCAGGGATTCGACGGTCACCTTGCGGATATCGACGCCGTCGATGGTCAGGCGCCCTTCATCCGGCAAATAGAGGCGAAGGATCAAATTCAGCAGCGTGCTCTTGCCGGAGCCGCTGGGGCCGACGATCGCGATGGTCTTGCCGACATCGAGCTTGAGACTGAGATTGTCGAGAACCGGCGTCTCGGAGCCCTCGTACTTGAACGACACGCGGTCGAAGGTGATGTCGTTGGTGATCCGCGGCAGCTCGGGCGCGCCCGCGCGATCGGCGCCGCGGGTCGGCTCGTCGAGCAATTCCTGAATGTGACGCACCGCCGCCGCCGACTGGATCGACACCGGAATGAAATGCATCAAATGGGCGATGTTGTAGGACACTTCCCAGAACGCACTCTCGAACGTCACGAAGGTTCCGACCGTGATCTGCCCCTTGGTGGCGAGATAGGCGCCGATCGCGAGCACCACGAGGTGCAGCAACAACACCGAGATCGTGACCGAGCGCTCGACCATGGTCGAGAGAAACACCGCGGAAGCGGTCTTGTCGCGAACCTGGTTGTTGCGCAGACGGAACCAGCCGAAGGCGCGACGCTGCAGGCTGAACGCCTTGACCACGGCCTGCGCCGCGACGTTTTCCTGCACCATGCCGAGCAGCGACGATTCGTGCAGCTTCTGCTCGTAATTCGCCTGCACCGCCTTCGGCGTCAGCAGCCGCGGGCCGATCAGCGTGATCGGAAACACCAGCAGCGCTACCGCGGCGAGTTGCCAGTTCAGGAACAGCATCAGGATGATGCCGGCGATCAGTTCCAGGAACGGTAATGCCGCGCTGTTGGCAAAACTCTTGATCGAGGTCTCGAAGGCCGAAAGGTCGATCGAGAACCGCGACAGGATTTCGCCGCGCTGGGTCCGCGCGAAATAGCCCGATGGCAGGTCCTGCACATGGCCGAACAGCCGCGACCGCACGTCGGCAATAAGGGATGACGCGAGCTTGGCGTCCCATCGCTCATACCAGATTGCGACGATCGAGGTGATGATGCCGGCCACCGCCAACACCCCGAGGATCATGTAGAGGGCCTGAAAATCCTCTTCGCCGAGTGCGTCGTCGATCAGGAACTTAAGGCTCAGCGGCATGATGACGTTGAACAGCGTCTCGACCACGACGCCGAAAGCCACGAAGACCAGCATTTTCCTGTAATTCTTCAGAAACGGCTGGACGAAGGCATAGATCGTCGCAAACGCGCCGGCGGCTTCCTGCGCGGTATAGACGACGAGATCCTCATCATCATCGTCGTCGTCTATCTCGAGATCATGCTCGGATGGCTTGGCTGCCTTCTTCTCGAGTTCGGGCACAACCGGATCGCCAGCGGTGGCAGGCTTCGGATCATCAGATGAAGGAGGCTTGGGCGCCATGAAACCAACCGATGCTGCACGGCCGGCATGACCGCAAAATCAAGGGAGACGGCCGAGCGAGCCACGGCCGCGATCCTATGCGATCAATATGCGTTCGGCAAAATAATTGGAAGGCCGGCTATTCGCTTAATCGTCGGCCTCGACCTTGTCGAAGAACGAGTAACGCAGGCTGTCGGAGTCCGCATACCACTGGCCGGGCCCCTTGTTGGCCGCCAGCGTCGCCGCCCAGAGCGCGTCCGTGCAGTCGCGACGGTGCATCGACAGGTCGAATCCGTTGCCGAAGAACAGCTCCGACCATTCCCACCAGGTGCCGAGCTTCTTCACGCCCCGCAGCAGGTCGTAGCGGTCGATCAGCGCCGGCGCCATGTCCGACGTCACCGACCCGAACACCAGGCCGGTCTTCACCACGCGGTTCAGTTCGCGAATCGCGCGGGGAACCTGCTTTTCGGAGACATGGCACAGGCTAGTCTCGAAAACGAAGTCGAATTCCGCGTCCTTGAACTTCATATCGACGATCGATCCGAGCTTGCAGAACTTCTTCAGTTCCTTCGGCGTCCGGGCGTGGATCGCGCGGTTGTTCTCGATGCCCCACGCATCGATCCCGCGGGCGCGCAGTGCGCCCACCAGCTCGCCGCTGGCGGAGCCGGCCACCAGCAGCCTGTAGCCCCTGGCCCTGTTCCAGACGATCTTGATGAGGTCGGTCAGGTAGGCCGGATCGGTGAACTGGCTCCAGACCTCGCTATAGGGCCCGAGCCCGCGATAGTTCTCGAAATATTCGCGGTCGATCTTGTCCGACGCAGGCGTGCTGCCGTCGCCGCGCGCGCGGCGCAACCGCATCATCTCGGTGACGATGATGTCGGTGGCGGCATCGGAGGAGTCCAGCAGTCCGTTCAGCGTCGAGTCGAACAGATAGTCGCCGACCACGACCAGGCCGGGATGCTGTTTCGGCTCGGGACGGTGATTGGTCATGACGTCGCGCGCCGGCATGCCGCCCGGCAGCGCATTCACCGACGACAGCCAGCGATGAATCTTGCCCTCCATCAGATGCGCGCGCACATCGCCGAACGAGTCCGGCAGCGACTTCACTGCGGCGTCGATCAGTTCCTGGTCGCTGAGATTGGCGAACGCCAAAGCATCGGAACCGGCGATCAGCCAGTTCAGCACGCCGTGCTTGCCGACATCGTGACGCGCACCTTCGTTGTAGACGCAGCAGCCGCCGAACGCTTCCGACATGAACCAGGCGCCGGGGATCTTCTCGCCCCAGAACGGCTCGTCGAACAGCAGCGACACCCGCAGATAATGCGCGGGGCGGTCGAAATAGGAGACGTGCTTGATCATCGACTTGCGCAGCTGCTCGCCGTCCCAGCGCATGGTGGCGAGCCAGGAATGCGGCAGGCACATCAGCACCAGATCGAAATCCCTGGTCTCCGGGCCCTTGCCGTTCATCATGTTGAGCTGATAGCGCCCGGATTCGGTCTTGCCGACCTTGAGGACGCGGTGATTGAGCTGGATGTCGGCGCTGACTTCGGACCGCAGGCAGTCGATCAGCTGCTCATTGCCGTTCTGGATCGAATACAGGCCGATATAGCCGTCGACATCCATCACGAAGTTCTTCAGCGCGTTCAGGCCATTGGTATTGTGGCTCTCGGTGGCAAGATCGGACCGCGCCATCACTTTGAGGAAACGTTTTGCCGTGGGGTCGTCGACTTCCTTGTCGAGCAGCTCTTCGCAATTGATGTAGGCCCACGGATGCTCGTTGTCGTGCGCGCCGACGCCTTCGTAATATTCGAGCGGCGACATCAAATCGGTGCAGCGCTTGCGGAACGCCTCGATCGCGTCGGCGGTCTTGGCGCCGTATTTGCGGCGCATCCCCGGCACGTCGTTGAGCAATTCGCCATCGAGCTGGACCTGCTCGGCATCCATCGGAATGGTTTGCAGGCCGAAATGCTGGATCAGTTCGCGCAGCGGATCCGGGCCGGTCATCGAGTAATCATAGATCTCGGCGACGCCGGCTTCGTACATCGCCGGCGCCGAATCGAACTTCCGCGTCACGATCTTGCCGCCGACCCGGTCGGAGGCCTCATAGATGGTGATGCGGCAGAGATCGCCGAGCTTCTTTTTGAGATACCAGGCGCTCATCAGCCCGCCGGGGCCGCCGCCAACGATTGCAAGATCCAGCATATGGTTTTCCGTCGCCCCAGCCGGCCGCCCGCCGTTCGCGGAACATCCGGTCTAACTCACCCTAGCAAAAGCGCTTTTGACACTGAAGGGAAGATGAACAAAGCGGTGTGCAGTGCGAGAAAGGCGAAAAACAGCAAAAAGGCCGGCTTTCGCCGGCCTTTTTCGTAACATTGTGAATCCGGAGGGCCTTATTCGGCCGGTTCCGCCGGCGGCAGAGCCAGCGGTTCCGCTTCGGGCGCCGTAGGCACGATGGTGGCCTGCTTCTCGCGCTCGTCCAGGATGAGCTTGTCGCGTTTGACGGCGACTTCGCGGATCTTGGCCATCGAGGCGCCGGTGCCCGCCGGGATCAGCCGGCCGACAATGACGTTTTCCTTGAGGCCTTCGAGCGGATCGACCTTGCCGTTGACGGCGGCTTCGGTGAGCACGCGGGTGGTCTCCTGGAACGAGGCCGCCGAGAAGAACGAGCGGGTCTGCAGGCTCGCCTTGGTGATGCCGAGCAGCACCGGCGTTCCCGTGGCGATCTTCTTGCCCTCTTCCTTGGCCTTGGCGTTGAGCACGTCGAACTCGATCTTGTCGATCTGTTCGCCCGAGATCATGTCGGTCTCGCCCTGGTCGGTGATCTCCACCTTCTGCAGCATCTGACGGACAATCACCTCGATGTGCTTGTCGTTGATCAGCACGCCCTGCAGCCGATAGACCTCCTGGATTTCGTTGACCAGATAGGCAGCGAGCTCCTCGATGCCCTTGATCGCCAGAATGTCGTGCGGCGCGGGATTGCCTTCGACGATGAAATCGCCCTTTTCGACGATATCGCCGTCCTGCAGATGGATGTGCTTGCCCTTCGGAATGAGGTACTCGCGAGTCTCCTCGTTCTTGTCCATCGGCTCGATCGAGATGCGGCGCTTGTTCTTGTAGTCGCGGCCGAACCGGATGGTGCCGGCGATTTCCGCGATGATGGCGGCGTCCTTCGGCTTGCGGGCCTCGAACAGTTCCGCCACCCGCGGCAGACCGCCGGTGATGTCGCGGGTCTTGGCGCTTTCGGTGGAAATACGCGCCAGGATGTCGCCGGTCTTGACCTTGGCCCCGACGTCGACCGACAGAATGGCGTCGACCGACAGCATGTAACGGGCCTCACCGCCACGCGCGAGCTTGAGGATCTTGCCGTCCTTGCCCTTGATGACGATGGCCGGGCGCAGGTCGCCGCCGCCACGCGAGGTGCGCCAGTCGATGACGACGCGCTTGGCGATACCGGTGGATTCGTCGAGCGTTTCCGAGATCGACTGACCCTCGACCAGATCCTCGAAGCCGATGGTGCCTTCGACTTCGGTCAGCACCGGACGGGTGTAGGGATCCCATTCGGCGATGCGCTGGCCGCGCTTGACCATGTCGCCTTCGTCGACGCGCATCCGCGCGCCGTACTGGATGCGATGGGTCGCACGCTCGGTGCCGTCGGCATCCGTCACCGCCACCACCATGTTGCGGACCATCGCGACGAGATGGCCTTCGCCATTCTTCGCGATCGCCTTGTTCTTGATCGTCACCTTGCCGTCGAAGTTCGACTCGATGAACGACTGTTCGTTGATCTGCGCAGCGCCGCCGATGTGGAACGTGCGCATCGTCAGCTGGGTACCGGGTTCGCCGATCGACTGCGCCGCGATGACGCCGACCGCTTCGCCGTGGTTGACCGGGGTGCCGCGGGCGAGATCCCGCCCGTAGCACTTGCCGCAGATGCCGTTGACCAGTTCGCAGGTCAGGGCCGAGCGGATCTTCACTTCCTGGATGCCGGCCTGCTGGATGGCGTCGACGTGAATCTCCTCCATCAGCGTGCCGCGCTTGACCACGACCTTGTTGGTCACGGGATCGCGCAGATCCTCGCCGTTGGTACGGCCGAGAATGCGCGACGCCAGCGATGCGACGACCGTGCCGGAATCGATGATGGCGCGCATCTTGATGCCGAGCTTGGTGCCGCAATCATCCGCCGTGATGATGCAGTCCTGCGCCACGTCGACCAGACGCCGCGTCAGATAGCCCGAGTTCGCCGTTTTCAACGCGGTATCCGCGAGGCCTTTACGGGCGCCGTGGGTCGAGTTGAAGTATTCAAGAACGGTCAGACCTTCCTTGAAGTTCGAGATGATCGGACTCTCGATGATCTCACCCGACGGCTTGGCCATGAGGCCGCGCATGCCGGCGAGCTGCTTCATCTGCTGCGGCGAACCGCGAGCACCCGAGTGGCTCATCATATAGACCGAATTGATCGGCTTCTGGCGGCCGGTTTCCTTGTCGATCTGAATGGCGGCAATGCCCTTCATCATTTCGTCGGC
>NZ_JAUSLT010000055.1 GCF_030646015.1 Bradyrhizobium sp.
CCGGGTGAAATACGAGCCCAGCAATCCGGCGGCGGATGCCGCCGGCAACGTCAAATACCCCAACGTCAATTCGGTGGTCGAAATGACCGACATGCGCGAAGCGCAGCGATCCTACGAGGCGAACCTCAACATCATCAGCGCGACGCGCCGGATGATCCAACGCACGCTCGACATCCTCAAGGCCTGAACAGGAAACTTAAAGCCATGGCTTCACCCACAGTCGCTGCAAATGCCTACGCCGCACTTGCCCGCATGACCAGCCCTGCCGGCGCCAGCAAGGGCGCCGAAGCCGGTGGCGGTCAATCCTTCGGCGCGGTGCTCAACGAGGCGCTCGGCAGCGTGATGGAGGCCGGCCGCAAATCCGACGCGCAGACGGTGGCGATGACGTCGGGCAAGGCCAACGTGATGGACGTGGTGACGGCGGTGGCCGAAACCGACGTCGCGGTCTCGACGCTGGTGTCGGTGCGCGACCGCATGATCCAGTCCTACGAAGAGATCATGCGGATGCCGATCTGATTTCTTGCGACGTCATTCCGGGATGGTCCGAAGGACCAGACCCGGAATCTCGAGATTCCCCGATGTGCAATTGCACATCTTAGGTTCGCGCTGGCGCGCGCCCCGCAATGACGACTGACCCGAACTGGAATACATGTCATGACCGGTGCTGAAACCCTCGATGTCGCGCGCGATGCGATCTGGACCATCGTCGTGGTGTCGTCGCCGCTGATGGTGGTCGGTCTGGTCGTCGGCGTGGTGGTGTCTCTGTTCCAGGCGCTGACGCAGATCCAGGAACAGACCCTGGTGTTCGTGCCCAAGATCCTGGCGATCTTCGTGACGCTGCTGCTGGCGCTGCCGTTCATGTCGGAGTCGCTGCACGGCTACATGATGCGGATATCGTCGCGAATCATAGGCGGTTGAGGCACTATGCGCGTGAATCATGCGCATCGACATTTCATTGCTGCCGGCGCTCGCCGCGACCTTCATGCTGGTATTTGCCCGCATCGGCGCGATGGTGATGCTGTTGCCCGGGCTCGGCGAGGCCAATATTCCGGTTCGCATCAAGCTGGCGATCGCGCTGCTGCTGACGCTGGTGATCCTGCCGCTGCACCGCGCTGCCTACAATATCGACATGCAGTCGATCACCGCGCTGCTGGTGTTGATGATGCACGAAATCGTCATCGGCATCGTGCTCGGCGCCACCGCGCGGGTGACGCTGTCGGCGCTGCAGGTCGCGGGATCGGTGATCGCCCAGCAGCTCGGCCTCGGATTTGTCACCACCGTCGATCCGACCCAGGGGCAGCAGGGCCTCCTGATCGGAAACTTCCTCACCATCCTCGGCCTGACGCTGCTGTTTGCCACCGACAGCCATCATCTGGTGATCGCAGCCCTCAACGACAGCTATTCGATCTTTGCGCCGGGCGAGGCGATGGTGAGCGGCGATGTCGCCTCGCTAGCCACCCGCGCCTTTACCGCCGCCTTCAAGATCGGGATCCAGTTGTCGGCGCCGTTCCTGGTGTTCGGTATCGTCTTCAATATCGGGCTTGGCGTGCTGGCGCGGCTGATGCCGCAGATGCAGGTCTATTTCGTCGGCGTACCGCTGTCGATTCTGTTCGGCTTCCTGATCCTGGCGCTGGTCCTCGTCACGATGATGGGAACCTTCCTCGAATACTTCATCGGCGTCATGCATCAGCTGATACCATCAAGGTAAGGGCTTGATCGATGTCCGATGAGAATGACTCCTCAGACAAAACAGAAGACCCCAGTCAAAAACGTCTGGATGATGCCCACGAAAAAGGCGATGTCGCCAAGAGCCAGGAGGTCAATACCTGGTTCGTGCTCGCCGGCGCCACGCTGGTGCTGTCATCCTTTCACGGATCGATCGGCGGCGGCATCATGGCGCCGCTGCGCAATCTGGTGGCCAATTCGTGGATGATCCGCACCGATGGCGCGGGTCTGATGGCGCTGACGCAGAGCCTCGGATATTCGATGATGGCGGCGCTCGGCGTGCCGTTCCTGATGTTTGCGATTGCGGCGATCGCGGGCAACATGATCCAGCACCGGCTGGTGTGGTCGGCCGAGTCGATCAAGCCGAAATTCAACAAGGTCTCGCCGGGCGCCGGCTTCAAGCGGATCTTCGGCAAGCAGGGACTGGCGAATTTCGTCAAGGGCCTTTTCAAGGTGATCGCGCTCGGCGCCGTGATGACGGCGGTGCTGTGGCCGGAGCGCTATCGCCTGGAATCGATGGTGCGGTTCGACGTTTCGTCGATCATGGTCGTCACCACCAGCCTGACGCTGCAACTGATGGGCGCCGTGGTGGCGATGCTCGCGGTGGTCGCGATCGGGGACTTCTTCTTTCAGTACCGGACCTGGTACGAGCGGCAGAAGATGTCGCTGCAGGACTTGAAGATGGAGTACAAGCAGTCCGAAGGCGACCCGCACATCAAGGGCAAGCTCAGGCAGCTGCGCCAGCAGCGCTCGAAGAAGCGGATGATGGCCGCGGTGCCCCAGGCCTCCGTGATCATCACCAACCCGACCCACTACGCGGTGGCGCTGCGCTACGAACGTGGCATGCCGGCGCCGATCTGCGTCGCCAAGGGTATCGATTCGCTGGCGCTCAAGATCAGGGAAATAGCCGGCAAGCACGACATCCCGATCGTGGAGAACGTGCCGCTGGCGCGGGCGCTGCATGCGACCGTGGATGTCGACGACGAAATCCCGGTGGAACATTACCATGCGGTCGCCGAGATTATCGGCTACGTCATGGGCCTCAAGCGCGGGTTTTCCGGCCGTCAGGCGTGAAACCGGCGATAGAAGGCGCTCCGGAACAGGCTGGAAATGATCGCGGCGGGCGAAATAGCTGATGGGACGGCCTTGCGTTGGCAGGCCCGATTCAGGCACTCAGGAGCGGGCGGGCAAAAGCGCGCCCGGCAGCGCGCGCAGGCGCGTAACATGTATGTCGACAGGCTCTATCCGCTGGCATGATCGCCGAACCTGACCACGATCCCGCGCCACAGCCCTTCGCCGCCCAGGAGCCGGCGCGGCGCAACGGCAGCATTGTTCTGGTGCTGCTGGTGGCCTTTGCGATCGTCGCGGTCGCGGTCGCGCTGATGACCATCGGCCGGTCCCAGGCGCAGCCCTATATCCTCGGGCTGCTGGCGCTGCTGGCGATGGTCGGACTGTTCAACCTGTTCGCCTTCGCCGCCGGCATCATCCGTTTCGCCGATCGCGCCGCCGACGACCCGGTGATGAGCCGGATTGCCGATCACGCCTATGACGGGCTGGCGGTGACCGATTCCCGCGGCCATGTGGTCTATTCCAACGCCGCCTATCTGGCGCTGACGGGGGCTGCGACCGCGCAGGACGCGCGCCCGGTGGAGCGGGTCTTCATCGGTAATCCCGACGTCTCGGAAGCGGTGTTCCGCCTGCTCAAGGCGGCGCGCGAAGGCAAGCGGCAGCAGGAAGAGGTCCGCATCGCCGGCTCCGATGGCAGCCAGGGCCGCTGGCTGCGGATGCGGGTCCGCCCGCTCGGCGCCAGCAAGCGCGAGGCGAAATACGCGGTGTGGTCGATCGCCGACATCACCCGCGACCGCGAACGGCAGGAGGACGTGTTCCAGGAACTGCAGCACGCCATCGAATATCTCGATCATGCGCCGTGCGGGTTCTTCTCGGTCAATGCCGGCGGCGACCTCGTCTATGTCAACGCCACGCTGGCGAACTGGCTGGATCACGACCTCGCGGAAATCGGCAATGGCGGCCTGAAGCTGACCGACATCGTGTCCGGCGACGGCGCCTCGCTGCTGACTTCGATCGTGGCGGTGCCCGGCGAG
>NZ_JAUSLT010000061.1 GCF_030646015.1 Bradyrhizobium sp.
AGGTCGTCGCGGGTCAGGCCGCCGGATTTCAGGTAGGTGTCGATGAAGGGCGCCCACGGGCTTGCTGCGAACACTACCACGGTCTTGCCACGCAGATCGGCGGCCTTTGCCATCGGCGAGTCCTTGTCGATCAGGATGCAAAGATCGGTGCGGCGCTGGAAGGTGGCGATCGAGCGGATGGTCGCGCCCTTGGCACGCGCCGATCCGACCAGACCGACCTGCACCTGGCCGACATCGACCTGCCCGGCGTTGACGAGCTGGATGGTGTTGCCGGAACCACGGCCGTCCTGGATATCGACGTCGAGCTTGGCCTCCTTGAACCAGCCCTTGTTCTGCGCGAGATGCATCGCCGCCTGCACGCCCCACGGCGAGAAATCGAGCCGCACCGACAGTTTGTCCTGTGCCGCTACAGGTGAAACGGCGGCCGCGGCAACACTCAGAAGCATCAGGGTCGACAGAAATATTCTTCTCATATCCCAATCTCCGGTTTGATCATTGTGGGTCGGCGCCGCCGGCTTCAGCCGGCGAAGCTTGCGTGAGATAGCTCAGCACCATTTCCACGACGTGCTGACGGCGCTTGAGCACGCGCCGGCGCGCCGCGAGATCGCGGTCGAGCAGCCAGGACAACGTGTGCTGATTGGACAGAAAGAAATAGGCGAGCCCGGAGATCGACAGATAGAGATCGACCGCGTCGACATTGGCGCGAAACACGCCCTCCTCCTGACCGCGCTTCAGGAGAATACGGATGGTGTCGAGCAGGCCGCTGTACAATGCCTTGGTCGAGCCCGAACTCTTCAGATGCTCGGCATAATGAATGTTCTCGATGCTCATCAGCCGGATCAGGTCCGGGGTGGCGACGAAGTGGTCGAACGTATTGCTGACCAGCCGCTTCATCCCCTCGACCGGCGGCAGCCCCCGCAAATCCTGGTCCTGCTGGCGGGCGCGCAGATCGGCATAGATCCGCTCCAGCACCGCCAGGTAAAGCGCGTCCTTGGAGCCGAAATAGTGATAGATCAGGTTCTTGTTGACGCCGCTCTGCTCGGCAATGCGGTCGACGCGTCCGCCGCTGAGGCCATGGGTCACGAATTCGATCCGCGCCGCATCCAGTATCCTGGCGCGGCTGGCTTCCGGGTTGCGAACGACCTTCGGGGTTGGTGATGCCACGTCAAGCTCCATGACGGGCCCCCGATGGCTCCGGCGTGGCCGCACGCTCGGATCGTAGCCGCGCGGTCGCATCGAGGTCCAGCGCGCCGCGCGCACCGAACCGCACCGCATAATGTTGGTCGGCAAACGCCGCGGTGATCTTGCCGTCGAGGAAATCCTCCCGCACCTGTTCCGGCTCGCGCAGCAGCGGATTGCCGAAGCCACCCGCACCGGCCTGTTCATGAATAATCAGCGTATCGCGCATGACGGTCGTGGTGATCTTGCCCGGCAACGCACTCCGCTCGTTGCCGATCTCGATGAAATTCCGCGAGGAGCCGCCGGGTTCGCCGCCGTTCAGACCGTAGGGCTGGAAGGTGACGCGGTCGGTGCGCAGCTGGAGCAGCGCCTCGGGCGCCAGAATCCGATAGCTGCGGCGGACGCCGACGCCGCCGCGATACTGACCCGCCCCGCAGCTGTCAGGCACGAAGGAATAATCCTCGATACGAACCGGATGCTCGGCTTCCATCACCTCCACCGGCATGTTGGACAGGTTCTGCGAGGCGTTGGTGACCGCTTCGAGCCCGTCCTTGTCCGGCCGGCCGCCCCACGCGCCGCAGATCATGTCCACAATGATGAAGGGCTGGCGATTGGGCCGCAGCCCGCTGATGCAAATGACGCTGTTGCCGCCGTCCCCCGCCGCTGGCACCTTGTCGGGAACGATCTGCGCGAGCGCGCCGAGCATGGTATCGAACACCCGGTAGCCGGTGAGCGCACGCGCCGCGCAAGGCGCGGGCATCACCGGATTGAGCACCGATGCCTCCGGCGCCTTCACGGTGATGCAGCGGAACAGGCCGACATTGTTCGGCACATCCTTCGCCAGCACGCAGCGGACGCTAAGGTAAGTCAGGGAATGGGTAAAGCTGAGCGTCGAATTCAGCGCCCCCTTCACCTGCGGCGAGGAGCCGGTGTAGTCGACCAGCAGGGTGCCGTCGCCGTTGACGGTGATGGCAACCTTGATCGGGATCGGCGTGTCAGAAAAGCCGTCATTGTCGATGTAGTCGACGAAGCGATAGGTGCCCTTCGGCCAGGTCTTGATTTCCCGGCGCGTGAGCCGCTCGGCATAGTCGAGCAGCTCCTGCATGTAGGCGTCGACCTCGGCGGCGCCGTAGCGCTGCAGCAACTTTTCCAAACCGCGCTTGCCGACCTGGGCGGCGGCGAACTGCGCCGAGAGATCGCCCCAGACCCGGTCCGGCACCCGGACGTTGATCTTGATCAACGCCTCAAGCGTGGTGTTGAGGACGCCGCGATCGTAGAGCTTGAGCGGCGGAATGCGCAGCCCTTCCTGGTAGATCTCGGTCGAGTCGGACGCGTTCGATCCCGGCACCCGGCCGCCGACATCGGTGTGATGGCAGATCACCACCGCGAAGGCATGCCGTTCGCCGCCGAAGAAGATCGGCACGAACATGAAGATATCCGGCAGGTGCATGCCGCCGTGATAGGGATCGTTCATGATGACGACGTCGCCGTCGTGCAGATCGCCTTCGAATTTCGCCAGCACCGAGGCCATGGCTTCCGGTATC
>NZ_JAUSLT010000063.1 GCF_030646015.1 Bradyrhizobium sp.
ACACCATCGAGGATACCGAGGCTACCCGCGCCGAAATCGATCAGGTTTTCGGCCACGAGATCGGCGCCCTGGTGGAGGGGCTCACCAAGCTGAAACGGCTGGAACTGGTGTCGCGCGAGGCCAATCAGGCCGAGAACCTGCGCAAGCTGCTGCTGGCGATCGCCGACGACGTCCGCGTTCTCCTGATCAAGCTCGCCGATCGCCTGCACAACATGCGCACGCTCGAATTCGTGCCGCCCAACTCGCGCCGCCGCATCGCCGAGGAGACGCTCGACATCTATGCGCCGCTCTCCGGCCGCATGGGCATGCAGGAGATGCGGGAGGAGCTCGAAGACCTTTCGTTCCGCATGCTCGATCCGGAAGCTCACGCCGTGGTGATGCAACGGCTGGAAGCGCTGGAAGAGCGCAACCGCAATTTGATCGGTGAGATCGAGAGCCAGCTCACCAAGAATCTGCAGAAAAACGGCATGACGGCGCATGTCTATGGCCGGCGCAAGCGGCCGTTTTCGATCTGGACCAAGATGGAGCGCAAGTCGGTCGGCTTCGAGCAATTGTCCGATATCTTCGGATTCCGTGTCGTGATGGCCGACGTCGAGGCCTGCTACCGCGCGCTCGGCGTCGTGCACACCACCTGGCCGGTGGTGCCCGGCCGCTTCAAGGATTACATCTCGACGCCGAAGCAGAACGACTACCGCTCGATTCACACCACCGTGATCGGTCCCGGCAACCAGCGCGTCGAATTGCAGATCCGCACCGAGGAGATGGACCAGATCGCGGAACTGGGCATCGCCGCGCATGCGTTCTACAAGGATGGCGTGGGATCACCGACCGAACTCCTGAAGCGCGAATCCAATGCCTTCGCCTGGCTGCGTCACACCATCGGAATCCTGTCCGACAGCGCCAACCCGGAAGAGTTCCTCGAACATACCAAGCTCGAGCTGTTTCACGATCAGGTGTTCTGCTTCACCCCGAAGGGAAAGCTGATCGCGCTGCCGCGCGAGGCCAATGTGATCGACTTCGCCTATGCGGTGCATACCGACGTCGGCAACAGCGCGGTCGGCTGCAAGATCAACGGCAAGTTCGCACCCCTTTCGTCCGAGCTGCAGAACGGCGACGAGGTCGAGGTGCTGACCTCGGAAGCGCAGGCAGCACCCCCGTCGGCGTGGGAATCGCTGGCGGTCACCGGCAAGGCGCGGGCGGCGATCCGGCGCGCGACCCGAACCGCGGTGCGCGATCAATATGCCGGACTCGGCCGCCGCATCGTCGAGCGGCTGTTCGCGCGCGCCAAGATCGAATACGCCGACGACAAGCTCAAGGGCGCGCTGCCGCGGCTGGCGCGCGCCTCGATCGACGACGTGATGGCGTCGGTCGGACGCGGCGAGATGAAGGCCTCCGACGTCGCGCGCGCGATGTACCCCGACTACAAGGAAGAGCGGGTGGTGCGCTATGGCGCCAAGAAGAGCCTCGCGGTCAAGCTGAAGCTGAAAGCCGATCCGCACCATCCGGCGCGGGCCGCCTCGGTGATCCCGATCCGCGGCATCAATTCCGACCTGCCCGTGAAATTCGCGCCGAACGGCGGCGCGGTGCCGGGCGACCGCATTGTCGGGATCGTGACGCCGGGGGAGGGCATCACGATCTATCCGATCCAGTCGCCGGCGCTGAAGGATTTCGAGGAGGAGCCGGAGCGCTGGCTCGACGTGCGTTGGGACATCGACGAGACCATGCCGCAGCGCTTTCCGGCGCGGATCCGGATCGACAACGTCAACGAGCCCGGAAGTCTCGCCCAGGTGGCGACCGTGATCGCCGAGCATGACGGCAATATCGACAATATCAGCATGTCCAGGCGTTCGCCCGACTTCACCGAGCTCACCGTCGATCTCGAGGTCTATGACCTGAAGCATCTCAGCGCTATCATCGCCCAGTTGCGCGCCAAGGCCGTCGTCGCACGGGTCGACCGCGTCAATGGATAACCAAGCTCGTCATTGCCGGGCTTGACCCGGCAATCCATCTTTACGAAGAAGATGGATACGCGGGTATATTGGGTGAAGACGCGCTTCGCGCTTTTGCCCGCGCGTGACGGTTCGAGTGTCTTTGTCGTCCTCCAAACTGCGTCGGAAGTCCGCATGCCTGCTCCCCCCCTGCGTCTCGGCGTCAATGTCGACCACGTCGCCACCCTTCGCAACGCCAGGGCGGGCGAGCGGCCGGATCCGGTGCGTGCGGCCCTGGTCGCGATCGAAGCCGGCGCCGACGGCATTACCGCGCATTTGCGCGAGGATCGCCGCCACATCCGCGACGACGACATGGCGCGGCTGAAGGCGGAGATTTCCAAGCCGCTGAACTTCGAGATGGCGGCGACCGAGGACATGCTGCGGATCGCGCTGGCGACCAAACCGCACGCGGTGTGCCTGGTGCCGGAACGCCGCGAGGAACTGACGACCGAGGGCGGCCTCGACGTGGTCGGGCAGCACAATGCGCTGGCGCCGTTCATCGCGCGCCTGAACGATGCCGGGGTGCGGGTGTCGCTATTCATCGCCGCCGACCCCGCCCAGATCGAAATGGCCGCCAGGCTGCGTGCGCCGGTCATCGAGATCCACACCGGCGCCTGGTGCGATGCCGTCGTCGACGGCCACGCCGCAAAAGCGGAATCCGAATGGCAGCGCATCGTCGCCGGCGCCGCACTGGCGCGCGCGGCAGGCCTCGAGGTCCATGCCGGCCACGGCCTCGATTATGCGACCGCGGAGACGATCGCGGCCGTGCCCGAGATCATGGAGCTGAACATCGGCTACTATATGATCGGGGAGGCGCTGTTCGTCGGGCTCGGGGAGACCGTCCGGACCATGCGGGCGGCGATGGACCGCGGGCGCGCGAAGCTCGCAAGCGGCGATGCCAAGAGGCGGACGGGCAGGGCATGATCATCGGCATCGGCTCCGACCTGATCGACATCCGCCGGGTCGCCAAGGTGATCGAGCGCCACGGCGACCGCTTCCTCGACAGGGTTTTCACCGACGCCGAGCGCGCCCGGGCCGGGCGCCGCGCCAATAGCGAGAAAATGGTGGTGGCGACCTATGCCAAGCGGTTTGCCGCCAAGGAGGCCTGTTCCAAGGCGCTGGGCACCGGGATCCGCCGGGGCGTCTGGTGGCGGGATATGGGGGTGGTCAACCTGCCGGGGGGGCGGCCGACCATGCAGCTGACCGGCGGGGCGCTGGCCAGGCTTCAGGCGCTGACGCCGGAGGGCCTGGTGGCACGAATCGATCTGTCGATTACCGACGATTGGCCGCTGGCGCAGGCCTTCGTCATAATTTCGGCGGTCAATCCGGTCAAAGCCTGAGGCGCCGGCGCCGGCATCTTCCGCGGTCCGGTGCAAAACTAAAAATCCTCGCCAACTCAATGGATTAGCAAGTTTTGATGCGACCGTTGATTGCGCGGCTGCGAACAACCGTCTAAAACGCCGCAGGGATATCGAACAGGGCGAGTTCAGGCCAGCGCCGGGACTGGTCCACAATATCAGAATCAAGAGCATTTTCTTGACGCGAAGCGAAAAGCGATTCGCGTGAGGAAAATGCTCTGCCACCGCGCGTCGATCGCGACGGAAATTGGGAAAGCGATGAGCGTGACATCCGGCACAAAAACTGAAAGCGGCTTGGGTGAAACCATCCGCGTCGTCATCCATGCGCTCCTGATCGCCCTCGTGATCCGCACCTTCCTGTTTCAGCCCTTCAACATCCCCTCGGGATCGATGAAGGCGACGCTGCTGGTCGGCGATTACCTGTTCGTCTCGAAATATTCCTACGGCTACAGCCACTATTCGATCCCGTTGTCGCCGCCGTTGTTTTCCGGACGCATCTTCGGCTCCGAGCCGGCGCGCGGCGATATCATCGTGTTCCGCCTGCCGAAGGACGATTCCACCGACTACATCAAGCGCGTGATCGGGCTGCCCGGCGACCGCCTCCAGATGAAGGAGGGCCTGCTCTACATCAACGAAGCGCCGGTCAAGCGCGAGCGGCTCAGCGACTTCATCGGCGAGGACCCCTGCGGGTCGTCCGACGCCACGGCGCGGGTCAAGCGCTGGAAGGAGACGCTGCCGAACGGCGTCACCTATGAGTCGCTGGATTGCGTCGACAACGGATTCTACGACAACACCACGGTCTATACCGTGCCGGCCGGCCACCTCTTCATGATGGGCGACAACCGCGACAACTCCACCGACAGCCGGGTATTGTCGGCGGTGGGCTACGTGCCGTTCGAGAACATCGTCGGCCGCGCCCAGATGATTTTCTTCTCCATTGCCGAGGGCGAACACGCCTGGATGTTCTGGCGCTGGCCGACTGCGGTGCGCTGGAATCGCATATTTTCAATCGTGCGATGAACGACGAATCGCCTGATCTCCAGACCTCGTCCGTGTCCGGCGAAGCGCGCCCCCAGCCCGACGCCGGCAGCGAAGTGGCGGTGAAGAAGAAGCGCAGCAAGGTCAGCGCCAGGGCCGCCACCGCCGCGATCGAGGCCCGGGTCGGGCACAAATTCGCCGATCCCGATCTGCTGGCGACCGCA